>NZ_JABWQX020000001.1:650000-1268210 GCF_014268655.2 Pseudomonas marvdashtae
TTAACCGAATAGGGGAGGCGTAGCGAAAGCGAGTCTTAATAGGGCGTCTAGTCGCTGGGAATAGACCCGAAACCGGGCGATCTATCCATGGGCAGGTTGAAGGTTGGGTAACACTAACTGGAGGACCGAACCGACTACCGTTGAAAAGTTAGCGGATGACCTGTGGATCGGAGTGAAAGGCTAATCAAGCTCGGAGATAGCTGGTTCTCCTCGAAAGCTATTTAGGTAGCGCCTCATGTATCACTGTAGGGGGTAGAGCACTGTTTCGGCTAGGGGGTCATCCCGACTTACCAAACCGATGCAAACTCCGAATACCTACAAGTGCCGAGCATGGGAGACACACGGCGGGTGCTAACGTCCGTCGTGAAAAGGGAAACAACCCAGACCGTCAGCTAAGGTCCCAAAGTTATGGTTAAGTGGGAAACGATGTGGGAAGGCTTAGACAGCTAGGAGGTTGGCTTAGAAGCAGCCACCCTTTAAAGAAAGCGTAATAGCTCACTAGTCGAGTCGGCCTGCGCGGAAGATGTAACGGGGCTCAAACCATACACCGAAGCTACGGGTATCACGCAAGTGATGCGGTAGAGGAGCGTTCTGTAAGCCTGTGAAGGTGAGTTGAGAAGCTTGCTGGAGGTATCAGAAGTGCGAATGCTGACATGAGTAACGACAATGGGTGTGAAAAACACCCACGCCGAAAGACCAAGGTTTCCTGCGCAACGTTAATCGACGCAGGGTTAGTCGGTCCCTAAGGCGAGGCTGAAAAGCGTAGTCGATGGAAAACAGGTTAATATTCCTGTACTTCTGGTTATTGCGATGGAGGGACGGAGAAGGCTAGGCCAGCTTGGCGTTGGTTGTCCAAGTTTAAGGTGGTAGGCTGAGATCTTAGGTAAATCCGGGATCTCAAGGCCGAGAGCTGATGACGAGTTACCCTTTGGGTGACGAAGTGGTTGATGCCATGCTTCCAAGAAAAGCTTCTAAGCTTCAGGTAACCAGGAACCGTACCCCAAACCGACACAGGTGGTTGGGTAGAGAATACCAAGGCGCTTGAGAGAACTCGGGTGAAGGAACTAGGCAAAATGGCACCGTAACTTCGGGAGAAGGTGCGCCGGTGAGGGTGAAGCACTTGCTGCGTAAGCCCACGCCGGTCGAAGATACCAGGCCGCTGCGACTGTTTATTAAAAACACAGCACTCTGCAAACACGAAAGTGGACGTATAGGGTGTGACGCCTGCCCGGTGCCGGAAGGTTAATTGATGGGGTTAGCTAACGCGAAGCTCTTGATCGAAGCCCCGGTAAACGGCGGCCGTAACTATAACGGTCCTAAGGTAGCGAAATTCCTTGTCGGGTAAGTTCCGACCTGCACGAATGGCGTAACGATGGCGGCGCTGTCTCCACCCGAGACTCAGTGAAATTGAAATCGCTGTGAAGATGCAGTGTATCCGCGGCTAGACGGAAAGACCCCGTGAACCTTTACTATAGCTTTGCACTGGACTTTGAATTTGCTTGTGTAGGATAGGTGGGAGGCTTTGAAGCGTGGACGCCAGTTCGCGTGGAGCCAACCTTGAAATACCACCCTGGCAACTTTGAGGTTCTAACTCAGGTCCGTTATCCGGATCGAGGACAGTGTATGGTGGGTAGTTTGACTGGGGCGGTCTCCTCCTAAAGAGTAACGGAGGAGTACGAAGGTGCGCTCAGACCGGTCGGAAATCGGTCGTAGAGTATAAAGGCAAAAGCGCGCTTGACTGCGAGACAGACACGTCGAGCAGGTACGAAAGTAGGTCTTAGTGATCCGGTGGTTCTGTATGGAAGGGCCATCGCTCAACGGATAAAAGGTACTCCGGGGATAACAGGCTGATACCGCCCAAGAGTTCATATCGACGGCGGTGTTTGGCACCTCGATGTCGGCTCATCACATCCTGGGGCTGAAGCCGGTCCCAAGGGTATGGCTGTTCGCCATTTAAAGTGGTACGCGAGCTGGGTTTAGAACGTCGTGAGACAGTTCGGTCCCTATCTGCCGTGGACGTTTGAGATTTGAGAGGGGCTGCTCCTAGTACGAGAGGACCGGAGTGGACGAACCTCTGGTGTTCCGGTTGTCACGCCAGTGGCATTGCCGGGTAGCTATGTTCGGGAAAGATAACCGCTGAAAGCATCTAAGCGGGAAACTTGCCTCAAGATGAGATCTCACTGGGACCTTGAGTCCCCTGAAGGGCCGTCGAAGACTACGACGTTGATAGGCAGGGTGTGTAAGCGCTGTGAGGCGTTGAGCTAACCTGTACTAATTGCCCGTGAGGCTTGACCATATAACACCCAAGCAATTTGCTGATCCTGCATGCAGGGCGCCAGATTGCGGTGTGTGAAGACGAAACGAACCGAAAGTTCGAATCTCACAAAAACACCGAAGCTATCACATACCCAATTTGCTGAAGCGAGGCCAGCCGGCCACGACTCGGTACCCGAATTTCTTGACGACCATAGAGCATTGGAACCACCTGATCCCATCCCGAACTCAGCAGTGAAACGATGCATCGCCGATGGTAGTGTGGGGTTTCCCCATGTGAGAGTAGGTCATCGTCAAGATTAAATTCCGAAACCCCTATCTGCTGACGCAGGTAGGGGTTTTGTTTTGCCTGCAGGAAAGTTCTTACGACAGACACGGACAGGTCCTGGCTGTCACAGCCACCCGACAGTGCTAAGGTTCTGCCCTAGCTTTTGCACTTTTCAAGGATGCCCTTATGCCAGACGCGACGTCCCTCACCCCTGCTTTCATGGTGGTCCATGGGAATCGCCTCGATGAGCTGCGCAGCCTGGTAATCAGCCTGATGCGGCGTTATCCGCTGAGGCCTCTTGAGAATGAAATCGCGCTGGTACAAAGCAACGGCATTGCCCAATGGCTGAAGTTGGCACTGGCAGAAGATCCCCAGGACGATGACACGGGCGGTTGCGGTATTGCGGCTGCCATTGATGTGCAGTTGCCCGGCAGCTTTATGTGGCAGCTCTATCGGATGGTACTTGGCCGTGACGAAATTCCGGCCAAGTCGCTGCTGGACAAGGCTCCGCTCACGTGGAGGCTGATGCGCCTCCTTCCGCAATTGATCGAACAGCCCCATTTCGAACCCCTGCGACGTTTTCTTACCCATGACACGGATTTGCGCAAGCGATACCAACTGTCTGAGCGCCTGGCCGATCTGTTCGATCAATATCAGGTGTACCGGGCCGACTGGCTTGAAGACTGGGCGCAGGGACGACATCAGACGCGAAGCGTCCGTGGTGAAGCCAAGCTGCTTGCTCCGGCAAATTGTTGGCAAGCGGAGTTGTGGCGGGCCTTGTTGCTGGATGTGGGTGAGAAGGGCATGGCTCAAAGCCGAGCAGGGGTCCATCAACGCTATATCGAGCGAATCAATGGCCTGGATGTCGCTCCCCAAGGTCTGCCTGCGCGGGTAATAGTCTTCGGCATCTCCTCGTTGCCAGCACAAGCTCTCGAGGCTCTCGCCGGTCTGTCACGATTCAGCCAGGTTCTGTTGTGTGTTCACAACCCGTGCCGCCACCATTGGGCTGACATCGTGGCCGACAAGGATTTGCTTCGCCATCAATACAAGCGGCAGGCGCGCAAGACCGGCATGCCAGAAATCCTCGACCCGCAAACTTTGCATCAGCACGCTCATCCGCTTTTGGCGGCCTGGGGGAAGCAAGGGCGTGACTACATCAACCTCCTCGACAGTTATGACGATCCAAACACCTATCGTTCGGTATTTCGCGAGGGACGGATCGATTTGTTCAGCGAGAGTGATCCCACGACCCTTCTCAGCCAGCTGCAGGATGACATCCTCGAATTGCGTCCCTTGGACGAAACCCGGGAGCACTGGCCAGCGGTCGATACCGAGCGAGACGGATCGATCCGTTTTCATATTGCCCACAGCGCCCAGCGCGAAGTTGAAATCCTTCATGATCAGTTGCTCGCCCATTTCAGCAAGGACCCGACCCTGCGCCCACGGGATATCATCGTCATGGTCCCGGACATCGACAGTTATGCGCCGCATATCCGGGCAGTATTCGGTCAGCTCGACAGGACCGACCCTCGTTTCATTCCATTCACGCTGACCGACCAGGGCCAGCGTGGACGCGACCCGCTGTTGATCGCCGTCGAGCATTTGCTCAAGCTGCCTGATAGTCGCTTCCCGGTCAGCGAAATCCTTGATTTGCTGGATGTCCCGGCATTGCGCGAGCGGTTCGGCATTGACGAGGCTGACTTGCCGACACTGCACCGCTGGATCGAGGGAGCCGGCATCCGCTGGGGAATGAGCGCCGAGCATCGTGCCGGGTTGGGGTTGCCTGCGGAGCTTGAACAGAACAGCTGGCGTTTTGGCCTGCGTCGCATGTTGCTGGGATACGCGGTCGGCACCTCGCAGGCTTACGAGGACATTGAGCCCTATGACGAAATCGGCGGCCTTGACGCCGCATTGATCGGTCCGCTGGTTGCTCTGCTGGACGCGCTTGAGGTCGCCCATCAAGAGCTTAGCCAACCGGCGTCACCCCAGGATTGGGGCGCGCGTCTGCATGATTTAATGCAGTTGTTCTTCTTGGCGAGCAACGAACATGACGACTACTTGCTGGCCCAACTGGAGGACCTGCGTGAAACCTGGCTGGAAACCTGCGATTCGGTTGGACTGGATGACGAGCTGCCTTTGACGGTCGTGAGAGAAGCCTGGCTGGCCGGGCTGGATCAGGGGCGATTGTCCCAGCGCTTCCTCGCCGGGGCGGTCAATTTCTGTACCTTGATGCCGATGCGCGCCATCCCCTTCAAGCTGGTCTGCCTGTTGGGAATGAACGACGGTGATTACCCGCGAGCGCAACCGCCGTTGGACTTCGACCTCATGGGTAGCGACTACCGACCTGGCGACCGTTCCCGGCGTGAGGACGACCGCTACCTGTTATTGGAAGCGCTGCTTTCTGCGCGGGAGAAGCTTTATATCAGTTGGGTCGGCCGCAGTATCCGTGACAACAGCGAGCGGCCTGCATCCGTATTGATCGGCCAGTTGCGTGACCATCTCGCCAGCGGCTGGCGATTGCCAGATGGCAATAGCGATGGCGAGCTTCTCGAAGCACTGACCCAAGAACATCCTTTACAACCGTTCAGCGCCCGTTACTTTTATCAGGGCGATGATCTGTTCAGCTATGCCAGCGAATGGCGCGCGCTTCACCATAGCCACGACCAGGTCGCCACGCCTCCAATGTTGGCCCCCTACGTCCAGGAAGAACCCTTGGCCCTTGGTCAGTTGCAGGACTTCCTACGCAACCCTGTCCGTCATTTCTTCAGTCAGCGGCTCAAGGTGTTTTTCGAGACCTTTGAAGCTCCGCTGGCCAATGACGAACCCTTCGTCCTCGATGCCCTGCAGCGCTACAGCTTGAGTGACAGCCTGCTCGAGGCTGCTCTCGTTCGCCTCGATCAACCGGATCTGGCCTTGGAGGCTCATGCCCGGAGGTTACAGAACAGCGGCCTGTTACCCATGGCTGGTTTTGGTGAATGCATGCAGCGTGAGTTGGTAGAGCCGCTGCCTGACCTGCTCCAGCGTTACCAGCAGCTCCTGGCGTTATGGCCAACCCCGCTGACAAGCGCGTTGCCTGTCAGCCTGCAACTGAACGATGTCAGCGTAGAAGGTTGGCTCAGCGGCTTGCACCAGCGATCCGATGGTGAAGTCCTGGCCATTACCGCGATCCCGAACAGCATTGGCTCTACCAAGACCCGCAAATGGCATCGCCTGATACGCCCCTGGGTCAACCATCTCGTAGCCTGCGCCAGCGGACTTTCGATGACGACGGCATTGGTCGCCAGCGACGATAGTTTACTACTGGAGCCTTTTGAGGAGCCGGTTGCGCGAAAGCTGCTCGGCGATCTGTTGCAAGCCTGGCAGAGCGGTATGCGCCAGCCTTTACCGATAGCGGTGAAGACGGCTTTCGCCTGGCTCGGCCAGGGCGACCTGGACAAAGCCGAGGCGGCGGCTCGAAAAGCCTATGAAGGCGACGGGTTGACGTTCGAAGGTGAGCGACGCGAAAGCCCGGCGCTAGCTCGACAATATGCCGACTTCGATGCCTTGGTGGCTGACGAAACATTTCCCGATTGGTGCGATGCGCTTTACCGACCGCTAATCGAAGCCCCGTGGCGTTCATTGACCGCCGAGGAAGGACGTCCATGAGCCGGCAAATCCCTTTGGCCCTGGCCTTTCCGCTACGTGGCAGCCAGTTGATCGAAGCCAGTGCCGGGACAGGCAAGACCTTTACCATCTCGGCGCTGTACCTGCGCCTGGTATTGGGGCATGGCGGTCCGGAGAACCGGTTTGGTCGCGAGCTCCTGCCTCCGCAAATCCTGGTGGTGACTTTTACCGACGCCGCCACCAAGGAACTGCGTGAGCGTATCCGCACGCGCCTGGCAGAGGCGGCGCGGTTTTTTCGCGAAGAAATTCCTGCCCCGGACTCGTTGATCACGGCGTTGCGCGACGAGTTCGATTCAGAGCAATGGGCAGCCTGTGCGAACCGGCTCGATATTGCCGCGCAGTGGATGGACGAAGCGGCTGTTTCGACTATCCATAGCTGGTGCCAGCGGATGCTGCGCGAGCACGCTTTCGACAGCGGCAGCCTGTTCACCCAGACCTTGGAAACCGATCACAGCGAACTGCTCGGCGAGGTGCTGCGCGACTACTGGCGACTGTTCTGCTACTCGATGCAGGGCGAAGCGTTGAGCTGGGTGCGCACTCATTGGGGCGGGCCCGCCGCGCTGCTGCCGCGCGTCAGAGGGTTGTTTGCCAGCGCGCGCGGCAATGGCGATGGACTTGCCCCTGCAGAACTCATCGCTGCGTCCCTGCAGGAACGCAGCGCCGCCTTGCTCGATCTCAAGGCGCCTTGGCGCCAATGGGCCGTGGAGCTATTGGAGATCTGCCAGCAGGGCGTTGCCAACAAAAGCGTCGACGGGCGCAAGATGCAGGCCCGTTACTTCGAGCCGTGGTTTCAGAAAATTACCGCCTGGGTCGAAGACGAAAGCCTTGAGCTCCTGGATATCGGCACCGGCTTCACGCGATTGACGCCCGAGGGCATGGCAGAGGCCTGGAAAGGCGAGGTGCCCAATCACCCCGGACTGGATGCCATGTCGAGCCTCAAGGCCAGCCTGGATGCGTTGCCCACCCCCGAGGCCGCAGTGTTGCAGCATGCCGCGCAGTGGGTCGGGGCGCGCTTCGAAGCGGAGAAACGTCGCCGGGCGGAGATGGGCTTCGACGACATGCTGTTGCGCCTGGACGCGGCTTTGCAGGCTGAGGGCGGGGAGCGCCTGGCGAGCTTGATTCGCGAGCAGTTTCCAGTCGCTTTGATCGACGAGTTCCAGGACACCGATCCGGTCCAGTACCGCATCTTCGAAAGCATCTACCGCATTGGAGACAATGATCCCGAGACGGGGCTTTTCCTGATCGGTGATCCGAAACAAGCCATCTATGCTTTTCGCGGTGCTGACATCTATACCTACCTGCGCGCCCGGCAAGCCACGGCTGGCCGGTTGCATACGCTGGGAACGAACTTCCGTTCCAGTCATGCCATGGTCAGCGCGGTAAACCATGTTTTCCAGAGCGCCGAGTCGCGTCCGCAGGGGCGGGGGGCTTTCTTGTTCCGTGAGCCATCGGGTAACAATCCAGTGCCGTTCCTGCCTGTCGAGTCCCAAGGACGCAAGGAGTCTTTGCGGGTCGCGGGACAGGCCGTGGCAGCCCTGAATATCTGGCACCTGGCTTCGGACCAGCCCATTTCCGGCGCGGTGTATCGACAGCATATGGCCGCTGCTTGCGCCAGTGAAATCACCGCACTGCTTAACGGTGGCCAGTCGGGGCGTGACGGATTTGTCCAGGAAGAAACAATGCGTCGCGGGATCCTGCCGGCCGATATCGCCATTCTGGTACGCGATGGCAAGGAAGCGCAGGCCGTGCGAGGCGAGTTGTCTGCTCGCGGTGTGCGCAGTGTGTATCTGTCGGACAAGGACTCGGTCTTCGCCTCGCAGGAAGCACGGGACCTGCTGACCTGGCTCAAGGCTTGCGCCGAGCCGGATGTCGAGCGACCGCTGCGGGCAGCGCTGGCCAGTATCACCTTGAATTTGCCACTGACAGAGTTGGAGCGCCTCAACCAGGATGAGCTGGCCTGGGAAAGTCGTGTCATGCAATTTCGTGGCTATCGGATGGTCTGGCGCACACAAGGCGTGCTGCCCATGCTGAGGCGTCTGCTGCACGATTTCAAACTGCCCCAGGCGCTGATGACGCGCGATGACGGTGAGCGCGTGCTAACCAATTTGTTGCACTTGTGCGAGCTGTTGCAGCAGGCTGCGGTCGAGCTGGATGGCGAACAAGCGTTGATCCGATATCTTTGCGAACACCTGGCATTGACCGGGCAAGCGGGAGAAGAACAAATCCTGCGCCTGGAAAGCGACGAGCAGTTGGTCAAAGTGGTTACGATCCATAAATCCAAGGGGCTCGAATATCCGTTGGTCTTCTTGCCGTTCATTTGCTCGACGAAACCGGTCGACGGCAGTCGGTTGCCTTTGCATTACCACGATGAAACCGGCCAGGCGCAGATCAGTCTCTCGCCTACCCCCGAGCTGATTATCAAGTCCGATGACGAGCGTCTGGCCGAGGATCTGCGTCTCCTGTACGTGGCGCTCACGCGCGCGCAACATGCGTGTTGGCTGGGTGTCGCCGATCTCAAGCGCGGCAGCAACAACCGATCGATCCTGCATCTGTCTGCCCTGGGTTATCTGCTCGGCGCAGGCGCGCCGCTGAGCGAGTCGATGGGACTGAGGCGGTGGCTGGAAGATCTGCAACAAGGCAGCCAGGCGGTGAGCTGCCTGGAGATGCCGCAGCCCAGCGCCGAACACTACCGGCCCGCCCGCAACGACGCGTTACTGCTCGAGCCGTTGTTGCCCGTGCGTAAGGCCAGTGAAAACTGGTGGATCGCGTCCTATAGCGCATTACGCTTCGGCGACAGCCTCAATGCGGGTAGCGACACCGCACCGGAAAATCCGCAGGCGCAGAAGCTGTTCGATGACGAGCGACTCGACCCGGACGCACCGAGGGAAGCTGTCGCTGCCGGCGGCGATATCCACCGCTTTCCCCGCGGCCCCAACCCCGGCACTTTTCTTCACGGACTTCTGGAGTGGGCCGCCGGCGAAGGCTTTCCAACGACGCCGGCGATCATCGAGGACGCCATTGCCCGGCGCTGCAATCGTCGGGGCTGGAACGGCTGGATCAATACGCTTGGCGATTGGTTGCTGCACCTGATCACAACGCCTTTGCCGAGCGGTGCGGACCAGGCTCCGGTGGTGTTGGGGCAGCTGGAACGATACCAAGTCGAGATGGAGTTCTGGTTCGCCAGCCATAAGGTCGACGTGCTCAAGCTCGATGACCTGGTCTGCCGATCGACCCATGGTGGCGTGGCTCGCATCGCTGCGGAGCCGGTGTTGCTCAACGGTATGTTCAAGGGCTTCATCGACTTGACCTTCGAGCACGACGGTCGTTATTACGTGGCCGACTACAAATCCAACTGGTTGGGTATCGATGATGCGGCCTACACCGAGCATGCCATGGAGCAATCGATCCTGGACAATCGTTACGACCTGCAATACGTGTTGTACCTGTTGGCCCTGCATCGCCAGCTCAAGGCGCGCTTGCCCGACTATGACTACGACCGGCACGTGGGTGGCGCGTTGTACATCTTCCTTCGCGGAACGCGCGCAGCCAGCCAGGGCGTGTACTTCACCAAACCTCCACGAACCCTTATCGAGCAACTCGATCGCCTGTTCCAAGGGGCGCCCGAACCCAAGGCCGAGCCGGCGTGGGTGCAGGGAGAATTGTTATGAGTCGTTCTTTTGCCGATCTGCTGCCCAAGGCGTCCGATGACGAGAGCCTGATGAACCTGGCGCCCTTGGGGCACGCCAATGACCTGTTATTGTTGCTCACGCGGTGGGTGGAGCGCGGTTGGCTGCGGGCACTGGACAAGGCTTTTGTCGCGTTTCTCCATGAGTTGGCGCCTGATGACGACCCGCTGGTCTTGCTTGCCGCAGCACTCACCAGCCATCAACTGGGCCACGGGCATGTCTGCCTGGACTTGTTCGAGACACTCAAGGAGCCGGATTTTGCACTGTCATTACCCCCGGAAGGTGACCTGCAAAGCGGGGTATTGCTGCCGTCCCAGGTGTTGCGCACCTTGGAGGGCGCCCATTGGTGCAAGGTCCTGGCATCGAGCCGGCTGGTAGCCCTGGCTGTCGATAAGGGCGAGGAGGCGCAGCAACGCCCGTTGGTACTGTCCGGCAAGCGCCTTTATTTGCGTCGTTACTGGGGATACGAACGACGGATCGATGAAGCGTTGCGCCAGCGACTGGCCGAACATGAAACTGCTCCCGCTGACCTGGGCGAGCGCCTGGCCGGGTTGTTCGGGCCGGCCAGCAAGACAGGACCGATCGACTGGCAGAAACTGGCCTGTGCGTTGGCGACACGGAGCGCCTTCAGCATCGTCACCGGTGGCCCGGGCACCGGCAAGACCACTACGGTCGTGCGCCTGCTCGCCTTGCTGCAGGCACCGGCCGTCGAGGCTGGAAAACCGCTGCGCATTCGCCTGGCCGCACCGACCGGCAAGGCAGCGGCACGCCTGACCGAGTCCATCAGCCAGCAGGTCCGCACGCTGGATGTGACCGATGCCGTGCGCGAACGCATTCCCTGCGAAGTCACTACGGTCCACCGGTTACTGGGCAGCCGTCCTGGTACTCGACATTTTCGTCATCATCGAGGCAATCGATTGCCACTGGATGTATTGGTGGTCGATGAAGCGTCGATGATCGACTTGGAAATGATGGCGAATTTGCTGGATGCGCTGCCGACTCATGCGCGGTTGGTATTGCTGGGGGACAAGGACCAATTGGCTTCGGTAGAGGCCGGTGCGGTACTGGGGGATTTGTGTCGGGATGCCGAGGAAGGCTGGTACAGCCCGCAGACCCTGGCCTGGCTCGAGTCCGTCAGCGGGGAAGACCTGACGGCCAGCGATCTGAAGCAGGACCTCGATGGCGCCCACCCCTTGGCCCAGCAAGTGGTGATGCTCAGGCATTCGCGGCGTTTTGGCGAGGGCAGTGGTATCGGCCAACTGGCTCGCAGGGTCAATGCGCAACAGCCTGAGCAAGCCCGTCAGTTGTTGTCGCAAGGCCAATATGACGACCTGTTTACCCTGGCCTTGAAAAGCGAGCACGACGGGACGCTTGAGCGTTTATTGCTCGACGGCCTGCCAGCCGGGCCACAAGGATATCGGCATTATTTGAGCGTGATGCGGCAACTGCGCCCGGCCATTTCTCGCCCGTTGGAAGATCACTGCTGGGCCGATTGGGCGCGGGATGTCCTGTCGGCGTTCGACGAGTTCCAGCTGCTTTGCGCCGTACGCAAAGGTCCGTGGGGCGTCGAAGGGCTGAATCTGCGAATCACCGCCGCACTGCTCAGGGCTCGCCTGATCGAAAATGATCACCTGTGGTACGAGGGGCGTCCGGTATTGATGACCCGCAACGACTATGGGCTCGGATTGATGAACGGCGATATCGGCATTGCCCTCAAGCTGCCCGAGCGTGACGGGCCTGACGCGGGCAAACAGGTTTTGCGGGTCGCCTTCCCGCGTAACGATGGCCAGGGTGGCGTGCGTTTCGTACTCCCCAGCCGCTTGAATGACGTGGAAACCGTGTACGCCATGACCGTACACAAGTCCCAGGGCTCGGAATTCACCCACACGGCATTGATTCTCCCCGATGCGTTGAATCCGGTATTGACCAAGGAACTGGTGTATACAGCCATTACCCGGGGCAAGCGCTGGTTCAGCCTGATAGAGCCGCGGGCGGGAATATTCGAAGAGGCGGTCCGGCGCAAGGTCAAGCGCTTGAGCGGATTGATGTTGGAATGGGAGCAGGCTGAATGAATGATCAAGCTATAGCGGTGCAAAGTCTCGACCATGAAACGCCTGTTTTTTGTCGGAAGCCTCTATAGGCCATCGTCTCGCTGGCTTTTTGACACTGTGTTATCGTTCCGGCTCGTATCTACAACCAAGAGATTGTCCATGACAACGACGCTATGGGAGACAGTTCGCAGGAAGCGATGCCGGCATTATTTGCCTGCTGCTCTCTTGTGTTTGCTGTCGCCTGTTGCTGTCGCCCAAGATCCACCGTCCACGACCCGAGCCGACCTGCGAGCCGAGGCGGTTGCACAAGTCGTGATGGGCATACTCAGCTATGCTCGCTGGCCTGTGGAGCCAACGCAGCTGCAACTGTGCATCGTCGGGCCGACCCAATACACGGACGATCTTGTCAAAGGCACCATCCAGGCCACTGGTCGGCCGGTGGTCGTGCAACGAGTGCTGGCGGACCATCCAGGCATTCCCACCGACTGCAACGCCGTCTACATCGGCCAGCTGACCAGCGATGAACGCGCCCGCCTGTTTGCCTCTTTGATCGGTAAACCGGTGTTGAGCATCAGCGAGGGCGGCGATCAATGCACTGTCGGCAGCCTGTTCTGCCTGCGGGTCGGTGATGAACAAGTGTCGTTCGAGGTCAATCTCGATTCGGTGGCCCGCAGTGGCGTGCGTATCCATCCGAGCGTGCTGCAGCTATCACGCCGCAGGCCTGCCGCACCATGAATTCGTCCAAACCACGGATTCGTCCTACGTTGGGCTCGGTCATCGGGCGCGGTCATTTGATCGTCGCGCTGGTGGCGATCACCATGGCCAGCGTTTCCCTGACGTTGCTGGGTGTGCTTGCCTTGCGGGTCTATGCCGATCACAACTTGCACCTCATCGCCCGTTCCATCAACTACACCGTGGAAGCCGCCGTGGTGTTCGATGACGCGGCTGCCGCCACCGAAGCGCTTGCCTTGATTGCCAACACCGAAGAAGTGGCCGATGCCCAGGTGTTCAACGAGCACGGTCGACTGCTGGCCCACTGGCAGCGACCGGAAACCGGCCTGTTGTCGGAGCTGGAAATGCACATCGCCAAGGCCTTCCTGGAAAAGCCCATCAGCCTGCCCATCGTCCATCAAGGGCAGAATGTCGGCAGGATCCTGCTGGCAGGACATGGCGGCAGCCTGTTGCGTTTTCTGCTCAGCGGCCTGGCGGGGATCATTTTATGCACGGCGATCAGCGCCTGGGTCGCGCTGTTTCTGGCGCGACGTCAGTTGCGGGCGATCACCGGGCCTCTGCGCAGCCTGGCTGAAGTGGCTCACGCCGCGCGCTGCGAACGCGTCCTGGACCGTCGGGTGCCACCGGCAGACATCGCAGAGCTGGACAATCTGGGCAATGACTTCAATGCGTTGCTCGCTGAACTTGAGTCCTGGCAGACCCATTTGCAAAGCGAGAACGAAACCCTGGCCCACCAGGCCAGCCACGACAGTCTGACGGGGTTGCCGAACCGGGCGTTTTTCGAGGGCCGGCTGATCCGTGCGTTGCGTAATGCCAACAAGCTCGACGAGCAAGTGGCCGTCCTGTACCTGGACAGTGATCGTTTCAAGGGCATCAATGACAACTTTGGGCACGCCGCCGGTGACGCGGTATTGACCGCCGTCGCGACCCGGGTCCGAGCGCAGCTGCGCGAGGATGACCTGGTGGCGCGCCTGGGCGGTGATGAGTTCGCCGTGCTGTTGTCGCCCTTGCACAAGATCGAAGACGCCGAACGTATCGCGGAAAAAATCATCGCCAGCATGGAGATGCCAATTCAACTGCCCGGCAATGCCTCGGTCCTGACCTCCCTCAGTATCGGCATTGCCGTTTACCCAGAGCATGGCGCCACGCCCGGCGCCCTGCTCAGTGCCGCCGATGCGGCGATGTACCAGGCCAAACGCCTCGCCCGAGGCGGCCAACACACGGCGGGGTCGGAGCACTCGGTCGCGGATCTTCAAACCAGGAGCTGAATGCATGCTTTCAAATTCTCGTTTTCCTCTGCTGCGTTACGCGGCATTTTTATGCATCGCGATTTTTACCCTCACCGCATGCCAGACGGCACCGCAGAAAGGGCTTTCCCCGGCGCAAATAGCGGTCCTCAAGGAGCAGGGGTTCAAGTTGACTGACGAAGGCTGGGCCTTCGGTCTTTCCGGCAAGGTGCTGTTTGGCAGCGACGTCGAAAGCCTCAACCCGGCCAGTACCGAGATCGTCGAACGGATCGGCAAGGCACTGCTGGGTGCAGGTATCGAGCGCGTACGCGTCGATGGCCATACCGACGCATCAGGCTCCCAGGCCTACAATGAACAATTGTCGATACGACGGGCCAACAGTGTCGGCAAAGTCTTGATCGGCGTCGGCATGCGCGAAGAAAACGTTCAGTCGCGCGGCCTCGGCAGCAGCCAGCCAGTCGCCTCCAACGACACCGCCAACGGTCGCACCGAGAATCGTCGCGTCGCCATCGTGGTCATCGCCGACTAGTCGGCGAATACCATCTCTCGGCTGGCGCCCATCAGCAATGGCTGGTTCTGTTCGGTCACCTCGCGGATGTAATCCCACAACAGGGTAATCCGCTTGAGCTTCCTCAAATCCTCCCGGCAGTACATCCAGAACTGCCGGGTCACGGTGATTTCCTCTGGCAGTACCGGCAGCAAGCGCGGGTCTTGGGCGGCCAAAAAACACGGCAGGATTGCCAGCGACCGGCCTTGCTGTGCCGCCACGAATTGCGCGATCACGCTGGTGCTGCGCAGATGCGCGTGCGCGCCGGGGAGCACGTTGGCCAGGTAGAGCAGCTCGGAACTGAACGCCAAATCGTCCACATAACTGATGAACGAATGCTTGCCCAAGTCTGCCGGACGGTGAATGGGCGGGTGGTTGTCCAGGTATTGCTGGGTGGCGTAGAGCTGCAGCCGGTAGTCGCACAGTTTGCAGCATACATACGGGCCGTGTTCGGGGCGTTCCAGGGCGATGACGATGTCGGCTTCGCGCTTGGACAGGCTGATGAAGTGTGGCAGCGGCAGGATATCGACGGAAATCGCCGGATAGGCGTCGACGAAGTGGCTCAACTGCGGCGTGACGAAGAAGCTGCCGAAGCCTTCGGTACAGCCCATGCGCACATGACCGGACAGCGCCACTCCTGAACCCGACACCTGCTCGCAAGCCATGTGCAGCGTGCTTTCGATCGACTCCGCATAACCCAGCAACCGTTGGCCTTCGGCGGTCAGGATAAAACCGTTGGTCCGGGATTTCTCAAACAGCAGCGTGCCCAGTGATGTTTCCAGCGAGCTGATGCGTCGGGACACGGTGGTGTAATCGACAGCCAGCCGTTTCGCCGCCGTGCTGGCCTTGCGGGTGCGTGCCACTTCGAGGAAAAACTTGAGGTCGTCCCAGTTCAGCGAACCCAGGGAGGTGATGTTTTTTTGCATGATGGACCGGTTTTTATGTGCGTTCTTATTAGAAGTTTGCACATCTATACTCCAAAAACCGTCTCGTCACCAAGGTGTCTGTGTACCTTGGTCTTTGCTGAACCAGCGCTCTCTTATAAGAACAATCCCGGAGGCCGGCATGAACGTTTCCCTTACGCCCAGCGATACCACTCTGCAAACCGTCAAGTTGTTGATCAATGGCGAGTGGGTTGAATCCCAGTCCAGCGAATGGCATGACATCGTCAACCCGGCCACCCAACAGGTGCTGGCGAGGGTCCCGTTTGCCACTGCGCCGGAAGTCGACGCTGCCATCGCCGCCGCCCAGCAAGCGTTCCAGACCTGGAAGTTGACGCCCATCGGTGCGCGGATGCGCATCATGCTCAAGCTCCAGGCGTTGATCCGTGAGCACTCCAAGCGCATCGCCGCGGTGCTCAGCGCCGAGCAGGGCAAGACCATTGCTGACGCCGAGGGCGATATTTTCCGTGGCCTGGAAGTGGTCGAGCACGCCTGTTCCATCGGCACCCTGCAAATGGGCGAGTTTGCCGAGAACGTCGCCGGTGGCGTGGACACCTACACGCTGCGCCAGCCGATCGGTGTGTGCGCGGGCATCACCCCGTTCAACTTCCCGGCAATGATCCCGCTGTGGATGTTCCCGATGGCCATCGCCTGCGGTAATACCTTCGTGCTCAAGCCGTCCGAGCAGGATCCGCTGTCGACCATGTTGCTGGTAGAGCTGGCCATCGAGGCCGGCGTGCCGCCGGGAGTGCTCAACGTGGTGCATGGCGGCAAGGACGTGGTGGATGCGCTCTGCACCCACAAGGACATCAAGGCGGTTTCCTTCGTCGGTTCGACGGCGGTTGGCACCCATGTCTATGACTTGGCGGGCCGTCACGGCAAACGCGTGCAATCGATGATGGGCGCCAAGAACCACGCGGTCGTGCTGCCGGATGCCAATCGCGAGCAAACCCTCAATGCCTTGGTAGGTGCCGGTTTCGGCGCGGCGGGCCAGCGCTGCATGGCGACCTCGGTCGTGGTGATGGTGGGCGCGGCCAAACAATGGTTGCCGGAACTCAAGGCCCTGGCGCAAAAACTCAAGGTCAACGCGGGCAGCGAGCCGGGTACCGACGTCGGCCCGGTGATTTCCAAGCGGGCCAAGGCGCGCATCCTCGAATTGATCGAAAGCGGCGTGCAGCAAGGCGCGAAGCTTGAACTGGACGGTCGCGACATCAGCGTACCGGGCTTCGAGCAGGGCAACTTCGTTGGCCCAACGCTGTTTTCCGGCGTGACCACCGACATGCGCATCTACACCGAAGAAATCTTTGGCCCGGTGCTGGTGGTGCTGGAAGTCGACACCCTGGATCAGGCGATTGCCTTGGTCAATGCCAATCCATTTGGCAACGGCACCGGCTTGTTCACCCAGAGCGGGGCGGCGGCGCGCAAGTTCCAGAGCGAAATCGACGTCGGCCAAGTGGGCATCAATATCCCGATCCCGGTGCCGGTGCCGCTCTTCAGCTTCACCGGTTCTCGCGGTTCGAAACTCGGCGACCTCGGTCCGTACGGCAAACAAGTGGTGCAGTTCTACACTCAGACCAAGACCGTTACCGCGCGCTGGTTCGATGATGACAGCGTCAACGACGGTGTGAACACCACCATCAATTTGCGTTGAGGAGCCGGACATGAATATCGCATTTATCGGCCTGGGCAACATGGGCGCGCCGATGGCGCGCAACCTGCTCAAGGCCGGCCATTCGCTGAATCTGTTCGACCTGAACCAGACCGTGCTGGCCGAGCTCGCGGCATTGGGCGGCACCATCAGCGCCTCGCCTCGTGATGCGGCGCAAGGCGCGGCGCTGGTAATTACCATGCTTCCGGCTGCCGCTCATGTGCGCAGTGTCTGGCTCGGTGAGGACGGCGTGCTCGCTGGCATCGCCGCCGGCACGCCGGCGGTGGATTGCAGCACCATCGATCCGCAAACCGCCCGCGATGTAGCGGCTGCCGCTGCCAGGCAAGGCGTGGCCATGGCCGATGCGCCTGTCTCGGGCGGCACCGGCGGCGCGGCGGCAGGCACCCTGACCTTCATGGTGGGCGCCACGCCTGAATTGTTCGCGACCTTGCAGCCTGTGCTGGGGCAAATGGGCCGCAACATCGTGCATTGTGGCGAAGTCGGCACCGGGCAGATCGCCAAGATCTGCAACAACCTGCTGCTTGGGATTTCCATGGTCGGCGTCAGCGAAGCGATGGCGCTCGGTGATGCCTTGGGGATCGACACGCAAGTGCTGGCCAGCATCATCAACAGTTCGACGGGTCGTTGCTGGAGCTCGGACACCTATAACCCATGGCCCGGCGTGATCGAGACGGCTCCGGCGGCGCGAGGTTACACCGGCGGTTTCGGCGCCGACCTGATGCTCAAGGACCTGGGCCTGGCCACCGAAGCCGCGCGACAGGCCCGTCAGCCGGTGATACTCGGCGCGGTGGCGCAGCAGTTGTATCAGGCAATGAGCCAACGGGGCGAAGGCGGGAAGGATTTTTCGGCGATTGTGAACAGCTATCGCAAGTCGCAACAGGACCTTTGATATCGAGAGGCTTTTGTGGCGAGGGAGATCCCTCCCTCGCCACACAGGGGGCTCTCGGTTTTTTTGTTTCAGGCAAACACGAAATATTTGCGCACGGTCTCGACCACTTCCCAGGTGCCTTTCATGCCTGGCTCAACGACAAAAATGTCACCGGCCCGCAGGTGAATCGGCGCCATCCCGTCCGGGGTAATCACGCAGTAGCCTTCCTGGAAATGGCAGTACTCCCACTTCACATAATCCACACGCCATTTACCAGGTGTGCAGATCCAGGTGCCCATGATCTTGCTGCCGTCTTCGCTGGTGTAGGCATTGAGGTTGACGGTATGTGGGTCGCCTTCGAGTTTTTCCCATTTGCAGGCATCGAGTACGGGCAGCGGATGGGTGTCGCGCAGGACGGTGAGGGGGGCGGTCATGTGAGCTCCGAAAGGGGCAGGAAAGAACCTGCACCCTAGCGTGGCGCGAGACCTGGCAGATGCCTGTGCTCGACACCGGGCTGTCCAGAAGCGCGCGTCACTCGGCCAAATGCCTGGCCATGGCTTTGGCATACGCGGGCAAACGTTCGAAATTGCGCGCGCATAACAACAATGCCCGGTGTGCCCAGGCTTCCTGCAGCGGGACGCAATGAAACGCAGGCTCGCGCGTGCGGCGCTCAATTGCGGCGTTCGGCACGATGGCAATGCCCGCGCCATGGGCCACCATGCGGATCACCCCGTCGAAACCGTCGGCGCGAATGCGGATCTGCATGCGTGAGCCGAGGTGCAGTGCCTGCTCCTCCAGATGGATTGCCAAGGCGCTTGATGCGTTCAGGCCTACATAGTCGTGGCCGAGGGTTTCGCTGAAACTCGGCGTGCGGCCGTCAGCCAAAGGGTGTCCGGCCGGTAGGATCAAGACCAATGGATCATCGCGAAAAGGCCAGGTTTGAAGGCCGCTGGTATCCACCGCGTCGGAAACGATGCCCAGGTCTGCCGCACCTTGGCGAAGCGCGTGGGTAATCCGGGCGCTGGGCAACTCTTGCTGATCAATGTCGAGGTTCGCATGGGCCTTGAGAAAGCTCGCCAGCAACTCCGGCAGGTATTCGGTCATGGCGCTGGTGTTGCACAACAGCCGCACTCGACCTTTGACGCCTTTGGCGTATTCGCTCAGGTCCTGCTGCAGATGCTCGGCGTGTTGCAGCAGGACCCGGGCATGCTGGGCCAAGGCTTTGCCCGCCGGCGTCGGGGTGACGCCGCGCCGCCCGCGTTCGAGCAAGGCGATGCCCAGGGAGGCTTCCATGGCGCGGACTCGCGCACTCGCCGCCGCCAGGGATAAATGGCTGTTGGCAGCGCCGGCGGTGATATTGCCGGTATCGAGGATGTTCAGGTAGAGCCGCAAGTCAATGAGGTCGAAGTGCATGCAAAACTCCAGCCTCTTGCAGGAAGAGAGGCTGCCTGAGTATATGGCAGATTTTAAAGCAAACGCTCGCGGCGCAGGATACGCCCATGAATACACTTATCGCGTTTTATCAGAACCTCGGCCCAGCGCTGTCTCTATTGGTCATTGGCACCTTCCTGCTGGCCGGCACGATCAAGGGCGTGATTGGCCTCGGGCTGCCGACCATCTCCATGGGTTTGCTCGGGCTGGCTATGGCGCCGACGCAGGCTGCGGCGTTGCTGATCATTCCGGCGACGCTGACCAACGTTTGGCAACTGGCGTTCGGCGGGCATTTGCGAGCGCTTATCCGGCGTTTATGGCCGCTGCTGCTGGCGATTTTCATCGGCACCGGTCTCGGCACGCTGTGGATCGGCATGGTGGGCGGCGCTTGGGCGGTGCGGGCGCTCGGTGCCGCGCTGGTGTTGTATGCATTGAGTGGGCTGTTGTTGCCAACGCTGCGGGTTAACGCCAGCAGCGAACACTGGCTCGCTCCGCTCTGCGGCCTGCTGACCGGTGTGATCACTTCGGCGACTGGCGTGTTCGTCATCCCGGCGGTGCCGTACCTGCAAGCGTTGGGCTTGAGCAAGGATGAACTGGTACAAGCCCTCGGCCTGTCATTCACCGTCTCGACACTGGCCTTGGCGACCGGCCTGCTATGGCGTGGCGCCCTGGGCGGCGGCGAGTTGAGCGCTTCGCTGCTGGCGTTGGTGCCGGCGCTGTTGGGGATGTGGCTGGGGCAATGGCTGCGCCAGCGAATCAGCGCCGTGTTGTTCAAACGGGTCTTTTTCGTCGGCCTCGGCGTGCTTGGCGGCCATCTGTTGATCAGCGGCTAGCCGAGGATGGACTGAGCATGTCGACGCGGCGGATATCGAAGTCGCGTTCCAGATAATCCATGCGCTGCTCAAAGAACTGCTTCATATGCGGCAAGTCCGAATGCACGTCCAGGTCGGCCTTGGACGCCCAGATCTCATAGAAGATGAACAGCGTCGGGTCCTGCTGGTCGCGCAGCATGTGGTATTCGATGCAGCCGGGCTCGGCGCGGCTCGGTTCGACGTAGGCGCGAAATAGCGCTTCGAAGGCTTCGGCTTGTTCGGGGCGGGTCTTGGCGTACAGGATAAAACCGTGCTGCTGGCTCATGGGAGAGTCCTGGAATGACTGTTTGAGTGTATTTTACGGCAACAATCAGCGGCTCATTTTTGCGTATTGGTCAAATCAGTTTTGCCATTGCAGTGCTTACTCCGCGCGTAAGTCCCCGATATTCTGCCGCCATCATTTTCAACCGTCCCTTCGCCACCCGCTCAACGGCGCACGCCAGGGGACCTGATGAGGCTCTTCATGAAAAAAGTCCTGCTGCTCAACGGCGGTAAACAATTCGCCCACTCAGACGGTCGCTACAACACCACTCTTCATGACACGGCGGTCAGCGTATTGGACCGCGGCGGTTTCGATGTGAAAACCACCTTCATCGACGGCGGCTACGACATCAGGGAAGAAGTCGCCAAGTTTCTCTGGGCCGACGTAATCATCTACCAGATGCCGGGCTGGTGGATGGGCGCGCCATGGACCGTGAAGAAATACATCGACGAGGTCTTCACCGAAGGCCACGGCAGCCTCTATGCCAGCGACGGTCGCACCCGTTCCGACGCATCGCAAAAATACGGCAGCGGCGGCCTCGTGCAGGGCAAGCAATACATGCTGTCGCTGACCTGGAACGCCCCGCAACAAGCCTTCGACGACCCGACTGATTTCTTCGAAGCCAAGGGCGTGGACGCCGTGTATTTCCCCTTTCACAAAGCCAACCAATTCCTCGGCATGACCGGGCTACCGACGTTCCTCTGCGTGGACGTGATGAAGCGTCCCAACATCGAAGAGGATGTGGCGCGGTATGAGCGGCATTTGATTGAGGTGTTCGGCCTTTCGCGGTAATCCGGCTAGTATCAGGCTTCACCTGAAGCAGCCTTGGCACATTGGATGTGCACCCATGAGAGGACGCCTGTGAAAGCCAGATCCGACGAGTTGCAGATCTTCGTCTGCGTGATCGAATGCGGGTCGATTTCCGCCGCCGCCGAGCAGGTCGGACAGACGCCATCGGCGGTCAGCCGCACGTTGTCGCGCCTGGAAGCCAAGCTCGATACCACGCTGATCAACCGCACCACGCGCCGCATGGACCTGACCGAGGAGGGGAAATATTTCTTCGAGCAGGCCAAGGGCATTCTCGACCAGATGGACGAGCTGGAAGAGCGCCTGTCGTCCCGCCAGAAGAACCCCGCCGGGCGCTTGCGGATCAATGCCGCCTCGCCGTTCATGCTGCACGCCATCGTTCCGCACATCGAAGAGTTCCGCACGCTCTACCCGGACATCCAGCTCGAGCTCAACAGCAACGACCTGATCATCGATTTGCTTGAGCAAAGCACCGACGTTGCCATCCGCATCGGCACCCTCACTGACTCGACGCTGCACGCGCGGTCGCTGGGCTGCAGTCCGTTGCACATCCTGGCCAGCCCGGCGTACCTCAAGCGGCACGGCACACCTACAAGCGTCGCCGAGCTGGCCGAGCATTCGCTGCTGGGTTTCGCTCAGAACGACGGCCTCAACCAGTGGCCGCTGCGCCACGTTCACGGGGACCGCTGGCCGATCCAGCCGGCTATCAGCGCGTCCAGCGGCGAAACGGTGCGTCACCTGGCGCTGCAAGGGCAGGGCATCGCTTGCTTGTCGGACTTCATGACCCGCGACGACATCAGCGCCGGTCGTTTCAAGGTATTGCTGGCCGATGCCAACAGCGGCTACCGCCAGCCGATCAACGCGGTGTACTACCGCAACTCCCAGCTGGCATTGCGGATCCAGTGCTTTTTGGATTTCATCCAAGGCAAACTCGCCGGGTACGCTTCGCGAGAGTTCAAAGGCTGATTCGTGACTTCAAGGCAAGAGTGATTTGGGCAATGTGGGCTGTTTCGGCAAGGACCGGCCCTCGATACTCATTCCATCACTGATCTGGCCAAGGAGTTATCCCATGAACGTATTTGTTACCGGCGCCGCCGGTTTTATCGGCGGTTCCATTGCCACTGGTCTCGTGCGGGCCGGGCATCGCGTCACCGGCCTGGTGCGCACCGCCGAACAGGCCAACGAACTGATCGCCTTGGGCATCGAGCCGGTGATCGGCACCCTCGACGACAGCACGCTACTGGCCGAACAGGCCCGTGCCGCGGATGCGGTGATCAACGCCGCCAGCAGCGACCACCGTGGCGCGGTCGAAGCGTTGGTCGAGGCGCTCAAAGGCTCGAACAAAGCGCTGTTGCACACCAGCGGTTCGAGCATCGTCGGCGATGCATCGGGCGGTCGCGCCAGCAATGACATCTACTACGAAAACAACCTGCCGCAACCCACCGTCGACAAGGCGGCGCGAGTCGCGATCGACAACCTGATCCTCGACGCCGCGAAGGATGGCGTGAATTCGGCGGTCATCTGTAACACGCTGATCTACGGCCACAGCCTGGGTGTCAAGCGTGACAGCGTGCAACTGCCGCGCCTGCTCAAACAGGCACGCAAAAGCGCAGTGGTGCGGCATGTCGGTCCGGGGCAGAACATCTGGTCTAACGTGCACATCGAGGACGTGGTCGAGCTGTACAAGCTGGCGCTGACTCGCAATGTGCCCGGCACGTTCTATTTCGTCGAAAGCGGCGAAGCTTCTTTCATCGAAATGACCACTGCGATGGCCCGGGCGCTGGACCTTGGCGAACCGCAAGACTGGCCGCTGGCCGACGCCGAGGCTGAGTGGGGCTACGAAATGGCCAATTACGGCCTGGGCTCCAACAGCCGCGTGCGCGGCAAGAATGCTCGTGAACTGTTGGGCTGGACGCCGAAGCGGACGTCAGTGGTGGCGTGGATTCTTGAAGAGATGGTATGAATCCAGACCCGATCGACAGGGGCGAAGGTGACGTTGTGGCGAGGGAATAAAACCCCTCGCCACAAGTGTGTTCAGCCAAGCTATTCGCCGGTCATCAGTCGTGATGCACACCCGCGCGCTTGAGCATCTGCTTGCAACGCTCCGACAGATGAAATACCCGCAAGTGCTTGCCAGCTTTGCTGTAGCGCTCACGCAAGGTCTTCAGCGCGGCGATGGCCGAGTAATCGACGAAGCTCAGATGACGGCAATCCAGGGTCACCAGGTCCGGGTCGTTGGCCGGGTCGAACTGGTTGAGGAACGGCGTCGTCGAGGCGAAGAACAGCGTGCCGTGCAAGCGATAGAGTTTGCTGCCGTCTGCTTCCAGGTGCGCGTCGGCGTAAAGCTCCCGAGCTTGTTGCCAGGCGAAATTGAGCGCCGCGATGACGATCCCGCACAGTACGGCCATCGCCAGGTCGGTGAACACGGTGATGGTCGTGACCGCAACGATCACCAGCACATCATTCTTTGGCACTTTGTTGATCACCCGCAGTGAGGCCCAGGCGAAGGTCTGTTGCGACACCACGAACATCACCCCCACCAGCGCGGCCAACGGAATGCGCTCGATCAATGGCGACAGGAACAGCACGAACAGCAACACCATCACCCCGGCCACGACGCCGGATAACCGGCCGCGACCGCCAGAGCTGAGGTTGATCACGGTCTGGCCGATCATCGCGCAACCGCCCATCCCACCGAACAAACCGGACGCCAGGTTTGCCGCACCCAACGCCACGCACTCACGGTCCGGGTAACCACGGCTTTGAGTGATTTCGTCGGTCAGGTTCAGGGTCAGCAGCGTTTCCAGCAGGCCGACCATGGCCATCACCACGGCATAGGGCGCGATGATTTGCAGGGTTTCCAGGTTCCAGGGAATGTCCGGCAAGGCGAAGGCCGGCAAGCCGCCGGCGATGTGCGCCATGTCGCCCAACGTGCGGGTCGGCAGGCCGAGCAAGTAGACCGCCAGGCCAACGCCGAGGATCGCCACCAGGGCCGGCGGCACGCTGCGGGTCAGGCGCGGCAGCAGGTAGACAATGGCCATCGTCAGCGCCACGAGACCCGCCATCAGGTACAGCGCAGTACCGCTCAGCCAACTTCCGTCGCTTTTGAAATGCTCCAATTGAGCCAGGGCGATGACGATGGCGAGGCCGTTGACGAACCCGAGCATCACCGGGTGCGGGACCATGCGCACCAGCTTGCCCAATCGCAACAGTCCGAACGCCATCATGATCAGCCCGCCCAACAGGATCGTGGCCAGCAAGTATTGCGCGCCGTGTTGCACCACCAGCGCGACGATCACCACCGCCATCGACCCCGCTGCGCCCGACACCATGCCGGGCCGTCCGCCGAACAGGGCGGTCAGCGTGCAGATGATAAACGCGCCATACAGCCCCATCAGCGGATTGAGGTGGGCCACCAAGGCGAAGGCGATGCATTCGGGCAGCAAGGCGAAAGAAGTGGTGAGGCCGGCAAGGGCGTCGGCGCGAAGACGAGCTGGTTTCATGGTTTACCTGACTGGGCGCCGGTTGAGAATCGGCTGCCGGAAGTGGTGCAGAAAAACAGGGGGCGATGGTACGGAATTGAGGGGCGGTCGGCCAGCCATCTGCGGCGAAGGGCGATGAAAGTCTTGCGGGGAATTTTCATCCACGCCGCGTCGCGATATCCGTCAGCGACATTTCTTGTCTGCGCACGAAAATTACTTTCAAGGGGTTTGAAGAATCGTCGTCGAAATGATTTATGAGTTTCACAACACATCGACGTGACCCCATTCGAGGAGTAACGCATGGCACCTGCTTTCGGTTATTGGCTGTTGGTCTACGCGGCCATCGCGATCATTGCGTTGATCGTCCTGATTGCCCGCTATCGGTTGAATCCCTTCATCGTGATTACCCTGGTTTCCATCGGCCTGGCGTTGCTGGCCGGGATGCCGCCGTCCAGTGTCGTCGGCGCCTACGAGGCGGGTGTCGGCAAGACGTTAGGGCACATCGCCTTGGTGGTCGCATTGGGCACGATGCTCGGCAAGATGATGGCCGAGTCCGGCGGAGCGGAGCGGATGGCGCAGACGTTGATCGAGCGCTTCGGCGAGCGTAACGCTCACTGGGCAATGGTCTGCATCGCGTTCCTGGTGGGCTTGCCATTATTTTTCGAGGTCGGCTTCGTGCTGCTGGTGCCCATCGCCTTTACCATCGCCCGGCGTGTCGGTGTGTCGATCCTGATGGTGGGGCTGCCGATGGTCGCCGGGCTCTCGGTGGTTCATGCGCTGGTGCCGCCGCATCCGGCGGCGATGCTGGCGGTGCAGGCGTTCCAGGCCTCGGTGGGGCAGACCTTGCTGTACGCGATCCTGATCGGCATCCCCACCGCGATCATCGCAGGTCCCCTGTACGCCAAATTTATCGTGCCACGTATCCAACTGCCGGCGGATAACCCGCTGGAGCGGCAATTTCTTGAGCGCGAGCCTCGAGCCAACCTGCCAGGGTTTGGCCTGACCCTGGGCACGATTTTGCTGCCGGTGGTCCTGATGCTGATCGGCGGCTGGGCTAACCTGATCTCCACGCCGGGCAGCGGCTTCAACCAGTTTTTGCTGTTCATCGGCAACTCGGTGATCGCCTTGCTGCTAGCGACGATCCTGAGCTTCTGGACCCTGGGCCTGGCCCAGGGCTTCAACCGCGAATCGATCCTTAAATTCACCAACGAATGCCTGGCGCCGACGGCCAGTATCACCTTGCTGGTGGGTGCGGGCGGTGGTTTGAACCGGATCCTGGTGGACGCCGGGGTGACCCAGCAAATCGTTGGCCTGGCCCAGGAGTTCCAATTATCGCCGCTGGTCATGGGCTGGTTGTTCGCCGCGTTGATGCGCGTCGCCACGGGCTCGGCCACGGTGGCGATGACCACGGCCTCGGGCATCGTCGCCCCCGTGGCGATCGGCCTGGGTTATCCCCATCCCGAGTTGCTGGTGCTGGCGACCGGCGCTGGGTCGGTTATCTTTTCCCACGTCAACGACGGTGGCTTCTGGCTGATCAAGGAATACTTCAATATGACCGTCACCCAAACCTTCAAGACCTGGACCGTGCTCGAAACGCTGATCTCCCTCGTCGCGTTCGGCCTGACCCTCGGGCTTGCGCGCGTGCTCTGAGCGCGCCCCAACAAAGGTGCCGTCATGGATATTCTTTACCAGATCCGCTCCCGTCAGGATTCCTTCAGCGCCGGGGAAGGACGAATCGCCCGGCTGATGCTCGACGACGTCGGCTTTGCCGCCTCCGCCAGCCTGGATGAACTGGCCCAGCGTGCCGACGTCAGCAGCGCCACGCTGTCGCGTTTTGCCCGGACGGTCGGCTGCCGGGACTTGCGCGATTTGCGCCTGCAACTGGCCCAGGCCAGCGGCGTAGGCAGCCGCTTCCTCGACCCCACCGGCGCCCCCGAACAATCGGCGTTTTATGGACAGATCGTCGGCGATATCGAGTCGACCCTGCGCCAGCACTTGTCCGCGTTCGAGGAGTCACGGTTCGGCGACGCGGCGCGGATGATCGGTAAAGCGCGGATGATTCACGCGTTCGGGCTCGGTGGTTGGTCGGCGTTGTGCAGCGAAGAATTGCAGGTGCGCCTGGTGCGTTTCGGCTATCCGATTGCCGCGTGCCGCGACCCGGTGATGATGCGCATCACTGCCACTTCGTTGAGCGACCAGCATCTGGTCATTGCCTGCTCACTGACCGGTATCACCCCGGAACTGTTGGGTGCGGTCGAGTTGGCCCGCAGCTACGGCGCAGCGATCCTGGCCATCACCCGCACCGACTCGCCCTTGGCGCGCCTGGCCGATGTGTTGTTGCCGCTTCAGGGCGCCGAAACGTCCTTCATCTATAAACCGACGGCGGCGCGCTACGGCATGCTACTGGCCATCGATGTGCTCGCCACTGAACTGGCGCTGGCTCACCCCGAAGACAATCAAGAGCGTCTGCGGCGGGTCAAGCTCGCCCTGGACGACTACCGCGGCGGCGATGACGATTTGCCGCTGGGAGACTGACATGCAATACGACACGCTTATCCGCAACGCCCTGGTGATCGATGGCACTGACAGGCCCGGCTACAACGCCGACGTGGCGATCCATGCCGGTCGCATCGCGCGCATTGGCGATCTGCGCGATGCCCGGGCGACTGAGGAAATCGACGCCGCCGGCCGTGTGCTGGCGCCGGGGTTCATCGACGTGCACACCCACGACGACACGGTGGTGATACGCCAGCCGCAAATGCTGCCCAAACTCAGCCAGGGCGTGACCACGGTGATTGTCGGCAATTGCGGGATCAGCGCCTCGCCGGTCAGCCTGCGCGGCGATCCGCCGGACCCGATGAACCTGCTGGGCACCGCCAGTGCGTTCGCCTACCCGCGCTTCGGTGATTATCGTTCGGCGGTGGAGGCCGCCGCTCCGGCGGTCAACGTGGCAGCGCTGGTCGGGCACACGGCCTTGCGCAGTAATCACCTGGACGATCTGCTGCGCACCGCCAGCGCGGGAGAAATCGCCGCCATGCGTGAGCAGTTGCGCGAAAGCCTGGAGGACGGTGCGCTGGGGCTGTCCACCGGCCTGGCCTACGCCAACGCGTTTTGCGCATCCACCGATGAAGTCATGCAACTGAGCGAAGAATTGGCCGCGTTCGGTGCGGTCTACACCACCCATTTGCGCAGCGAGTTCGAGCCGGTGTTGGAAGCCATGGACGAGGCGTTCCAGATAGGCCGTCACGCACGCAGCCCAGTGATCATTTCCCACCTCAAATGCGCGGGCGCGGGAAATTGGGGTCGTAGTCCACAGGTGCTCGCCGCCCTGGAAAATGCCGCGAAGAACCATCCAGTCGGCTGCGACTGCTATCCCTACGCGGCGAGCTCGTCCACCTTGGACCTCAAGCAAGTGACCGATGCCCATCGCATCACCATCACCTGGTCGACGCCACATCCGCACATGAGCGGTCGGGATCTGACGGACATTGCCGCCGAATGGGACGTGCCGCTGATGGAAGCGGCGCGCCGCCTGCAACCGGCCGGCGCGGTTTACTACGGCATGGACGAAAGCGACGTAAGACGAATCCTTGCACACCCGTTGTCCATGGTCGGCTCCGACGGTCTGCCCGAAGACCCGTTTCCCCATCCGCGCTTGTGGGGAGCTTTCCCACGGGTGCTCGGACATTTCAGTCGAGATATCGGGCTTTTTCCATTGCACACGGCCGTGCACAAAATGACCGGGCTTTCAGCGGCGCGCTTCGGCTTGAAGGGCCGTGGTGAAGTTCGTGAAGGACATTGGGCGGACCTGGTGTTGTTCAATCCCCAGACCATTCGCGACGTTGCCGACTTCAACGAACCGCAAAGGGCCGCCGAAGGCATTGATGGCGTTTGGGTCAACGGCGTCCTGAGTTACCGCGATGGGCAAGCCAATGGACAAAGGGAGGGTCGGTTCCTGGCGCGCGAAGGTGATTTGCGCCAAGGATTTTCAGCCGTTTTATAGCGATTGAAGGCAGTTAAGCGCCTGATTTTGCTTTAATTGACGCCAGGATAATGGCATTGCGACACTAAAGAAGCCGGAATCAAGGCCGAAGCATTGGGGTCAACCCATCTAAACTGGGTCTATTTCAGCCAGGGAGCAACCCATGAGCTTCGGTAAAACCACCCCAATCCTGCGGATTTTCGATGAAGCCAAGGCGTTGGCGTTCTACGTCGACTTCCTGGGCTTTACCGTCGACTGGCAACACCGCTTTGGTGACGACTTTCCGCTGTACTTGCAAGTCTCCCGTGGCGATTGCGTGCTGCACCTGTCCGAGCACCATGGCGACTGCACACCGGGCTCGGCGCTGCGGATCGAGACCGATGAGCTCGAAGCGTTCCAGCAGCAACTGCTGGACAAGCCATACCGCTACGCCCGTCCACACATCCAGGCCATGCCCTGGGGAAGCCAGGACATGACGATCAGCGATCCGTTTGGGAATCGGTTGGTGTTTACTAATGCGATCAGTGTGTAACGGCGACTGTAATCAAACCCTGAAATGGCTGACCATCTGCTGCAACTGACTTCCCAAGCGCGCCAGTTCAACACTGGACGCCGCCGTTTCTTCACTCGCGGCGGCGGTCTGTTCGGAGACGTCGCGCACATTGATGATGCTGCGGCTGATTTCCTCGGCCACGGCACTTTGCTGCTCGGCGGCGGCGGCGATCTGCTGGTTCATCGACTGGATGTTCGACACCGTGCGGGTGATGTTCTCCAGTGACACACCCGCCTTGCGCGTCAGGGCGACGCTGCTGTCGGTGAGGGTGCGGCTGTTGTTCATCACGGCGGCCACTTGCTGGGTGCCGTTCTGCAGGCCGGCTACCAGGCCTTCGATTTCCTCAGTGGATTTCTGAGTACGTTGGGCCAGGCCACGGACCTCGTCGGCAACGACGGCGAAACCACGACCGGCCTCGCCGGCGCGGGCGGCTTCGATGGCGGCGTTGAGCGCCAGCAGGTTGGTCTGTTCGGCCACGGCTTTGATCACGTCCATGACCGCGCCGATCTTGTCGCTTTCCTGTTGCAGCACGCTCATGGCGTCGGTGGAACGTTCCACTTCGCTGGCCAGGCGTTCAATCTGGGCGATGGCTTCGTTGACCACCTGATCGCCGGCACGGGCCTCGCCGTCCGCGGCGGCTGCTGCCTGGGAGGCTTCTTCGGCGTTGCGGGCGACTTCCTGGACCGTGGCGGTCATCTCATGCATGGCGGTCGCCACCTGGTCGGTCTCCACTTTCTGGCTGTTGACCCCGGCGCTGGTCTGCTCGGTGACGGCCGACAACTCTTCGGCGGCGCTGGCGATCTGGGTCACGCCATCGCGGATGCCGCTGATCAGGTCGCGCAGGGTCACGCCCATGCGGGCGATGCCTTGTTGCAGCACACCCAACTCATCGCGACGGGTGACGATGACGTTCTGCGAGAGGTCGCCACTGGCGATGCGTTCGACCACGGCCAGGGTTTCGCGCAGCGGGCGGGTGATCTGGCGGGTGATGATGACGGCGGCGATGATGCCGACCAGCAACGCCAGCAAGGTGCTGACCAGTTGCAACGTGCGGGCCTGGGCGCTTTCAGCGTCGCGACGGTCGAGCTGGATCTGGTACAGCTGTTCACTCAAGGACACGATGGTCGCGCCTTGATCGGTCATTTCCTTGCGCGCCTGCACCACATCGGCCATGGCCGATTTGAACGCCTGCACGGCGCTGCGGTATTGGACCAGGATCGCTTCCAGCTGACGCAACTCATCCTGCCGAGTGCTGGCGAAATGTTCACTGAGCGGCTTGAGCGAAGCGATGGCGGCGTCCAGTTGGGCGAACGCCTTGCGTTCGGTATCGGCCGTGCTGTTGGCGGTGTAGCCGCGCACTTCGTAGCGGGCCAGCATGAAAGCCTGCTTGGCCTGGGTGATGGCCTGGAACGGGGCGAAGCGTTCGTCGCCGACGGCCATTTGCTGCACATCGGCGTCGATCGCTTCGATCAGCTTGTAGGCCGCCTCGGCATTCGCGCCCATGGTGTCACGGGCGCTATTGCCGGTGCGGTAGGCGCCGCGCATTTTGTTCAGCGACACCTGATAGGCGCTGATGGTCGCACTCTGCTCTTTGAGCAGCTTGACGTTCTCGGGGCTCTTGAAACTGCTGAGCAGCGAATTCTGTTGCGCCACGAAACCGTCGAGGGCGGTCTGCACAGTCTGCGCAACGGTTTCGTCGCCGTTGGCCAGCATGTATTGCAGGCGGGTGACACGAAGTTTGGTCAGGCCGGCGTTGAGTTGGGTGATGTCGCTCATCCAGTTGCTGCGGTCGATCAGACCGCCCAGGCTGGTCCAACTGGTCAGGGCCAGGAGACAGGTCAGTACCAGCACCAGGCCAAAACCCAGGCCCAGTTTCATGTTGACGCTAATGTTGCCAAACCAGCTATTCATCAAATTCCTCCAGGAACGTTGTGCTGCTTGTCGTCAGTTGGCTGGAAGATTGTTGTTGTTTAGAGCCAGCAAATACGTTTAACGGGGTTGTATCGGCGGCGTGTCCTGAATCTGAAAGTTTTTTTACCCGAGGAGGAAATACAGGCAAAAAAAAGCCCGCGGGAGAGCGGGCTAAAACCTTAGTTTCTTGAATGAGCGAGGGGACTGTAACGGATCGCATGCTGGCCTTGGGTGAAGAAAAGTTCATCCGGCGCAGCTTCACGCGGTTCCGAAAGCTGCTGATAAAAGACGGACTTTGAGACGCATCCTGTGAGATGCGTCTCTTTTTTGCTTGGAAAATGTCCGCTCTCTTGAACCGAAATCGATATGCAGGGGCTGGTATGCGCGAAGCCGGTCTCCGTCGTTGGCCTGCTTGCAAGCTTGCTGTCTTTTTTGGAATCGAGGGATCGAACATGTCTTTGTCTGCCTTAGGGATGAGGTGTGCCGTTGCGTCGCTGTGTTTTCTGGCGACGAACATTGCCGTCGCAGCACCAACCCCCGGCGACACGGACTTGATCCGCGAGCGCCAGAACCGCCTGCTGGAAGAGCAACGCCGGCGTCTCGAAGAACTCAAGGACCTGCCAGGCAAGGAAGCCAAGCCGACCCAGCCGACAAAGCCTGCCGATACCCGTTGTTTTCTTATCAAGACCATCGAACTCAAAGGCGCCGACAGTCTTTCGGCCCGTGAGCGCGAGCGGTTGCTTGAACCCTATCTCGGCCAATGCCTCGGTGTGCCGCAGCTCAACGAACTGCTCAAGGTCATCACCGACCGTTACCTCGAAAAGGGCCTGGTGACCAGTCGCGCTTACTTGCCACAACAGGACCTGTCCAGCGGTCATCTGCAAGTGCTGGTGGTCGAGGGGCGGCTGGAAGGGTTGAAGGGTGACGATGGCAGCGGCCTGTCCGAGCGGGAGCTGGCGATGAGTTTTCCCGGCAAGCCCGGTGAGCTGCTCAATTTGCGGGACATTGAGCAGATGGTCGATCAACTCAACCGTCTGCCGTCCAACAATGCCCAGATGGAGCTGACGCCGGGGCAGAACATCGGCGGCAGCGAAGTGCTGGTCAAGAACACTGCGCAGAAGCCTTGGCGCGCCGGCCTGTCTCGGCACAACGACGGACAGAAAAGCACCGGCGAACAGCAATGGGGAGTCTCCCTGGATTGGGACAGCCCCTTGGGCCTGGCCGATCAACTGGCCTTGCGTGGCGGTCGCGATGCCATCAGCGATCACGACAAGACCTCTCGCAACGGCATGCTCTATTACAACGTGCCGTTTGGCTGGTGGAACCTGACCTACAGCTACAGCCAAAGCGAGTACCGGGCGCTGGCCCAGGCCAACGGTTTCAGCTTACAACAGCGCGGTGACAGCCAGAATCACCAGTTGCTCCTGGAACGCGTGATTCATCGCGACGCCGTGAGCAAGACGTCGCTCAATACGGGCCTGGCGTACCTGCGTACCAATAACTTCGTCGCCGACAGCAAGCTCACGGACAGCAGCAATCGCATCAGTGAGGCGCAGTTCGGCATCAACCATGGCCGGCGGATCGGTAGCGCCTTCGTCAACCTCGACCTGGGCATGCAGAACGGTATCGGCGCCCTCGACGCCCAGGGCGACCACGACCCGGGCCCTGGCCTGCCGGATGCGCGCTATCGCAAATACACCGCCACCCTGAGTTACTTGCAGCCCTTCATGCTGGGCGGCGAGTCCTTCAGTTTCAGCAGTCTGATGACCGGCCAGCGCAGCGAGGACGCGTTATTCAGTCCCCAGCGCATGAGCCTGGGCGGGCTGTCCTCGATTCGCGGTTACAAGGACCAGACGCTTGCCGGTGACAGCGGCGGTTACTGGCGCAACGACCTGCGCTGGAGCCGTCCGGTGACGCTGGAATGGCTGCGCCCGGTGTTCGCCGAATACGGCACCAGCCTCGGCTATGACCAGGGTGTGATTCGCGGCACCCGCTACAACGGTAGCGAGCACGGGCGCATGTCGAGCAACTCCCTAGAGTTGTTCGCCCGTGGTGAGCACCTGAGCGCCAGCGTGACCTTTGCCCATTCCCTGGAACGCCCGGATGCCCTGACCGAGCGCGAAGCGCCGATCTACTTCCGTTTGGACGTATCCATTTAATTTGCTGCAACGAGACCTGATCATCATGGACGAACGCCAATACGCCTTGCTGGCCCACCAGCCTTCTGCCGCCCTGCACACCCGCGACGCCTTCTGGGGCATGCCCAAGCGCAGCCTGGCGTTCCTGTTGATCAACGTCATGTTCTGGCAACCACTATGGGCCCAGGCCGACGGCATCGTGGTCAGTGCTCCCGGCACCAGTCTCGGCAAGGCCGGCAACGGCGTGCCGGTGGTCAACATCGCCAAGCCCAACGGCAGCGGCCTGTCCCATAACCGATTCAAGGATTACAACGTCGGCAGCAACGGCGTGATCCTCAACAACGCCACCAACCCCGCCCAATCCACGCAACTGGGCGGGATCATCCTCGGCAACCCGAACCTCAAGGGCACGGCCGCCAAAATCATCCTCAACGAAGTCAATGGCGGCAACCCGAGCCAGTTGCGCGGCTACACCGAAGTGGCGGGCAAATCGGCCCATGTCATCGTCGCCAACCCGTATGGCATCACCTGCGACGGCTGCGGTTTCATCAACACGCCGAAGGCGACGTTGACCACCGGCAAGCCGATTATCGAAAACGGCCAGTTGAACCGCTATCAAGTGGATCAGGGCAGCGTCTCCATCGAAGGCGCCGGCCTCAATGCCAACAACGTCGACCGCTTCGAAATCATCACCCGCAGCGCCAAGATCAATGCCGAGATCCAGGCCAAGAACCTGACCATCGTTGCCGGTCGCAACGACGTCAATGCCACGACCCTCAACCCCACCGCCCGCGCGGACGACGGCAGCGCCAAACCGGAGCTGGCCATCGACTCCTCGGCCCTGGGCGGCATGTACGCCGGGGCGATCAAGTTAGTGGGCACCGAAGCCGGGGTTGGCGTGAAGCTGGACGGCAAGATGGTTGCCAGTGGCGGGGATATTCAGTTGGATGCCAATGGGCATCTGAGCTTGGCCGAGACGGCGGCTGCCGGTGCTGTCGATATCAAGGCGAAAAGCCTGGAAACCCGTGGCCAGGTGTACGCCGGCAGTCGGCTGGAGGCAAAGACCCAGGGCGACCTGACCAACCAGAAAAACCTGGTGGCCCGCGACAGCATTCGGCTGGACAGCGGCGGCAAGCTCACCAACAACGCAATCATCGAAGCCGGGGTCAATGCCGACAACAGCCGCAACACCTCGGGTGATGTCACCCTCAAGGCAAGACAGCTGAACAACGCCGGCAAAACCGTCATTGCCAGTCGCGACCTGAATGTCACGACCACCGCAGCGCTGAACAACCAGGGCGGTACGCTCAGTGGACAGGGCAAGACCATGGTCATCGCCGATGTGGTGGATAACCGCGACAAAGGCCGGATCCTCGGTAAAACCGAACTGCACCTGACGGCCAACCAAGTGCTGAACGCCCAGGGCGGCCTGATCAACAGTCAAGGCATTCTGACGGCCAACGTGGGTTATCTGGACAACAATGCCGGCGAGTTGTCCAGCCTGAACAGCGCGACCCTGATCCTCGGCAGCCTGGACAACCTGACCGGCCTGGTGATGGCCGGCAAAAGCCTCGACATCACCAACGCAGGCGCGATCAACAACCAGGGCGGCGAGTTGTCCAGCCAAGGCACCGTGACCGTTCACACCGCCAGCCTGGACAACTCCAACAAAGGCACCGTTGCCGCCAATGGCAAGCTGCTGGTCAAGGCCACCGGCAAGGTCAACAACGCCAACGAAGGCCTGGTCGCCAGCCGTGCCGCCGGTGTCGAGCTCCATGCAGGCAGCCTGGATAACGCCAAAGGCACGCTGCAAGGCAAGGGTCAGGTGCTCGTCGATGTAGCGGCGGATATCGACAACCAGGGCGGCAGCATCATCGCCCAGGACGCCAACCTCTCTGTCTTTGCGACCAACCTGGACAACCGGGGCGGCGTGCTGGCCAGCGTCAAGGCCGCGCTCGAGGCGCGTGCCGTCGGCGTGCTGAAAAACGGCTACGACGTAAACCGCCGTGGCGGCACGATCCAGGCCCAAGGGCTCAACATCGAAGCCTTGGCGGGGTTGTTCAACGACGGTGGGCGCATCGCCGCACAAGCGGGCGACATCGTGATCACCAACGCCGGTGCGGATATCGACAACCGCGGTGGTGGCCTGTACGCCACGGGCAAGGTTCGGGTCATCGGCCAGGCGATGGACAACAGTGATGGCGGGCAGGTCAGCGCCAATCGTATCGAGTTCGATCTCTCGGGCGCGTTGAACAACAACGCGGGCATCATCGAAAGCCAGGACAGCCTGGACATTCTCGCCGCCAGCCTGAGCAACCAAAAAGGCCAGCTGCGTACGCTGGGCAAAAACAGCACGACGGTTTTCCAGATAGGTGGCCTGTTCGACAACCGCGACGGCACCCTCGCCACCGCCAGCCAGAGTGTCGGGCTGGACACCGGCAGCATTCAGAACGTGGGCGGCGAACTGTTGCACACCGGCCTGGGATTGTTTGGCATCAGCCAAGCCAACCTCGGTCAGGCGGGTGGCAGCCTGGTGACCTACGGCAATTTGAACGTGACGGCTGACCAATGGACCAACAGCACCGCGATCCAGGCGGGGCATCTGGTGGTGAATGTCGATCAGTTGACCCAGACGGCCACCGGCCAATTGCTCAGTACCGACGGTATGGTGGGCCGTGGCAGCAACTGGCGCGTTGACGGTCTGATCGGCAGCGATGGAACGGTCGACGTGCAACTGACCGGCGCCTACACAGGCAACGGTCGCTTGAGCAGTCTCGGCACCTTGGGCCTCAAGGCCGCGCTGATCAATCTGGAGCAAAACGGCAGTATCGCTGGCGGTGGCAACACAACCGTCGTAGTCGATGGCGTCCTCAACAGCTACGGTCGCCTGACTTCGGCGGCAGGCATGAGCGTCACGGCTGCAACGATCAACAACTACGGCACGCTGGGCAGCGCCGGGGCGCTGGACGTTTCGACAGTCGACCTGCTCAATGAGCGTGGACTGATTTTCAGCGGCGCCGATACCCGACTGCGCGTCGACAGCCTGACCAACCGTTACGCCGACATCTACAGCCTGGGCGACCTGAGCATTGACCGCGACGGCCTCGGCACCCGAGCGCGCAGCATCCTCAACAGTTCCGGCACGCTGCAAAGCGACGGCAGCATGCGTCTGGCGGCCAGTACCATCGACAACGTCCGCCAGATACTGACCACCAACGATGCCGGTATCTACACCGCCTCGATCAGGGAGGTGGCCTGCATCGAAGGGGTCAACGCCGGCGACTGCAGGGGAGGCAAGGAGAACCACGTCTGGCAGATCGTCCAGCGCGACAAGTTCGAAGTCACCGCAGCCAGCGCTGCCTCCAGTATCACCACCGGCGGCAACCTGGATATCCAGGGCGACACGCTGACTAACCGGAGCAGCAGCATCGGCGTCGGCGGCGCACTGACCGCCAACGTCACCAGCCTGAACAACATCGGCATCGAGACCGGCGAGACCGAAACCTCGCGCACCTTCATGTCCGCGCGCACGCGCAGCCCAGGTGGCTGGCGCGCTGCTGCAAATGACTTCACCAACAAATACTGGTTGCAGAGCCCGGGTTATAACGCCAACGACCTGGGAGGCCTCGAGGCGGCGATGAGCCGTTTCATCGGCATGACCGAGCGCGAAATTCCAGCGCTGGGCACCCAGACAATCACCACCGACAGCCAAACCTATGCCGCGATTATCCAGGCCGGCGGCGCGGTGGATGTCCGTGTCCAGGGCCAAGCCGACAGCAGTGTCGTGCGTGGCGGCTACAACTACGTCGGCGCCGGCCCGCGCACCGACACCCAGGCCGACAACGCGTTCTCCACCCGCGTCAACGTTAACCGACAGCTGTCCCCGGACCTGACCCAGCAGCCGGTCGATCCACTTGCCTTGCCGGGCTTCGATTTGCCAACCGGGCAAAACGGCCTGTTCCGCATGAGCGGTGACGGCTCGACCACGCCGACCCAGGGCTCCGGCCTGCAACAAGTGCGCGGCCTGCCGGACAGCTCGATCAAGTCCAACCCGCACAAATATCTGATCGAGACCAACCCGGCGCTGACCAACATGCGCCAGTTCATGAGCTCGGACTATCTGCTGAGCAAACTGGGTTACGACCCCGACGTCGCCGCAAAGCGTTTGGGTGACGGTTTCTACGAACAACGGCTGATCCAGCAAGCCGTGATCGCCCGCACCGGCCAACGCTTCCTCGACGGCCAGACCTCCGACGACGGCATGTTCAAGTACCTGATGAACAACGCCGTCGCCAGCAAGGACGCGCTCAACCTGTCCCTGGGCGTCAGCCTGACCGCCGAACAAGTCGCGGCGCTGACCCATGACATCGTCTGGATGGAAAACCGGACGGTGAACAACGAACAGGTCCTGGTGCCGGTGCTGTACCTGGCCCAGGCCAATCATCGTCTGGCGGCCAATGGCGCGCTGATACAAGGCTCGGACGTCAGCCTGATCGCCGGTCAGAACCTGATCAATGCCGGCACCTTGCGAGCGTCGAGCAACCTGAGGGCGACGGCGGGCGATAGCTTGGTCAACAGCGGATTGCTTGAAGCGGGGAATCGCCTTGAGGCGCTGGCGAGTAATGATCTTACTAACCGGGCGGGCGGGGTTATTGCCGGGCGGGATGTCAGTGTTGTTGCCCTCACCGGCGACGTGACTAACGAACGAACCGTTACCCGCCATGCCAGCAGCACCGGCTACAAGACCGAGCAACGTGACTTTGTCGACAGCGCGGCGCGGATCGAGGCCAGTCATGACCTGGCGATGGGCGCCGGACGGGATATCGCTAACGAGGGAGGGGTGGTCAAGAGCGGTAATGACATGAATCTGCAGGCGGTGCGTGACGTGAATATCGCCTCCGCTGAGCAGTCGAACAGCAACACAATGGGTAGCAGGCACCGAGACCAGACCATTACCCAGAACGGTTCCAATGTTTCTGCTGGCGGGGAGCTGAAGGCCGCGGCCGGGCAGGATCTGCGGATCGTCGCCAGCAACCTTATCGCCGAGACCACCCTGGCACTGACCGCCGGGCGTGACATCGCTATCGCTTCTGCCGCCAACGAAAGCCATCGCTTTTCCCAGAGCAAAAAAGTCAAAAGCAGCAGCGACCTAGTGCGCCAGCAATCCTCAGTCGTCAAATCGGGTGGGGACCTCAGCGCGAAGGCGGGGCAAGACCTGAGTCTTGTCGCCAGTCGCCTGACAGGGGCCAATAATGTTGCGCTCGACGCCACGCGCGACATCAGCCTGTTGTCTGCAACGGACGAAACCGCAGAGTTCTATTCGAAGAAAAGCAAAGGCTCCTTTGGCCGCAGTAAAAGCGAACAACGGGAAAGCTATGACAGCACCAACGTCGCGTCGGTGGTGGAGGCGGGGCAAGACCTGACGGTCAATACCAGCCATGCGGCCGGCGGTGGTGTCACGCTGGACGGCGGCCGCAACGTCACGGTGATCGGCAGCCAATTGAACGCCGGCAATGATTTGGTAGTGGGCGCCACCGGCGATGTGGCGGTGCTTTCGGGCATTGAAGAGCACGGTTCCTACAGCAAGAAAACCAAATCGGGTTTCCTCGGCTTGTCCAAAAGCGGCAAAAGCGAGCTGAAAACCACGGCCTCCCAAGTGGCCAGCGAGCTGGAAGCGGGCAACGATGTGGTGCTGGTCGCGGGCAATGACTTGCGTTTGCGCGCCAGCGAAACCACCGCCGGCAATGACGTGGAACTGCGTGCGGGCCTGGTCAAGGACAGCGGCGACATCAACCTCGTCGCGGCCAATGACACCGCTTACAGCCATAGCGAGCAATACAAGAAGAAAACCGGGCTCTCGGTCTCGGGCGGCTTCCTGTCGTTCTCCTCGGCGAAAGAGTCGGGCCGGATCGCGCAAAGCAGTACCAGTGTTGGCAGTCAGGTGACGGCTGATCGTGATGCGACTTTGCAGGCAGAGCGCGATATCAACCTGGTGGGCAGCGGAATCGAGGCTGGGCGTAATGTCAGTCTGAATGCCGGGCGCGATGTGAATGTTCTGGCGGCGCAGAACAGCCGTTCCGAGCGGGATTGGGAAAAGAACAAGCAGGCTGGGATTGGTGTTTCTTCGGATGCTAATGGCATCAATTTCTTTGCAGGTGCCGATAGCCTCAAGAACAAGAATCGTCTGGAACAGCAAACCGCTGCCGCTAGCCAGATCAGTGCAGGGCAAGATGTTGCCATCAACGCTCAGCGCGATATCAACCAGACGGGTTCCGATCTGCGTGCCAGCCGTGACATAGGCCTCACGGCAGGACGCAATATCAACGTGGATGCTGCGCGTGAAACCCAACTGACCGAGCAGGAGCGCGAAGCCAGTCGTAATGGGCTTGGCATTTCGTTCAATCATAACTACGGCAACACCAAGGATGCGGTCAGTGGCGCAGGGAAAGGGGAGGACGGCGTCAGTAAGGCGTCCAGCACCCTAAAAGGCGTCGATGCCGTCGCCCAATTCGTCAACGGACCGACCGTCGACGTCAAGTTTGGCAACAGCACGCAAACCAGTAGCCAGCAGGTCATTGAGCAGACCAATCGCGCGTCGACGTTCGATGCGGGCAACGACCTGAATCTCAATGCCGGTAACGACGTCACGGTCAAAGGTGGTCAGCTAAAGGCCGGGCGGGATATCAACGTCAAAGGTCGCGACGTCACGCTGGATGTAGCGAAGGGAAGTGTCAGCCAGGAAAGCACTGATCGCCAAAGCTGGAGTGGGATTCATGGCGGCACCAGTGGAGGCTTCAAGCTAGGCGTCGGCGGCAGCTACGGTGTTGCCACCGAGGATGGCGTTCACGGCAGTTCGACAGCCACTCAGGTTGCCGCTGGAAGGGATGTCAACGTGGACGCCCGCCACGACATCAACCTGATAGGCACTCAGGTCAAGGCTGGGCGAGATATTGCGCTCGATGCTGGTAATGAGTTGAACATCCGGTCGGCGCAGAACGCCAGCGACAGTGAGAGCAATCGACACAACGGTGGTGGTGAGGCAGGCCTGACGTTCGGCTCTCAAGGCGTAGGCGTCTACGTCAGCGTGAACATCGGCAAGGGCAATCTCGACCGGGAAGGTAACCGACAGCAAGAAGCCTACCTCTACGCGGGCAACCGCCTGGGCTTCACCAGTGGCAAAGACACCAACATCAGTGGTGCCACCCTGCGCGGCGATGAGGTCGTTGGCCGTGTCGGCGGTAATCTGAATATCTCCTCGGCGCCTGACACAGGCGAAGTCAAAGGCAAAGAGTTCGACCTCAGCGTTACCGCGACCGTTGGTCCAGGGGCTGGCATCAGCGGCTCGGTGGGATATGGACAAACGACCGGCGAGACCCATTGGGTCGAACAGCAAACCAGCATCACCGGCAAAAACAAAGTCGACATCCGGACCGAGAATCACACTCAACTGGATGGTGCACTGATCGCCGCCGATAACGGCAACCTCAAACTGGACACCGGAACCCTGGGCTTCAGTGACATCGCCGGTAAGGACAAGGAGCACGGCTATTACCTGAACGTGGGTGGCAGCTACTCCCAAGGTGGCGGCGGCGCTCAAGACAGCAGTCAGGTTGGCAAAGGCGAGAAAGATAAAAACGGCTGGAGCATCAGCGGTTGGGAGTATGAGAAGGATCGTCAGCAGACCGTCCGGGCCACTGTCGGGGCCGGCGAAGTTGTGGTGCGCAATGATGCTAAAACCGGGGCCGATTCGACGGTTGGGCTCAACCGGGATGTAAGCAAGGCCTACGAAATCACCAAGGATGATGAATCTCGGACCGACTTGTACGTCACCAAATCCTCGGTGGACGCGGTGATGGATCCCTCTGGGACGGTGCAGGCTTGGAAGAACAGCATCAAAAGCTACCCCGATAGCAGCCTGAAAGCGTATGAGGACGCACTCAAGCTGGTCAATGGGCCGGTGCAGGCCGCTGGACAGGTCTGGAACAGCATACAGGCACAGCGGGTATCAATAGAGGAGGTTCCTGCTTCCGCGAGGGCTGCGTTGGGGGATGAGGTTGCGCTGAATGTTGCGAAGAACCTGGTTCGCAATGGTAAGGATCCTGATGACATCGCGAAGCTGGAGCCTAAGGATGTAATCGCTATCCAATACTTCGCGGACCTATTCACAACGTTTGCCAAGCAACAAGAAAGCTGTGGCGCTACAGGAGACTGTGCTTCGGGTGACGAGGGCCAGAAGGATCCGGTCCACTATGTTGATGCTGATGGCAACAGCATGATTGTGAATTTTAAGCCGTTGGTACCAAGTACCTCCGGCGGAAATGTGTTGGTTCAAGCTGACGCTTTACAGACCTATCTCGATAAATTGAACCCAGCGCAAGCGCAGCTTGTACGCTTGGGGATACAAGCCGTCATGGGACCAGTCAAAGCCGCGGTGAGTCTGGCCGGTAATGTGGTGGTGGATAAGCTGTTTGGAGACAAAATCGCCGACGCTAAAGATGCTTTGTCAAAATCCCTAGCGAGCGAGCTCAGTGGTAAGAGCAAGGACGATTTGGAGCATAGCGATGATCGTTTCAAGGAGCTTTCCAAGCTTGGGGCAACTACTCAAAAAGGTGATGTATACGTTCGTGGTGCAACGACGCTGCTGGATATTGCCTTGGGGACCGCCACCAACGCTGCCGGGTCTGTAGCGGGCAAGGCCATTGGTATTGTGGGTAAGGGGTCTTCGGATGGTGTAACGAAAGGGCGCGATGAGCTGGGGGGTGGTCCGAAGGATGCTGATTGGGACAAGAAGTTTGCGGAGAGTCCGCCGAAGGGGTGGGTGGAAACGGGTGGTGCAAAAGGGGCTGCAAGCTTCCCGGAAGGCATGAGCTTTAATCCGAGCATCAAAAACCATCTGAGTAGTTTCGATGGATTGACCCAGAAAAGTGGGGTTAGCGGAACCCATAATCTTGATGCATTCTCTCAGGCCGCATCTTCAAATGGCATAAAGATATTGGGTGAGACACCGACTTCTGTTAAGGGGATTACAAATATTGAATATCAGATACCGGCTTATGATCGAGCTGGAAATGTGATCGGCTATAAAGCGAAAGAGTTTACTAAGACTGTTTATGATCCGAAGGTCTTCTCTGATCAAAAGATCCTTGATCTTGGACAGCAGGCTGCGGCCAGTGGATACAGGGGTGCTTTGTCGAAGGGGGTGACTCAATATGATGCTACTGCCGGGGGCGTTAGCTTTAGGGTCTACCTTGACAAGGCTACAGGGGCAGTTACTAACTTTCACCCCCAGTGAGGATTGATATGAAAGAGCTATTTGGACAGCCATATACTGATTCAGACCCTTACTGGATAGTGAAGGGGTATTTTGATCGGATGTATCACGATGGTAATTTTATAAAATCTCTTGAGCTATTGGTGAAAAGGTGGGGCTTCAGTACGGATGGTGCGTACTGCAATTTTCCTGATTTAAATAGTTTTTTTGAGGAGGAACATTTTGAAGGTGTTGAGTTCGCTTATGGTTATCCGCCAAAAAATGAAGATACAGTTGTTGTAAGTGAAGAGATTTGCTCTAAATACATACGGCTAGCATGTGATAAGTATGTAAGTCTTCATCCGGAAGATACTGTAAAAGTGAGAGAGATTTTGGATCAGCTTTTTTTCTGATTTATTCTGAATAAATAGGCCCAGTACTGCCGAGACTATTGTTGATAGGATCATAACCCGTGTCGGGAATTTTTTGCCGACCCAGTCTTATGGGTTTCGGCCAGGCCGCTCGGCTCATCAGGCCTTGGAAGTGCTGTACCAGCGTCTGAGGAACATGGGCGGTGGCTGGGTGCTGGAGTTGGACATACGGTCGTACTTCGACACGATTGACCATGCTCTGTTGCGAGGATTCGTGCAGCAACGGGTAAAGGATGGTGTGCTCAACCGCCTGATCGGCAAATGGCTGAAGGCGGGCGTGATGGAACACGGGCAATGGCAACGCATGGAGGCCGGCTCACCTCAAGGCGGTGTGATCTCGCCATTGTTGGCGAATATCTATCTCCACCATGTATTGGATGTCTGGTTCGAACGCGAAGTAAAGCCGCGATTGGTTGGCAGCAGTTCTATGCTGCGTTATGCCGATGATGCGGTGCTGGTTTTCGCCAACGAGCGGGACGCCAGGCGGGTAATGGAGGTACTGCCCAAGCGCTTCGGCCGGTTTGGTCTGGAGTTGCATCCGGATAAGACGCGGTTGGTGGGTTTCAAGCCCGCAATACCAGGTCGAGGCAGAAGCTTCGATCTGCTGGGATTCACTCACTACTGGGGGCGATCCAAGTCAGGCTGTTGGACGATTTATCGGAAAACTGCCAAGGATCGCTTTCGGCGAACGCTCAGGCAGATCAGCCGATGGTGCCGTGTGAATCGGCATCAATTCGTACGAGACCAGCACGTTCAACTGGTTCGCAAGCTGAGAGGGCACTTCGCCTACTTTGGGATTTGCGGCAACTATCGGTCGATGGGCGCTCTACGTTTTCGCGTCGAGCGCATTTGGATCAAGTGGTTGTCGCGTAGGTCGCAGCGCGGGAGGTTGAATTGGGAGAAAGCAGCGTTGCTACTAAAGTTGCTTCCCTTGCCAGCACCACGGATTAGCAAAGCCTGTTACTGAGGAGCCGGATGCGTGAATTGCGCACGTCCGGATCTGTGGGAGGCCGGCCCAGGTAACTGGCCGGTCGACCCGACTTTGTGGCGTGTAGAGAGGCAAGCCTGTTGCCTTTGCTCAACTGAAAATAAATCTGTCACCTTTTTACACGTCTAAAATTTTACCCGCCAAAAACTTGAATGGGGTTCTTCCATGATTCGTGCACCTTGGGGAGATGAACAATACTGGAGTGGTCGTGAAACAAAAGATCTGCAATGGATTGAGCGCACCAGTAAAATTTTGTCGGAGCCTTCGGCCAACCCCATATACAGAGCGCAGTTTGCATTCGACTTCGCTAAAGATAATTTGCGCGCCGCCATACGGGTCTACTCCAGAGGTGGTGATGTTGGAGAGATGGCCAGCTTTTTTCCTCGGATTTTAGACGCTTGGGCGCTCTCCAATCGCACCTCCGATGAAATCTGTGCAGAAAACAATCTCCAGACTTGCCGAGACTGGACCTTTGAGCTTTCAAATTTAAACCACTATATCTGGTGTTTCTGGCTGGTGAGCCTGGCGCTCGTTCTTGAAATCCCCGACGACCAGTGGCTTCGTTTGGTTGCGTTGATAGGCGAGGGCGGGCAGGACGTTCTGCTTGATCGAGTCATGGCGTCTCGTCAACCAGAGCGGACGATTGGGGAAAACCTCCTGCATGCCAAGCCCTACGCAAGGCTGCTCAAGGCCATTGATGCGCCGCAGGCGCAGCAAGCAACGTTGTTGCTTGCTTTCGTAAAACATTGGTATCCGGAGCTGAACCGGCGCGGTAAACAGCAACCGTGGTGGTACATCTATGGTGATCCAGTAAAACATCCGCTTGAGATGGGAAGCTATTTTGGTCGTTGGTGTTTCGAGGCGGTCGCCGCCGTGAAAGTCTTTGGGCTTGATGATAGTGACTGCATCGGACATGAACACTATCCGGGAGATTTACTCCATCCCAGCGAAGAAGCTGTTCCAACACCTGAGCCACTCGCCAAGCCTGGATGGTGGGCAAGGTTGTTAGGACGTTCAGGTTAAGCGATGTCCAAATCAGTCATCGATTACTAGAACGAGGTCATCTCCATTCCGCTTTTGTCGAAAGTACTTCGATGGTCTGTGGTCATTCAAATTTTGCAGGGAAGTAATCATGAAAAAAACCACCTTTTTAGTTCTAGCCATGGCCCTGGCAGGCTGTCACTCAAACGTCAGGGATTCCTCGCCAAGCCTGCTCAAGGATGGCGTGCAGTTGCAACAACCCAAGGTCGTCGCTGACGCAGACCACGCCAAGATCATCATGAAGGCGACAGGGTTCACTCACCCGGTACAGTTCTCCATACGACGCAGTTCCGATGCGGATCAGCGTGCCGAGATCTTGGGAACCGTGGTCGATTCCGGTCGTGGCAAGGTATTCGGCTGGATCGCCAAAATGAACGAGGTTACCAACAGCGCCACCGTAAAACGCTTCCCCCAGCTGGAGGTGCAGGCTGATCCCGGGCAGGCGATTGAAGTGATCGGTGAATCGCGGGTCTACGACTCGAACTACAACCGCTATGCCGAAAAAATTGTTTATGCATGCGGCCCCATGAGTTCCACCTTCAAGCCCGAGAAGCAAAAGGTTTACCTGGTGGAGTTCGTGATCATTGGGGCAGGTTGTGAGCAGTATGTTTACGATGTCACTCAGCCACAGGAGCGTATTCCCGTAGCGAGCATCCAGGGGCACTGAGTCCGACCTGATAATTTTGCATACGCGGATAGTCACCACGAGCAACCGCGTTTCACGTATGGACACGACACAGCATGCAAAAAAATATCGTATTGATCGGTCTGATGATTGCCCTTGGCGGTTGCCAGAGCATGAAAGACCTTGGGAAGAGCACCGTCGAGTACCTCGAGGAGTCCCGCACCACGCCGATGGAGCGTTACCTCGCAGAGTTGCGCAATCCCTCTGTGCCGCTTGGGACCTTTGACGACGCTTTGGATGGCAACCAAGGCAAGGCATGTCGCCAAACTACCCACTACCGAACTGTTCAACCGTCCGACTTGCAGCTCGTCATATCCGCGAGCGAAGGTGGAATTCCGACTTGCCAGCATGTGCTCGGTACGTTCTATGAGAGCGGCACAGGCGTGGGCCAGAACACTGCCCGGGCCAGGTCACTCTACCTGCAAGCGGCGCCGGCCGATCCATATGCCTATGTGGAGCTCGCGCGCATGGCGCGGGATGGGATTGACGAGCCAGTTGACCCGGTGAAGGCCCGCGATTATTACACCCGTGCAGGTATAGGTGGTGTGGTGGGGTTGGGTGGGTTGATGGAGCAGGGCAAGGGCGGTGCGCAGGATGTGTCGGGTGCTTTGAAGCTGTACGTCGATGCTACCCAAAAATACGGTGACCCCGCCTGGAAGGCAATGCGGCCGCTATTGGCCCTTGGGCTGGAGCTCGATGCTGAGCAGGTGCAGAAATACAATCGAGTGTGGATTGGGGGGCTTCTGCGCCAGATGCGTTTCGAGTTATGGCGTTCGTATGAGCTCGGTGGGCTCAATCACTCTGGTCAAACGCTGACAATTAGAGTGCTTTTCAGGTTCTCGACCGGGAGTCCGAAGCCCAAGGTTTACCTGGCCGAGAGTTCCGGCGATCCAGTGATAGACACTGCTGTGGTGTCTGCGGTGTACCGCCTGACTATGAAAGATCCCTACATGCTTCCAGCGGGTCAGGAAACGTTCGACTTCGTGGCGCCGGTCGTCCTGTCCCCGAGTGCCAAACGGGGCTGACAACTCGGTCAGTCACTTCAAGACGGCTTCGGTGCAATAAGCGCAGGGGCCTAAGGTAAGTCAGTACGCGTGTGCGCTAACTGGAGCATATAAGCGAAACGGGCAACCCCAAAGGTCGCCCGTTTTCATTTATTCAACCGCCTGCGCCCGCAATCGTCTACCAATCACATCCATCACATCACACCCATCGCGCAGCGCTATCGTCAGCATTTTGCAGAAGTCGGAAAGCACCAGCGTGTCGGAGCTGATGTCCGAGCGGAACGCGATGTTTTCCAGCAGCTGGGTCACGGTTCGGATGCGGTAGTCAGCGGTTTCGAAGAGGACATCAAGCGGGGCTTCGGTGTCGATCAGCAGGGTAGCGGGGGTGCAGTCGACGCCGGTGATGGGCATGTATCGGTTCATTGGTAGTACCTCATTCAAATGAAGGGATCTACCTCGTTCAATCAGGTCGCCAAACCCGAGTCGCCATTGGGCGACGCGAAACTATAGGCCGTCCCCCCCAAGCGCCACAAGACACCGCTTTCCGAGTTTCATGTAGGAGCTCTGGCCATTCTACGGCGGTGTTCCCCTACATGTGTCTGCGGTTATAAACGGATCGAGCCTGCCTTCAGTTCCGTGCCGCTTCACGCCCTGAGCTCTTCCGTCAACATGCTTTCATTGCCCCCGGTGTTGTTATCAAAGGCGAGTCGTGGCGGGCCAAGGTTTGTAAATAGACGCTTTCGTCATACGGGGATCCATTCTTCCCAGCTTCCTTTTCGATACGGGGTGCTTTCGGCCAGGGAGGATCAAACGCCAAATACAAATTTGAGTATCAAGGCTCCGACTATCGTCGTGACCAGTGGCGCAAGGTAAAGCTCATGCCACTGCTTCCAGATGCTGCTGCCGGGAATGTCCACGGACTGTTCGATCTGGGCTCGGGTGCGTGATCGGGTGCCGGCGATGGATTCTTTGATGAGCTGGTCTTCGATCTCCCTGTTGATTCTGCGGATCCTGGCTTTTGATGCCGCGCCGGAGGAGAAAAGCGCCGAACCGACGAAGATTCCCAGATAGACAGCGATGAACCAGAAGTTGCTGGGGGATGTAAGCCAGTAGGGGTCGGGAATCGGCGCCAGGTCCCAAAGCCAATGGAGGCCGCCGGTGTGTTCGTAGCAAAAGTAGGCGAACCGTTTGAGCTGATAGGCAATCGCGCTGCCGATGGCACTGCCGTCATCGAGTTTCGATGAAAACATAAGCAGTGTAGAGATGACCGTGCTGATGAGACTGAGGATGGCGATCCCTGCTCCCAGCAACATTTTCAACGAGGCTTTCCTCTGGGCTTCCCTGATATTCATGCAGAATTCTTCCTTGGATGATCCGTGTCACGCTGCGTCGCATCGAGTTTTCTCGACGCCAAAGAAAAACCCCTGAAATTTTTTGGATTTCAGGGGCTTGGTGTTGGTGGGCCGGGGTAATCTGAAATGATCCCATAATCTTATGATTTTAATGTTTTTTTATATTTTAGGTTTGGTCTTGGAATACCTCTAGGAATACTGCTGCTAGCCTAGTATTAAACCACTCAAAATGTATTTTTTCGTGAAGAGATGGTCATTGGTCGAGGATAATTTGAGCATTCCCACCGGCAGCATGACCAGCAGCAGCCATTTCAGGGCACCGAGAATGGGTTTCAAAATGAGTGAAGATCCATTGCAATTTTTGCGAGATAAGGCTTAGAGGTTGGCGTTGCTTTTGATCAGGTTGATCAACCGCATGAAATTAGCGTTATTGCTGTGGCTTTTCCAACGGTTGGCAAAGCGGCAGACGATCAGCAGGTTGCCGGGGGCATAGTGGCCATCGCTGTCGATTCGGTCGAGAGAGCACAGCTGTTCGTCATCGTCCTGCGCCCGATCCAGCTGCATCGGTATGCCGGTAAGCGCGCATAAGCCTTCTTGCATGTGGTACAGCTCTTCAATGTAGAGCTGTAGTTCTTCTTCGTTTGGGAAGCTGAAATCTTTGTTCTTGGACCAGCGGAGTTCTTCTTGGCCGTTTGAATGTTGTGTTGTTCCCCACGCGGTGCGTGCCATCCGATATGCAGCAACTTTTAGGTTACTAAACGAGGTCACAAGGCCCGCTTTACGCACAGCCGTTTTTTCTCGCCACTCTCGGCGTTCATGCCATGGGTTCAGGTCATTCCCGTGGACTAGCGCCAAGGCGTACTCCGCATAATCGGGGGACAGCTGCTGAAAGGTAGCCTCGGTTGAAAGAAAGTCCCATGCCTTCGGATGCAACGCGCTCCATTCCAACCGACTACCGATCAAGTTGACTTTTGCCCAGGGTTTGCAGGGCTTATGGCATACGTAGATAGGCTTGGAAGGCTTGCTGCTAGAGTCTTCGCCAAGTTCAAAGGCTGGTGCATCAGGTAGCGACTCGGTCCACCACAAATCGTTTTTCTCGCGGTGAATCCAGATATCGCCGGATGTTTGCGCGATAATGGACATCAAGTTGAACCAGCGTGATGCCACCCCCGGTGTGGGAACCATGCATCGAGCGGTTTTCTCATATTTCAGTGTGGTCTCGATGAAGCCTTCACGGTCGCCTGCAGCCCAGAAGCGATGGGTTTTTTCGGCGTTCATGGTTGCAACCGTCGAGCGACGAAGGCAGTTGGGCCACTCGTAGTTTTCACGACCGAAATTGGCAATGAACACCCGCTTCATGTGCTCTTTCTTCCTCGCTTGACCTTGGGCGCGGCGGCGCGTTGGGCTTGGATGCGCTCCAGCAGAGCGCTGGCCGGTTCGTCATTCGGGTCTTGGGGCACCAGTTCGCCACGGAAGGCTTTGACCAGGATGCTTTGGGTCAGGTGGTCGATCCGGCTTTTGGCCGAGGTGACTTTGGATTCCAACTGGTCGGCGTAGGTGAAGAGTTGTTCGACGCGGCGGACGATTTCGCTTTGCTCTGCTGAAGGGGGGAGCGGAATTTCAAGCGGGGCAATGTCGGTATTGTTGATTTGAGGGATTGTGGAACCAGTGTTAAGTTTGGCTAGGTCAATCGTTTCGAACCAGCGATAAACATACATGATCTCGACATCGACGGGGGTAATAATTCCCATGATGTTTAGGTCAACAAATGAAGGTTCCTTCAAAATTCTTTTTTTGTTTGTAGCGATTGCCCCGCCTCGCTTTGGGAACAAAATACTTCCACTTGGCATTAAGGACTTTTCCGGGGCATCGCCTTTGGCTAGATATCGATCCGTGTGTTGGAGGTGAAACTCATTGCCCTTAAGATTCATCTCCCCAACTTTAAAGTATTTAAAATCTCCAGTCGTCTTTTCATATTCAGCGGATATAGCTATCCCGCTTTTTAGCTTACAAAGATTGCCTACCGTTGTCTGAGCCCAGCCGTGAGTCGAGTTGTTTTGGGTGTACCCACGCCACTCCTCTGTCAATCGTCCGGAAAAGGCGGCGGCGAGGACGGATTGGCGAAAGCGTTTGAGCAGGGTGGGGATGGCGTCGATGCGGGCTTTAAGGATGTCGACCTGGGCCAGCAGTTCATCGAGCTTGGCGGCGATTCGGATTTGTTCGGCGGCGGGCGGCAGCGGAATAGGCGCTTTAGAAAAAATGCTTTTGTTTACGATGGAGATCGTTGTGGCAGAAGATTGAGCTTCCAGCCACGGCCTTAGCGTCTTGCAGTAATGAAATACGAAGCTCGGGTCTATGCCAGTGTCAGGAATCAGCGCGTTGATTTGTTGATTTGTGGCGGATGTTGTTGTGGTTAGACCGACTTTCCCTAGGTTTCCAATGCAAGTCACTACGATGCTTTGCGGTGGCAGAACGGGAACCTCTGCAGCGCCAGCATTCGTTAGACTTGTTTCTGTCCTGACTATTGGACCTGAATGATCGAGATCGCCCGGCTTGATGAAGGGAATGCTTCCTCCGTAAAAGGCTGGCTCCTTCGTGCTAGGGGTTTTGCCTGTAACGATATGTCCTATATCGGCGAGTCTGCAAGTGGCCCACCCGGCTGGTAACTTACTCATCTTCAGCTCTCACTTCCAACCCCATCACCTCAGCCATCAACTGCTTCTGCGCCATCACTTCATCCCCCGCCCCCAGTGCCTTCATCAGCTCTTCCAGCTCATGCAGCGCCTCGGTCAGTTCAGCCATTGCCTCACCGGCCAGTACTTCTGGAGCGGGCAGATCGGCAGCATCCAGGCTGCTGTCGTCCTTTAGCCAACTGATATCCAGCGATTCACTCCGCTCGTTGCGGATGTAATTGCGGGTAAAGCAGCGGAAGCGGCTGTTTTCACCGATACCTTCGACGTTCTCGGATCGTGGGCTTTCGCCGTCGGGTGTGTCGCCATAGGCATCTTCGAACGGTTTGAGGTGAGTGGCGCCGAAAGGGGTACGCTTGCCAAAGCTAGGCATATTGCTACGCAGGTCATAGATCCAAACACGTTTGGTGCAGCCTTCCTCCTGACGCGGATTTTCCACGGTGCCCTTCTGGAAAAACAGCACGTTGGTCTTCACACCCTGAGCATAGAAAATACCGGTAGGCAGACGCAGGATCGTGTGCAGGTTGCACTTGTCCATCAGGTCGCGACGCACGTCGGTGCCAACGCCGGCTTCGAACAGCACGTTATCCGGCAGCACTACAGCGGCGCGGCCACCGGGCTTGAGGCCGCGGTAGATGTGCTGAAGAAAGGCCAACTGCTTGTTACTGGTGCGGTAGGTGAGGTCATCACGAGTCGGGCCACCGCCACCCTTGGCCGTGCCGAATGGTGGGTTAGAGAGGATGACATCTACTTTGGGTAAGTTGGCCCCGGTCTGACCTAGGGCGTTGCCCAGGTGCACCACACCTTCCTCGTCGCCTTCCATGCCATGCAGCAAGGTGTTCATTAGTGCCAGGCGGCGAGTGCTGGGCACCAGTTCTACGCCAACAAAGGCGCGATTGCGTTGGAATGCCTGGGCTTTGGCGTCTAGGTCGTAGTGATCGTCGGTTTGGCTTTTGATATAGGCGTCAGCAGCGATCAAAAAGCCCGCAGTGCCGGCGGCCGGGTCTTGGATGGTCTCGCCCGGCTGCGGCTTGATGCAGCGGATGATGCTGTCGATCAGCGGTCGCGGGGTGAAGTACTGGCCGGCGCCAGATTTGGTTTCGCTGGCGTTCTTTTCCAGCAGGCCTTCATAAAGATCGCCGAGGCCGTCTTGGCGGGCGCTGAACCAGTCGATGCCGTCGAGGCTCTTGATCAGTTGCTCGAGGTGGCGCGGTTCTTTGAGGCGAGTCTGAGCGTCGGCGTAGATGGCGGCAATCAGCGGGTCCCGGTTTTTGCCAAGGTCCAGCAGCATCTGCCGGTAGTGATCTAGCAGGTTAACGCCGGACTTGCCAGCCAGGTCTGGCCAGCGCGCGCCTTCGGGCAGCTTGTGGCCGAAGCTGTCGTTGTTCTGCACTTGTTCGTATTCCATCTTGATGAACAGCAGAAGCACGAGCTCGGTGACGTAGTCGCTGTAGTTGATGCCATCGTCGCGCAGAACGTCGCAGAGGTTCCAGAGTTTCTGGACGATATCGGAGTTAGTCATGGGGTACCTGTGGCGAAGTGTTTAAAGCGCCAGATCGCGCTAGCGCAAAGAAGTGGTTGTCTGGGCTCAGTCGTCTGAGGAACGTTGTTCGGCCTTTAGCGCTTGGCCGGCTACAGTCAGGCGATAGCGTTGCTTGCTGCTGTTGGGCTTGTCTGGAATGGTCATCTCGACCACGCCAAGCGTCAGTAGTGGGGTCAAAACCTGCTTGCGGAACTTGCTGCGGTTGCTGCGCCCGACGAAGGTCATTAGCTCTGGCGCAGTGTGATCGCCTGTCATCTTGCACAGCAGCGTTATCTGCTCTTGCTGCAAAGACAGGCGAGTTTCGGCTTGTTCTTCTTCGACAGCGGACTCAGTCCCTACTTGGTCCCTACTTGGTCCCGACTTAGTCCCTACTTGGTCCCCACTTGGGCCCGAAAGAGGCCCTTTTTCAACGGCGCGCTGAATCACCACCTTGAACTGATTACTCTGCCGGTCGTCCTCCAGCCGGATCATTGGCCAAGCATCGATAGCGCGCGGGATGCCGGTGCCCAGACCGCGATAGGGCAGAATGTGCACAGCATGGGAGGTGAGCGTCGGGTTACGACGGTTGGACATGCCGAATCGAATTTTCTCGGTGTCGAGCACGTCAGGCAGGTGCCCAGGGCTGATCAGTTCGATGCGATCGGCGAAGATCATGATCCGGATGGAGGCGCTGACAAAGTAGTCGCGGTGGATCAGGGCATTGACCAGAAGTTCTTCAAACACCTCCTCCGGCACTTCCAGCTGGCCGAGGGTATTGAAGCCCTGCTGGCGCTGCACGTGGTGTAGGTTGCGCTTTATGAAGGCAAGGCTGCGTCGGTACTGTTCCTGCAGATTGCCGTCGATGTCTTCGCTGTCTAGATAGTGGCGGTCATGCAGAACCGTGCCCGGAAACGCCACGGCTTTGATATCGAACGCCGGGCACAGGCGTTGTGGCGCTTGGCCGAATAGCAGCAAGCCGGCCAAATTGGGTGTGTCGCCACTGGCGAGGCCAAGATTTTCCAGGATGCGGGTGGTTTCCAAACCTGTCTGTTCGGGGCTCTGCCGAAAGCGTCTTTGGAAGTACTCGCCCAGCGCTTTGGCGTCGATATCCGCCACGCTGCTGCCCGCGACCGGTACCGCATCGGCGCACACCAGCCCGGCCTGCTGGAACAAACGCTGCAGTTCTTCACGGGCCGTGACCCGACGCTTGTCGGCGCAGTTCTTTACCCAGATGCGACCCTGGTTGTCGACATAGGGTTTATTCAGCCCTTGTTCGACTGTCACCACCATGACCAGCCCGTGCTCGGTCTGAAAGTTGCTGGACAATGGATTGATCGCCGGACGGACATTCTGTGAGGCCGCGTTGGAGAGCAGCTGATTGAGTCGCGAAATGTCGGCGCTACTCAACCCGCTCACCGCGCCGGAGTCGTCTACGCCAATTAGCAAGTAGCCACCGGACGTATTGGCGAACGCCACCAACTCGGCTGCCAAGGCATCGATATTACTGAAATCGCGCTTGAACTGATGGCGGCTGTCCTCACCACGGTCAAGGATCTGATGAAGCTCGGCAAGGGTCATTAAGCGTCTCTAGGTGTTGCAGTCGATAGCTCGTGCAATAGGAGGGCATTATCCCTCATGAACGAGTACGGTGGCCAACCCAGCGTTCAGGATCGGCCTCATCCCGTCTGTGCCCACAGGTTGTCATTCAGGGCGTCCAGTACCACGCCCAGGTTGCCGCCGAGCATCTTGTCCAGCCGCGTGCTGCCGCCATCGCTCTTGAACGCCTCACCAATCTGCTTCTTGTCAATAACGACCTCGTGCACCAGTTGCTTGGCCAGGCGGTCAAGCCACTTACGCTGAATTTGAGTCCAAGGCTGCAGTATATAAATCGTCTCCATCGCCTTGGTTACGCGCTGTTCGAATGGTAGCAAAGCCTCTCCGAGGGCGGCGCGGCGGATGAAGCCCACGATACTGGCAGCGATTTCCTGGTTGGTCTGGTTGCGCCAGGCGCTTTGCAGGTTCACCTCACTGTAGCCATGCCCGTCGAGCAGCAGGCGCACTTCGCGCAATTGTTCACGAGTCAGGTCTTGCGGACGGCTGACCACTACGCCGAGGGCCACTGACTGGTTCAACTGATTCTTAATGAAGTCGTTGAAGCTTTCCAGATAGTCTGCGGGCTTTTGGTAATCGCCGTAGTTCTGCTCACGGACCATCAGTTCGTCCGTGTGAGTGGCGATCACCGGGTAGTTCAGCGATCCCAGCAGGGCATTAACCGTGGCGAGCTGATCGAGCAGTTGGGCATGCTGTTGGATGAACTGGGCAGCTTGCTGTGGGCCGAGCTGGTGCAGGTGCTGATGCAGTTTGTCCGGGGCTACGCCCCAGGTGTTCTCCAGTTCTGCGAGCTTGGCCTTTAGGGTTGGCTTTTGCTCGGCCTTATGGCTGGCCTTGCGCAGGATGCGCATGACCCGCTGGCTCAACTGGTCCAGGACGTCGTGGGCGTGGCTAGTGTCTGGCTGGTTACCAGGAGCATCGAGGCTGGCTGGGTTGGTTAGCTCGCTGACCAGCTGTTCGAGGCTGATGTTTGGGTCTTTCACTAGCGGTTTCATTGTATCTACTGGCTCGAGGGCAGCGTACAGATCAACCGGATCGTAGATTTTGAATACCGTCTTGCCGATTTCATCGCAGCGGCGAGTCGCCCGGCCCTTCATCTGTTCGTAGAGAATGCGCGAACGCACCCGGCGCATGAACACCAAGTGGCAAATGCGCGGTACGTCGATACCGGTGGTCAACAGGTCGACCGTGATGGCAATGCTCGGGTACCGCTCGTTCTTGTACTGGCGGATCAGTTGTTTGACCTTGTCACTTTGCCCGGTGATGATCTGTACAGCTGCCTGGTTGTAATCCTCGCCGTGAACGTCCTTGAAGGCTTCGTCGAGAAGGTTTTTGACTCGCTCGGCATGGGCTTGGTTAACGCAAAAGATCATCGTTTTTTCATCGCCCGACGGGTCGAGCTCTTGTGCCAGTTGCTCGCAGATGACCTTGTCGAAACCGGGCGTAATCACGCGACGATTGAAGGACTCGATTTCGAAGTCGAGTTCGTCCTCAAGCTCGGCGACATCCACTTCGCCGGTACTCGTATCGATGACGCTGACGCTCTCGCCCTTGGCAAAGTGGATGCCGTTTTGGCTCAGCAGGGTCTGATAGCGGATTGGAGGTTCGTGATCGATCAGCCAGTCGTCAGCCACGGCCTCCCGGTAGCTGTAGGTGTATATCGGAGCCCCGAAGACTTCGCTGGTGTGCTTGGCTGGCGTAGCGGTGAGCCCGACGCGGCAGGCGTCGAAATAGTCGAGCACGCGACGATACTGCGATAGATACTGGTTGAAGTCGCGCACTGCCAGCTCGCCTTCAGTCATTTCCTGATCAAGGGTGTAACCGCGGTGGGCTTCGTCGACGATGATGCAGTCGAAGGCATCGATGGGCGGCGGAGTGTCCGACTGGAAGATGCGCTTGACCATGGCCTGCACAGTGGCGACCTGAACCCGTGTTTCAGCTTCGGCAGCCATGTCACCTAGTTCTTTGACGTCGTAGATCTGCGCCAGCGTGTGGTTCTGTTCCAGCGTCGCCTCATTGAAGGCTTCGATGGCCTGTTCCCCCAAGGCGCTGCGATCGACCAGGAAAAGAATACGGCGAAAGCGCTCGGCCTTCAGCAGGCGGTACATCAAGCCAATGATAGTGCGCGTTTTGCCGGTTCCGGTCGCCATGGCCAGCAGACAGTTGCGGCGATCGGCGGCTAGGGCCTGTTCGACGGCGCGGATGGCGTTTTCCTGATAGTCACGTAGCTTGAGATAGGCGAAGCCTTCCTGCTGTAGTTTCGCCTCGGCGTCCTCACGGCTGCGTTTGAGCAGGTCGAGTAGGCCGTCTGGTGTGTGGAAGTCCTGCAACGGCCGGCGCAGATTGGCCGGGCTGCGCAAGTCGCGAAACCAGATGCCGGACAGCTCGGCGAGTTGCTTAATGAAGGGGCGACCATTGCAGGCAAAGGCGAACGGGACCTTGAAATGGCTGCCCTGGCCGTCGGCCCACCCCACGCTCTTCCCGGCCGGTTGCAGATCGTTAGTAACGATCAACTGGCGTGAATAGCGCTCGGCTTGGGGAATGCGGTCGGCTATGTTGACGCGCTTGCGTTTGGCTTCGACGATGGCGACAGGCATGAGGCCGGCAAACAGCACGTAATCAGCGTTCTCTTTCGCCTTGCTGGTTGGCCATTCGGCGATGGCCTTGTTTTTGCCCTTCTCGGGCCGAGCGCCGTTGCTGTAGGTAAGGTCGAGCGAATCGGCCTCCCAACCCGCATCGTTCAACTGTTGATCGATGAGGATACGGGTGAGGTCTTCGTTAGGATCGAACTGGCTGCTGGCCTGCTGAGTCTTGCGCGTCACCTGCTGGACAGCTTGGGGCTGATCCTCAAGTTGTTGCTGCAGCACTTTGAGCCGCGCTTCAAAATCGGCTCGGGCCTTGGATAGCTCTGCCTCGCGCTCCAGAGCAATCTGCTCGTAGATACGCGCTTCCTCGTTCATCTGTCCGGCGAGACTGGCTTGCTCTTGCTTTTCTTGCGCCAATAGCTCTGCTAACTGGTGGTTGTTCTCCAGTTGCTGACGACTGTCGCCCAGCTCTGCACGAAGTTTTTCGATCTGCCCCTGCAGCTCACGCAGAGGCTCACTCGGATCGACCGGAACCATGAAAGGCCCAGGCTTGAAGGCGCTGCCGCCCTTGCCGAATGACTGGTGGTACCAGATCGCCAAGGCGCGGGCGACCTTCAGCCCATCCAGTGCTTCACGATGCAGGGTGCGGAATTCGTGGGTAGCTTTGTTGCCTTCGACTCGCAGCGTATGGAACAGGTTACGGATGTTACCGTCGAGCTTGATTTCACGACTCAGGCGGTACAGCAGGTCAGCTTGGGACGTGGTGGCATCGAACTCAATGCCTGCTCTTACCGCCAGATCCTGGGCGAGCGCTTCGCCCAATTGACGCAGTTTGATCAGCGTCGTGTTGGGGTCACTGGAAAAAACTCGCTCGGCCGTATTGGCAAGTTGGAAAAAGACCGAATCGTGTTCTTTGAAGAAGGCGAAGTTGCTGCTCTCTGCCATGTTCCATCCTTGAGTGAGTCACCGGTCATCCCGAGAGTGCCGACGCAATGAGGGCATAATGCCATGCGAAGCGTGGCGCGTGAATAACAGTGTGTGCTGTACGAACGCTTACAAAAAACAGCCCCGCGTGGTGGCAGGGCACCTTTACATTTTATGCAGCTACGTCGATAACCGTCACAGAACGTCAATCATTTGGCAGAGCTAATATCCGGCGTACCCTTCATCCTCGCGAGCCTCCCAATAAAACGTAAACAGCACCAACTGCTCCACCGGCTCATAAAACATCATTATCAGATCCGCACCCCAACTCTGATAATGATGGGCGGGCACGCTCGCCACGTGATGAAACAGATGGCCAGCGGGGCTGCGCGGGTATCCTGTTGTTACTCCGTGCTCCTCGTTTTCCACATAACTCAGCGAAAGACCGGAAATCGGAAACTTCAAGTAGTCTGCTACACCGCCGATCTGCTCGACAAACGTCATCCGCTCAACGTCATACAAGGGGATGTTTTCGGCTAACGCTGATGGGGAGAACAGGCGCCCCGAGTTCTGATAAAGCTTCTTGGCCGCTTCATACGCAGCTTTCTGATCCGCGTACATCTCGAGCAGACTCGCGCGCGCCTCCACATAAGGGTCGGCCAAATGTTGGTTATCCGCATGGAGGAAGAAATAGCGCGGGTCGCCCATCAGGCGATACCGCCCTTCCTCGACCTTGAAACCAATCCAATTGGTATGCAAGAGCGGAGAATGCCACGAGGTCTCTTCGGTCGCTTGACCCACAAATTGGTGTTCTGTCGGTTCCATTGGCCCCAGCATGGTCAGATACCCGGACCACTCGGGATTAACCACACTGAGGTCGATGCCGAAAAACGGTTGCAAGTGTTCGATGAGCTCCGCCTGTTCGGGCACGAAAACTGTTTCGGGGTCTGGGAACGGGTAAAGCCCGTAGGGTACTTGCCTGTAATCCGGCCAGCGTTGCTCAACCTCACGAAGCACAGCCCCGGCTTCAGGGTCTTTGTCCAACCCTATCTTGTAAGCGCTCAGAAGGGCTTGTACCGCATCAAAATGCTCTGAACTAAGTTGCCCTAGATCATCAGCAGTCACCACATACCTGTCGCGGTCACGCATCGACAGCACGATCGATCGTAAACATTTCGCGGAGGCACTGTAGTCGTTGACGAGCACGTCCTTGTATCTGAGAAAGGCGGATTCGCTCATGTTTTTTCGTCCTTAGCACAAGTCTGTGAGTGCCCTCCACATTGCCGAGGGAAAGAGGTTGGCGGACTTTACGTCTCATTACGCAAATGCAGCAACCTGCATGCTGACGCGCCTTTCGATTTGGTTAGTAGCGGGTGCGGTAGCGGCTGTCACCACTGATTGGTTCAGAGTGCTGAGTTGGCCCAATCGTGCTGAGCAGGGTGGCAGCATCGACCGGCTCTAAGTGGCTTATGGCCGATGGAGACGAAGTTTATGCGGGGGAGCAGAAAGATGAGAAAACGCCTGAAAACTTTACGCAATTAGCGTTAAACACTGGCCTCGGCAACAAACCCCCTATCCAGAGCCTCATAACCTGCTCCGATTGTTTACCTGTATGAACAGACAACATGGACGGAGCGGCTGCTTTTGCTTAGGGTATGGCCATTCGATATTACCTGCAAGGCAGCCGGCATGAAGCGTGAACAGTTTTTGCTCCAACCTGAAGTCGAGGCTTTTGTTGAATGGCTGGCGACGAATTTGCCAGCCCTGACGTTCAAGCTTCGTTTCAAATCCAGCAAATTTGTACCGGGCGGTTTGCAGGAGGATGTTCGCGGTTTCGAGCAGGTGCTGGCGCACTATCGTTGGAAGGCCAGCTGGCTGGACAGCAATCAGACATCGGTGGGCTCGCAAACCTGGGCGCAAACGCAACGTTCTCTCGGCCAGCTTCGCGAGTGGCTCAAGAGTGCAGTTGAGCGCGGTGATGAGCCGCAAGCGCTGCAGGCGTGTTTGCAGATTCTTCGCTGGGGCGGCGTGCGCGGTGCCATCCCGTTTTTGCATCGTCTGGCCGCCAAGGGTGAGTTGTCAGCTTATCTGCAAAAGATGGTCGGGCTCATGACGCTGGATGGCGACAATGACCTGGATGAGCTTGACGCGAACAGCGTTGAGCGTTTCGATGCGGGCCTGACCAAGATTCACGCACTGCTCGATGTGTCGGGTTCGCCGATTTATGACAGCCGCGTCGGTGCTGCCATGGGCATGTTTTATTCGTTGTTTCGTGAGCAGTGGACGGGTGGGGGAAAACCGCTGTTGTCGTTCCCGTCCGGTGGTGCGCGCGGCAGCCAGATCCGCAATCCCGGAGCGTTCACCAACGGCTTGGCGGCGCCGCAGTTTTCTTCGATTCGCTATGAGGCATGGGCTCGCTGCCAAGTGCGCCTGGGGTGGATCATCCGTGCCCTGCTCGAGCGTACAGACTGGTTCGCTGACCAAGGCACGCTGCCTGCACGGTGCCATGCGTTCGAAGCCAGTCTGTTCATGCTCGGTTATGACCTGCGCTGCTTTGGCGGGGCACTTAAAACTGCCGCGCTCCTGGAGGATGAGGACAAACCCGATCGCGAGAGCACGGGTTGGGTGCCGACGGGGAATACGTTCAATCGGGTGATCGCGGATTATCTGGAATTCCGCCGCGACGGTGGGCAGCCGGATAAGACTTCCTTCGTCGACTGGCAGGTAGCGAACCGTGCTGTTTCCCGCTCGACCGCGCAAGGCAACTGTTTTGCGTTTTCCATGCAGGAGTTCGACTTGTTCAACCGTTCACTTGAAGAGCTCACGCGGATCGTCAACGGGGGGGAAGACGGGTTGCTTGCGGCCTTGTCCAGCGAGGTGCTGGAGCCCTTCACCCTGGGGGACGAGCGGGTCAACGTGTGCCTGGTAGATGTATTGATCACTGGACGGGTGTACCAGCGAGAGACGACGGGCGAGGCGCGTGTCGAATCCATTCTGGCCGCCGGCTACGCAGGTACTCCCAATACCGCCAATACGCTCATGGCTTTGGGTCGCAATGTCGGCAAGCACTTTGGGCTGCTCGATGCCGAGCATTTGCCAACGCCGCTTTTCGAGCTGTTCTTTGGCGAGTGTTCGCTGGAGGCCTGAGCCTCACATTAGCTTCGCTTACCGTGCAGCGGTCCCGGGCACTTCACAGGATCAGTCTCGCCCATGCAAATGCGCAATGGCACACGTCTTTATTCCGCCTCGGACCTCTGCGGTTTTCTTGAGTGTCAGCACCTCACGACGCTGGATCTTGCGCACCTGGTCAAGCCGATGGAAAAAGCGCCATCGAGTGAACAGAACCGCTTGATCCAGGATAAGGGTCTGGCCCACGAGGCGGCTTATTTCGATCGCCTCAAGAGCCAATATGCCAATGTGGTCGACATCGCCGAAGGTGCCCCGAGTTTTGCCCGCCGCGTCGAGCTGACGATTCTGGCCATGCAAGCGGGTGCAGACATCATTTTCCAGGCATCGCTGCAGGACGGCCCCTTGATTGGCCATGCTGACTTTCTGCGTAAAGTGCCGATGCCATCGGCTCTGGGTGAGCACAGCTATGAAGTGATCGACACCAAGCTGGCGAAAACCGCCAAGGCCAAGTTTCTGGTACAGACCGCGCTGTATTCGCGCCTGTTGGTGCCGATCCAAGGCGTGCAGCCGCATTACATGTATGTGGTGCTCGGTGATGCGGCGTGTACGGAGCAGGCCTTTCGCGTGGCGGACTACGCCGACTATCTGGAACATGTGTTGCAGCGCTTCAACGCTTTCACAAGTCTTGCCGAGCCGCCCGCCACTTACCCTGATCCCTGTGGGCATTGCGGGTTTTGTGGTTGGCGCGAGCGCTGTGACGAGCAACGCCAGCAGGACGATCACCTCTCGGCCGTCGCGGGTATCAGCCGCTCGCAGATCAATAAACTGCACAACGCTGGCGTCACGACGCTGCGCCAGTTGGCCCAAAGTCCGGACACTCTGCGTGTCGCCAACCTGCAGGGGGAGTCGTTGAGCAAGTTGCGTCATCAGGCGCGTATGCAGCTGCAGGGGCGCGCCAGTGATCGCCCGTTGTTCGAGCTGCTGCCACCCGCCGGCGCGCACCGTGGTTTCAACCGGATGCCGCCAGCGGTCGAGGGCGATCTGTTCTTTGACATGGAAGGCAATCCGCTCGAAGAGGGCGGCCTTGAGTACTTGTTTGGGCTCTACATCAACGAGGGCGGCAAGCAAACGTTCAAAGCCTTCTGGGCGCATAGCCGTGCTGAGGAACGAATCGCTTTCGAGCAATTCATCGACTGGGTGACCGCCCATCTCAAGCGTTACCCCGACGCGCACATCTACCACTACGCCAGCTATGAAGAGACCGCGATCAAGCGTCTGATGAGCCAGCACGGCACTCGCGAAGCCCAGGTAGACGGGCTGCTGCGCAACGGCAAACTGATCGATCTTTACAAGATGGTGCGTGAAGCGATTCGGGTGTCGGAGCCCAGTTATTCGATCAAGAACATCGAGCACTTTTACATGGCTCAGCGCGAGGGCGATGTGACCAATGCTGGCGCCAGCATTGTGTTTTATGAGCAGTGGAAAGAAACCGGCGACTCGGCATTGCTTGAGCAGATCGAGCGTTACAACGAAGACGACGTGAAATCCACTTTTCTCCTGCGTGACTGGCTGCTGGGCATCAAACCGGCAGGTGCTGGCGGGTTTTGCGTACCTGAGCCCGTCACCGTGACCTCGGGCACCGAACCCACCGACGTGGAGATTCGACTGGAGAGCTATCGCCAGCGTCTGCTCGATGGACCGCACGCCGAAGACCCGGTACGCGTGCTGACCTTCCAACTGCTCGACTTCCATCGTCGTGCCGACAAGCCTATCTGGTGGCAAATGTTCAGTCGCCGGGACATGACCACCGAGGAGCTTTTGGAAGATATCGAAAGCCTCGCGGGGTTGCAGCGCACGTCGACACCGCGTGAACCGATCAAGCGGTCGTTCTTGTACGAATACCGTTTCGAGCCGCAGGAAACCAAGTTGCGGACAGGCTCTAAAGGCCTTGTCGCCGAGACCCAGGCCAGCATCGAATTGCATCACCTGGACTTCGACCTGGGGCTGGCGACCTTCAAGGCGACCGAGGAAAAAGCGCCACCCGAATATTTCGACATGATTCCCGACCGGCCAATCCCGACGGACGCTCTGCGTGACGCGTTGTTGCGTTATGCCAACAGCGTGCTGGCCGGCGGCAAGCGTTTCCAGGCAGTGACCGACTTCCTGCATCGACGTGCTCCACGGGTGAATGGCGTGGAGCCGGGGGCGCCGCTGCTCGACCCAGGCCTGCCACCGTTGGACGCCATCAAGCAAGTGGTGCGCAATCTCGACCAGTGCGTGCTGTTTATTCAGGGCCCGCCGGGCACCGGCAAGACTTACACCGGCTCGCACGTCATTGTCGATTTGCTCAAGGCGGGTAAGCGCATCGGCGTCACGTCCAACTCGCACCACGCCATCAATAACCTGCTGGCAGCGGTGGAAGCGCAAGCGCTGGAAGAGGGCGTCACGTTCAGCGGCTTGAAAAAGTCTGCGGACGGGGAGGGCAATGAGTTCGAAGGCCGCTGCATTCGCTCCATCGAAAACAAGAAGGCATTTCTCGCCGCATGCGTGCCTTCTATTGCCTTGACGGCCGGCACGGTCTGGATACTGGCGAACGATGCGTTTACCGAGCAACTGGACTACCTGTTCATCGACGAAGCCGGGCAGGTGAGTGTGGCCAACCTAGTCGCAATGGGCATGGCGGCACGCAACATCGTACTGATGGGGGATCAGATGCAACTGTCGCAGCCGGTGCAGGGTGTGCACCCGGGGCGCTCCGGGGACTCCATACTCGACTACCTGCTGGACGGCACGCCGACCATTGCGGCGGATCGTGGCGTGTTCCTGGCAACCACCTGGCGAATGCACCCGGACGTATGCTCGTTCATTTCCCAGGCGGTTTACCAAGGGCAGCTCTCTTCGGCGCCCGGCACCGAGCGGCAGGTTTTGCTGCTGGACGGCCAACGTCCGGAGATACCTGCCAGCGGTCTGATGTTCTGCCCTGTTCAGCACGATGGCAACAGCCAGAGTTCGAACGAGGAGGCCGCGCAGGTCAAAGCGCTTTACGCCTACTTTCTAGAGCAACGGTTCATCGACAGCGAAGGTCAGGAGCACGCGATAGGTCTCGAAAACATCCTGGTCGTGGCGCCGTATAACTTGCAGGTTCAAGTACTCAAGCAGGCACTTCCCGCAGGTGCCCGGGTGGGTACCGTGGATAAATTTCAGGGGCAGGAAGCAGAGATTGTCATCGTATCGATGGCGACCTCCAACGAAAACTACTTGCCGCGTGACATCGGTTTTCTGTACTCGAAGAACCGCTTGAACGTGGCGGTCAGTCGCGCCAAATCCCTGGCCTGCATCGTCGCCAGCCCGGACCTCACCGCTGTCCGTTGCGTGACACCCCAAGAGATGAGTCTGGTAAACGGCTTGTGCATGGCCGTCAGACACGGCGCGGTACAAAGCCATGCTTGAGCACATGGAAGACAGAGCCGAGCTTGGCCTTAACGACTGGCACTTTTGTGTATTGCTCGATGTTGGTCCGCCGCTCGATCCAATGGGCATGAATCAACGTGATCTGGCCGGCGATACACCGCTGGACATGGCCTACCGTCTGAGCCGTCGGGAACTGACAGGCACACTTGAGTCACTGGGTGCGCTTGGCGATCTGCAGTTTCGCGATTGGCCCAGTTTGGGCACGTTCATGCCCCACGACAAGTACATTCACCAACCGGCCCGATTCGGCAATGTCAAAATACTGCACGCGCGTCACCAGCTCGGCGGCAGTCTCAACGACCGTGACGTACTGGGTAATACGCCGCTGCATTTGCTGCTGACCCATGGGCACTTGAAGGCCGCCCGGTATTTCATCACCCATTACGCCAAATATGGCCTTGATCTGTACGCGAAGAACAGCGAGGGCAATACCCCACGAAATATTGCCCAGCTCCATGGCGAACAAGCGCTGGCGCAAGCGCTACTCGACGCTGAGATCAACAACAGTGTGCGTGCGCTGCGCCTCTGGCGAGAGATGGGGCTTAATCATGCAAGAGCCACGGACGCAGTTCCTTGATGTTGCTGACCACGATCTGCTGAGCCTCGGGGTTGGTTGCCTGGTTTCTCGGGTCGACCTGATAGCGGCGCAATACGTACTTGACCAATGCCTTGCGACTAGGGACTACCAGTTGGCCATCCGTCATGCCGAAGTCGGTTTCGATGATGGCTTGCTGAGCGGCGTTCAAGCGGCCATCGGGGGTGAAGATGATCGGCACTTCGGTGTTCCACTCCTCATCCAGCTCGCGGGTGTCCTGCGACTCATCGAGCAGATCCGGCTCGCCGCGCAGGCGGCTGAGTACAAAGTCGCGATACTGGCGGTTCTTCTCGCAATACGCGCGCACATGCCAGCGCATGCCGGTGTAGACCAGCGTGTGTGGGGCAATCAGGCGGATTTCCACATTTGGTGTGTTGAGCGAAACGTATTCGGTTTCCAGGCGCAGACCATCGCGGCAAGCCTTGAGTAATGGACGCAGAACCTCCGGCCGAATCGGACGATCCGGGACTTCCAGGACCTTGGTATGGGCGTAGGCCAGGGCGAGCCCATCAATGTGCAGAGCGCGCTCGTTGTTCTGGTAAAGCAGATGCAAATAAGCGCTGGCGCTGTCGTCGATAAACAGCGGCGAGAACGTCTTGCTCGGGACGTAGCCTTTTATTTTTTTGTCATATGTAAGGTTTTTAGGCGCATGTTCCGTGATGTACGTGTTGATGTCCTTGGACGCCTGTTGGCGGCTGATGCCGAAGCTCTGGATCAGGTGTCCCGTGGTCAACCGGCCCTCCCACCAGGCAACGGTCTCGATCAAACGATAGCGAAGTGCCAGGTCCCAGCGAACCTGCTCGACGGATTGCTTGCGTTTCATACCCTCTCCATGTGCGCGAATACTTTACCTGTATAAGTCTACATTCTAGACCTGTCGCGTTTCACTACATATCTTGTGTCTGGCATTCGAGATGAATTGAAGTCACGGAAGGAAGTGGACATGAGTATGTCGGAAATGGTTTCGACAGCGGCGTTGGTGATGATGGTGGCAATCCTGCTGGTGTTACTGCATCAGTGTCTGAGATTGCGTGATCTCTGGCATATGGCGCTGGGCTGCCAAAAAAATGCGCGCTGGGCGCGGATCTCGGAAGTGGAAAACCGCGAACTGCGTTCTGCGTTGCGGGCCGAGAAAGAACACGTTCAGCAGTTGCAAAGAAAGCTGGTGATTTTGCAGGAATTGATCCCGGCAGAGGGATGAGGAAAGGACATGAACAGACTTGAACGGATCAAGGGTTGCCTGCTCGGCGGCGCCGTCGGTGATGCGCTGGGCGCCCCGGTGGAGTTTCTCGAGTGGTCTGCAATTGAAGCCAGGTTCGGTCCACAAGGTATCGTTGATTTTGCGCCTGCTTTTGGTATCACAGGCGCCATCACCGATGATACGCAGATGATGCTTTTCACCGCCGAAGGCTTGCTGCGGGCTTATGTGGGCGGCAGCTCTCGAGGGGCGTGCCACGTCCCGAGCATCATTCATCATGCATTGCTGCGCTGGCTGATGACCCAGGACTACCCTGCGGCAATGCCGATCGATGTGGACGGCTGGTTGATCCAGCAATCGCAGCTCTGGTCTCGGCGCGCCCCTGGCATGACTTGCCTGGGTGCACTCAAGGCCAGTCCACGGCTCGGCGCAGTTGCCGAGAACAACAGCAAAGGCTGTGGCGCCTTGATGCGCGTTGCACCCTGCGCCTTTTTTGCCAACGCCTTTGACTACGCTGCCCAGTCTGGGCGCCTGACTCACGGGCATCCTACGGGTTATCTGGCAGCCGGATTGTTTGCCGATATTCTCCAGCGCATTGTCGATCGGCAAGACAGCCTGGAGCATGCGGTTACTCAGAGCCTGGCCAAATATGGGCAGACGCCGGGTATGGAAGAAACACGCAGTCTCATTGAGCGTGTACTTTTCTTCTTTTACGAGGGCTATCAGCCGACGCCTCAACGGATAGGCGAACTCGGTGGTGGGTGGGTCGCCGAAGAAACGCTGGCTATTGGGTTGTGGTGCGCCCTGGCAGCGCCTTCGTTCGAAGAGGGCGTGATCATGGCGGTAAATCACAGTGGCGATAGCGACAGCACCGGGCTCATCGCCGGGCATTTGTTGGGTGCTCAGTATGGTGCTGCGGCGATTCCTGCTCGGTGGTTGGAGCCATTGGAGTTACGTGAAGTCATCGTGCAAGTTGCCGAGGATATGGAGCGTATTCCGCAGGAATACTGTGGGTATGGCGGAGAGTTTGATCAGCAGATCGAGCAGGCGTATCCCGCTTGCTGAAAGTACTGAAGGAAATGACCATGGATAAATGTTCAGGAGAGCCGCAATGCCAATCAAACCCAGACCTTTCACTTTTGTGTGTGATGAGTGTGGTTGGAAAAAAACTGTAGCACCCCGCAGTGATGCATTGAGGCCCGGTGATTGGTTTGCTCGCTGCCCCAAATGCGGTAGCGAGGCGTTGAGCCATCGGTCAGCGGACGTTTTCGATCGCACAGTGGCTGAATGGCTGGCGCGGCTACGACGCTTTTGATTGCTCGTTATGACGCGTAGTGATGTCATGCGCTGCAGTCGAGTGTGACATCACCTGCAACCTTCTCAGGTCGCTGGCGAAGCGCTCATGTTGCTGCGTGCGGATTGCGGATCGCCAGGGTGACATGCACATCATCCACAAGGCGAACTTCACCGTGCAGTAGACTGCCCTTGATCAGCACCTGCGGGTCGATACGAAGGCCCGCGCGGATCATGCTGAAGCTCAGGCCAGTGGTGGCAATCGCGTTGCCGAACTCCACGATGATTTTTTTCACATCGAGCTTGATCGCCAGCACCCGAATCTCGAACTGCTCGCCAATGACTAGCGGACGATTGAGCCATGAGCGGCGAATTCGGTAGATCAGTTCGTGGCCGCGTTGTACCTCTTCGTCTTCGGCTACACCACCGACGATGCGGGTTATCGTTTCGAGCATTTCCTGCTTGAGTTCACCGAAGGCGCCGACCATTTCGTTGAGTCGGCGCTGGTCATTGCGTAAGCGTTCGATCTGCTGCTTTACAGTTGCACGTCGTTTCTCAGCCAAATTCTCGGCGATGGGCAGGAGCTCGTTCATGGCAGCCAGCAGCTCACGGTTGCTGGCCGCGGCATTACTGTTGTGGGCGATGATAGCGTCCAGCACTCGTGCGCAAGCCAAACGCTTCTGGGTGCGCTTGGGCTGGCTATTGAGCGTATCCAGCCAGGCGCGTGCGTCATCGCCGGCAATGTGCTGACCATTGAGATCACCCAGTGGGGCAGCCCAAGCCATCAATCCGGCCCTTATGATGCCCGCGTCGTCGAGTGCCTGCGCTGTGCTGTTGAGGATCGCCTGGATGCGTGAACGACCAACCAGATCCGCCTGGGTGACGACGAAGAAGATCGGTTTGGGATGGTTGAGGGTACGCAGAAACTCCAGGTCATCGCGGCGGATCGATCCGTTCTTGGCGCTGAGCAGCCAGATTACATGGTCGGCGTCGGCGAGCTGGCGCTGGGCGATCCGTGCATCGCTGTGCTCCGCGTCGTTGCGGTCGGCCTTGCTGTAGCCGGGCGTGTCGAGGAATGCGAGGCGCTGCCACAGGCCGGGCAAATGGATCATCAGCAGGCGCAGGACATGAGCGAAACCAACCTCCACGCCGAGCGTTTCCTGGTAATGCTTCTGGAAGGCATGGGTGATTGCCTGCAGAGCGCTGCGATCCAGCGCGACCTCCTGGGTGAAGCTGTTCAGCGCAATGATTTCCTCACGCTCACCCTGCACGATGTAACTGGGAATCGCGGTGGTGGGCTCAAGCGATTCAGGTAGCACATCGACACAGAGCAGGCTGTTGAGAAAGCGTGACTTGCCCGCACTGAAGCCGCCGCCGACACCAATTACTGTCTTGTTGGCCAGGTCGGGGAAAGCAACCAGGTCCTCCAGCGACTGCTCAAGCGCCACCAACTCGCGATAGGCTTGTGCCTCGGCCGGATAGTCGTCGCGTGCCGCGAGATTGACGAAGCTCTGGTGGATTAGCTGGTGCAAACGGTGTAACTGCCGACGATGTTCGCTGTGGATCACGCCCTGAGGCTGGGCGATCAGTCGGGTGATAAGTTGGAGGCCCAGTGCCGAATCTGCCAGATAAGGGTTGGCAGTTTCGGCTTCGGCGGCCTCCAGTTCTTCGAGGGAGAAGCTGAAATCAAGGGACATTTAGAATTCTTCTGTTTGCAGGCCACTGTCTCGTGTTGGCTGATATTTCATCGCGGTATCAGGCGCTCGGCACTTCACCATCACAGCGCCGCCAGTGCTTTTGCTACCGCCTGGCGGGCTGCAGTGATCTGCTGGATGCTCTGCTCCTTGTTGGCGATGTCTTCTCGCAAGTGGGTCAGGCTCTGCTGGATGTCGCGGCTCATGTTTTCGACAAAGGTCTGGCCGGTGCTGCCCAGGCTGTTTTCGATAGCCTCCACCTTGCTCTTCACTTCGCCTTCCAGGTCGCGAATGATCGCGGCCACAGCTTCGCGTTGGGCCTCCTTGAGGCCGTTGATCTGGCTCTCTGAAACCCGTTCGCTGCCAAACGATTTAATGATGCTGATGCTGTAGTCCTTGTCGCCGAAGCTAACATTCGGAATGGTGATGCGGCGCAGGCTCTTGTTGACCTCTGCCAGCATCAGTTCTGCATCGAAGTCGGCGCTGCCGGTGTCGAACAGTGACATCGCCGCGACACCCACTTTTCGGCGCAGCTCATCGAGATCGACGCAGCCGATGATTGCCTTCTGCAGAGCCTTGGTGGTCTGCAAGGCGAAAACCTGGACCTGTTCGATGGCATCCTGGGCGCTGGCGTAGGTGGTGACCACGTCGCGGCAGCGCGTTTCCCAGTCATGGCCGAAAAAACCGCCGAACCACGAAGTGTCGACCTGATAACTCTCTGTGGTTGTCTCTCGAACAACCTGTATTCGTGAATATTTCTGTGCCTGCTCGCGAATGTCTGTCTTCAACAGCGCGAACTGCTGGCTGGCTTTGACCAACTGCTCGTCAAACACGCCTTCCAGGCGCGCCTTGCCGCCTTTCATACGCCTGAGCATGTCCTGCTCGATTCTCTCCAACTCCCCGATGTCGCCGTTGCGAACCTGTTCGCTACGCGCCTGCAGGCTGAGCGCAATCTGTTGCAGGCGTTCACGTGTTCCGTTGTGCACGCCTTCGATCAGCTGCTGTTCCTTGCTGGCGATCAGGTGCTGCTTGTGTTCGCGCTGGGCGAGGATCTCGTCGCGTAGCGCCGTAATGTTGGAGAGTTGCCGCAGGCTGTTCGGTTCAAAGGCAAAACCGGTGGCGGTGCATAGCTGATCGAGTTGTTCCCGGTCTTCTTCGGACAGGGAGTTGAAGTGCTCGGCGACCAGCCATGCCCAGCTGGAAATGAATCGTGGCGCGGATTTTTTGACAGCGCTGAGGATGCGCCGGGTCTTGTTGTCCTGGCCGGGCTGGTTGATCTGCGCCTCCAGCGTCAGGCTGGCCTGATCCGTCATTTTCTTGTCCAGCAGCTGCAGCATCGCACCGGTTCGTACAGCAGAACGTTTCTCGGCGGGTGCCCGTTCGGCGAGCTTGCTAGCTGTGATGGCTATGCCACGATCCTGGCGCAGGGCGAGATCGCGCTGCGAACCGACCAGGAACACCGCCTTTTCGTCGATACCAGCTTCGGGTAGTTGCTCGCGCAGCACCGCCATGTCGGAGGAGGTGAGGAACTGGCTGACTGCCGAGAGCAGAAAGATCACGTCGCACTGGCCAAGGAAGCTACGGGTGATTTGGCCACGGGAAACCACCGGGTCGTTGAAACCGGGGGTATCGATTATTTCTAGGCCCTGCAGGCGCTTGTCGTCGACATGCAGCACGGACATCTTGGTGATGGCGGTGAAGCGTCCGCCGCTGCCAACATATTCCTGCAGTGCATAGGCCAGGTTTTCTGCGCCACCAGCGACGTCCAGTACCTCGGTTTTACCCAGGTAGTCGTGTACGTCGAGGCCCTTCCTGCGTGTCATTTCCACCAGCTCTCGCGAGGAGCGGATGGCTTCGGGAACGTGGCGATCGATCTCCTCCGCTGTGCGCGCGCGAGGTGACGCGAGAACTTTGGCGAAAGGGCTGTCGCTCTTCGGCGGCTCCCTCAGCTTGCGCTCTGCTTCGGCATAGGCCCTGGGGTACTCGTTGGCGCGTTGTTCGATGTCGGCCCAGTCGTCGGCGCTGTAGAACACCACTTCAGCCTTGGCCTTGGGGGCGTAGACAATCTTGGTCAACGCAGCGGTCATCGGCGTGTCAGCCTTGGGCAGCAGGTCGCGGCCGAAAAAGGCAGCATTGAGGAACGAAGACTTACCGGCCTTCATCTGGCCAACGACAGCGATGCGCAGGTCGCGACCGCTCTCGCGCGCAGCGTGGAGATTGACTTCAAGCCCGTCGAGCAAGGTTTTCAGACTACTGAGTTGTTCGGCGTCAATAACAGTGGCATGCGAGGTTAGCGAAGCCAGGGTGAAAGTTTTGGCGGTCATAGCGAATTTTTCCCGAGAATTTTTTGCCAAGTCGCAAATGTGCCAGGCGACCAAAAGGGGCCAATTGCTTGTTGTTTCTTGAGCAGTGAAGATGCTTTGGCATGATCTTGTGCAGCAGCCTTCTCCAGCCAGCTGATAGCGTGAGCGGAGTTTTTTCTCAGGCCTTCGCCATTTAAGTAGCGGCGGCCAAGTTCAAATTGGGCATCGGCATGCCCTGCCTCGGCCGCTGCGCGATAAGCCACAATGGCTTTTTCCAGGTCCTGGGAAACACCCTGGCCTTTTTCGTAAAGTACCCCTAAAGCGTATTGCCCGGCGGGGCTGCCATTTTTCGCTGATCGTGTGATCACGTAGAAGCGGGCTTCCTCGTGACCTTGCCTGGCTGCTTTTTCAAACCAATACAGTGCCTGCTCGTCGTCTTTGGCAATCCCTTCTCCCCTGGTCAGGCAAATGCCCAGGTTGTATTGAGCCTCGGCGTGTCCTTGCTCCGCGGCCTGGAGGTAACAGGCGACGGCGCTTTGCAGATTTTCTGGAACGCCTACACCGTTCTCGTAGCAGACGCCTAGGTAGAACTGGGCCTGCACATGACCCTGGTGTTTGGCCTTGCGGTACCACTGCGCCGCAAGGCGTTCGTTTACGCACACGCCTTGCCCAAGCTCGTGATAGATGCCGAGTTGAAACTGGGCAGCGGCGTTCCCCTGTTCTGCGGCGTGCTGGAAGAAGACAGCCGCTGAGTCGAAATCGCCTTCCTCATGAAGTGCCAGGCCCTTGCCGTAGAGCTCTTCGATGGAAAGCGCATCAATGGCCAGGTCACCGATGATCTGCGCGATGATTTCCTGCATTTCGTTCTTTAAAACGGTGAAGGCGTCGACAAGTTCGGCAAAGACTTTCTGCCGGGTACGTTGCTCCTGGAGCAGTTCCTGTAGCGTTGCCTGTTCACTTTGAGGCAGTTTTTCCTGCAGTGGCAGAAGGGTATTGAACAGCGATAATTTTCGGCGGCTGTTGGACAGGTTTTCCCGATTGTGCTGGATATAACCGTCTAGCACACGTTCGCAAGTGCGCCTGTGGTGGGTGTACTTGGGAGCCTCGTCCAGCGTTTGGAGCCACACGCGAATATCGTCACCAGCCATCAACGCTCCCTGTTCGGCTCCCAGCGGTGCTGCCCAGGCCATCAGTCCGGCGCTAGGAATGCCCGAAGCCTCGATCGCCTCTGCGGTGCTGTGCAGGATGGCGTCGATAGAGGAGTGGCCCACCAGATCGGCCTGAGTGACGACGAAGAAGATCGGTCCGGGATGATCGAGACTGCGCAAAAATGCCAGATCGTCCTGGCGAATCGAACCGTTCCTGGCGCTGAGCAGCCACATCACATGATCGGCTTCGGTCAGTTGCTTGAGGGCAATGGTTTCATCGCTGTCAGTGCTACCAAGGGCGTCTACCTTGCTGTAACCAGGCGTATCAAGGAAGGCCAGGTTGCTCCAGGCGAAGCTTGCGCAGTGGAGCATCAACAGCTTGAGCACGTGGGCAAAACCGAACGCCTCGTCGAGACTGTCGCGGTAGTGGCTGGTGAAGGCGTGGGTGATGGCCTGCAGGCCGTCGCGGTCCAGTCGAATCTGCTGGTTGAAGGTGTTCAGCGCAACGATACCGTCTTCGCCACGGGTGATGAAACTGGGAATCGCCGTGGTTGGCTCCAGCGACTCCGGTAGCAGATCGACGCCGAGCAGGGTGTTGAGCAGGCGCGACTTGCCGGCGCTGAAACCACCCCCGACGCCGACCACGGTCTTGTTGGCCAGGTCGGGAAACAGAGCAAGGTTTTCCAGTGACGCTTCCAGCGCCTGCAGCTCGCGCAACGCCTGGGCTTCACCGGGAAAGCTGCCTTTGGACGTAAGCTCGATGAAGCGCTCATTGATCAGTCGGTGCAGCGCGGCGGGCAGTTGCTGCCGTTGCGCCTTGCCCACGTTCGGACGTGGCTGTCCGACCAGGCTGGCAATCAGTTGCAAGCCTTTACCGGGATCTCTCAGGTAAGGGTTGGTGGTGGCCGATTGCGCGGCCTCCAGCTCTTCGAAGGATAAGCTGAAATCAAGCGACATTGGCGCAGGCCTCCGCAGGTCGGGATTGTTGCTGGCGGCTGTGGTCGAGCAGTCGAGCGACGCTGTTCAGCGCCTGTTCGGCCTTGTCCTGGATATGTTGCTTGCGGTCACGGTCTGCTACCAGTTGCTGTTCGATGCGATCGAGGTTCTCCCGTTGCGTCGTCAACTGCGCGGCTAATCTGTCGCACATATCGCCGATGAACTGACGGGCATGCTTGTCGAGTGCATCGGGAATCAAGCCTTGCAACTGGCTGATGACCGTTTCAATCGCCTCATTGGCTTTGCCTTCGGCTTCGCTCTCCTTGTTGCTGCGCGAAGCGAACAGGCCGATCGCACCGCCAACTAGGCCGCCGATCAGGGTGCCAACCACCGGCACTATGGTGCCGATAGCCGCCCCAGCTGCTGCGCCGGCCGCTGAGGCACCCAAACCATAGTCGGCCTCTATTCCCGCCGGGCCGTCGCCGGAGAGTTGCGGCCCCTCAAAGGCGCTGAACTCGATATGACTGCCCAGGCGTTGGCAGGCGTCCATGAGACGCGGGGTCAGGTTCTGCTCAATGGCCAACTGGCAAGCGTTACGTGCATCGGCGGTGAGCAGCGGACCAATGCCTTGGCCAGCCAGCAGCATCTGTTTGTAGGCCTGGCGACGACTGCGCAGGTAACTGTTGACGGTGGCCAGCACCTGATGGCTGATCGCTGCGCGGCAGTCGCGTAGCAGGCTGTCCTGTTCGTTGGCATGGTTTTCTTCGAGTCGGGCCATGCCCTTGTCGAGGATCTTCTGCTGTTCGAGCAGTTGCTCTGCGCTGGTGTCCATCGCCAGTTGCTGGCGAATCAGGCGTTCGGCCTGAACCAACAACGCCTTGATCTGCGCAGCGAAGCGTTCTTGGAACAGGATTGCCTTCTGGGTTTCGAGGCCGGCGAGCAAGTCTTCGAAGCCACTCAGATCGCCCTCACGCGCAGAGCAGCCACGGGTCGGTTGGCTTGAGTCTAGGCCGGCCTGTTCGGCGAGGGAGCGGCGCAGGGGTTCGCGCTGCTGACGGCTGTTCAGTGCCTCCTGGCAGACCAGTAGGGAAAACGTCTGACCCAAGGAGCGCTGGCGATCAATGAAGGCCAGCTCGTCGATACCGACCTGACTGATACGGGTGACGCAGAGGATGCACGACACAGCTTCTCCGATGTATTGCTCTAGCGCACGTTCATGTTGGCCGTTGCTGGAGCCCAGGCCCGGCGTGTCGACCAGCACCAGATCAGGGTGACGGGCGAGGGCAGTGCGGCACAGGTGCAGTTCTACGAACAGGGGTGGCCGGGCGGTAGTGCGCGGATCGTCGAGTAGCGCGGCGTAGGCTGTGAGCGGTTTTTCCTCGCGCCGTACCTGGCCAGTCCCGGCGTCCTCCAGCCAGTGGATCACCAGCTTTTCCGCGCCCGGTTCGGCGTAGTGGAATTCAGTGGCCAGACTGGTGCAGGCGCCGAGGTCGTCCTTCTGAATATCCTCGCCCAGCCAGCAGTTGAGCAGGGTCGACTTACCAGCACTGAACTTGCCGATCAGCGGTACCTTGAGGTGGAAACCGGTGATCTGCTGGCGTAGGGCGTTGATCTCCCCGGCGAAGCTCTTGGGCAGGATGTTTTCCCCCAGCAGGTCGTCAAGCACTTGCAGTTGCCCCAGCCAGTGCTCCTTGTACTGACTCAGGTCGCTGCTGCGTACCACCGAAAATCCGGCGCACTGGAGGTGGTAGAGCAGTTCGGCGAGAAAGTCCCAGGCGGGTAGCGCCGTTGCCGCGCCATACCCCCAGCGTGCCGTTACGCTGTCGGTGTCCGTCGGCGCAGTACCGCCGCGTAAATCAAGCAACCAAAGGGCGGTCGGGTTGAACAGGTTAGCCTGGGGCAGCGCGGCCAGTTGCAGGGTAAGTGCCTGCAGACAGGCCGGTTGCTCGCTCAACTGGGTGCAGAACTCGCCGATCTGCACGGGGTGAGCATGATCCAGCCCGACGAGCAGGCACATTTCTTTGAGGCTGTTCAGCTCGTGGACTGTCCACTGGCCGTTGGTGAGGCGAAAGAAGTCGTTGGCCAGACAGCTGAGACGCAAGGCCGCAGGCAGTTCGCTGAGCGCCTTGCCGTCAAGATGACGCCTATTGGGATGTAGTAGCCAGTCGTGCAAGCGGCTGGTGCGTTCCAGGGCGTCGAGGCGGTTCTCATGTGTACTCAGGCGGTCGCGTAGCTTGCAGTAGACTCCGGCCAGCGAGCGGTAGACGCGCCGCAGATCCTGATTATGACGATCTCCCAGTCGCTGGATTTCGGCGAGTGCGCCGTTCAGGCGGTTTTGCAAGGTGCAGGCGAACTCGAGGGTGATTGCACCTTTTTCCTGAACTGCAGCAATCAGGCGCAGGGCGGCGAATTGCGCCTGGGCCACGTCGCGGACATTCTCGGCGGCAATCTGCTGGTTTTTGCCGGTGATAGCGCCCATGAAGCGCGACAGTAATCCCTGCTCACGCAGGAAGGTGGCGCGTCCGCTGACTGGAGAAAGGGTGGCGAGGGCGTCCAGCACCGAGATTTCGACCGCCCGGCGGTTGTTGCTGTTCTGGGCCAGGAAACTGTCGACGGCAGTTTCGAGTTGCTGACGCTCGATGTCAGCCAGCAGCGCAGTGTTGTCCAGAGCCAGGTGCTCGAGTGCGAGAGGCATATCGTCGTCGGCCAGGTCGAGCTTCTGGCTGAAATCGTCGTTGCGAACTTGCCGGTCGAAGTCATGGATATCGTCGACAGCCTTGCTGTGTTTACGGTCCACGTCGTACAGGTTGTCGCTGAGCTTGCGCTCCTGTTCGGCGGCCAGGCGGGCGCGCTCCCACAGGGCTTCGTACTGAGCTTCGTTGTCGAGGAACAACTGCAGGTGGCGGAAGATCTGCAGGCCGTCGGCATAGCCCTGTTCCATGCGCCTTGCGGCTCCTTCGTTGGAAAAGTCGAGGGTGGCGGTGACGCCGCCCAGACTGTTGGCAGGAACGATCGGCAAAATGCGCACCCCGGGATAGTGGCGCGGGTCGATGCTCAGGTCGTCGGGCGACAGATACACCACCACGATGGTGTCGCAGCCGGCCTCGATCAGTGGCCGGATCGGGGTGTTATCAATCTGTTTATGCGGCAAGCCCCAGTAAAAGCCGCCATCGGTATAAATGCCGTCGTCAATGGCGACCTCATCGAAGATCAGGGGCAGGGCCGCCGTACCGAGCAGCATGTCCGCTGCAGTGTGGGTGTCGCGTACCGAGAGGTAATCGACCCGGTTGGCGGCAGTGTTGTGCAGCGCCACGCTCAGCGGCAGCGCCGAAGAAGCCAACCTGCCTGCGTCCAGGCCTTCGGCGATCATGCTCTTGAGGCCATCTTGCTTGAAAAAGCCTTTGGTACTGATCAAGTGGCTGAGCATCGGCGAGATCACGCCGCTTGTTGTCAGCAGCGCCAGTCGTGACGCCAGCCCTGGCACGTCCTGTACGGAAAGCATGTTGCGGCTTTCGATGTTCAGCCACATGGATTTGGCCTGATCGAGTTTGTCTTGAGCGAACATCGCGCCGTTGAGACCACCTACCGAGGTGCCAGAGATGGCGCTCAGTTGGCTGTCCAAGCCCAGGTCGCGCATAGCCTGCCAGACGCCGATCTGATAGGCCCCCTTGCCGCCGCCGCCAGATAGGGTAAGACCGAGTTTCCTGAATTTCATGCTCTGCTCCATGAGGGGGGCGGCGTCTCTAAGAGGGCTCGTCCGAGTCTTCCAAATGAGGGATAGCGAGGGAGGGGCGGTACGATTTTTCGGAAGGTCAGGGAATCGTCGCTGCCCGATAACTCACTGCAGACGGCCTCTTTTGTCGGGCGCGGGGGGAGGGGCATTCCAAGTTCCTTTTGACTGAAGCAATTTCCATGGTGGCGTTCTGCCCTTGAAGGCCGGTATGCTGACTTTGTGTGAAAGATTTTGCAATTGGTCAGACGCGCCGTCTGACTTCATGGGCTATGCAGTTCAGGTCGACGCATAGTGGCTAGCCGGCTCTCCCACAGAATAAAACCCGCCGCTTACTTAAGTGCGGCACTGGGTAGCCGATAGCCTCTCCATGCTTACGCACGGGTTATAAGCAAATGGGCCACAATGCTGGCCATTCGAGAAACGAAGGACAGGGACTGCTCGTATGGGTTGGGAGAGACTAATCGTTGCCGGAGCCGCAGCTGTGGTCGCGGCTGGCGTCGCTTACTGGAAACGTGAAGAAATCAAAGATGGCTGGGACAGCATGATCATCAGCCTCAAAGGTAAGCGCGTGGCGATATTGGGAGAGCGCAATGTCGGCAAGACAGCTCTATTGAAGTTCCTTGCCAGTGGTGAGGTCTCCGACGAGTACATGCAAACCACGCTGACCGAGAAAGTCCAAGGAACACGGTTTGCAATGAGTGACCTGAAGCTGGACCTCAAGGAAACCCGCGACGTTCCCGGTGCGCCTGATGCAATCGAGGACTGGAAAACACTGCACAATGAAGCGGACATCGTCCTTTATCTGGTCAATGCTCAAGAGGTCAATCAACAACGTATCAAGCGCGATCTCGAAAAGATTGAAAGCTGGAGGAAGGCTCCGGCGCCATCGCCCAAGCTGGTCGTGATCGTCACGCATATGGACCTCGACCCTACGTACGTCGCCACACCCGTGTCCGGTCAGGGGCATTTCCGTGATCGTTTCGTCAAACTCCACCTTGATGCAGGCCTGTCGAAACTAAGTCAACGGCCGCCGATCATTCTCGGCAGTCTGGTGAGTCGAGATCAGGCGGCGAGATTGGTCGCGACGTTGATCAATACGGTAACAGCATGATGCATGCCAAGGTTTTCCAAGCTCAAGCACTGGACAACAGGTCCTCGGACTATTTGCGTCTGGCGGAGTGTGGAGCGGAACTTAGCAGCCCGGTCCGAGAGCAAACGTATTCCGCACTGACCAGCATCAGCGTGCGAGGTACTGTTCTGTTTGCACAAGATGGCGTGAAGCTGTTCGTCAAAGGCAACGCAGCCGTTTTGCAAGTTGTCGCGGAGGAGCGGGACCGCGCGGGCCGGCTGGCGCCAGTGGTTTGCTGGATCGAGCATAATACCGGGCAGGGGCCAGGAGCGACTGGTGTCGATGCGGTGTGGGCGTCGCTCGAGCAATTCGCTACCTCCATCGGGCGCAGCTTTTCAGAGCCTAAACGCTTGGCTGCACGGGAGGCGCTTGAGCAATTCGAAAAAAAGCAGCCGAGCCAGAGCTTCATAGCCCTGGCGATAACACTTTTACAGCGCGAGTGGGCAGCGTGGCTCAGACGCGCACTGGCGGCGCTGAAAACTTTCGGCAAATGAACGAACAGGGTACGCGCATCGCGCGAAAGGGGAGCAATGTGGCAACAGGCAAGATTCCGCTGGACCATGGCGCACGCAGAGTGATGCTCGTGTTGGATGAGAACACGATCAATGAGTGTCTCTATGATCTCGAGCCCGAAGCCAAGGGGTTTCTATTTGATCCCCAGTCCCACATCCTGCAGTACCCGCTTACGGTCGATGAGCCAGATAGCCAGGCGCTGCAGAATATTATCGATGCTGACCTGCTTCGACCGGGCGCGGTGCTCTTACAGAGCCCGTATGACCGTAACGCCTATGTGGACCTGAGCCAGGCCACGGATCAGTTCGCGATTGAGAAGCTTCGGCATTTTTCGCGGCTCTGCCAATACCTGGGAGCTCGGGACGTAACCGTTGAGCAGGTCGAAGTCAGCAAGGACTCCTCGTCCCAAGTGTACGAGTTGCACGGCAAAGCTCCTGTTGCCAAGCTCGATGTCAAAGTCGAAAACAAAGTGGGCAATTCACTGGCCAGAAAGTTTTCCATCAATGCCTCGTTTCGCGGAGGCAAACCCAACACCGAGGCAGCTGAAAAATACCTGCGTGGCAAACAGCTGTGGGGCGATGTGGTAATGCGTAGCCTGGTCGAGCAGTGCGCTGATGAAGACAACCAGATCCTTGAACAGAAGGTGGTGATCAGCCTGTCGAGTGAATCGAAGCGTTCCCTGGGCGTAGTGGCCAAGCTTAACCTGCCAGTCAAGGGGCTAGGGCTAACGGCAAATTACCTGGACAGTGCTCATTCGATCGAAGAGTACCTTCTGACCTTGACGGTAAAATTTGACAGCCCTGAAACCGATAGTTTGTAGCGGTGCGTCGCATGATTACCATCGCCTAGCCTGGACTATCATATTTGATACCGGGTGGGCGGGCTTGGATTCCGCGATGTTTGAATTCTCGCTTCTCATCGGCCTCCCCAAACCCAGCAGCATCGATACTTCATCGCTTACCCCTGAAGATGCAGCGGTTAAATTGCGGCAGGCTGCCACTCTCCGGCTTAACGGAGCCCAGAGTATTCTGCTTCATTTTCCGCAAGACGTTGAGCTGGCAGTAGAGCTGTTGGATGACGCCGCCGTGTTGTACGACAAGGCATTCCGGAATTTAACTGGCATTCCGGCTCAAAGCGTTCATCAGCAGATCCATGAGTATATCTCTGTCCCGTCCGCTGAAGGGGCTCCCGCGATCCAAACACCGTGGGGTAATGAGTTCGCTCCGGTAATAAAGGAGGGTGTTCGTTGCGCAGAGACTTGGCTCGAGGGTTCATCATTACCGTTATGGTGGGCGCTGTCTCAGAACCGAAAGCGTCATCGTCCAGGGGACTATCAGGAAGCATTTGAAGCAGGCTTTCTGCTGCGGTTGCAGCAGACGCTGATCATGCGGCGCGAAGCCCCCACTTCCCAATCAACCCGCTTTGATGCCTGAGTCTTCGATTGAAGTTTGAGACTTTGCTTTTCCCGCCAAACCCTCCGATCAAGCGATCTTTGATCGTGCCGATCGGAGGGTTCATTCGCTTTTTCTCGAAGCCGCCGCGTTCCACCCTCCTATTTTCACATTTAATTAACGCCACGATTATTTTTACCCGTCAGTAACTCCCCCGCGATTTCTATCGAGCGCAGCGCCATTCAGTGTGTGTGCGGATCTTTCGGGGGCATGGATGTAAGTGTGGCGACAGCGGCGACAGCGGCGACAGCCCGCGTAGAACGTGACCTGGAACGTGGCGACAGAAGTGGCGACAGTCGCCACTTTCTGAGCGCTTTGCCCGTGACGCTTGACCGTCTTTTCGAGTGGGTATAAAAATTGGCGCACGGATCGCTGTCGTTGACAGCACCTGCCCAGGTAGCCAGAGCCTTTAAGGCTACGCCACTTGCGTGGTGGTTCTTCCCTAAGTGCGATTAGCGTCCGGCGGCTCGCACGGTCACTCCCCAAGAGTGACGGATGCCTTCTCTACCAATCTGTCCACTGCGGCAGACGATGGACCTATCTAGCTGCACTGCAGCTGCCTCACCCTTCGGCACACATCGCTGCGCCAGACCGCACCCGTCTCTTTCTCCTGGAAAGAGACGGGCGCTCGTAGCACTGCTGCAAGCCACGTCGTACAAGGCATTGCCGCAACTCTCCTCGTGACAATCGGCCTGACAAATCCGATTCGTCGCCATCCACAACGACACAGGCACCGGTGCCGCAGCCTATGGAGAGGCTGCACCTGACTGACAGTCAGGCATGCCCCAGGTGTCGATGTTGTTGCTTTCTCTCACCCAGGATCTCCAGGTGCCGAACTCGTCAGTCGGCACAGCCTCCACCCGCCCGCATCTTTGAATGCGTCTAAGGAGGCAAGATTCATAGGGTTATGCCCTTGCTCCCGGTCGTAAGGAGCCGTTCGTTCCGCGTCAGTGAACACCTCACAGGCCGCAGGGGCCTTTATCCCTGATAACACTCAACAGCCGTGGCGGGACTACGTGAGGACAACCAGCAATGATCGAGGAGAGGGCCCATGCAGCAGTTAGATCCGAAGCTTGAACTACTACGACCACCCCGACCGTTGATTGAGTCGAACCCCGTGCCCCAGTCTTATCCGGTGCAGGCACTGGGTGGGATTCTTGGGCCTGCGGTTGAGCGCATGGCCGAGGTCGTCGGCGTGCCCCAAGCACTGGCCGCGCAATCGGTGTTGGCCGCCTCGGCCCTGGCAACTCAAGGTCATGCGGGCTTACAACTCGACGGGAGACATTATCCCCTGTCGTTGTACTTGATCACGGTGGCTGCGTCCGGTGATCGCAAAACGGCGGCAGATCGATGTGCCTTGCTGCCAGCACGGCAATGGGAGCGTGAGCAGTGGCAGCGCTATCGCGAACAACTTGCCCGCTACCGAGCCGCACAGCGACAAGCGCAGCGTATCAGCACTGCCGATCCCGCCCCCATAGGCAGCGTATCGCTCGAAGCGGAGCCTTCGGCCCCTCGGCTGATCACCACAGACCCGACGATCGAGGCTCTGGTCAAGGGACTCTGCCATGACTTGCCGAGCATGGGCCTGTTCTGTGACGAGGGGGGACAATTCCTCGGTAGCAGCACCATGAGTCGGGATAACCGTTTGAAAGCGGTCACGACCTTGTCGTCACTCTGGGACGGCAGTCCGATAGATCGCGCGCGGTCCATGGTGGGTGAAAGCTTGCGAGCTTACGATCGACGCTTAAGCCTGCACCTGATGCTGCAACCGTATCTAGCCATGCAGTTACTCAGTGACCCGTTGCTGCAGGGGCAAGGCATTCTCGGTCGCTGCCTCATGACCTGGCCCACCAGTCTGGCCGGACAACGTAGCTACCAGGCTGTCGACTTGTCCAAAGACGCCGCCCTCAAGCGCTATCATCACCGCCTTTCGGCTCTGTTTTATCAGCCGTGGTCACTTTCCGCTGACGGAGCCTTGCAGTTGTCAAAGCTGAGCCTCAGTCCGCTGGCGCGTCGTCGCTGGATTGATTTGCATGATGCTATCGAAGCTCAGCTGGGGGAGTTTGGCGAGCTGGCCAGCGTACGGCCCAGCGGATCAAAGGCCGCCGATAACCTGCTGCGCGTCGCCGGTATTCTTGCAGTTGTGGAGGAGAGCAGCGTCGTGGAGGTCGACCATATCCAACGGGCCTCCGCTTTAGTCGGCTACTACCTCAACGAGATCCAGCGCCTGACTGAGCAGGAGCCAGTGTGTCGGGTAAAGGAGGAGGCGGACCGGCTGCTGCGCTGGCTGCAGGTCAAGGATTGGAAGCACTTCAGTATTCGGGACCTGAACCGCAACGGACCCCGCTTTGCCCGTAAGAGCAGTCGCCATGCCGCCAAGCTGCTGGTCGAGTTGATCGATCATCAGTGGCTGATCACCGACGGCCACACTTTCGAGGTGCGCCATGTTCAATCTTGATGAAGCGCTGCGCAACCATCTGGCTCAGCGCCAAAAGGAGCCGAAAGTGCGATTTGTCGCCGCTACTGTCGCCACTTTGTCGCCACGCTCAAAGCCAGACAAGGCAAGGGTTGTCGCCGTTGTCGCCGGTGTCGCCACCATCGGTAAAGCTATCACCTCGACGACAGCCATCATTCAATGGTTGAAAGAGGAAGGTGCGCAGCTCTACGTCGCTAACAATACGCTGTGTTTTCGCCCTACTGATTGGGCTCAACTCGCTATCGTGAGCACGTACTGGCGAGCCCTCTTGCATGAACTCGTGGCAGTCGATCAGGAGCAGAAAAATGGCTCGGGTCGGTAAGCGATCTGGGCGTAATTTCGGCTTTGGGCGCCAGCTCAGCTATGCCGGCCCTCAAGCTCTAAAAGATCTGTTTGGTGACGGCCATTTTGCTACCGTCAAAGCCCATAGCGATCGTTGGCAGGCTTTTGTGCGTTGGTGTCGATCCGATGAAGGGCCGGGGCTCAATGATGCGCGACAGATCGACCGCGAAGTCCTAATGCGGTACGCCGTCCACGTGCGGGAGCAGGTTGATCAGGGCAACGTCGGCATCGCTACCGCGCAGAACCGACTGTCCAGCGTGAACCGAACGATGGCTGCGCTGCGCGGTGATCAATACGTCAAAATCCCGAGTCCAAGTAAGGCGCTTGGCTTGCAGCGCTCAAGCGTGCGTAGTGAGGCGCCACAAGGCCAAGACCGTGTGCAGGTCAGGCTGGTTGCGCAAGCGCTGTCAGAGCGACAGCAACTGAGGGTGAGTGCCATCGTGCTCCTCGCTCGGGAGACCGGCATGCGCCTGCGTGAAGCGATCTTGGCGGACTTGCCCCGGCTGCAACGTGAGGCTCGGCAACTGGGCAAGATTAATATCCAGGACGGCACCAAAGGCGGTCGATCAGGCGCATCGGCACCGCGTTGGATTGCGGTCACGGATCAAGCTCGTGGCGCCCTCGACAGGGCCAGCGAGGCCTCACCCAAGGGCAGTCGGAATCTGTTAACACCTGATGAAAGCTACAAAGATTTCTTACAGACAATCGTACGACCGGCGCGGGACATCATGCATGAGCATGGATTGAAAGGCTTTCATGAACTGCGGGCGGCTTACGCCTGTGAGCGCTATGAACAACTGACCGGCTTCTCCGCACCCATCATTGGCGGTCGTGGTCAACGAGAGGATCGAGCACTCGATCAGCGTGCACGTCAGCAGATCAGCCACGAGTTGGGGCATAACCGCATCGACGTGGTGAGTGCCTACATCGGAGATCGTCGATGAAGTCCGAGTTCGATATGGCGTTGTTTCTGAGCCCCGTGCTCAAAGGTGCGCATGCCACGCGGCAGCGGCATATCAGGCAGGCAGAAAGGATGCACGAGGCGATTCGTGAGCGCTGGAGTTGTGCGACCCCTTGGTCCTGGAAGGAAAAGCACACCAGATGGTTTTTAGGGCACTACCTGAGTTGCTCAGCACCAGCGACCATCTATTACTATAAGTTAACAGCAGGGCTGATCCGCCGAAGAAAGGCGCAACTCGTGGTTGTCTGATAGATCTTTAAGCGTGAGCCCCTAAGTATGGGAATGCGGAGCCTTCCCATACTTAGGGGCTTGGCCGAAGAAGCGCAGGCATGCGGCTGATTTAGCGACAGTCGCCACTTCAGTCGCCCTGCTGCACGGCACGAATTGTCGCCTGCTCAGCGTATCGGCACGACGTTACGGTCCCTGGTTTGATTGATGGCGGATGCCGACAGGCTGCCGGTGGCTGCCTTCTGGATATGTTCACTCCACCAGGCCATCATCGGACGCCGGCGTTCGATGTAATCCGCGCGGTTGTAGGCGCTTCGAACTTCGTCTTTATCGACATGCGCCAGCGCGACTTCGATTAGCTCCGGATCCCATCCATGCTCATTCAGAATTGTGCTGGCCATGGAGCGCATGCCGTGGCTGACTAAGCGGTCCTGAAAGCCCATTCGTTTCAATGCCATGTTGGCTGTCTGGCTATTCGCGTGGGTGCGCGGATTTCTATCTGACGGGAACACATATTCCCTGTGGCCGCTATGGGGCTTAAGCGTCTCCAATAACGAGAGTGCATGTTCGGTCAGCGGGATTGTGTGCGGACGACGCTTTTTCATTCGCTCCGGAGGGATGGTCCAGATGCGTTTTTCGAAGTCGATGTCTGCCCATCGGGTAGTCGCCGCTTCGGCAGGGCGGGTCATAGTGTGTAGCTGCCATTCGATCAGGCAGCGGGTCGTCCGCTTGATGCTGGCGTTCGCGATTTCCATCATGAGCTCCGGAAGCTCATCTGGTGGTAGCGCTGCCATGTTCTCTTTCTTAGGTTTCTTGAACACCGCTCGAATGCCGCTGAGAGGGTTGGCAAAGATCATTCCGGAATTGACCCCGTAGGTCATGATCTCGTTAAGGCGCTGGCTCACTCGCTTAACTGTCTCGAGGCTGCCTTTGGCCTCAATCGGACGAAGGAGCTTGATGACCATTGGGGCGCTGACTTCGGAGAGAGGCGTTGATTTCATGCTCGGAAAAACATGCAGGGTGAGGGAGCGCCAAATGTCTTCGGCATACGCCGGCGTGACGGAATCCTTCTTCAGCTCGAACCAGGCGGTGGCCACGTTCTCGAAGGTGTGTTCCGTTTCCGCTCGTTTGGCTTCCTGTAGCTCATTGCGCTGAGCTTTTGGGTCGATGCCCTGTGCAAGCAGCTCTCTGGCCTCAGCGGTTTTCTTCCTCGCTTGCGCAAGAGAAACCTCGGGATAAGAGCCGAGTGCCATGTTGATTCGATTTTTGGTGACGGGATGCCGGTAGTTGAAATTCCACTGCATCGAGCGATTGACCCTGACTCGCAGTTGGAGCCCGTCGCCATCCGTGAGGACGTAATCCTTGTCTTTCGGTTTGACCGCCTTGAGCTGGCGGTCGGAGAGGCGTGTGGTTTGAGCGCACATGAGAAGTACTCCATGACACCTTTTGGTATTCCCAAGATTAGCGCCGGGTAGCCGGGAATACCATTGGGAATACCAAACTGCCTGGAACTCAAAAAACCTTTGAGGAGCCCAGTAGCGCTGAAGCCCTTGATTTCACTGAATTTCAGGCACAAAAAAAGACGTCCGTGGACGTCTTTAGATGATGAAGTGGTGGAGCCGGGGGGATTTGAACCCCCGTCCGCCAGTACTCCGCTGTCGGTACTACATGCTTAGCCGTGTCTATTAAGTTAACCCTCAGCGACCCGACTGGCAGGGTGCTTTGGGCGAGTTGTGTAAGTTTTAGCCGCTTCGTCCACAACGTACTGCACGGCGATTCCGTTCTATATGACAATCACTTTGGGTTTACGGACATCCCCTGGTGATTGCTGGACCCGAAGGTACCAGAAGGGAAGGGCTAAGGCTGCTTACGCAGCGAGAGCGTATTCCCCGTAGGTTTCGTCATTGGCAACTATAGGAAGTTGCAACAGTGGATTTACGAGTTCTGTTACCAACTCGGCATGCACCTAAAGTTTCGCAACCGGCGTCGAATCCTAAACGGCCCCGAGCCTGTCGCTCCATGAATCTTGAGGAGCGGCAGGCATGCGCAGTGTACGCTAATCCGTGTCTGAGGCCAACCCGAAGGTTGGCCTCAGACAATGCTACTGATCACCTTTCGCGTTGTTCTGCAGCTTCTGGATGGCCTGGTTGGTCAGCGAGATGCAATTTTCAGTGCCTTCTTTGGTGCCTTTGGCGTGCTCAGCCTTGGCTTGTCCGACAGTGGCGTCGATGTCGGTCTTCAGACCTTCGCTCATTTGCTCGGTGCTGACTTTGGCGTCGCTGATCTTTTGCAGGTTGATTTTGCAAAGGTCATCTTGGCTTCCTGCAAACACCGGAGAGGCCAACATCGCAGCGGAAATGAACAAGCCAGCAAGTGCGGTGCGCTTCATGTGTATCTCCTTGAACGTAGGGTCTCGGTGCCGCTGGACAGTCGCGGCCGGGCCGAGTCGGTGGTGGCCCAGCGCCGCCGGGCCTATTCAAGTGACTACAGCGAAGCGCAGGAATTCGATTTTTCTTCGAGTCCCGTCGCAAGGCTCTCACCGTCGGTGGTTTTGGCCCGGGTCACCCGGTCGACCAGATACACCAGTCCGTGGTAGTCAATCGCGCCGTGTTGCGTAAGACCTATCTCACAGGTCCGGCTGGTGGAAATCCCTTCGCTGCAATGCTGTACCGCGTCCTTCAGCGTGCGTAACGAATGGGCGTTGAGTTCCGGTGTGGTGAAGCCTTTGTCCCCGGCAAAACCGCAGCAATGGATACCTTCCGGAACGACCACGTTTTTACTGCACTTGCGCGCCAGATCGATCAACGCCTGGCTTTCGCCAAGGTGCTGCGTGCTGCAGGTGACGTGCACCGCGATGGAAGCTTCCTGCGGTGTGAACTCGAGGCGATCCATGAGGTGGGTGCGGATGAAACGCACCGGGTCGTAAAGGTCCAGGCGTACCTCCGCGAGGTCCTGGACCAGCCGCAGTGTGCAAGGGCTGGTGTCGCAGTAGATCGGGTCGAGCCCGCCGCGACTGGCATGCAACAGCGCGCCGATCAGTTCCTGGCGCTTGTGTTCGGCCTGTTCGGCGTAGCCTTTGGACGCGAAGGGCTGGCCGCAGCAAAGGCTGTCTACGTTGTCCGGGGAAACCACTTGGTAGCCGGCCTTTTCCAGCAGGCCTCGGGTCTTGTCGTGCAGCGACATCTGCTCCCTGTCTGCCGCCGCGGGGCCCATGACCCGTGACACGCAGGCCGCCAGATAAACCACCCTGGGGCGCGCATCCGTCACGGCGGGACTGAACCTTATAGCCTTTTCCGGCTGTGGCATGGCGCTGGTCCACTGCGGCACTTGTCCTTTGGACAGCTGCGTCAGTCCAGCGGACAAACGAGCCAGGCGCGGTGCTCCCAGCATCATTCGCGCACCGTTGGCGACGTGCAGGGTAAAGCGCGCCCCTTGCAATGCCGTGGCGAAATTGCTGGCAAGCCAATCGGCGGTTTTCGTACGCGTCGCAGTACGGCTACGGAGTTTTTTCACCAGTTCACCGGTGTTGATTCCGACAGGGCAGCGTTGGGCGCAAAGGCCCGTGGCGGCGCAGGTGTCGATGCCCTGGTATTGAAAGGCCGTTTCCAGCTCGGAGGTATCGACGCCTGCGCGCTTTTTCGCCTGGATGTCCCGCCAGATCACGATGCGCTGGCGCGGGCTCAAGGTCAGGTCCTTGGAAGGACACACCGGCTCGCAGAAGCCGCACTCGATGCACTTATCCACAATCTCATCGGCGGCCGGCAGCGGTTTGAGATGCTTGAGGTGGATTTGCGGATCCTCGCTGAGCACCACGTCCGGGTTGAGGATGCCGTTGGGGTCGAGCAGGCGCTTGAGTTGCCACATCAACTGGTAGGCATCGCTGCCCCATTCCAGCTCGACGAACGGCGCCATGTTGCGGCCAGTGCCGTGTTCAGCTTTCAGCGAGCCGCCGAATTCCACGGCCACCAGTTGCGCCACGTCGTCCATGAACGCTTGGTAGCGTGCGACTTCTTCGGTGCTGTTGAAACCTTGGGTGAAGACGAAGTGCAAATTGCCTTCCAGTGCGTGTCCGAACAGGATCGCTTCGTCGTAGTGGTGTTTTTCGAACAACGCAATCAGGCGATTCACGCCGACTGCCAGTTGCTCCACAGGGAAGGTGACGTCTTCGATGATCACCGTGGTTCCGGTCTTGCGCACCGCGCCGACGGCGGGAAAGGTGTCTTTGCGAATGGCCCAGAGCCGGGCGTTTTCCCGTGGGTCTTCGGTAAAGTCGACCTGCTTTTCCACCGGGAAGCAGGCCAGGGAGGTCATGATCCGGGTCAGTTGCTCTTGCAGTAACGATGACGAAGCGGCGCGAGATTCAATCAGCAGGGCGCAGGCATTGGTCGACAGGTGCTGTACGAAATCCGGCATGCCCGGTTTGTCCTGCACTGAGCGCAAGCTGCGGCGGTCCAGCAGTTCCACGGCCGAGACAGGCTGGCTTTTCAGCACGGTGACGGCGTTGCAGCAAGTTTCCACATCCGGGAATACGATCAACGCCGAAGCTTTGTTCGGATGGTCGATGACGGTGTTGTAGGTCACGGCGCTGATGAAACCGAGGGTGCCTTCGGACCCCACCAGCAAGTGGGCCAAGATATCCACAGGCTCGTCGAAGTCCACCAGGGCGTTGAGCGACAGGCCGGTGGTATTTTTCAGACGGTATTTGTGGCGGATTCGGGCGGCCAAGTCGGTGTTGGCGCGGGTTTCGCGACCCAGAGTCCCCAGGCGTTCCAATAGTTCGCTATGGCTCGCCCGAAATGCCGCCACGCTGGCAGGGTCTTCGGTGTCCAGGCGCGTGCCATCGGCGAGCACCAGGCGAATGCCGGCCAGGGTGTGATAAGTGTTTTGCGCCGTACCGCAGCACATGCCGCTGGCGTTGTTGGCAACAATGCCGCCGATTTTGCAGGCATTGATCGACGCCGGATCCGGGCCGATCTTGCGCCCGAACGGGGCCAGCCAGGCGTTGGCCTGGGCGCCGATCACGCCGGGCTGCAGGCGGATCTGCATGCCTTGCCCGCGGATCTCGCGTCCGTTCCAGTTATCCCCAAGCACAATCAGCACCGAGTCGCTGATGGCTTGCCCGGACAGGCTGGTACCGGCCGCGCGGAATGTCACCGGAACTCGGTCGCGCTGGGCCAGTTGCAGCAGTGCGACTACTTCCTCTTCGGTTTCGACGCGCACCACCAGTTTCGGAATCAGCCGATAGAAACTGGCGTCCGTGCCGAAGGCCAGCGTCGACAGCGAATCGTCAAAGCGTCTGTTTTGCGGGATCAGTTGTTGTACGTCGCGCAGAAAAGGGGCCGGAAGCGTCATTGGTCCTCCAAAATCAACACGACCAGATCCTTCGGTCCGTGGGCGCCGTAGGCCAGGACCTGTTCGATGTCGGCGGTCTTCGACGGACCCGAAACCAGCAGGGCGTTGGTGGGCATGCCTTGGGCCCATTTGAATTCCTGTTGCACTTCATAGAAGTTGTCGCGGATCTCGCTGGCCTTGAGCAGGGCAAAATGTACCGGCGGTACCAGGCTCATCAGGCGTGGCTCTTCCCGCGTCGGCCAAAGAATCAGGCTGCCGGTCGCGGCGATGGCGCCGAGGGTCCCGGTCAGGCTCGCGGGCGTGTCGTTGAACAGCTCGGCTTTCCATTCTTCAACCGGCCGCTCGTAGGCCTTGAGGGTCGGCAAGCCCGGATTGTTCGCCCAGAACTGTACGATCTTTTGCCCGTGAGGCGTTGTCGGGGCGATGAGCAGGCTCGGCAGTTGGCGGTCGCGCAGCAATTGCACGAGCAACGCGGGCCAACCTTCGCCGGACGTCAGATGGATTTCGGTGTGGACCGCTTCCATCAGCTTGCGCAGCTGCGGGATGCGTTCTTCGGGCGCGTAGCGGTAGGTCTGCGTCACCAGTTCGACGTCGAAGTTGTCGGCAACGGGCGTGGTGCCAGTCAGGCTTTTACGCAGTTTGGTGAGGATATTTTCCTTGGCGCTCATCAGCGGTCTCCCTGCGAGTTCAGGTGGTCGCGGGCCAGGTCATGCAGCGATCGGGCGGCGGGTTTCGGAGCGCTGTGGTTTTGTGTCCAGGGGCCGACGTTTTGGGGCGTCAGGGCGCGAAGGCGTGTGGCGAAGAAGGCGAATAACCGGTACAGCCGCGGCGAGCTGTTGAGCCGCGCCCAGGCATCCCAGATGAAGCGTTCCTTGGCCGAGTATTTGCTGCCCTGGCCGCGCATCACCGGGTTGGGGCTGTCTGGTGCCTTGACGTTTTCTTCGCGCAGTCGTCGCAGCAGGGCCGGGATCGGGATCTTCACCGGGCACACCTCACCGCAAGCACCGCACAGCGACGACGCACTGGGGTGATCGGGCACCTTGGCCAGTCCGACCATGTGCGGCGTAATGATTTTTCCTATAGGCCCCGGGTAAACCTCGCCGTAGGCATGACCGCCGATTCGGGTATAGACCGGGCAATGATTCATGCAGGCGCCGCAGCGGATGCAATTGAGGGTCTGGCGCAGTTCGCTGTCGGCAAACGCCTGGCTGCGGCCATTGTCCAGCAGGACCAGATGGACTTCTTGCGGGCCGTCCAGTTCATCGACCTTGCGCGGCCCGGAGATCATGTTGACGTAAGTGGTGATCGGCTGGCCCAGGGCCGAGCGGGTCAGCAGCGACAGCAGCGGCACGACGTCCCGAAGGTTTTCCACGACTTTTTCGATGCCCGTCACGGCAATGTGCACCGGGGGCACGGTGGTGGACATCCGTCCGTTGCCTTCGTTTTCCACCAGCAGCAGCGTGCCGGTTTCGGCAACCGCGAAGTTGACGCCGGAAACGCCAATGTCGGCTTCGAAGAATTTCTGCCGCAAGACTTTGCGACCGATTTGAATGAGTTGGTCAACGTCCTTGGTGTACTCCACGCCAAGTTTGTCGTGGAACAAGGACGCGACCTGACCGGCATTCTTATGGATCGCCGGCATAATGATGTGTGAAGGCTTCTCGTGGTCGAGCTGGACGATGTACTCCCCCATGTCGGATTCGAGACATTCAATGTCCCGAGCCTCGAGGAAATGGTTCATCTCCATCTCTTCGCTGACCATCGATTTGCCCTTGATCACTTGCCGCGCCTCGTGAGCGCGGATGATCGAGAGGACGATGCCATTGGCTTCGTCCACCGTCTCCGCCCAGTGCACTGTCACACCGTTGCGGGTCAGGTTGGTTTCAAGTTGCTCGAGCAGGTCGGGCAGCTTGGAAAGCGCGCGGGCGCGGACAGCATTGCCCAGCACCCGCAGATGTTCTCTTTCGTGGGCATCGCTGAAAGACGCTGCCCGCTTGGTCATCAGTGAATCCATCGCAGTGCGAAAGTTGTTTCGCAGTTGCGTGTCGTCCAAAGCCTTGTGGGCTCGGGCGCGAAAATCGTCCTGCACCTCAACGGTCGGAATCAGCGTCGGCGTGCTCATGCGGCACCTCCGGTTCGCTGCCAGAGGAAGCTTGCCAGATGCTGGCCGCGTAACACCTCCTGCTGCTTTTCCAAGGCGCCGTTGATGTTCATCAGGCAACCGCAGTCGGCGCTGACCACCTGATGCGCGCCGGATTCCTTCAACGCCCGAGTCTTGTCGGCCACCATCGCGCCGGAAATATCCGGCATGCGCACGCTGAAGGTCCCACCAAAACCACAGCATTCACTTTCATGGCTGTGATCGACTCGTTCCACATTGCGCAGCTGTGCCAATAACGCACGACCATGCAGGTGGGTGTTCATTTCACGTCGTGCCGAGCAGGACGTGTGCAGCGCAACCTTCACCGGCGTGCCACTGTCGTTCAACTGCACCTTGCAGACGAACAGCAGGAACTCGGCCAGCTCATAGGTCCTGGCCGCCAGGGCCTGGACCTGCTCGAGCGTTTCGGGCTCGTCCTTGAACAGGTCCGCGTAGTGTTCGCGCAGCATGCCGGCGCAGGAGCCAGACGGCACGACCACCGGATAGTCCCCGGCAAACAACGCCAGTTGCGCTCGCGCCACTGCCCGCGCCTGTTCCGTGTAGCCCGACGTATAGGCAGGTTGCCCGCAACAGGTCTGGCCCTGCGGGTATTCAACCTCGATGCCTTCGCGTTCGAGCAGATGAATCGCATCCATCCCGGCTTCGGGATAGAACAGATCCACCACGCAGGTTCCGAACAGATAGACCCGCTGGGGTTTCTCGCTGGGATACTGGCGGGGCTCAGGCAATGGCGGTGCGACACGGGTCGCGTTCGGCACGGCGTTGTAAAAAAGCTCGCTCATCAGGCGTGTCTCCGGGTGGTCCCGGTTATCCGTCCGCTGAGGCTGCTGAATATAGAGAGGAAATCTTTCAGCAGCCTTGCAGACCCGGTTGTGAATAGCGGACGCCGAATCACGGTTCGGCGTCGGTTTTTTCGATGTTGCTTATAGGACTTAGTGAACCAGCATGCCGGTAAACCAGTAGGCCTGGGCCAACGTGATCAAGCCGACGATCGTTGCAAAGAATAGGCTGTGTTTCAGGGTGAAACGGAACAGATCCGACTCCTTGCCCACCAGCCCGGTTGCCGCGCAGGCTACGGCGATCGATTGTGGCGAAATCATCTTGCCGGTCACGCCGCCGCTGGTGTTGGCCGCTACCAGCAAAGTGTCGCTGACACCGATCTGGTGTGCGGTGGTCGCTTGCAGCGAGCCGAACAGCGCGTTGGACGAGGTATCGGAACCGGTGAGGAATACGCCGAGCCAACCGAGGAATGGCGAGAAGAATGGAAACGCCGCGCCAGTCCCGGCCAATACCAAGGCCATGGTCGATGACATGCCCGAGAAGTTGGTGACGAAGGCAAACGCCAACACCATGCCGATGGAAAGGATAGGCCAGCGCAGTTCGTAGAAGGTCTCTTTTAAAGTGGTAAGACCAATTTTTAAGTTGATCCTCAGTACCAGCATCGAGATCAATGCCGAGAAGAAAATTGCCGTGCCGGTGGCCGAAATCGGATCAAGCTTGAACACCGCCGGGATCGCGGTCGGGTTGACGACGATGGGCGCGACTTTGATCACCATCTGGTCCAGGTGTGGAATGGCGAAGTTGAATACCCAGCCGTACATCGAGCCACCCGCGGCGAACATTGCCTTGAACGGCTTCAAGGTCCAGATCGTCACCAGCACGGTGAGGATCAGGAACGGTGACCAGGCCTTGATGATTTCCCCCAGGCTGTAGGGCGAAACCACGGTGCTGCGGGGCTGGCCGAAACCGCCGACGCTGGCGGTGATGGCTGCGCTGGAGGTGGCGCCAGCAATCTGCGCGCCCGCGGTGCGCTTGGGTTGCCAGACTTTCAAGAACAACGTCAGGGAAATCAGGCTGGCCAGGGCCGAGGTGATGTCCGGCAATTCCGGGCCGATGAAATTCGACGTGAAGTACTGGGTGATGGCGAAACTCAGGCCCGCCACCAAAGCGGCCGGCCAGGTTTCCCGCACGCCGCGCAGGCCATCCATCATGAACACCAGCCAGAACGGTACAAACAACGACAGCAAGGGCAATTGGCGCCCGGTCATGGCGCCGATCTTGAACGCGTCGATCCCGGTTACCTGGCCCGCCACGATAATCGGGATGCCCAGCGCGCCGAAGGCCACCGGAGCGGTGTTGGCGATCAGGCACAGGCCGGCGGCGTAGAGAGGGTTGAAACCCAGGCCCACTAGCAGCGCGGCGGTAATCGCGACCGGGGCACCAAAACCGGCGGCTCCTTCCAGGAAAGCGCCGAAGCAGAAGCCGATCAGCAGCACTTGCAGGCGCTGGTCATCGGTAATCGACAGTACCGAGCTGCGGATGATTTCGAACTGGCCGCTCTTGACCGTCAGTTTGTAGAGAAACACCGCGGCGACGATGATCCAGGCGATAGGCCAGAGACCGTAGGCAAAGCCATAGCCGGCGGCGGCGAACGCCATGTCGGCTGGCATTTGGAAGGCAAAAATGGCGACGGCAATCGCCAGCGCCAGGGTGATGCTGCCGGCCACATGCCCCTTGAGGCGAAACACCGCCAGGGCGAGGAAGAAAAACACGATGGGAATGACGGCCGCGAGTGCGGACAAGCCTAGGCTGCCGAGCGGGCTGTAAAGCTGTTGCCAGGTTTGCATGTTGGGTGAGCCCCTAATTGTTGTTGGTCAGGCACTGGTAAGCGTTCTGGATAATTGGTAATACCAATTTACAAGCGCTGTTGGCTAGGGTAAAAGCCTTGGTTGTCGTGTGTCAATTTGCCGCCCTGAAACTTTCGTCGAATAAGCGGTACAGACGGCATCTGATCTGCTGGCGTTAATGGTTATGGTGGGTGTGGACGGAGCCCGGATGGGCCAGAATAGAGGGCCCGGCGAGCCGTCGGGTTCGTGGAGAGTCGAGTTATGGGGTTTGATCAAATTCGTCAGCGCCGTTTGTCTGACGATATTGTCGAGCGGCTTGAAGGCATGATCCTGGAGGGCACGTTGAAGTCCGGCGAGCGGCTGCCGGCCGAGCGGACCTTGGCCGAACAGTTCGGTGTATCACGCCCTTCTTTGCGCGAGGCGATCCAGAAACTGGCGGCGAAAGGGCTGCTGGTCAGTCGTCAGGGTGGGGGGAACTATGTCGTGGATTCCCTGGGCTCGACATTCAGCGATCCGTTGCTGCAATTGCTGGAGAGCAACCCCGAAGCACAACGTGACTTGTTGGAGTTCCGCCACACGCTGGAAGCGTCCTGTGCCTATTACGCGGCGCTGCGGGCCACGGATGTCGATCGCGAGCGGCTGACGGCGGCATTCGACGAGTTGCAGGATTGTTATTCCCGCCACGACGAAGTGAGTCGGGCGGAAGAGGGGGCGGCGGATGCCCGGTTCCATCTGGCAATCGCCGAGGCCAGTCATAACGCGGTCTTGCTGCACACCATTCGCGGCCTGTTCGACCTGCTCAAGCGCAACGTCGTCACCAACATCGGCGGCATGTACAAGCAGCGCAGCGAGACCCGCGACATGCTGATCAGTCAGCATCGGGAGCTGTATCAAGCAATCATGGGTGGGCACGCCGAGCTGGCGCGAGAGGTGTCCAGTCGACATATCCTGTATGTGCAGGAAGTGCTCGAAGAGGTTCGTCAGGAAGTACAGCGCGTGGCGCGAGCGGAACGACGCAAAGGAATGTAGACACGCAGCGGATCCCGTGGGAGCGAGCCTGCTCCCACAGATAATCCCAGGCTAATCTTCCTTGCCCTTGTTGCGCACCGCGCGCTGCAGTTCGCGACCGGCATCGCGTTCGCGTTCGGTATCGCGCTTGTCGTATTCCTTCTTGCCCTTGCCTAGCGCGATCTCGCACTTGATCAGGTGCTTGCTCCAGTACAGCGACGTGCAGACGCAGGCGTAGCCTTTCTGCTGCACGGACGAGAAGAGCTTCTCCAGCTCCCGCTTGTTGAGCAGCAGCTTTCGCGAGCGCGTCGGGTCGGCGATGACGTGGGTGCTGGCGGTGGTCAGCGGCGTTATATGACTGCCGAGCAGCCAGGCTTCGCCGTCCTTGAGCAGGACATAACTGTCGACCAGTTGCGCCTTGCCGGCACGCAAGCTCTTTACTTCCCAGCCGGCCAGGACCATGCCAGCCTCGAAACGTTGTTCGATGAAGTAATCGTGTCGCGCCTTTTTGTTTTGCGCGATGGTCCCTGTGGGGTGTTTCTTCTGTTTAGCCATAGGGGCGGCATTATAGGCAGTTGCGTGCGTGTCGGCTACGGTGAAGCTGCGTGCTTGAGCAGGTTGAATGAATCCCGGACAATGCGGCCTCTTTTTTGAACGCTTGGGCGTGATCACGATGTCGACAGACAAGGTTTCTGTCCACGGCAGTTGGGCTAGCCGCTGGGTCTTCATATTCGCCGCGACCGGTTCGGCCGTGGGCCTGGGTAGTATCTGGAAGTTTCCGTACATGGTCGGCGTCTATGGGGGCGGCGCCTTTGTATTGATGTTCCTGGCCTGCATTGCGCTCATTGGCGCGCCGGTCATGCTGGCGGAAACGCTGATCGGTCGTCGCGCCCGGCAAAGCCCGGCCAACGCCTTGAAGGTGCTCGCGCTGGAGGCGGGGCACTCGCCGAAGTGGTCCTGGGGCGCGTTCGCCGGAATGGTCACGGCATTGTTGATCCTGTCTTTCTATAGCGTCGTCGGCGGCTGGTCTCTGGACTACATCATCGATATGGGGCGAGGGGATTTCCAAGGCGCGACGCCCGACCAGGTCGGCGCGTACTTCGGCAATGTGATTGCCGATCCTTGGCGGCTGACACTCTGGCACACACTGTTCATGGTGCTCTCCGCCGTGGTGATTGCCCGAGGCGTGGTCGCGGGGCTTGAGCGTAGCCTGCGGATCATGATGCCGCTCCTTTTCGTGATGATCCTGGTGCTGCTGGGCTACAGCATGACCACCGGGCATTTCATGGAGGGCGTGCATTTCATGTTCGATTTCAAACCGGAAAAGGTCATGGAGGGTCTGCTGCCGGCCATGGGCCACGCGTTCTTCTCCCTGAGCGTGGGGGTTGGCTCGATCATGATCTACGGTGCCTACATGCCCAAGAGCGCGTCGCTGACCAAGACGGTTGTCGGCGTTGCGTTGCTGGACACCTTTGTGTCGCTGCTGGCTGGGGTGGCATTGTTTCCGATTGTGTTCGCCGCTGGCCTGAACCCCAGCGAGGGGCCCGGGCTGATGTTCGTCAGCTTGCCGTTTGCCTTTGGCAGCATGGCGTTCGGTCAAGTAATGGGCGTGGTGTTTTTTGTCCTGGTGGCGATTGCCGCCTGGAGTTCGGCCATTTCCCTGCTGGAGCCGATGGTGGCCTATCTGGTTGAACGAACCCGTCTTAGTCGCGCCTGGGTCACGTTCTGGCTGGCTTTCACCTGCTGGTTCGTGGGGTTGGGGACCGTATTTTCCTTCAATATTTGGAAGCAGGCCAAGTTTTTCGTGAACGAAGACGGGCTGTTCCATCTCTATCAGTGGGGAGCAACCGGAGGGCTGGATTTCTTCGGCGTGATCGATTTCTTTACATCACGGATCATGCTGCCATTGGGTGGTTTGTGCTTCGTGGTGTTTGCGGGTTGGATCATGGGTCGTGAAGCCGTGCGTGATGAATTGTCACTGCGCAGTCCTGTATTGTTCGCCTTGAGCCTGTTCTTGATGCGCTATGTGGCGCCCATCGGCATCCTCGTAGTGTTTGCCGCCCAGCTGTGGAAGTGACGCTTACATGACGACACATATTCAACGCTCAGCGTTGCTGCCTTACCCGGCGCAGGCGCTGTACGACTTGGTCAATGACGTGGCGAGTTATCCGGAGTTTCTGCCCTGGTGTTCGTCCGCCGAGGTGCTTGAAAGCTCTGAAACCCATATGCGCGCCAGCCTAAACGTTGCCAAGGGCGGACTGAGCCAGCACTTCGTCACGCGCAACACCTTGGTGCCGGGGCAATCCATCGAGATGAACCTTGAAGAGGGGCCGTTCAATCAGCTCCATGGCGTCTGGGTGTTCAAGTCACTGGGTGAAAAGGCCTGCAAGATCAGCTTGGATCTTTCGTTCGATTACGCCGGGCCGCTGGTGCGCGCGACATTGGGGCCGCTGTTCAACCAGGCGGCCAATACCCTGGTCGATGCGTTTTGCCAGCGTGCCAAGCAAAATGCAGAGCTCAAGCGGTGATCGAGATAGAAGTGGTGTGTGCCAGCGCCGAGCGCCAGATCCTCCGTGCGTTTGCTGTGCAGGAGGGTACGAGTGTTCGCGCCGCGCTGGCGGCATCGGGCATTGCAGAAGCGTTGCCAGAGTTGGACCTGGCCACTGTTCCTGTCGGGATCTTTGGCAAAGTGGTTGCGGATCCGGAGCGGCAGGTAGTGCAATCGGCTGATCGACTCGAAATTTATCGGCCTTTGTTGGCTGATCCGAAAGAAATCCGTCGCCTGCGAGCGGCCAAGGCTGCCCAGGCTCGTCAGGCAGATCAATGACCTGGTCTGGATCGCAGGCAATAAAAAAACCCGGCAATGCCGGGTTTTTTATTGCCGCAATTTATTGCGGCGAGGTATCCAGAGGTTCTGGTGTCGGGACAGGTACGGTCTCGACGTTGTCCACGTCCTTCTGGATCTGGTCCAGCAACGAGCCTGGCTTGGCCGGCTTTTCCGGTTTCGGCTGATCGGCATTCTGGGTCGGATCGGTGACTGTGGTGCCACTGTCCTTGCCCATGATGGCCTCATCCCGGCTCACGCCAGGCATGAAATCGCCCGACAGGCTGACGAGCTGGTCGTCAGGGCTGAAGATAACGCTGATGCGTTCTTGTTGCCGCTCACCGCCACCTGGCTGCAAGCTGTACAGGTAATCCCAGCGATCGGCATGGAACGTGTCGGTCAGCAGGGGATTGCCCATGATAAACCGTACTTGCCGGCGGGTCATTCCCGGGCGTAACTGGTCTATCATGTCCTGCGTGACGACATTGCCCTGCTGGATGTCGATTTTGTAAACCCCGGGGAATGAACAACCGGCGAGTGCGAGCAGTCCCACGAAGGTGAAACTGGTTAGCAAGAGCTTGGTGTTTTGCATCGGTGGGCGACTTCCACTATCTTGGCTGGGACAACGTAAACGCCGATCATACCCGCATTAAGAGAAGCTGCGAAGCAGCATCGCGAGAAAGCTGACCATGGTTGAAAATAGCGAACTACGCAAAGCCGGCCTCAAAGTGACCCTGCCAAGGGTCAAGATTCTGCAAATGCTCGATTCCGCCGAGCAACGCCACATGAGTGCCGAAGACGTCTACAAGGCGCTCATGGAAGCTGGCGAGGACGTCGGTCTGGCCACGGTTTACCGTGTCCTGACTCAATTCGAGGCTGCGGGGTTGGTGGCACGTCATAATTTTGATGGCGGTCATGCTGTCTTTGAATTGGCTGACGGGGAGCACCACGACCACATGGTGGACGTGGAAACCCGGGAAGTTATCGAGTTCATCAGTCCTGAAATCGAAAAACTGCAACAAGCGATTGCTGATGAGTATGGTTTCGAGCTGATCGATCACCATCTCGTCCTGCATGTACGCAAGCGCAAATAAGCTCGTCGCGTGGGCGAAAGCCCCCAAAACGAAAGAAGGCGACCCTCGGGTCGCCTTCTTGCTTTGCGGCGTCTTCTAGATTTTCGCCGCCACCACCATTTTTTTAGCGTGCGCCAAGGACTCTTTGGTCAGGTCGATGCCTCCGAGCATCCGTGCCACTTCTTCCACGCGCTCGTTCTTGTTCAGCTTGGACACGGCGGTACGAGTCGCGTCCTCGCCACGCACCTTATGGACAAACAGATGCTGGTGCCCCTGGGCGGCGACTTGAGGCAAGTGGGTCACTGTCAGAACCTGCCCGCGCTCGCCCAGCCTGCGTAGCAACTGGCCGACGATTTCCGCCGTAGGGCCGCCGATGCCCACGTCCACTTCGTCGAATACCAACGTCGGCACCCGCGAGGTTTGCGCCGTAATGACCTGGATCGCCAGGCTGATGCGCGACAGTTCACCCCCGGACGCTACTTTTGCCAGTGCCTTGAGCGGTTGCCCGGGGTTGGCGCTGACCAGCAGCTCCACCTGCTCCAGTCCGTTGGGTTGAAGTTCATCGCCAGCGTTGGGGCGCAGTTCGATGGTAAACCGGCCGCCGGGCATGCCCAGGCGTTGGATTTCCTGTTCTACGGCGCTGGCCAAGCCGGTTGCAGCTTGTCGGCGCAGTTCGCTGAGTTCGTTGGCCTTTTCCTGGTAATGGCGCGCGTAGGAGGCCAATTCGTCCCCGAGGCGTTCGATGGATTCATCGTTGGCGTTAAGGGTTTCCAATTCTTCCAGCAGGCGTTGCTGCAGTTCGACGACATCGGTTGGCTGGATACGATGCTTGCGCGCCAATGTATAGATAGTGTCCAGGCGTTCTTCCAGATATTGAAGCCGCGCCGGGTCGGCATCGAAATGATCAAGGAACCGGTTCAGCTCCCCGACTGCTTCTTCGACCTGGATCTGCGCGCTGGTCAGCAGGTTGCTTGCCTCGCCCAATGCCCCCACCGAATTGCTGACGCTGGAGAGTCGGTTAAGGCTTGCGGTCAGCGCACTCAGCACATTGCCTGAATCGCTTTCACTGCATTGCTCGACCACTTGCCGGCAAATGCCTAGCAACGCTTCCGCGTTGGTCAGGTTCTTGTGCTCCTGCTCCAGCTCCTCCAGCTCGTTTTCACCCAGGGCCAGGTTTTCCAACTCTTCGAGTTGATAGCTCAACAACTGGTGACGGGCGCGTTGTTCGTCGCCGGAGTTGGAGAGGCGATCCAGTTCCTGCCGGGTCTGGCGCCAGCGTTGGGCTGCCAGGTGAACCTGGCGGGCCAGGTCGGTGGCTCCGGCATACTCGTCGAGCAAGCGCCTGTGGGTGTCGGTCTTGAGCAGGGATTGGTGTTCATGCTGACTGTGGATGTCGATCAGCAATTCACCGAGGGCCTTGAGATCTCCCAGCGGACAGGGCGTGCCGTTGATATAGCCACGGGAGCGACCCTCTGCAGTGATGACCCGCCGCAGGATGCACAGGCCATCGTTGTCCAGGTCGCGTTCGGTCAACCAGGCGCTGGCTTCGGGAATGTCGACCAGGTCAAACGTTGCCAGGATGTCGGCCTTGTCCGCGCCAGGGCGCACCACGCCGCTGTCGGCGCGATCGCCTAGGGTCAGGCCCAAGGCATCGAGCATGATCGATTTGCCGGCGCCGGTTTCACCGGTTATCACGCTCATGCCCCGGTCGAGTTCGAGGTCGAGGTGTTCGACGATGGCATAGTTGTGTACGGACAGGTGCACCAGCATAAGGCCGCTCCCAGGCATTAGGTCTGGTTATTTATACAGTGTTTTGTTTCTGGCTGACAATGCCCTCGCTTAGCTCGATTTGCTTGGATAATCGAAATTCTTAGCGCTGAAGCGAAGGATATGCAGCTGTTTTTTGTAAGGTTAATTCGTCGCGCGACCCTTGAAGCTGGAAAAGCTGGCCCCATATATCCGGGCAGAAGCGCGAGTCGAGCTCGCGGACGAAGTTGAAAGGAGAAATCTATGGCTGACGAACAGACGCAGGACACGCAAAATCTAGACGCCAATCAGGCTCCCCAGGATTCGGGTGAAGACCTGGCGGCACGTGTACAAGTGCTCGAAGAGCAACTGGCCGGTGCGCAGGACCAGGCGTTGCGTGTAGCAGCCGACCTGCAGAATGTCCGCCGCCGCGCCGAGCAAGACGTGGAAAAAGCCCACAAATTCGCCCTGGAGCGTTTCGCCGGCGACCTGCTGCCGATCATCGACAGCCTGGAGCGCGGCCTGGAGCTGTCCAACCCGGACGACGAGAACATTCGTCCGATGCGCGAAGGCATCGAGCTGACCCTGAAAATGTTCCAGGACACCCTCAAGCGGTATCAGCTTGAGGCGATCGATCCACACGGCGAACCCTTCAATGCCGAGCACCATCAGGCCATGGCGATGCAGGAAAGCGCAGACGTCGAGCCGAACAGTGTGCTGAAAGTATTCCAGAAGGGCTACCTGCTCAACGGTCGCCTGTTGCGCCCGGCCATGGTCGTGGTGAGCAAGGCGCCAGCACCGGTTTCGCCTTCTATTGATGAGCAGGCTTGAAATCGGGCGCAGCGGCCCCATTAAGAAGTCAAGCGTTTAAGTGCTACCGCAGTTAGCCACCACTGCTGCGGCAACAAAATCCAAGTTCCGGGAGAGTTAACATGGGCAAGATTATCGGTATCGACCTGGGGACCACCAACTCGTGCGTCTCCGTGCTGGAAAACGGCAAGGCCAAAGTTATTGAGAACGCTGAGGGCGCGCGCACCACGCCGTCCATCATTGCGTACGCCAACGATGGCGAGATCCTGGTTGGCCAGTCCGCCAAGCGCCAGGCTGTGACCAATCCGCATAACACCCTGTACGCGGTGAAGCGTCTGATCGGTCGCAAGTTCGACGAAGAAGTCGTTCAGAAAGACATCAAGATGGTCCCTTACAAAATCGCCAAGGCTGACAATGGCGACGCCTGGGTTGAAGTGAACGGCCAGAAAATGGCGCCGCCACAGATCTCGGCTGAAATCCTCAAGAAAATGAAGAAAACCGCCGAAGATTATCTCGGCGAGGCAGTGACTGAAGCGGTCATTACCGTTCCTGCCTACTTCAACGACAGCCAGCGCCAGGCAACCAAAGACGCCGGTCGCATCGCGGGCCTGGAAGTAAAACGTATCATCAACGAACCGACCGCGGCCGCGCTGGCCTACGGTATGGACAAGGGCAAGGGCGATCACACCGTGATCGTTTACGACCTGGGTGGCGGTACTTTCGACGTCTCCGTGATCGAGATCGCTGAAGTCGACGGCGAGCATCAGTTCGAAGTGTTGGCTACCAACGGTGACACGTTCCTGGGTGGTGAAGACTTCGACATCCGCCTGATCGACTACCTCGTCGATGAATTCAAGAAAGAAAGCGGCATGAACCTCAAGGGCGACCCGCTGGCCATGCAGCGCCTGAAAGAAGCCGCCGAAAAAGCCAAGATCGAACTGTCCTCGAGCCAGTCGACCGACGTGAACCTGCCGTACATCACCGCAGACGCTACCGGTCCTAAGCACTTGAACGTGAAGATCTCCCGCGCCAAGCTCGAAGCGCTGGTGGAAGATCTGGTTCAGCGCACCATCGAACCTTGCCGCATTGCCATGAAGGATGCCGGTATCGACGTTGGCAAGATCAACGACGTCATCCTGGTCGGCGGCCAGACCCGTATGCCGCTGGTCCAGAAGCTGGTTACCGATTTCTTCGGTAAAGAAGCGCGCAAGGACGTGAACCCGGACGAAGCCGTTGCCATGGGTGCTGCCATCCAAGGCGCCGTTCTGGCCGGTGACGTGAAAGACGTTCTGCTGCTCGATGTCAGCCCGCTGACCCTGGGTATCGAAACCATGGGCGGCGTGATGACCGCGCTGATCGAGAAAAACACCACGATTCCTACCAAGAAATCCCAAGTGTTCTCGACGGCCGATGACAACCAGAACGCCGTGACCATCCACGTGCTGCAGGGTGAGCGCAAGCAGGCTACCCAGAACAAGTCCCTGGGCAAGTTCGACCTGGCTGAGATTCCGCCAGCGCCACGCGGTGTGCCTCAGATCGAAGTGACCTTCGACATCGACGCCAACGGCATCCTGCACGTCGGCGCGAAAGACAAGGCTACTGGCAAGACCCAGTCGATCGTGATCAAGGCCAACTCCGGTCTGTCCGAGGAAGAAATTCAGCAAATGGTTCGCGACGCTGAAGTCAACGCCGAGGAAGACCGCAAGTTTGAAGAGCTGGCCAGCGCTCGTAACCAGGGCGACGCCTTGGTTCACTCGACTCGCAAGATGGTTGCCGATGCCGGTGACAAAGTGACCGCTGAAGAGAAGACCGCGATCGAAGCTGCCGTGGTTGCCCTTGAGGCTGCCGTCAAAGGCGACGACAAGGCCGCCATCGAAGCGAAGATCGAAGAGCTGTCGAAAGTCTCCGCGCCAGTGGCTCAGAAGATGTATGCCGAGCAGGCCCAGCCAGCTGAAGGTGCAGCGCAGCAAGGCGAATCGGCCCAGAAAGCCGATGACGTCGTCGACGCCGAGTTCGAAGAAGTGAAAGACAACAAGTAACTGCTTGTTGGTCGGCCGGTTGACTGCGTTTGTGCGGTGGCTGGTAGGATGTCGCCGCGCGGGAGCTTGCTCCCGCGTTGGCGTGTCTGGAGCCAGTGAATTTTTACAGCATGCGACAAGCTTGGGTGCTGGCGGTGTGTTCGGGGATGCTCCTGCTTCCCGGGCAACGTGCACCGCATTTTGGCCGGGTCCCTGGCTGAAAGATTTATGACCAGGATCGTTGAATCGACGTGAGTTGGGTCCGGGCCTGTATTGGGGCTCAACGAGTTTGGCGAGGCTCAGGAGGGGTTTGCCGAACGTCCTATAAGAGTGCAAAGACTAATGGCAAAGCGTGACTTTTACGAAGTATTGGGTGTTGAGCGGGGGGCCAGCGAGGCAGAGCTGAAGAAGGCCTACCGCCGTCTCGCGATGAAGCATCACCCTGACCGTAATCCCGGCGACAAGGCATCGGAAGAGATGTTCAAGGAGGCCAACGAGGCCTATGAAGTCCTGTCCGACTCCAGCAAGCGCGCGGCTTACGACCAGTACGGTCATGCCGGTGTCGACCCGAGCATGGGCGGTGGCGGTGCCGGTTTTGGCGGCCAGAATTTCTCCGATATTTTCGGCGATGTGTTCAGCGATTTCTTCGGCGGCGGTCGTGGCGGTGCCCGTGGTGGTGCTCAGCGTGGCAGCGATCTGCGCTACACCCTGGAACTGAACCTGGAAGAGGCGGTGCGCGGTACCACGGTCAATATCCGGGTTCCGACGCTGGTCAACTGCAAGCCATGTGACGGTTCGGGTGCCAAGAAGGGCTCTTCGCCCGTTACTTGCCCCACCTGTGGTGGCATTGGCCAGGTCCGCATGCAACAGGGCTTCTTCTCGGTTCAGCAGACCTGCCCGCGTTGCCACGGCCAAGGCAAGATCATTTCCGATCCGTGCGACTCCTGCCACGGCGAAGGGCGTGTTGAAGAGTACAAGACGCTGTCGGTGAAAGTGCCGGCCGGTGTCGATACCGGTGATCGCATTCGCCTATCTGGCGAAGGCGAGGCGGGGGCCCAGGGCGGTCCGACTGGCGACTTGTACGTCGTGATCAACGTACGTGAGCACGCGATCTTCCAGCGCGACGGCAAACATCTGTTCTGTGAAGTACCGATCAGTTTCGTCGATGCGGCATTGGGCGGCGAGCTTGAGATTCCGACCCTCGATGGTCGCGTCAAGCTGAAGATTCCCGAGGGGACGCAAACCGGCAAGCAGTTCCGGATCCGCGGCAAAGGCGTAGCGCCAGTGCGGGGCGGTGGTGCAGGCGACCTGATGTGCCGCGTTGCGGTGGAAACGCCGGTGAACCTGAGCCGGCGCCAGCGGGAATTGCTGGAAGAGTTCCGTAGCTCCCTGGCGGATGACAACAGTCACTCGCCGAAAACCACCGGTTGGTTCGAAGGCGTGAAGCGCTTCTTCGGCGACCTGTAAGGAGTGGGCATGCGACGTATAGCTGTGATGGGCGCCGCGGGGCGCATGGGCAAGGCGCTGGTCGAAGCGGTGCAGCAGCGTTCGCCGCTTTCGGGCCTGACGGCTGCCATTGTCCGGCCCGACAGTACGTTGGTGGGGGCTGATGCTGGCGAGTTGGCTTCGATTGGACGTATCGGCGTACCGATGTCCGGTGGGCTGGAAAAGGTGCTCGACGAGTTCGATGTATTGATCGATTTCACCCTGCCTGAAGTCATGCTGAAAAACCTCGCCATCTGCCGCAAGGCCGGCAAGGCCATGGTGATCGGCACGACCGGCCTGGATGCGGCGCAAAAGGAATTGTTGGCTGAGGCCGGCAAAGATATTCCGATCGTGTTCGCGGCGAATTTCAGCGTGGGCGTGAACCTGTCACTGAAGTTGCTGGACCTGACCGCTCGGGTCTTGGGCGATGATGCGGATATCGAAATTATCGAGGCGCATCATCGACACAAGATCGACGCGCCTTCTGGAACCGCGTTGCGCATGGGTGAAGTGATTGCCGATGCGCTGGGTCGTGACCTGCAGGAAGTGGCCGTATACGGGCGCCAGGGCCATACCGGTGCGCGGGAGCGCGACACCATCGGTTTCGCGACCGTGCGTGGCGGCGATGTAGTAGGTGATCACACGGTGCTGTTCGCCACTGAAGGCGAGCGCCTGGAGATCACCCATAAAGCGTCGAGCCGGATGACCTTCGCCAAGGGCGCCGTGCGGGCTGCGCTGTGGCTGGATGGTTGTGAGCCTGGCCTGTACGACATGCAGGACGTTCTCGACCTGCGTTGATGCCATTAATAGCGGGGTTCAGGTTATACTGAGCCCCGTTTTAAACCGCTTCGCGACGACCTGTCGCATTCCCCTGCCTTTAAGGCTCATTAGCGGTGGACCAAAAAAGCCTTTTTCTGTAAGCTACAGCTTTAGTGTGTCCACTAAAAGCGCGCAGAATAATTCAGTGAACAAGCGGGGTGACGTGTCCATACGTCACTCCGCTTTTTTACAACCTGCGATCGCCCTTTCAGGCTTTATTTACGGGAGGTCTTCTTGACTAAGCCAGCCATACTCGCCCTTGCTGATGGCAGCATTTTTCGCGGCGAAGCCATTGGAGCCGACGGTCAGACCGTTGGTGAGGTGGTGTTTAACACCGCAATGACCGGCTATCAGGAAATTCTTACCGATCCTTCCTACGCCCAACAAATCGTTACCCTGACTTACCCGCATATCGGCAATACCGGCACCACGCCGGAAGATGCCGAGTCCGATCGTGTCTGGTCCGCTGGCCTGGTGATTCGCGACCTGCCGCTGGTAGCGAGCAACTGGCGTAACAAGATGTCCCTGTCCGACTACCTGAAAGCCAACAATGTCGTGGCGATCGCCGGTATCGACACCCGTCGCCTGACCCGCATTCTTCGGGAAAAAGGCGCGCAGAACGGCTGCATCATGGCCGGCGACAATATTTCCGACGAGGCCGCCATTGCCGCTGCCCAGGGTTTCCCAGGGCTCAAGGGGATGGACCTGGCGAAAGTCGTCAGCACCAAGAAACAGTACGAGTGGCGCTCCTCGGTCTGGGACCTGAAAACCGATAGCCACGCGACGATCGAGGCTTCCGAGCTGCCGTATCACGTCGTTGCCTACGATTACGGCGTCAAGCTGAACATCCTGCGCATGTTGGTAGCGCGCGGTTGCCGCGTCACCGTGGTGCCGGCCCAAACCCCGGCCGCCGACGTCCTGGCCCTCAAGCCCGACGGTGTGTTCCTGTCCAACGGCCCGGGTGACCCGGAGCCTTGCGACTACGCGATTCAGGCGATCAAGGACGTGCTGGAAACCGAGATTCCGGTATTCGGTATCTGTCTGGGGCACCAGTTGCTGGCCCTGGCTTCGGGTGCCAAGACCCTGAAAATGGGCCACGGCCACCACGGTGCCAACCACCCGGTTCAGGACCTGGACACCGGCGTCGTCATGATCACCAGTCAGAACCACGGTTTTGCGGTTGACGAGGCGACCCTGCCGGCCAACGTACGGGCCATCCACAAATCGCTGTTCGACGGCACGCTGCAAGGCATCGAGCGTACCGACAAGAGCGCGTTCAGCTTCCAGGGTCACCCTGAGGCGAGCCCGGGCCCGAACGATGTGGCGCCGCTGTTCGATCGCTTCATCAATGAGATGGCCAAGCGACGCTGACCGCGTGAAGCCTGAGGGCGGCCCCGAAACCGGCGGCCCCCTCGGGCGCTTCAAAGATTGTTCGACGGCCTAGCCGACTGACCTGCGGATTTGAGTGACAAACCCATGCCAAAACGTACAGACATAAAAAGCATCCTGATTCTCGGCGCTGGCCCGATCGTGATCGGCCAGGCCTGCGAATTCGACTACTCCGGCGCCCAGGCCTGTAAAGCCCTGCGCGAAGAGGGCTACCGCGTCATCCTGGTGAACTCCAACCCGGCCACCATCATGACCGACCCGTCGATGGCCGACGCCACCTACATCGAGCCGATCAAGTGGCAGACTGTTGCCAAGATCATCGAGAAGGAACGTCCGGACGCGCTGCTGCCGACCATGGGTGGCCAGACCGCGCTGAACTGCGCCCTGGACCTGGAGCGCGAAGGCGTCCTGGAGAAGTTTGGTGTGGAAATGATCGGCGCCAATGCCGACACCATCGACAAGGCTGAAGACCGTTCGCGTTTCGACAAGGCGATGAAATCCATCGGCCTGGACTGCCCGCGCTCGGGCATCGCCCACAACATGGACGAGGCCAACGCAGTCCTGGAACGCCTTGGCTTCCCATGCATCATCCGTCCATCCTTCACCATGGGCGGCACCGGTGGTGGCATCGCCTACAACCGTGAAGAGTTCGAAGAAATCTGCGCCCGGGGTCTCGACTTGTCGCCGACCAAGGAACTGCTGATCGACGAATCCCTGATCGGCTGGAAAGAATACGAAATGGAAGTTGTCCGCGACAAAAAGGACAACTGCATCATCGTCTGCTCCATCGAGAACTTCGACCCGATGGGCGTGCACACCGGTGACTCGATCACCGTTGCGCCGGCCCAGACCCTGACCGACAAGGAATACCAGATCCTGCGTAACGCCTCCCTGGCGGTGCTGCGCGAGATCGGCGTGGAAACCGGCGGCTCCAACGTCCAGTTCGGCATCTGCCCGAACACCGGCCGCATGGTGGTCATCGAGATGAACCCGCGCGTATCCCGTTCGTCGGCCCTGGCCTCGAAAGCCACCGGTTTCCCGATCGCCAAGGTCGCCGCCAAGCTGGCAGTCGGCTACACCCTGGACGAACTGTCGAACGACATCACCGGCGGCAAGACCCCGGCGTCCTTCGAGCCGTCCATTGACTACGTAGTGACCAAGCTGCCGCGTTTCGCCTTCGAAAAATTCGCCAAGGCCGATGCCCGCCTGACCACTCAAATGAAGTCGGTCGGTGAAGTCATGGCCATTGGTCGGACCTTCCAGGAATCCCTTCAGAAAGCCCTTCGCGGCCTGGAAGTGGGTGTCTGTGGCCTCGATCCGAAGCTGGACCTGAGCCATCCGGACGCCATGAGCGAGCTCAAGCGCGAGCTGACCGTGCCGGGCGCCGAGCGTATCTGGTATGTGGCGGATGCCTTCCGCGCCGGCATGACTGTCGAGCAAATTTTCGACATGAACATGATCGACCCTTGGTTCCTGGTACAGATCGAAGATCTGATCAAGGAAGAAGAGAAGGTCAAGACCCTGGGTATGTCCAGCATCGACCGCAACACGATGCTGGGCCTCAAGCGCAAGGGCTTCTCCGACATGCGCCTGGCCAAGCTGCTGGGTGTGACCGAGAAGAGCCTGCGCGCTCATCGTCACAAGCTGGACGTGTTCCCGGTCTACAAGCGCGTCGACACCTGCGCGGCCGAGTTCGCCACCGACACCGCCTACCTGTACTCCACGTATGAAGAAGAATGCGAAGCCGCACCTTCGAACCGCGACAAGATCATGATCCTGGGCGGCGGTCCTAACCGGATCGGCCAGGGCATCGAGTTCGACTACTGCTGCGTGCACGCTGCCCTGGCATTGCGTGAGGATGGTTACGAAACCATCATGGTCAACTGCAACCCGGAAACCGTCTCCACCGACTACGACACTTCCGATCGCCTGTACTTCGAGCCGGTCACCTTGGAAGACGTGCTGGAAATCGTCCGTGTCGAGAAGCCAAAAGGCGTGATCGTCCAGTACGGCGGCCAGACGCCGCTGAAACTGGCCCGTGCGCTTGAAGCTGCTGGCGTGCCGATCATCGGCACCAGCCCAGACGCCATCGACCGCGCCGAAGACCGCGAGCGCTTCCAGCAGATGGTCGAGCGTCTGAACCTGCGCCAGCCGCCGAACGCCACCGTGCGCAGCGAAGACGAAGCGATTCGTGCCGCCGGCAAGATCGGTTACCCGCTGGTGGTGCGTCCGTCCTATGTGCTGGGCGGCCGTGCGATGGAAATCGTCTACCAGGAAGACGAGCTCAAGCGCTACCTGCGCGAAGCGGTCCAGGTGTCCAACGACAGCCCGGTTCTGCTTGATCACTTCCTCAACTGCGCCATTGAAATGGACGTGGATGCGGTCAGCGACGGTAAGGATGTAGTGATCGGCGCGATCATGCAGCACATCGAGCAAGCTGGCGTTCACTCTGGTGACTCCGCCTGTTCGCTGCCGCCATACTCGCTGCCAGCCCATATCCAGGACGAAATGCGCGAGCAGGTCAAGAAGATGGCCTTGGAGCTCGGCGTCATCGGTTTGATGAACGTACAGCTGGCGCTTCAAGGCGAAGACATCTACGTCATTGAAGTCAACCCGCGCGCTTCCCGTACCGTGCCGTTTGTCTCCAAGTGCATCGGCGTCTCCCTGGCAATGATCGCTGCGCGGGTCATGGCGGGTAAGACCCTGAAAGAGCTGAATTTCACCAAGGAAATCATTCCGAACTTCTACAGTGTGAAAGAGGCGGTGTTCCCGTTCGCCAAGTTCCCTGGTGTTGACCCGATCCTCGGCCCAGAGATGAAGTCCACCGGTGAAGTGATGGGCGTGGGCGATACCTTCGGAGAAGCCTTTGCCAAGGCGCAAATGGGCGCCAGCGAAGTTCTGCCAACCGGCGGCACGGCTTTTATAAGTGTGCGTGATGACGACAAGCCACTGGTTGCAGGCGTGGCCCGAGATCTGATCAACTTGGGTTTCGAAGTGGTCGCCACTGCCGGTACCGCCAAGCTGATCGAGGCGGCGGGCCTGAAAGTGCGTCGCGTGAACAAGGTGACCGAGGGGCGTCCGCACGTGGTCGACATGATCAAGAATGACGAAGTCACGTTGATCATCAACACCACCGAAGGTCGTCAGTCGATTGCCGATTCCTATTCCATTCGTCGCAATGCGCTGCAGCATAAAATCTACTGCACCACGACCATTGCTGCCGGCGAAGCGATCTGCGAAGCGCTCAAGTTCGGACCTGAGAAGACCGTACGTCGCTTGCAGGATCTACATGCAGGATTGAAGGCATGAGCATAACCAAGTATCCGATGACCGTTCAGGGCGCGAAGGCCCTGGAAGAAGAACACGCTTTCCTGACCAAGGTCGAGCGCCCGCGCTTGAGCCAGGCTATCGGTGAAGCGCGTGAGCTGGGCGATCTCAAGGAAAACGCCGAATACCATGCTGCCCGAGAGGAGCAAGGCATGGTTGAGGCGCGCGTCCGTGACATCGAAGGCCGCATGCAGAATGCGGTGATCATTGACGTCACATCGATCCCGCACACCGGCAAAGTGATTTTCGGCACCACCGTGGAAATCGCCAACGTCGAGACCGATGAGCGCGTCACCTACCAGATCGTTGGCGAGGATGAGGCCGACTTCAAGCTCGGCAAAATCTCCGTTGGTTCGCCACTTGCCCGCGCCTTGATTGCCAAGGAAGAGGGTGATGTTGTGGCCGTGAAGACGCCGAGCGGTGTCATCGAGTACGAGATTGTCGAAGTCCGTCACATCTGAACGAAGGCGCCCGCTGCGTGCGGGTGCCATGATCTGGCAGCTCACTCAGATGTTATGGGTGGGCGGCGTCTGGTTGTTGCACATCGGTCTGCTACCGGTGCTGGGCCGAATCGGCCTGGCTCCGCTGCTCATCGATGAAATCGGGGGTATGCTGACGGCGCTGCTGGTAGGGTTTTCCGCAGCGTGCATATTGTTTCAGGCTTTGGTGCTGGTTCAGGCCGAGGGCCTTGGCAGTCTTTGGCGCGACATTCGTGGGCAATTGCTGCTCATGTCGTTGTATGGGTGCGGGATGTTCCTGGCGGTACGCCTCGGTTGGCCCGATGCAACGCAATGGCAGGTATTCAGTTATCTGGTATTGGGTTTCTCCGGATTGGTGCTGGTCTTGCAGCCGGCTCCCGGTTGGAGCGGCAGGGTGCGCGAAGCACACCCTTGACCCTTTGGCATCACTTGAAGCGGTGAACGTTCGACAGTTGCTTGTTGACGCTGAAATTCTTGCGATAAATCAGTGCCATTTTGCCGATGACCTGCACCAGGTCTGCCTTCCCGACTTTGCACAACTCGGCAACGGCAGCCAGGCGGGCTTCGCGATCCAGGATGTTGAGCTTGATCTTGATCAGCTCATGGTCACCCAGGGCGCGCTCCAGTTCGGCGAGTACACCTTCAGTCAAACCGTTGTCAGCCACAGTCAAAACCGGTTTCAGATGGTGGCCAATGGATTTGTATTGTTTCTTCTGCTCTTGAGTGAGCGGCATAATCTGACCCCTGCGTCTGATCTTGTAAAAAGCGGCGGCCAGTTTACCCGAGCGAGTCCGGGACCGCCCAGTTAATCACGACCCGATTTAATATTTCAGAGGTGGCCCGTGGCCCGTTCCAAGACAAGTCTTAAATGGCTGCAAGAGCATTTCAACGACCCATTCGTGAAAATGGCGCAAAAAGACGGGTATCGCTCCCGTGCCAGCTACAAGCTGTTGGAAATTCAGGAAAGAGACCGTTTGATCCGTCCAGGCATGAGCGTGATCGACTTGGGCGCCGCCCCGGGTGGCTGGTCCCAAGTGACCAGTCGTCTGATTGGTGGGCAAGGCACACTGATCGCTTCCGATATCCTGGAAATGGACAGCATCCCGGATGTGACCTTCATTCAGGGCGACTTTACCGAGGACGCCGTACTGGCGAATATCCTTGAAGCGGTCGGAAAAAACGAGGTGGACCTTGTGATTTCCGATATGGCCCCCAATATGAGTGGACTGGCGTCTGTTGATATGCCGCGATCGATGTTCCTGTGCGAGTTGGCACTGGATCTTGCGACTCGGGTGTTGAAGCCAGGTGGTGATTTTTTGATCAAGGTCTTCCAGGGTGAAGGCTTCGACGAATACCACAAGAGCGTGCGCAAGCAGTTCGAGAAGGTCACGACGCGTAAACCGAAATCATCGCGTGATCGCTCCCGTGAGCAGTACCTGCTGGGCCGTGGTTTCCGCGGGCGCAGTGAGGAATAAGAGGTTTTTCGACCGGGGCGATAGGTTTTTCGTATTTCGTCCCGTCAGCATTAGCGAATATTGTGTAGAAAGTGTTTCACAAAGGGTTACAGACGGCGCCTGCCAAGTCGTAGGTAATGTAGTAAGTTAGGCCGGTGAATATCATGCGAAGCGCGCGCCAGTAGCGGAGCTTGCTTCAGAGGGTAGTTAATTGAACGATATGGCAAAGAATCTGATCCTGTGGTTGATCATCGCTGCAGTCCTCGTGACCGTGATGAACAACTTCTCCAGTCCTAACGAGCCGCAGACCCTCAACTATTCCGACTTCCTCCAGCAGGTCAAGGAAGGCAAGGTCGAGCGCGTAGCCGTTGATGGCTATGTGATTACCGGCAAGCGCACCGATGGTGACAACTTCAAGACCATTCGTCCGGCGATCCAGGACAACGGCCTGATCGGCGACCTGGTGGACAACCATGTCGTTATTGAAGGCAAGCAGCCTGAGCAGCAAAGTATCTGGACCCAGCTTCTGGTTGCGAGCTTCCCTATCCTCGTCATCATTGCGGTCTTCATGTTCTTTATGCGCCAGATGCAGGGCGGAGCCGGAGGCAAGGGCGGGCCGATGAGTTTCGGCAAGAGCAAGGCTCGACTACTGTCCGAGGACCAGGTCAAAACCACATTGGCCGACGTCGCGGGTTGCGACGAAGCCAAGGAAGAAGTGGGTGAGCTGGTTGAGTTCTTGCGCGATCCGGGCAAATTCCAGCGCCTGGGCGGCCGTATTCCACGCGGCGTACTGATGGTCGGGCCACCCGGTACTGGTAAAACCTTGCTGGCCAAGGCGATTGCCGGTGAAGCGAAAGTGCCTTTCTTCACGATCTCCGGCTCCGATTTCGTTGAGATGTTCGTCGGCGTGGGCGCCAGCCGTGTTCGTGACATGTTCGAGCAGGCCAAGAAGCACGCCCCCTGCATTATCTTCATCGACGAAATCGATGCCGTCGGTCGTCATCGTGGCGCGGGCATGGGCGGTGGCCATGACGAACGCGAGCAAACCCTCAACCAGTTGCTGGTAGAGATGGATGGTTTCGAAATGAACGACGGCATCATCGTGATTGCCGCCACCAACCGTCCGGACGTGCTCGACCCTGCGCTGTTGCGTCCGGGCCGTTTTGACCGTCAGGTCGTTGTGGGGCTGCCGGACATCCGCGGTCGCGAGCAGATCCTCAAGGTTCATATGCGCAAGGTTCCGATGGGCGATGATGTCGCTCCAGCGGTCATCGCTCGTGGTACGCCGGGGTTCTCCGGTGCCGATCTGGCGAACCTGGTAAACGAAGCGTCGCTGTTCGCTGCCCGTTCCGGCAAGCGCGTCGTGGAAATGAAGGAATTCGAGTTGGCCAAGGACAAGATCATGATGGGCGCCGAGCGCAAATCGATGGTCATGTCGGAGAAGGAAAAGCAGAACACGGCTTACCACGAGGCGGGTCACGCTATCGTTGGTCGCGTAGTGCCTGAGCATGATCCGGTGTACAAGGTCTCGATCATCCCGCGCGGTCGTGCGCTGGGCGTGACGATGTTCCTTCCGGAAGAAGATCGCTACAGCCTGTCCAAGCGCGCGTTGATCAGCCAGATCTGCTCGCTGTACGGCGGCCGTATCGCTGAAGAAATGACGCTGGGCTTCGATGGCGTGACGACGGGTGCGTCGAACGACATCATGCGGGCTAGCCAGATCGCGCGGAACATGGTCACCAAGTGGGGCTTGTCCGAGAAGCTGGGGCCGTTGATGTATGCCGAAGAAGAGGGCGAAGTGTTCCTCGGTCGCGGTGGTGGCGGCCAACATGCAAGCTTCTCGGGTGAGACAGCCAAGCTGATCGACTCCGAGGTTCGCAGCATCATTGACCAGTGCTACGGGACGGCCAAGCAGATCCTCACGGATAACCGCGACAAGCTGGACGCCATGGCTGATGCCTTGATGAAGTATGAAACCATCGATGCCGAGCAGATCGACGACATCATGGCGGGCCGCACGCCGCGTGAGCCTCGCGATTGGTCTGGTGGCACGGGTACCTCCGGTACGCCGCCGGCGGTGCAGGGCGAGCGTCCGGAAACACCCATCGGCGGTCCGGCTGCCGACGTCTAAGGCTTGAAATGACTTCTGTCCAGTCCTCGACCCGGTTGCCTTGCGGCAACCGGGTTCTTGATTTAGCCCATACGCATGTCATGGGCATTCTTAATGTCACTCCCGATTCCTTTTCCGATGGCGGACGATTCAGCCAGCTCGACGCTGCATTACGGCATGCCGAGGCCATGGTATCGGCCGGGGCAACGCTGATCGATGTAGGCGGTGAGTCGACCCGTCCCGGTGCGCGTGCGGTTTCGCCTACCGAGGAGCTGGAGCGAGTGGCGCCAATTGTCGAGCGCATACATCGCGAGCTGGATGTCATCATCTCAGTCGATACGTCCACGCCTGCGGTCATGCGCGAGGCGGCGCGCTTGGGGGCGGGATTGATCAATGACGTTCGCTCGTTACGGCGTGATGGCGCGTTGGATGCTGCTGCTGCCACGGGGTTGCCTGTGTGCCTGATGCACATGCTTGGCGAGCCCGGAACGATGCAGAATGACCCGCATTACGGCAATGTAACCCGCGAAGTCGGTGAGTTCCTGGCGGATCGCATGAGCCAGTGTGCCGGCGCCGGCATCCCTGCCGAGCGGATCATTCTCGATCCCGGGTTCGGCTTTGCGAAGACATTGGCGCACAATCTGAGCCTGTTCAAGCATATGGAAGCCTTGCATGCCCTGGGGCGGCCGCTGTTGGTCGGTGTCTCGCGAAAGAGCATGATAGGCAATGCGTTGGGTCGTCCGGTGGGAGAGCGCCTGCATGGCGGTCTGGCACTCGCCGCCTTGGCTATTACAAAAGGTGCGCGCATATTGCGGGTGCATGACGTAGTCGAAACAATGGATGTCGTGCGGATGATCGCAGCAGTGGATTCAGCCGAATAAGAATGATGGAGCACTTATGAGCAAAAAATACTTTGGCACCGACGGGATTCGTGGTCGGGTCGGCGAATACCCCATTACCCCTGATTTCATGCTCAAGCTCGGCTGGGCCGCTGGGATGGCGTTCCGAAAAATGGGCGCGTGCAAAGTGCTGGTTGGCAAGGACACGCGAATATCCGGGTATATGTTCGAATCGGCTCTGGAAGCCGGTCTGACGTCGGCGGGTGCCGATGTCATGCTGCTCGGGCCGATGCCTACGCCAGCCATCGCCTACCTGACTCGGACATTCCAGGCGCAGGCAGGCATTGTGATCAGCGCTTCGCATAATCCTCATGACGACAACGGTATCAAGTTTTTCTCTGGCAAGGGCACCAAGCTGCCGGACGAAATCGAGCTGATGATCGAGGAGTTGCTGGACGCGCCAATGACCGTGGTCGAGTCGAGCAAGATCGGCAAGGTGTCTCGGATCAACGATGCATCGGGTCGCTACATCGAATTCTGCAAGGGCAGTGTTCCGACGGGTACCAGTTTTTCCGGTCTGAAGATCGTTGTCGACTGTGCTCATGGCGCAACCTATAAGGTCGCGCCAAGCGTTTTTCGTGAGCTGGGTGCCGAAGTGGTGGTGCTCTCGGCCCAGCCTAATGGGCTGAACATCAACCACAACTGCGGTTCTACTCATACCGAGGCTTTGCAGGCGGCTGTATTGGCCGAGCATGCCGATCTCGGCATTGCCTTCGATGGTGACGGCGACCGCGTGCTGATGGTCGATCACACGGGCACGGTCGTTGATGGTGATGAGCTGCTGTTCATCATCGCGCGCGACCTGCACGGGCGCGGCAAGCTGCAGGGCGGGGTTGTTGGTACATTGATGAGCAACCTTGGGCTCGAGTTGGCCCTGGCGGACCTGGACATACCCTTTGTGCGCGCCAATGTGGGTGACCGCTATGTCATCTCGGAGCTGCTGGAGCGCAACTGGGTGATTGGTGGCGAGAACTCGGGGCACATTGTCTGCTTCGACCATACCACCACTGGTGATGCGATTATTGCCGCCCTGCAAGTGCTGATGGCCCTCAAGGCGCGCAACGAAGGTCTTGCGCAGTCGCGACAGGCATTGCGCAAGTGTCCGCAAGTACTGATCAACGTACGTTTCGGCGGCGGTGCAAATCCTATCGAGCACCCGACGGTCAAGCAGGCCGGCGAGCGTGTAACCCAGGCAATGGCTGGGCGTGGGCGCGTGTTGTTGCGCAAGTCGGGTACAGAGCCTTTGGTGCGTGTCATGGTCGAAGGCGAGGATGAAGCACAGGTCCGCGGTTATGCTGAAGAGCTGGCAAAACTTGTTACTGAAGTTTCTGCCTGAATTCGGCTTGCCAGTCATGAATCGGTTGGGTAACATCTGCGCCCACTTTGACCGACGAGGTACAGCATGCGTCGCCCTATGGTAGCTGGTAACTGGAAGATGCACGGTACCCGCGCCAGCGTCGCTGAGCTGATCAAAGGCCTTCGCAATCTGGCCTTGCCAAGCGGTGTTGATGTCGCGGTATTCCCGCCTTGCCTGTATATCAATCAAGTGGTTGATGGCTTGAAAGGCAAGTCGATTTCGGTCGGCGCGCAGAATTCTGCGGTGGAATCCATGCAAGGCGCGTTGACCGGCGAGATTGCGCCGAGCCAGCTCGTCGATGCAGGTTGTTCCTTGGTCCTGGTCGGGCACTCCGAGCGCCGCATGATCATGGGCGAGCAGGACAAAGCCTTGATCCGGAAATTTGCGGCAGCACAGGCCTGCGGTCTGATTCCGGTGTTGTGCGTAGGGGAAACCCTCGAGCAGCGTGAGTCCGGAAAGACACTTGAAGTTGTCGGGCGTCAGCTGGGCAGCATCATCGAAGACCTGGGCGTCGGTGCTTTTGCAAAGGCGGTCATCGCTTATGAGCCAGTCTGGGCCATCGGTACCGGACTGACTGCTTCGCCGCAACAGGCGCAGGATGTGCACGCAGCCATCCGCGCGCAGTTAGCGGCAGAAAATTCTGAAGTGGCACGAGGTGTGCGGCTTCTATACGGCGGCAGCGTGAAGGCGGCCAATGCGGTCGAACTGTTCGGCATGCCGGATATCGATGGGGGGCTCATTGGTGGAGCTTCCCTGAATGCAGATGAGTTCGGTGCGATCTGTCGCGCCGCGGGAAACTGAAAAAATGCTGGAAACAGTCGTAGTCGTTTTTCATCTGCTGGGCGCACTGGGTGTAGTCGCTCTCGTATTGCTGCAGCAGGGTAAAGGTGCGGATGCTGGTGCGTCTTTCGGTGCAGGTGCTTCAAATACTGTATTCGGAAGCCAAGGTTCCTCTACCTTTCTTAGTAAGTTTACTGCTATACTTGCCGCCGGTTTCTTCATAACCAGCTTAGGGTTAGGTTACTTTGCTAAAGAGAAAGCTCATGAGCTGACTCAAGTAGGTTTGCCAAACCCGGCGGTGTTGGAAGCGCCAAAGCAACAACCGGCTTCTGATGATGTCCCGGTGCTTCAAGAGCAAAAGTCGGCCAATCCGGCGACTGACGTGCCTCCAGCTCAAGAGCAGAAGTAAGAAGGTTTCAAACGCTGTATTGCCGAGGTGGTGGAATTGGTAGACACGCAACCTTGAGGTGGTTGTGCCCATAGGGTGTAGGGGTTCGAGTCCCCTTCTCGGTACCAATTATCAGGAGAGCCCGCGATTGCGGGCTTTCTTGTAGGTGGAAGGGTTACATTGACCCTGTAAGGGATCAGTCGTATACTTCCGCCCCAGCTTTGTCGCGGGATGGAGCAGCCTGGTAGCTCGTCGGGCTCATAACCCGAAGGTCGTCGGTTCAAATCCGGCTCCCGCAACCAGTTTCAGGGCCCCTTCCAAGGGGCTTTTTGTTAGCTGGACACTTTACAACGCCGCTGTTCGACGGCGTTTCAGGGATGGGCGATTCGCCCATTTTTTTTTATTTGCACAGCATGCACAAACATGCACGAGGGGGTTCAGGTGTCGAGCAAGCTAGAACAGTTGCAGGCCTTGTTGGCCCCGGTGGTCGTGGCCCTTGGCTATGAATGCTGGGGTATTGAGTTTTCGGCTCAAGGTCGCCACTCACTGTTGCGCGTTTATATCGATAAGGAAGGCGGTGTGTTGGTGGACGATTGCGCCATCGTGAGCCGTCAGATCAGTGGCGTATTGGATGTCGAAGATCCGATCGCCGTTGAATATACCCTTGAAGTTTCCTCGCCTGGCATGGAACGCCCACTGTTCACAATTGAGCAGTTTGCAAAATTTGCCGGTGAACAAGTGAAGATCAAGCTGCGCTCGCCTTTCGAAGGCCGACGCAACTTTCAAGGCCTTCTACGCGGTGTAGAAGAGCAGGACGTCGTGGTGCAAGTAGAAGACCATGAGTTCCTGTTGCCGATCGATATGATCGACAAGGCCAACATCATTCCCAGTTTTGACTGATACGTGCCAGATACTGCGGATCCCGCGGATCCAATGGCTTGCGAAAGGCGAGGCGTACGATGAGCAAAGAAGTACTGCTGGTTGTTGAGTCGGTATCCAATGAAAAGGGCGTACCGGCTAACGTTATTTTTGAAGCGCTTGAGCTGGCTTTGGCCACTGCTACCAAGAAGCGGTTCGAGGACGAAGTTGATTTGCGTGTGGAGATCAATCGCCACACCGGTGCCTATGAGACATTCCGTCGCTGGACGGTAGTCGAAGAAGCCGACCTGGACGATCCGGCCATCGAAACCTGGCCGAGCAAGGTTGCTGAAACGCATCCTGGCGCCAAGGTAGGTGATGTTGTCGAAGAAAAGATCGAATCCATCGAGTTTGGTCGCATCGCTGCGCAGACTGCCAAGCAAGTCATCGTGCAGAAAGTTCGCGAAGCCGAGCGCGCGCAAGTCGTTGATGCCTATCGCGAGCGCCTGGGGGAGATCATCTCCGGCACCGTGAAAAAAGTGACCCGCGACAACGTGATCGTCGATCTGGGCAACAATGCCGAGGCATTGCTGGCTCGTGAAGACATCATCTCTCGCGAAACTTTCCGGGTTGGCGTGCGTTTGCGTGCGCTGCTCAAGGAAATCCGCACCGAGAACCGGGGCCCGCAGTTGATCCTGTCGCGTACCGCGCCGGAAATGCTGATCGAGTTGTTCCGTATCGAAGTGCCTGAAATTGCTGAAGGCCTGATCGAAGTCATGGCCGCCTCCCGTGATCCGGGTTCGCGTGCCAAGATCGCGGTCCGCTCCAAGGACAAGCGCATCGACCCGCAAGGTGCCTGCATCGGCATGCGTGGTTCGCGTGTCCAGGCCGTATCCGGCGAGTTGGGCGGCGAGCGTGTGGACATCGTCCTGTGGGACGATAACCCGGCTCAGTTCGTGATCAATGCCATGTCGCCTGCTGAAGTGGCGGCAATTATCGTCGACGAAGATGCCCACGCCATGGACATCGCCGTTGGCGCAGACAATCTCGCTCAGGCCATCGGTCGCGGTGGTCAGAACGTGCGTCTGGCTAGCCAATTGACTGGCTGGACACTGAACGTGATGACCGAATCGGACATCCAGGCTAAGCAGCAAGCTGAAACCGGCGACATCCTGCGCAACTTTATCGAAGAGCTTGAAGTCGATGAAGAACTGGCGCAGGTGCTGGTGGATGAAGGCTTTACCAGCCTGGAAGAGATTGCCTACGTACCGGTGGAGGAAATGCTCAACATCGACGGCTTTGACGAGGACATCGTCAACGAGCTTCGCGCTCGGGCCAAGGATCGTTTGTTGACCAAAGCCATCGCTACTGAGGAAAAGCTGGCAGACGCCCATCCGGCCGAAGACCTGCTCTCGCTTGAGGGCATGGACAAGGATTTGGCGATGGAACTGGCGGTGCGCGGCGTAATTACCCGCGAAGACCTGGCCGAGCAGTCTATTGACGATCTGCTCGACATCGACGGCATTGACGATGATCGTGCCGGCAAGTTGATCATGGCCGCCCGAGCCCACTGGTTCGAGTAATTAGGCGCGGCCTGAGGAGAGAAGTGCATGACGCAAGTCACGGTGAAACAACTGGCCGATGAGGTCAAAACACCGGTAGAGCGCCTGTTGCAGCAGATGCGTGAGGCAGGTCTGCCGCACACCGCCGCCGAGGAACATGTGACCGACAGTGAGAAGCAGTCCCTGCTGACTCACTTGAAGAGCAGTCACAAGGCGAAAGTGGAAGAACCGCGCAAGATCACTCTGCAGCGTAAAACCACCAGCACCCTGCGTGTTGCCGGTAGCAAAAGCATCAGCGTTGAAGTACGCAAGAAGAAAGTCTTCGTACAGCGCAGCCCGGAAGAAATCGAAGCCGAGCGTAAACGCGAGCTGGAAGAGCGTCGCGCAGTAGAAAACGCTGCACGTCAGAAGGCTGAAGAAGAAGCCAAGCGTCGCGCCGAAGAAGAAGCGCGTCGCCAGCCTGCTGCTGGGCAAACCGTTACTAACGACGCCGTTGCAGCGCCTGCCGTAGTTGCCGAGCCAGTACGCGAAAGCGCACCGGTTGTGGCCGCTGCTCCAGCACCGTCTGCTGACGTTCGCAACAAGCAGAACGAACAACGCCGTCCGGACAAACCACGTGCCGACGATAACAGTCGTCGTGGCAGTGGTGATGGTGAGCGCAAAAACGCTCCGCATCGTGCCTCGGTCAAAGAGAAAGCGCCTGCTCCACGCGTTGCCCCACGTACTACCGACGAAGAAAGCGATGGCTTCCGTCGTGGTGGTCGCGGCAAGGCCAAGCTGAAGAAGCGTAACGCCCACGGTTTCCAGAGCCCTACCGGCCCTGTAGTGCGTGATGTGCAGATCGGCGAGACCATCACTGTTGGCGATCTCGCCAATCAGATGTCGGTCAAGGCTGCTGAAATCATCAAGTTCATGTTCAAACTGGGTACTCCAGCGACCATCAACCAGGTGCTTGATCAGGAAACTGCTCAACTGGTAGCCGAAGAGCTGGGCCACAAAGTGACCCTGGTCAGCGACACCGCCCTGGAAGACTCCCTGGCGGAGTCCCTGAAGTTTGAAGGTGAGACGTTCTCCCGTGCGCCAGTCGTGACCGTAATGGGCCACGTTGACCATGGTAAGACTTCGCTGCTCGACTACATCCGTCGTGCCAAGGTAGCTGCTGGCGAAGCCGGCGGTATCACCCAGCACATCGGTGCGTACCACGTTGAAACTGACCGCGGCATGGTCACTTTCCTCGATACCCCGGGTCACGCCGCGTTTACCGCCATGCGTGCTCGTGGTGCCAAGGCGACTGACATTGTGATTCTGGTCGTTGCAGCGGACGACGGCGTAATGCCACAGACCATTGAAGCGGTCCAGCACGCCAAGGCTGCCGGCGTTCCACTGGTTGTTGCAGTGAACAAAATCGACAAGCCGGGCGCTGATCTCGATCGCATCCGTAGCGAACTGTCGGTTCACGGCGTGACGTCGGAAGAGTGGGGCGGCGACACCCCGTTCGTATCGGTTTCGGCGAAAGTCGGTACTGGTGTGGACGAGTTGCTCGAAGCCGTTCTGCTGCAAGCTGAAGTTCTGGAACTGAAAGCGACTCCTTCGGCTCCTGGCCGAGGCGTCGTGGTTGAATCGCGACTCGACAAAGGTCGTGGTCCGGTTGCTACCGTTCTGGTTCAAGACGGTACCTTGCGCCAAGGCGACATGGTGCTGGTCGGTTCGAACTATGGCCGTGTACGTGCCATGCTCGACGAGAACGGTAAGCCAATCAAGGAAGCCGGTCCTTCCATCCCTGTCGAGATCCTCGGCCTGGACGGTACCCCGGATGCTGGCGACGAGATGAGCGTGGTGGCTGACGAGAAGAAAGCCCGTGAAGTGGCTCTGTTCCGTCAAGGCAAGTTCCGCGAAGTCAAACTGGCTCGCGCTCACGCCGGCAAGCTGGAGAATATTTTCGAGAACATGGGCCAGGCAGAGAAGAAGACGCTTAACATCGTCCTCAAATCCGATGTCCGTGGTTCGCTGGAAGCGTTGAACGGTGCCTTGAACGGCCTGGGTAACGACGAAGTGCAAGTGCGTGTGGTCGGTGGCGGTGTCGGTGGTATCACCGAGTCCGACGCCAACCTGGCACTGGCCTCCAGCGCTGTACTGTTTGGCTTCAACGTGCGTGCCGATGCTGGCGCTCGCAAGATCGTCGAGCAGGAAGGTCTGGATATGCGTTACTACAACGTGATCTACGACATCATCGAAGACGTCAAGAAAGCCCTTACCGGTATGCTGGGCAGCGATGTTCGCGAGAACATCCTGGGTACCGCCGAAGTTCGCGACGTGTTCCGTTCGCCGAAGTTCGGTGCCATCGCCGGTTGCATGGTGATCGAAGGTGTCGTTCACCGTAACCGTCCAATCCGTGTACTGCGTGAAGACATCGTAATCTTCGAAGGCGAGCTGGAATCCCTGCGCCGCTTCAAGGATGACGCTTCCGAAGTACGTGCCGGCATGGAATGCGGTATTGGCGTCAAGAGCTACAACGACGTCAAGGTCGGCGACAAGATCGAAGTCTTCGAGAAGGTCCAGGTTGCTCGCAGCCTCTGACTCGCGCACTTCAAGAGCCGCACCGGGCAGCCGCATGAACATGCGCTGCCTGGCTGGCGGACTCTAAACGCAACGCCCGGTCTGGCTTTTGCCAGGCCGGGCGTTTGCCGCTTTCAGACCTCACGGGTTTGACCGTGGGGCAGTAACAGGTAACAAGACATGGCAAAAGAATACAGCCGTACCCAACGAATCGGCGATCAGATGCAGCGTGAGCTGGCCCAACTGATCCGCCGCGAAGTCAAGGATCCGCGTGTCGGCCTGGTCACCATTACCGCAGTGGAAGTCAGCCGTGACGTTGGTCACGCGAAGATTTTCATCACCGTGATGGGCCAGGACAGTGCGGAAGAAATCGCCCAGAGCATCAAGGTGCTCAACTCGGCCGCTGGTTTCCTGCGCATGCAACTGGCTCGGGAAATGAAACTGCGCAGCGTTCCACAGCTGCACTTCCACTACGACGAGAGCGTCGTGCGGGGTGCGCATCTGTCGGCCCTGATCGAGCGCGCCGTGGCTGAAGACAGCCAGCACCCGGCGGCGTCTGAACCCGAAGACACCAAGGAGTAAACGGTGGCTCAGGTCAAACGTATCCGTCGTAATGTCAGCGGTATCATTTTGCTCGACAAACCGTTGGGGTTTACCTCCAACGCGGCGTTGCAGAAGGTTCGCTGGCTGCTCAATGCCGAGAAGGCCGGGCACACCGGGAGTCTCGATCCACTCGCCACCGGCGTGCTGCCGCTGTGCTTCGGCGAGGCGACCAAGTTTTCCCAATATCTGCTCGATTCCGATAAGGGTTATGAAACCGTCGCCCAGTTAGGCAAGACCACCACCACGGCGGACGCTGAAGGTGAGGTTTTGCTGGAGCGCCCGGTGACCGTTGGTCAGGCTGATGTGGAAGCTGTGTTGCCAGCTTTTCGCGGAAAAATCAGTCAGATACCGCCGATGTACTCTGCTCTCAAGCGTGATGGCCAGCCACTGTACAAGCTAGCTCGCGCAGGCGAAGTAGTGGAGCGTGAACCGCGTTCTGTTACTATTGCGCGCTTGGAATTGCTGGCCTTTGACGGTGATACTGCGCGGCTTGCCGTGGATTGCAGCAAAGGCACCTATATCCGCACCCTGGTGGAGGATATTGGTGAGCAGCTCGGCTGTGGCGCGTACGTGGCAGAATTGCGACGGACCCAGGCCGGGCCTTTCACCCTGGCCCAGACGGTCACGCTGGAAGAGCTGGAAGCGGTGCATGCCGACGGCGGCAACGAAGCGGTTGACCGTTTCCTGATGCCATCGGACAGCGGCTTGCTCGACTGGCCACTGCTGCAGTTTTCCGAACACAGCGCGTTCTACTGGCTCAATGGCCAGCCAGTACGTGCCCCGGATGCGCCGAAGTTCGGTATGGTCCGGGTGCAGGATCACAACGGTCGCTTCATCGGTATCGGTGAAGTGAGCGAAGACGGGCGCATTGCGCCGCGTCGACTGATTCGGTCGGAATGACCGGAACCAGCCTGCGTAACAACAGGTTGGCGAGTGTGGCTGTTAACAGGCACGGTCACTACTCATTTATAGATACAGGGATTTGTCCCTGGCCTGTTGAAGCTGTTTCCTTGGAACAGCTTCCTGACTAAAAAGGATTGCCTCATGGCTCTCGACGTTCAAGAAAAAGCTCAAATCGTAGCTGACTACCAGCAAGCTGTTGGTGACACTGGTTCGCCAGAAGTGCAAGTTGCACTGCTGACCCACAACATCAACAAACTGCAAGGTCACTTCAAGGCCAACGGTAAAGATCACCACTCCCGTCGTGGTCTGATCCGCATGGTAAACCAGCGTCGCAAGCTGCTGGACTACCTGAAAGGCAAGGATCTGGGTCGTTATCAGACTTTGATCGGTCGCCTGGGTCTGCGTCGCTAATCAGCGATTGCGCTAGAGGTTGGTGGTCTGTCGTACGTCAGTGGGTTTCCCGCTGGCGCATGGCAGGCTCCCAGCCTCAAGTTTTATCTGGATACACGTTTTACCCTGGACAGGCGTCGGGCCGACTCCCGCCATTGCCCAAGAATTTCGCAAGAAGACAAGTTCCCCAAGAGCCACAAAGAAGGTAGGACACCGTGAACCCGGTAATCAAAAAATTCCAATTCGGTCAGTCGACCGTTACCCTCGAGACTGGCCGTATCGCCCGTCAGGCCTCCGGCGCAGTGCTGGTCACCGTTGACGACGACGTCAGCGTATTGGTGACCGTTGTCGGTGCCAAGCAAGCCGATCCAGGCAAGGGCTTCTTCCCGCTGTCTGTTCATTACCAGGAAAAGACTTACGCTGCCGGTAAGATCCCTGGTGGTTTCTTCAAGCGCGAAGGCCGTCCTTCCGAGAAAGAAACCCTGACTTCCCGACTGATCGACCGTCCGATCCGTCCGCTTTTCCCTGAAGGCTTCATGAACGAAGTGCAGGTTGTCTGCACCGTCGTTTCCACCAGCAAGAAAACCGATCCGGACATCGCTGCGATGATCGGTACCTCGGCCGCCCTGGCCATCTCCGGCATTCCTTTCGATGGCCCGATCGGCGCTGCCCGCGTCGCGTTCCACGAAAGCACCGGCTACCTGCTGAACCCGACTTACGAACAACAGAAAGCTTCGAGCCTGGACATGGTCGTGGCCGGTACTTCGGAAGCCGTTCTGATGGTTGAATCGGAAGCCAAAGAGCTGACCGAAGACCAGATGTTGGGCGCAGTACTGTTTGCTCACGACGAGTTCCAGGTGGTGATCAACGCCGTTAAAGAACTGGCCGCTGAAGCTGCCAAGCCAACCTGGACCTGGGCTCCACAGCCAGAAGCCACCGCTCTGCTGGGCGCTATCCGTGCCGAGTTCGGCGACGCGATCTCCCAGGCCTACACCATCACCATCAAGGCCGACCGTTATGCGCGCCTGGGTGAGTTGAAAGACCAGGTCGTTGCCAAGTTCTCCGGCGAAGAAGGCCAGCCATCGGCTAGCGACGTCAAAGCTGCATTCGGTGAAATCGAATACCGCACCGTTCGCGAAAACATCGTCAACGGCAAGCCACGTATCGACGGTCGCGACACCAAGACTGTACGTCCGCTGAACATCGAAGTCGGTGTTCTGCCTAAGACCCACGGTTCGGCTCTGTTCACCCGTGGCGAAACCCAGGCGCTGGTTGTTGCAACTCTGGGCACCGCCCGTGACGCGCAACTGCTGGACACTCTGGAAGGCGAGAAAAAAGACCCGTTCATGCTGCACTACAACTTCCCTCCGTTCTCGGTCGGTGAGTGTGGTCGCATGGGTGGCGCTGGTCGTCGCGAAATCGGTCACGGCCGTCTGGCCCGTCGTTCGATTGCCGCAATGCTGCCTGCTGCCGACGTGTTCCCGTACACCATTCGCGTGGTTTCGGAAATCACCGAGTCCAACGGTTCGAGCTCGATGGCTTCGGTCTGCGGCGCTTCCCTGGCCCTGATGGACGCCGGTGTGCCGATGAAGGCGCCGGTTGCCGGTATCGCCATGGGTCTGGTTAAAGAAGGCGAGAAATTCGCTGTCCTGACCGACATCCTGGGTGACGAAGACCACCTGGGCGACATGGACTTCAAAGTGGCCGGTACCGCCAAGGGCGTCACCGCACTGCAGATGGACATCAAGATCAAGGGCATCACCGAAGAGATCATGGAAATCGCCCTGGGCCAAGCCCTGGAAGCGCGCCTGAACATCCTCGGCCAGATGAACCAGATCATCGGTCAGTCCCGTACCGAGCTGTCGGAAAATGCTCCGACCATGATCGCGATGAAAATCGACACCGACAAAATCCGTGATGTCATCGGTAAAGGCGGCGCGACCATCCGTGCGATCTGCGAAGAAACCAAGGCTTCGATCGACATCGAAGACGACGGTTCGATCAAGATCTTTGGCGAAACCAAGGAAGCGGCAGAAGCAGCACGCCAGCGCGTCCTGGGCATTACCGCGGAAGCCGAGATCGGCAAGATCTACATCGGCAAGGTTGAGCGCATCGTCGACTTCGGCGCGTTCGTCAACATCCTGCCGGGCAAGGACGGCCTGGTTCACATCTCCATGCTGAGCGATGCTCGCGTCGAGAAAGTGACCGATATCCTCAAGGAAGGCCAGGAAGTGGAAGTGCTGGTACTGGACGTGGACAACCGCGGCCGTATCAAGCTGTCCATCAAGGACGTCGCAGCAGCCAAGGCATCGGGCGTTTAATCACCCCCTCGCTTAGCCGCTGAAACAAGCAAACGCCCCGACTGGTTCGGGGCGTTTTGCTGTGTGGTGAAAATCCCTGTGTCGCGGGTTGCCTGGCCACGGGGGACGATGCTAGGTTTAGCCACCGCCCGTGTAGCTCAGTCGGTAGAGCAGCGCACTCGTAACGCGAAGGTCGCAGGTTCGATTCCTGTCTCGGGCACCAGATTCTTCCAAGGGACTTCCGACTTCTACCCGAGCTGCGGACAGGTTTGCAGATAGTCATCTACCGCCTCGCGAAAAGCCGCTTCCAATTCGGCCACCGTTTGTCCTTCGTAACTCACCAGCGCCCTGATGAATAAGAGCTTTCCGAACAGGCATTTGTCTTGGGTGCTTGTTTCAATTGAGCCGACATAGCCCTTGTATTGCAATTGGCTGCTCATTGAGTCTCGACCCTCACTGCTGAAGTCGTGGATATTTATACGGGGTGAATCCCTGTGCATGGAACCGAGAAACTGTAACCGCGCACATACCTCGCTCCTCCATTTGATTCCGCTTGTTGCACTGGCTTGCGTCTCTGTTAGGATTCCCTTGTCCCAAAAATGCAAACACCTTTGTTTTCAGATGATCCCCGAATGGTTCTGAAGGCCAGATAAACCGGGCTTCACACGGTTTTTTGCGTCAGAGAGATCCTTGATGATCCAGATCCATCTTCCATTCCCCAGATCAACGAGAACGCCATGACTGTTAAAGAATTGACCCAGGAAGCCAGGCACGAAGCAGCGCTGAAGAAGTACGTGCTGGATGCGCCCCAGTTGCTGGAAGAGATCAAGGACTTGTCCGCCGACGATCAGAAAGATCAGATCCAATGGGCATTCGAAGACGAGGCCGAAGCCCAGGGACTGCAACCCTGGGAGCTGACGCTCAAGTACACCAGCACACCTGAAGAATTCGAGCTGCAGCGCCTTGCATTGCACAAGGAAGCGGCCGAGGTGCTGGGTGTGGAATGGGATGAGTACTGCGAGATGAACAATCTGGTGGTCTGAAAAAAACGCGGCAAGAGTAACACTGTGGCGCGGGAGCTTGCTCCCGCTGGGCTGCGCAGCAGCCCCAAAAGAGGGGGCCGCTTCGCGCTGGAGCGCCAGCCCGGCCCAGCGGGAGCAAGCTCCCTCGCCACGGACCCTCTTCGTTTCTGATTGCCTGGCCTCAGCCTGTCAGAGGCTCAAGCGCATCGACAGATCCACCGCTTTCACGTCCTTGGTCATCGCGCCAATGGAGATGTAGTCCACGCCGGTCTCGGCAATCGGGCGCAACGTGTTTTCGTTGATCCCGCCGCTGGCTTCCAGTTTCGCCTTGCCGCCGTTCAGGCGCACGGCTTCGCGCATATCGTCCAGGCTCAGTTCATCGAGCATGATGATGTCGGCCCCGGCCGCCAGCGCCTCTTTCAGTTCCGCCAGGCTTTCGACTTCGATTTCGACCGGTTTGCCCGGCGCGATCTTGTGGGCGGCGTTGATGGCCTGCGCGATTCCACCGCAGGCGGCGATATGATTTTCCTTGATCAGGAAGGCGTCGTAGAGGCCGATGCGGTGGTTATGGCAACCACCGCAGGTGACCGCATATTTCTGGGCCAGCCGCAGCCCTGGAAGCGTTTTGCGGGTATCGAGCAGCTTGACCTGTGTGTCGGCGACGAAATCCGCCAGGTAACGGGCCCGAGTGGCGACGCCCGATAGCAGCTGCAAAAAATTCAGCGCGCTACGTTCACCGGTCAGCAACGAACGGGCCGGGCCCTCGAGGTGGAACAGTGCCTCGTCAGGGTTCACCCGGTCGCCGTCGCGGACTTGCCAGTGCACCGCGACGCGGGCGTCCAGTTGCCGAAACACCGCATCGACCCAGGCCGTGCCACTGATGATCGCGGCATCTCGAGTGATGATGGTGGCCTTGGCCAGGCGTTCGGTGGGGATCAGTTGCGCGGTGATGTCGCCACTGCCGATGTCTTCGAGCAACGCGCGGCGCACATTGGCTTCGATTTCGGCGGTCAGGTCGGCGAGACGTAGATTCGGCATAGCGGGCTCCACAAACAAAGTGGCCCGATTATATCTACTTGGGACTGATTGGCTTGTATTTGGTCGCGTCCGCGCAACATTTCCCCCTTTTGCCGGTCACTTATTGCGATCTATTTGAGCTTGGTCACAGAGCGCCGCTGGTGTGACTGATGTCTTTTACCCGATAATCCGCCTTTCGATTGACGTCATGACTTTGACGTCGCGAACCGAAGAATGCCGTTTCAGGAGGCCAGGATGCATAACGACGGAAATGTGGTGCCTTTGCACAAGGTGCCTAGCGATCAGGCGACTCGTTCGCCGCTCGCCCGCCTGCCTGTGATTCTGCTTCAGGTTCGCGACAAGGCGGCCCAACAGTTGCGCGTTGGCTTGCAAGGGTTGTTCGATAACGCCGACGACACGTTGTTCGAAATGGCCGATCGGGCGCGCAACGATGTCGAGCAGAATCTCTATTTCGAGGCCATGCGCGACTTGCGGCTCAAACGCAAAAGTATCGAGCGCGAATTCATCGAGCAGTTTTTCGAGGCGTTCGTCAGCCTCGCCCAATACGACCTTACCCAGGCGACACTGGCTCCCGTGCTGGGTGCAATCTCCAGCCAGCCAAACCATGACGAGCTGGAGCGTCGCCTGGCGGTCGAAACCATGGTCGCGCGGGTGCTCAGTCGCGATGGCGTTTCGCTCGATCAACTCACCGCCCGTCTCAGTGCGTTGTTGGCCCGGCCGTTGACCAACCAGCAGAACCCCTTGAGCCCGGCATTGCTGTGCGAGCATTTTCTTCAGGCCGGGCGCAACCTGGGCGTGGGGATCAAGGTCAAGTTGATCCTGCTCAAGCTCTTCGAACGCTATGTGCTTAGCGAATGCGACCAGCTCTACGCCGAAGCCAATCAGTTGCTGGCTGCCACGGGCATCTTGCCGGATCTCAAGGCCTCTCCGTCGCGTCGGGCCTCGGATCGCGTCGAAGAGGTCTCTCGACCCAAGGCCGCTGGCGCGACAAGGCCAAGGATCGACGACGTCGATGACAGCGTGCACGAAGTGTTCGCCGCGTTGCAGAAGCTGCTGGTCCAGGTGCGCGGCAGTGTCGCGCCAACCCTGGAGGCCAGCGCGCCGGCCCAGCCAATCTCGACACGAGACCTGCTGCGACTGTTGTCTCATCTGCAGCAATATGTGCCGTCGCCCACGGTCCAGGATGAATTCGACCTGCGCAGCCAGTTGGAACAGTTGCTGACCCGGGTCAGCGTCAAGAGCGGCAGATCCCGGGTCGTTGACGGCGCCGACGAAGACGTGATCAATCTGATCGCGATGATGTTCGAGTTCATTCTCGAAGACCATAACTTGCCGGATATCCTCAAGGCCTTGATCGGCCGACTGCAGATTCCGATGCTTAAGGTCGCGGTACAGGACAAGAGTTTCTTCAGTCGTGGTAACCATCCGGCCCGCCGGCTGCTCAATGAAATCGCCGCGGCGGCGATGGGCTGGGGCGATTGCGACGATCATCAGCGTGACGCCCTGTATCTGCGCATCGAGCAAGTGGTGCAGCGTTTGTTGAACGATTTTGTCGACGACCCGGCGATTTTTTCCGAGGTGCTGGCCGAGTTCCTGGCGTTCACCAGCGACGAGCGTCGTCGCTGTGAGTTGTTGGAGCAACGCATTCGAGACGCTGAAGAAGGGCGGGCAAAGGCCGAACTGGCGCGCCAGCGAGTCGAAGGCGCGCTGAACCAGGTCATGCTGGGCAAGCTCTTGCCCCAGGCCGTGGTGGACTTTGTGCAGCAAGCCTGGAGCCAGGTGTTGCTGCTGACCGGCTTCAAGCATGGCGAGCATTCAGTTGAATGGAAGGCAGACGTGCTGACGCTCGAACAATTGGTCTGGAGTGTCCAGCACCACGAAGAGTCCGACGCGGGCCTGCGTTTGCTGGCGATGGTGCCGGAATTGCTCAAGGCCTTGCGCGAGGGCTTGAGCCGCTCGGCGTTCGATCCGTTCGCCACCAGCGAATTTTTCAGCGAGCTGGAAGTGCTTCACGTCCAGGCCCTCCAGCGGATGGGTCAGGCATCCGAGCAGGCTGAACCGGCCGATTCGCCGGTCATGGTCGAGGTGGCGGAGCCTATCGTCCTGCGGACTGCGCCGAAAACGCCCATGGAGGAGACGACTGTTCGTCTGCCGGCCGACGATGTAGGCCTGCTCCAGGTCGACCAATTGCGCCTGGGGAGCTGGGTCGAATTCCAAGAGGACGAAGACAACAGCCTTCGTTGCAAGCTTGCGGCGATCATCCAGGCTACCGGCAAGTTTGTCTTCGTCAACCGCACCGGCCTCAAGGTCCTGGAGCACAGCCGCACTAGCCTGGCCTTGGAATTCCGCCGTGGGGCGGCGCGGCTGTTGGACGATACCCTGCTGTTCGACCGGGCGCTGGAATCGGTTCTGGGCAATCTGCGCCAGCTCAATCGCGGCAAGTGATCGCGCAGCCGAGGTCGATCGCGGCATACTGGCGGCATTCACTGTCGTCATCGAAGGAACCTGTATGCAGCTGGACCCCGCAAGCGGTTGGTGCGATGGCGCGCGTCATTGCCCATCGCCTAATTTCAATGCGCGCCCCGAGGGCGAAATCTCCCTGCTGGTGATCCACAACATCAGCTTGCCGCCGGCACAGTTCGCGACGGGGAAGGTGCAGGAGTTTTTCCAGAATCGCTTGGATGTCACGGAACATCCCTATTTTGCCGGTATCGCAGCGCTGCGCGTCTCGGCGCATTTCCTGATTGAACGTGACGGCGTCATCAGCCAATTTGTCTCCTGCCTGGATCGTGCCTGGCATGCGGGCGTTTCATGCTTCGAAGGGCGAGAGACGTGTAACGATTTTTCCATTGGCATCGAACTTGAAGGCACCGATGATCTGCCGTTTACCGACGCACAGTATGCCGCGCTGGTGGATCTGACCCGGCAGTTGCAGGCGGCGTTCAAGGCGATCACCGTGCCACGAATCTGCGGGCACAGCGACATCGCTCCGGGGCGCAAGACCGATCCGGGACCGGCATTCGACTGGGCGCGCTATCGCGCGGCCCTGATAGAAGGGGAAGGACAATGAGTTTTCTGGTGTTGCTGCTGGCGGTCTGGATCGAGAAGTTCTCGGCCTTGCGCCAGCGGGTCCAGCGTGATGGCGGCTGGCTGGGCGAGCTGAACAAGCTGGAGGCGAGCCCTCGCTGGGTCAACCGGCCCTGGTTGGTGCTGGTGGTCATGGTCCTGCTGCCAGTGGCGCTGCTGGCACTGTTGCTATGGGTGTTGGAGCCGGTGGCCTATGGGTTGCTGGCATTGCCGGTGCATCTGTTGGTGGTGATCTACAGTCTGGGGCGCGGCGACCTGTTGGCTGACCTGGGTCCGTTTCGCGATGCCTGGCGTCGGGAAGACCTGCAAGCGGCCACTCATGTCGCCAAGCGAGACCTGGGCATCGACGCCGACGACGGCGAGCAGTTGCTGGAACGGGTCCAAGGTCATTTGCTGTGGGAGGCTTACCAGAGTTTTTTCGCGGTCATTTTCTGGTACTTCCTGCTCGGCCCCGTGGCTGCGCTGAGCTATCGATTGCTGGCGCTGGCCGCCGACCACAGCCACAACCCCGGGGTGGCCGAGCGGGCGGCGCAACTGCGCCATGCCTTCGACTGGATGCCGGTCCGGTTGCTGGCGGCGAGTTTCGCCCTGGTGGGCAACTTCGTGGCGGTCAGCCGCGTCATGCTGCACGAATTGCTCAACTGGAACATCAGCGCCGCCGACCTTATCGACAAGGTTGGACTGGTGGCGGGCGAGATTCCGAAACCAGTCGCCGGCCCGGACGGCATCAACAGCCTGGATCGGCTCTGGGAACTGTTGCTGCGCGCTGCGGTGCTCTGGTATGCCGGCTTTGCGTTGTGGACGGTGTTGGCGTAGACGAGCCTGTTTTCCGTGGCGAGGGGATAAATCCCTCGCCACAACAGACCGCTTTCAGCCCTCTCGTTAACCTTAAGTTACAAATCTCCCTGGCGATTTAGGCTATACAGACGCAGCGCCCGCGTAGTGGCTTTCTGCTGCTTCTGCGTGCGTGCCCCATAAAAATAAAAAGCTACCGGGAGACTTCCTTGTGAAGAGTTTGCTCTGGCCCGCCGTTGCCCTGATGAATCGCCTGAGCTTCGGCATGAAGTTCAGCTTGATCAGCGTGCTGTTCCTGCTGCCGATGCTGGTGACCAACTTCTTTCTGGTGCGCGACTCCTATCGGGAGTTTCAGGGCACGCAAGTGGAGCTGCAAAGCCTCGACCTGCTGGGCAGCAGCCTGACCTTGCGTCGAGACCTGGAGACGCTGAACAACCTGGTGCAAATCAACGCCAGCTTGGGCCAGTCGGGCAAGGCCGGCGACGTGGAAGCGAAAATCACCGCCCTTGAGCAACAGGTGCTCTCGCGCCTGCAAAGCATGAACGCCATGGCCGTGGAGCCAGAGCACGTCAGCGCCTTCGATGCCAAGCGCGACGAAATGATCGCTGCCTTCAAGGTCCAGCAGGCCGAAAGCTCTCTGCAAAGCAAAAGTGCCTTGATCGGTAAATTGCTCAATAACGCGCAGATGTTTGGCCAGATCATCGCCAGTCAGGCGGGCTTGAGCAGGGACAACCAGGGCGACATTCGCCAGCTCAGCGATCTGATTATCGGCGTAACGCCCAAGGTCACTCAAATTCTGGGTGAAGGTCGCGCGTTGGGTGCTTCGTCCTTGGGGCAGGGTTTTCTCAATTCGGCGTCGAGCACCCGGTTCGACGAGTTGCTGGTGCAGATCGAAAAACTCCAGGGCGAATATGACCTGAAACTGCAGGATGCCCTGGGCTCCAGCCAGGCGGCTCGGCAGACGCTGGTCGATCAGGCCGGCGGCAGCAAAAGCACGCTCAAACAGGCCGCCGAACTGATCGAAGAACAGGTGGTGATGGCGGACACGCTGGATGCGCCTTGGCCGGCTTTTTTTGAGCAGGTCAGCGGCTTGATGGAACAGACCTATCGGTTGAATGAAGCAACGCTGGGCTTTCTCGATGTGCAGTTGCAGCATCGCCTGGAGCAGAACCGCAGCCACATGGTGCTGCAAGCCGCGGCATTGGCGGCCGTCTTCCTATCGATTTTTTATCTGTATGCCGGCTTCTACGCCTCGACGCGCACCACCCTCAAACATCTGGGCGCGATGATGGACAAGGTCGCAGCCGGCGACATGACGGTCAACTTCGTGGCCCGCAGCAAAGACGAACTGGGCGAGCTGGGTGAAGTGTTCAACGGCACGGTGGCGAAGATCCATGACCTGATCGAACAAGTCGGCCGCACCGTTGCCGAGGTTGAACGTCAGGCCGGGCAGGTGGAAGCGGTATCGGCCCAGAGCAATCAGGCCGTTGCCGGGCAGCGCAGCCAGATCGAGCTGGTCGCCACGGCGATGAACCAGATGTCTGCCACCGCCCAGGAAGTTGCCCGCAGCGCCGCCGCGGCGGTCAGCAGCGCTCACAGCGTCAACGACGAAACCCTCAGCGGGCGCGGCCTGGTGGAGTCCCAGCAAGGCAGCATCGCCCGGTTGGCCAATGAGATCGATCAGTCGGTGCAGGTCATCAATCAGCTGGCGACCGACAGCCAGGCCATCAGCCGTGTGCTGGACGTGATCAAAAGCATTGCCGAGCAGACCAACCTGTTGGCGCTCAACGCCGCTATCGAAGCGGCCCGGGCCGGAGAGCAAGGGCGCGGCTTCGCAGTGGTGGCCGATGAAGTGCGAACCCTGGCCAAGCGGACCCAGCAATCGACCGAAGAAATCGAAGCAATGATCAGCCGTCTTCACGGTGGCGTGGGCGCAGCGGTAAAAGCGATGGGCACCAGTCACGAGATGGCCAGCGGCACCGTCAGTCAGTCGGAAAAGGTCCAGCAGGCGTTGGAAAATATCCTCGGCGCGGTCGGCATGATCGTCGACCAGAACCAGCAGATCGCCGCTGCCGTGGAACAGCAAACAGCCGTGGCCCACGACATCGACCAGAACATCGTCGAAATCAACCGCGCCGGCGAACGCACCGCCGAGGGCGCGCACCAGACTGAAGACGCCAGCCGCGAACTGTCCGCCCAGGTGGTGCAGCTCAAGCAGTTGATCAATGCGTTTCGGGTGTGAAACCTAGGTAGTGCGTCTACCAGTTGAACAGTTGGCAGGCGTTAGCCGTGCTGGCCTCGGCCAGTCGCTCAGGGCTGATATTCATGATCCCCGCCAGCGCCTCGCAAATCGCTGGCAAATGCGCCGGGCTGTTGCGCTGGCCGGGGAACATCGCCGGCGCCATGTCTGGTGAGTCGGTTTCCAGCACCACCGCTTCGAGCGGCAGCCTTGGCAGCACCCGGTGCATGCGCAGGGCCTGGGGCCAGGTGGCGGCGCCGCCGAGACCGAGCTTGAAACCGAGCTTGATGTACTCGCGAGCCTCTTCGAAGCTGCCGGCGAAAGCGTGGATGATGCCGGCCCGCTCGGGACAGATACGTTTAAGCGTGGCGATCACGGCGGCGTGACTGCGGCGCACATGGATCAGCGCCGGCAGTTGAAACTCCACGGCCAGTTCCAGTTGCGCTTCGAACAGTGCTTGCTGGCGATCACGGTCCAGGGTTTGGACGTAATAGTCCAAGCCGATTTCCCCCACCGCACACAACTGCCGATGCCCGACCAGGCGGCTCAGCCACTGGCGTAACAGGGCTAAATCCTCGTGGCGATGCTGGTCAAGGTAAACCGGATGCAGGCCCAGCGCGGCGTACAAGTCCGAGTCGCTTTGCACCAGGTCCCAGACCCGCTGCCAGTTGTCCCGATACACCCCCAGCACCACCATTTGCCGGACACCCAAGGCGCGGCTTTCGGCCAGCAGCGCCGGACGATCCGCATCGAAATCGGGGAAGTCCAGGTGAGTGTGAGTGTCGATCAGTTCCATGCTTCGATCCGCGGGAGCCTTCAGCCTTGGTGGATACGCTGCTTGAATGTACGGGCAATCGCCTGTACACCGGGTTGATAGTCATTGTTTTCGATAGCTGCCAGCGCCAGCGCCAGGGCTTTTTCAGCGATCAGTTGGTGTTGTTGGGACATGGCGTTGACCGGCAGCGGCAGGAAATCCAACAGTTGCGTATCGCCAAACGTGCCCAGGCGCAGCGGCCGCGACTTGAGCGGGAAGTCATGCAGGGCGTCGAACACTCCTTGGAGCAGCACGTAGGAGGTGGTGATCAACGCGTCGGGCAAATGTCCCAGGCGCGCGAGCATTTCGTCCATAAGCTGTCGGCCGCATTCCCGACTGAAGGACTCGCCATGCTCGATCAACACCTGGCCGTCGAACCCGGCAAGCGCCTCGCGAAAACCGGCGGTCCGCTCCTGGCTGACGCTCAGTTCGGGACGTGCGCTGATCAACGCGATCTGCTGTGGGTGGGTCTCGAGCAGGCTGCGGGTCAGTTGCAGGCTGGCCTGGCGGTCATCGCTGATTACCGAGCAGAAATGCGTGGGTTCCATCACCCGGTCGATGGCGATGATAGGGATGCCCTTGGCCTGCAACTGGCGATAACTGTCGTCTTCGGCGGGCAGGCAACTGGCGACGATCAACGCATCGCAGCGCCGTGCGCGGAACAGCTGCAACAGTTGTCGCTCGCTGTCGGGCGCGTCGTCGGAGCTGGCGATCAAGAGCTGATAGCCTCGGGCGCGGGCGCCTTGTTCCAACAGCTTGGCGATGCGCGCGTAACTGGGGTTTTCCAGGTCCGGCAGGATGAAACCCAAGGTGCGGGTATGCCGGCTGCGCAGCCCGGCGGCCTGGGGGTTGGGCGTGAAGCCGTGTTCCTCGACCACCGCCCGCACCCGTTCGACGGTCGCGTTGCTGATGCGTTGCTGTTCGGCCTTGCCGTTGATGACGTAGCTGGCGGTGGTCACGGACACACCGGCAAGCTGGGCGATATCACTGAGTTTCAACCCGGTTTTTCCTTGTTTTTTCGAGTGTGTCCCGACAATGAAGGCTCATCCTACCCGATTCCCAGCAATGGTCATCCTGCGAGCCGTTTCGACAAGTTGCACTTCAAGGATGAGAGATTATCGAGTAACGTGCCAATCTTTCTAGATTAAACGTTTCAGCAAGCGTATTTTCAAGGCTCTCAGGATTTTTGGCCGCACTGCCGCGATACCGCCAAAAGCTGTCCTGCAACGCTAAGCTGATTCATTCAAAACAATACCTGGCGCCAACCGGACGCCAAAAAGGAGAAAGCATGCTCGAGCTCACTCTAGAGCAGATATCCATGGCCCAGGTGGCTGTGGATAAAGACGCCGCGCTGCAATTGCTCGCTGACAAACTGGTGGCCGATGGCTTGGTAGCCGAGGGCTATCTTGCCGGGTTGCAGGCCCGCGAGGCCCAGGGCTCGACCTTTCTTGGCCAAGGTATTGCAATCCCCCACGGTACCCCGCAAACCCGCGACCTGGTGTATTCGACTGGCGTGCGCTTGCTGCAATTTCCCGAGGGCGTGGATTGGGGTGACGGTCAGATCGTTTACCTGGCCATTGGCATTGCGGCCAAATCCGATGAACACCTGCGCCTGCTGCAACTGTTGACCCGCGCCCTCGGCGAGACCGACCTGGGCCAGGCTTTGCGCCGCGCCGGCTCCGCCGAAGCCTTGTTGAAGCTCTTGCAAGGTGCGCCGCAGGAACTGGCGCTGGACGCGCAAATGATCGGTCTTGGCGTGTCGGCCGACGATTTCGAAGAACTGGTGTGGCGTGGCGCTCGCCTGTTGCGCCAGGCCGATTGCGTGAGCAACGGTTTTGCCGGTGTGTTGCAGCAGGTCGAGGCGCTGCCATTGGGCGACGGCCTGTGGTGGTTGCACAGCGAACAGACCGTCAAGCGTCCGGGCCTGGCCTTCGTCACGCCGGACAAACCGATCCGCTACCTCGGCCAGCCCCTGAGTGGATTGTTCTGCCTGGCCAGCCTCGGCGAGGCCCACCAGGCCTTGCTGGAAAGACTCTGCGCTTTGCTGATCGAAGGTCGTGGCCATGAACTGGGCCGTGCCACCAGCAGCCGCAAGGTCCTGGAAGTGCTCGGCGGCGAGTTGCCCGCCGACTGGCCCAGCGCACGCATCGGCCTGGCCAATGCCCACGGGTTGCACGCGCGTCCGGCGAAAATTCTCGCGCAGTTGGCGAAAAGCTTCGAAGGCGAGATCCGTGTGCGCATCGTCGACGGCCAGGACAGCGCCGTGTCGGCCAAGAGCCTGAGCAAATTGCTGAGTCTGGGCGCCCGTCGCGGCCAGGTCCTGGAATTCATCGCCGAGCCGAGCATTGCCGCCGATGCGTTGCCGGCGCTGCTGGCAGCCATCGAAGAAGGCCTGGGTGAAGAGGTCGAGCCGCTGCCGCCTCCGAGCGCGCCGCGAGAGACGCCCATGGCTGAAATCGCCAGCGTGATGCTCGCGCCGGAACCCGGGAGCTTGATCCAGGCTGTCGCCGCCGCACCGGGTATCGCCATCGGCCCGGCTCATATTCAAGTGTTGCAAGACATCGACTACCCGCTGCGCGGCGAGTCACCGGCCATCGAGCGCGAACGGCTGCAAAAAGCCTTGAGCCAGGTTCGCCGCGACATCGAAGGCTTGATCGAACGCGCGAAGGCCAAGGCCATCCGCGAGATCTTCATCACTCACCAGGAAATGCTCGACGACCCGGAACTGACCGACGAAGTCGACACCCGCTTGAAGCTCGGTGAGAGCGCGCAAGCGGCGTGGATGGGCGTGATCGAAGCCGCGGCGAAAGAGCAGGAAGCCTTGCAGGATGCGTTGCTTGCCGAGCGTGCGGCCGATTTGCGCGACGTTGGCCGTCGTGTTCTGGCGCAACTGTGCGGACTCGAGACGCCGCCGGAACCCGAACAACCCTACATCCTGGTGATGGACGAGGTCGGCCCGTCCGATGTGGCTCGCCTGGACCCGGCCCGCGTGGCGGGGATTCTCACCGCCCGTGGCGGCGCCACTGCCCATAGCGCGATTGTCGCCCGTGCGTTGGGCATCCCGGCGCTGGTGGGCGCTGGGGCCGCGGTGTTGTTGCTGGCGCCGGGCACCTCCTTGCTGCTGGACGGTCAGCGCGGTCGCCTGCACGTCGACCCGAATGCCGCCACGTTGCAGCGGGCCAAGGAAGAACGCGACACCCGCGAGCAGCGCCTCAAGGTTGCCGCCGAGCAGCGGCATCAGCCGGCGGTGACCCGTGACGGTCACGCGGTGGAGGTGTTTGCCAACATCGGCGAAAGCGCCGGCGTCACCAGCGCGGTGGAGCAGGGCGCCGAAGGCATTGGCCTGTTGCGCACCGAACTGATTTTCATGGCCCACAACGAGGCCCCGGACGAAGCGACCCAGGAAGCCGAATACCGCAAGGTGCTCGACGGCCTCGCCGGTCGGCCGCTGGTGGTACGTACCCTCGACGTGGGCGGTGACAAGCCGCTGCCGTACTGGCCCATCGCGAAAGAAGAAAACCCCTTCCTCGGCGTGCGCGGCATACGCCTGACCTTGCAGCGCCCGCACATCATGGAAGCGCAGTTGCGCGCGTTGCTGCGTTCGGCGGACAACCGTCCGCTGCGGATCATGTTCCCCATGGTCGGCAGCGTCGATGAATGGCGCCAGGCCCGGGACATGACCGAGCGCCTGCGCCTGGAAATTCCCGTGGCGGACTTGCAACTGGGGATCATGATCGAAGTGCCGTCCGCCGCGCTGCTGGCGCCGGTGCTTGCCAAGGAAGTCGATTTCTTCAGTGTCGGCACCAACGACCTGACCCAGTACACGCTGGCGATCGACCGCGGTCACCCGACCTTGTCGGCCCAGGCCGATGGCTTGCATCCGGCGGTGCTGCAATTGATCGACATCACCGTGCGGGCCGCCCATGCCCACGGCAAATGGGTGGGCGTATGCGGCGAGCTGGCCGCGGACCCGCTGGCGGTGCCGGTGCTGGTGGGCCTGGGCGTGGACGAACTGAGCGTTTCGGCCCGCAGCATTGCCGAGGTGAAGGCGCGGGTTCGCGAGCTGAGCCTGGCGCAAGTACAAACCCTGGCCCAAGAGGCATTAGCCGTGGGCAGCGCCGATGACGTGCGCGCATTAGTGGAGGCGCTGTAATGGCGAAGATTCTTACCCTGACCCTCAACCCGGCGCTCGACCTCACGGTGGAGTTGGCGCGCCTGGAACCGGGCCAGGTCAACCGCAGCGACGCCATGCACGCCCACGCCGCCGGCAAGGGTGTGAACGTGGCCCAGGTGTTGGCCGATCTCGGCCACACCCTGACGGTCAGCGGCTTTCTCGGCCAGGACAACGCCCAGGTGTTCGAGACGCTGTTCGCCCAGCGGGGCTTTGTCGATGCCTTTATCCGCGTCCCTGGCGAAACCCGCAGCAACATCAAGCTGGCCGAGCGGGACGGGCGCATCACCGATCTCAACGGCCCGGGGCCGGTGGTCGATGAAGCCGCGCAGCAAGCGTTGTTGACGCGACTGGCGCAAATCGCCCCCGGCCACGATGTGGTGGTCGTGGCGGGCAGCTTGCCCCGTGGCGTCAGCCCGCAATGGTTGCAGGCGCTGATTACGCGCTTGAAACGACTCGGCCTGAATGTGGCCCTCGACACCAGTGGCGAGGCCTTGCGCGTGGCCTTGGCGGCTGGGCCTTGGCTGATCAAGCCGAACACCGAGGAGCTGGCCGATGCGCTGGGCTGCGAGGTGGTCACGGAGTTGGCTCAAGCCCAAGCGGCCGAGCGGCTGCATGCCCAGGGCATTGAGCACGTGGTGATTTCCCACGGCGCTGACGGGGTCAACTGGTTCAGTGTCGGCGCGGCGCTGCACGCCTCGCCGCCCAAGGTCAGCGTCGCCAGCACCGTGGGCGCCGGGGATTCGTTGCTCGCCGGAATGCTGCATGGATTGCTCAGCGCCGACACCCCGGAGCAGACCCTGCGCACTGCCACGGCCATCGCCGCCATGGCGGTCACCCAGATCGGTTTTGGCATCCACGACACCGCGTTGCTGGCGTCGCTTGAACAGGGCGTGCGCGTGCGCCCCCTGACAGAACAATAAGAGGGTTCGCAAGATGAAATTAGCCATTGTGACGGCCTGCCCGAACGGCATGGTTACCAGTGTGTTGTGCGCCCGCCTGCTGGATGCGGCAGCCCAGCGCCACGGCTGGAGCACCAGCGTCGAAGTCCATGACGCCGCCCATCCGGAGCGTCAATTGTCAGCCGCCACGCTTGAAGCAGCCGAGTGGGTGTTGCTGGTCGCCAGCGGCCCGGTGGACTTGTCGCGGTTCGTTGGCAAGCGCGTGTTCCGCAGCACCCCGGCCGTGGCTTTGCAAGACGTTGATGCGGTGCTGCGGCGCGGCGCCGAAGAGGCCCGGGTGCTGGCCGAAGCCGACTTGCTCGCCGAGGAACCGCCGGCGTCGACGGAGCGCGCCCCACGCCTGGTGGCGATCACCGCTTGCCCGACCGGCGTTGCTCACACTTTCATGGCCGCCGAAGCCTTGCAGCAGGCCGCCGCCCGATTGGGCTACGACCTGCAAGTGGAAACCCAAGGCTCGGTGGGTGCGCGCAATCCCCTCAGCTCCCAGGCGATTGCCGAGGCTGACGTGGTGCTGCTGGCCACCGATATCGAAGTCGCCACCGAGCGCTTCGCCGGCAAGAGAATCTACCGCTGCGGCACCGGTATCGCCTTGAAACAGGCCGAAGCCACGTTGCAAAAAGCCTTGGCCGAAGCCCAACAGGAAACCGCTGCGAGTGGCGCCTCCGGGGGGCCGGCGAAGGCGGAAAAAAGCGGTGTCTACAAACACCTGCTGACCGGCGTGTCGTTCATGCTGCCGATGGTAGTGGCCGGTGGCTTGATGATCGCCTTGTCGTTCGTGTTCGGCATCGAGGCCTTCAAGGAACCAGGTAGCCTCGCGGCGGCGCTGATGCAGATCGGCGGCGACACCGCGTTCAAACTGATGGTGCCGCTGCTGGCGGGCTACATTGCCTATTCCATTGCCGACCGGCCGGGCCTGGCGCCAGGGATGATCGGCGGGATGCTCGCAAGCACCCTCGGCGCTGGCTTCATTGGCGGGATCATTGCCGGCTTCCTGGCTGGTTATGCGGCCAAGGCGATCAACCGCTACGCGCGCCTGCCCCAGAGCCTGGAAGCGCTCAAGCCGATCCTGATCATTCCGTTGCTGGCGAGCCTGTTCACCGGCCTGGTGATGATTTACATCGTCGGCAAACCGGTGGCGGGCATGCTTGAAGGCCTGACCCACTTCCTCGACAGCATGGGCACCACCAACGCGATCCTCTTGGGCGTGCTGCTGGGGGCGATGATGTGCGTCGACCTTGGCGGGCCGATCAATAAGGCTGCCTATGCGTTTTCGGTGGGGTTGCTGGCGTCGCAAAGTTACGCACCGATGGCCGCGACCATGGCCGCCGGCATGGTGCCGCCAATTGGCCTGGGCATCGCCACGTTCATCGCCCGCCGCAAGTTCGCCAAGACCGAGCGCGAGGCTGGTAAAGCGGCGTTGGTGCTGGGGCTGTGCTTCATTTCCGAAGGGGCGATTCCGTTCGCCGCCAAGGATCCGTTGCGAGTGATCCCGGCCAGCATCGCCGGTGGCGCGTTGACCGGTGCGCTGTCGATGTATTTCGGCTGCAAGCTCATGGCGCCCCACGGCGGGTTGTTCGTGATGCTGATCCCCAACGCCATCAACCATGCGTTGCTGTACTTGCTGGCGATCGTCGCGGGCAGTCTGGTGACGGCGGTGGCGTACGCGCTGCTCAAGCGGCCGGAAGTGGTAGAGATGGCGATGGAGCCGGCCAAGGCCTGAACCAACTATCCGCGTGGGGGCGGGCGGGCAAGCCGCTCCCGCCTCTCCTCACCTCTGTCACATCCGATTCACACAGCCATGCTTAAGTTTTTCCATTTGGGAGAAACTTCATGAGCGAATTCGACCTGGGCCGTCGCCGAGTGATGCAAGCCGTGGGCGCGGGGTTGTTGTTGCCCGGATTGGCGCCGGCGGTGATAGCGTCGGTCAAGGATCGACCATTACTCACCGACGGCGTGCAGTCCGGCGACTTGCAGGGCGACCGGGCGATGATCTGGAGTCGCAGCGATCGTCCCTCGCGGATGGTGGTGGAATGGGACACCCGTAGCCGGTTTTCCAATCCTCGACGCTTTGTCTCGCCGGTGGCTGACAGCCGCAGCGATTTCACCGCTCGGGTCGAACTCACCGGCCTGCCGGCCGACCAGGCGATTTTCTATCGGGTGCATTTCGAAGACGCCCAAAGCGGCGTGGCCAGCGAGCCCTGGCTCGGTCATCTGCGCAGCGTGCCGCAGCTCAAGCGCAACATCCGTTTTGTCTGGAGCGGCGATACCGTCGGCCAGGGCTTCGGCATCAACCCGGACATTGGCGGCATGCGCATCTACGAAGCCATGCGCCTGCGCCTGCCAGATTTTTTTATCCACAGCGGCGACACCATCTACGCCGACGGCCCGGTGCCTGCGCAGCTTACCGCCGAGGACGGGCGTATCTGGCGCAACCTCACCACCGAGGCCAAGAGCAAGGTGGCCGAGACGCTGGACGAGTATCGCGGCAACTACCGCTACAACCTGATGGACGAAAACGTGCGCCGCTTCAACGCCGAAGTGCCGCAGATCTGGCAGTGGGACGATCACGAGGTGGTCAATAACTGGTCGCCCGGCAAGCAACTGGACGAGCGCTACCAGACAAAGGATATCCACAGCCTGGTAGGTCGTGCGCGGCAAGCGTGGCTGGAATACGCGCCGATGCGCTTGCAAAAAGGCGATGGCGCAGCACGTATCTACCGCAAGCTCGGTTATGGGCCGATGCTGGATGTATTTGTGCTGGACATGCGCAGCTACCGTGAAGCCAATGATGCCAATCTCGGCGCGGCCAAACCTTTCCTCGGCCGTGAGCAACTGGATTGGCTCAAGCGTGAACTGAAGCAATCCCGGGCGCAGTGGAAAGTCATCGCCGCCGACATGCCCATCGGCCTCGGCGTGCCGGATGGCGAGGTCAGCCCTGGCGTGCCGCGCTGGGAAGCGGTCGCCAACGGTGACCCGGGCGCTGCCCAGGGGCGCGAGGTGGAAATTGCCGAGTTGCTCGGCTACTTGCGCAAACATCAGGTGCGCAATTACGTCTGGCTCACGGCCGATGTCCATTATTGCGCCGCCCATCACTACCACCCCGAACATGCCGCGTTCCAGGATTTCGAACCGTTCTGGGAGTTTGTCGCGGGGCCGCTGAATGCCGGCAGTTTCGGGCCTAACACCCTGGACAAGACCTTCGGCCCTGAAGTGGTCTTCCAGAAAGCTCCGCCGGCCCAGAACACTTCGCCGTTTGCGGGGTATCAGTTTTTCGGCGAGGTGAACATCGACGGGCAGAGCGGGGAGATGAGCGTGGTCTTGCGGGATTTGGAAGGGACGGCGGTGTTCGAGAAAAAGTTGCAGCCGGTTTGAGTGCACTGATCGTTCCCACGGGCGCGTGGGAGCGATCAGTAAACCACGTCAGTAGACGTCCCGCCGATACCGACCCTGTTCGATCAGCCGTTCCACTTCCTCGCGCCTCAGCACCAGGTTGAGCACATGATCGACCCCCGAGGCCATTCCTTTCAGGCTGCCGCACACGTAGATCACCGCGCCGTCGGCCAGCCATTGCTTGAGCAGCGCCGCCGATTCCAGCAGGCGGTCCTGGACGTAGATTTTCCGTTCCTGATCCCGTGAGAACGCCAGGTCAAGGCGTTCCAGATCGCCGGAGGTTACCCATTCCTGCAGCTCATCGCGGCAGTGGAAATCGTGCTCGCGGTTGCGCTCGCCAAACAACAGCCAGTTGCGCTGCATGCCTTCGGCGACGCGGGCCTTGAGCAAGCTGCGCAGGCCCGCCAGGCCGGTGCCGTTGCCCAGCAGAATCATCGGCACGCCTTGGGGCGGCAAATGGAAGCTGCTGTTGCGCCGCACCCGCAGGCTGATGGCGCTGCCCAACGGTGCATGTTCGGTGAGCCAGCCGGAGCCGACGCCCAGGCTGCCATCGCCATGGCGTTCCTGGCGCACGATCAGCTCCAGTACACCGTCGGCCGGGATCGATGCGATGGAGTATTCGCGCATGCCGAGAGGCGCCAACGCGTCCACCAGGGCTTGGGCGTGCAAGCCCACCAGATGGGTGCGATTTTCCGGCAGTTGGCGCGTCGCGAGGGCTTGTTCGAGCGTCTGCTGCAAACCATCGACCTGCACCCGAGCGAGCCCGGCGATGCCCAGGCCATCGAGGAAATGTTCGATGGCCCACGGCTCGTTGCGTGGCAGGACTTCCACCAGGTCGCCGGCCAGCCAACTGCTCGGGCTGGGGGCGGTGAGGCCCAGCAGGTAGACGCCCGAACCACTGCTGTCGGGATTGAGCAGGGTGCGTTGGCTGAGGGTCCAGTTCTCGAAGCTCGGTGGCTGCCAGGTATTCGCCGGGGCCTGGCCGGTCAATTCGGCCAGTTGCTGTTGCCAATGACGCAAGGCGTAAGGGTCGCCGCTGTCGACTTCCACCGGCGCGAACAACGTCTTGCCGCCGTGTTCCGCCAGCCAGGCGTGCAGGCGCCGGGCGAAGCCGCAGAAGTTTTCATATTGCCGGTCGCCCAGGCCCAGCACCGAGTACTGCAGGCTTTCCAGGCTCAGGGCGCGGCCCAGCACCTTGCGCTCGAAACCGCGGGCGCTGTCGGGGCCCTCGCCGTCGCCAAACGTGCTGACCACGAACAAGGCGCGGGTGGAAGTGCTCAGGTCCTGTTCGCTGACGCCGGCCAGCGGCCGGACCTTTACCGGCAACCCGGCGGCCTGCAGTTGGCCGGCAGTCTGCCAGGCCAGTTGTTCGGCGAAACCGCTCTGGCTGGCGAAGCCGATCAGCCACGCCGGGGCATCGCCGGGAGGGCTGGCGAGCGCTTGGCGAGCCTGCCGGACCTGGCGTTTTTTGCGCCGACGGTCCAGGTACAGCAACCAGCCGGTGATGAAAAACAGCGGCATGGCCAGGGCGGCGACGGTCACCAGAATCCGTCCAACCAGGCCGAAATAGCTGCCGACATGCAGCGCATAGATGCTGGTCAGCAGTTGCGCCTTGAAGCTTTTATCGCTGTAGCGGCTGTGACGGCTGATCACACCGGTGGCCGGGTCGAGCATGATCTGGTTCAGCGCCCGGTCGTGGGGTGAGTTCTTCAGCAGATAGAACACTGTCGCCGGTTCACCCGCCACCGGCGGCATGCGCACGTTATACGCGGACAGGCCGGGACCGGCGGCGCTGTAGATGCTGCTCCACATCGCCCGATAATCGGCGATCGGCGCCGGGCCGCTCGGTGCGGGACCACGGGTGCGCACGCGCTCTTCGTTGGGCGAGTCGGAGAGCAGGCGGGTCACGCCTTTGATGTACCACTCGTAGGACCAGGTCAGCCCGGTCAGTGCGGCCAATAGATAAAAGACCAGGCACCAGGTGCCCGCAACCGAATGCAGGTCCCAGTTGAAGCTGCGGCCCTTCTTCGCCCAATCGAGGGTCAGCCAGGCGCGCCAGTTTTTCCACTGGCGCGGCCAGCGCAGGTACAGCCCGGACAGGCAGAAGAACACCAGGATCAGGGTACAGGCGCCAGTGATCTGCCGGCCGATGTCGTCCAGAGTCAGGACCCGGTGCAGCCTGAGCATCAGGCCGAAGAAGTCCTGGCCCACCACTTCGCCCATGAACTGCGCGTTGTAGGGATTGAAGTAGCGAATCGGCCCGCGTTTCTCTCCGGGCGGGGCCGTGAAAATCGCCCGCGCGGCGTTGCCGCTGTCGGTCTCGACCCAGAGCATGGCGACGGTCTTGCCGGTCGCGGCTTCAATTTGTTCCACCAGCTCGGCGGGCGGCAGCACGCCAGCCGGTTGCTTCTCAACCGTCAAAACCTGAGGATTCAGCGCCCGCAGGATCTCGTCCTGGAACGACACCATCGCACCGGTAACGCCCATCAACGCCAGGACCAGCCCGGCACTGATGCCGAAGAACCAGTGCAACTGGAACAGGGATTTCTTCAACACGTCGCCCGCCTTGTTCATTCGTTACATTCATCACGGCGTGCATTATGCCGTGTGTTATCGAGAACCATTCATAAACACACCAAAAAGTCCCGGTACATTTGCGCGAGCGGTTTTTTTGCCTACCGCTTTCCCTGTGGCGAGGGAGCTTGCTCCCGCTCGGCTGCGCAGCAGTCGTCACCCAAGAAGGGGGGCGCTTTGCGGCCCAGCGGGAGCAAGCTCCCTCGCCACAGGAATCGGGGCTGGCTTAGAAGTGAAAGTTGGTGCCCAGCAAAGCGCTGCGCAGTGCGAATCATGCTGAACTACGCACCATGGCCTGTGCCTATCGGCGTTGATCGCTCAGTTGACCGGCGGTCACAATTACCGTAACTCGACCTGCCGTCTGTCTTTTTTCGCTGAGAAATTTTGCGGCGATAAAAGCAGGCGGTTTCCGGTTTTAGAATTTTAATAAGTCGAGTCAGATGATTTGCTCTTTGGCGTGTCTGGGTGTTTTGTTTGTTAATACTTGAGGTGTTGTGAGGTGTCGCAGCAATGCCCTAGAGTCTTCTTGCTCGCTGTGGTAATTGATGTAATAAATAATGATTAACTTAATGACAGGAAGTCTATGATGGGATTCAAATTGGAAGATGAGGTTGTCGAGGCGGCCGTCGACGCGCCAAAAGTGTTTGTTGAAGCGTCTCTGGGTGAGGATGGCCAGTACAACAGGGAACCGGGAATTCAACTGACCAAGGAGCAGATCATCAGCCTGAGGAAGTATGAAGTGCTGGGGTTGTCGCTTCCTTATCGAATAAATGATGTGGTGGCTTACTTGAATTACGGGGCTGGAGATACAGGCGGTCCAGGATTGCGGGCCATGGATTTTTTGGACACGTTCACCGCTACGTATGATCATGCCCGGCGTTGGTCGCCGCTGCGTGAACAAATTCAGCTGACAGGAGCTGAGTTGGAAGGTTTTGCTAATGTCATCATTCAGTACGGTGACTCGCTTGATGAAGTCTATCGCGAACATAAGTCTTCAGGGTACTTGGAAGAGCATGATATCAATACGGTTGAAGATTATCTTAGGCTCCAACTTGACCTTCCCCATCTGCCGCGGGTGGAACTGTCGTCGGGTGATACTCAGGATATAGAGTACTATCTTAACCAGATACTCATTGGGGTTAGATCCCGACAGGCGCGGGCGCAAGCTGTACGGTCGGCGTTGGACAGTTTCGGAACCGACATGCGGGAATTGGTTTTGCCTAAAATAAAAGTGCGCCTGAAAGCAGTCAGTGAGAACACTTATGAGAAGCAGGTCCAAGACATACAAGAAGAAATCGACCAGCGTGCCGATGAGATTGATGAACTCAATAAACAATACGCCGATATGGTTAAGGAGGCTATCGTCGCTGCAGCGACCCTGAATATCGGTGGACTGATCTTAGGTATCTACCAAGGCGTGCAGGCAGAAAAATTACGCAAGCGGCGTAACGAGCTCAAGGATGCTCAAGATGGTGCTATTCAGAAACTTGGCAGTAAAAATCAGACGCTCAGTTCTTTGAATCGAGTACGAGGTGATCTTCAAAATCTAAGCAGTGTCACGATTGAGGCTGAAGCAGCGACGCAGAACCTGATGTTGGTCTGGAGTGCGCTTAGCCAATACATCGAAGATTCTCTTAACCAAGTCGATAAGGTGCGAGATGCGCCGACCCTGAGGTCATTCAACAATACTCTAAAAGCAGTGGTCAGGCCTTGGAGGCAAGATATTAGCCTTGCTTCCAAGGCCCTGAACGCAATTTTTGAAGAGGCTCAACGGGAAATTGATGCCGATAATTTTATCAAAGGAAGGATGACGGAAATGTATTCGATATCGGACGACTTGGACTATCCGAGTGTAAATATTACGGCGATGGTTGGTTATAATTCAGACGTTCAACGCTTCAGGACGCAGACGCAGCACCTTGCTGATCGGCATGATTATTTGCCAGACGTGGTGGATAGGATGATTAAGCTGGCGACCGCTATCAATGGTAAGACGTACGCTCTACGCGTCAGCACACAGACGGCAAAAATTGCCCTGGAAGCTGCAGACGAGGCTCTCAAAGACTATCAAGAGGAGTTTGAAGATGCAGACACGGACGGCCTTAAGCAGGAAATCCGGGCGGACATGGAGAAGAGTCTTCGTGAGGTATTTCGTAAAATAAGCGAGCAAGCCATTGAGCTGAAAGAGATTCAACTTAATCTCAGCGTGCGCTACGACAGGGACGCATCAAAGCAGTGGGTGATTGCGTTGGAGAAGGATCGGGAATTTGCAGAAGAACAAAAAAATCGAGCTGAAGCTAAACGTGCTGAATTAGTCGTACGGATGAAGGAAGTGTCCGATGCGATTGATTTGCTCGGGAGAAGTGGCATCGAGAGAATTGGTCAGGAGGCCCAGTTGACAGCTGAGCGCCTGATGGAGATGGCCTTGACGCCTCCTCAACTGCAAATTGCAGTGGAGGCTATGAAAATTCTGAAAAAAGCGATCGCTGGTTTGGGTGAAACTCTCTCCTATCTCAATATGGTTGCCGGGTACAACACTCTTACCGAGAGGGCGAGTGAGCTGAGGGTGCAAGTAGAAAACAGCAGTCGGGAGATTTCCGCGGCTCAAGGAAAAATAGACTTGGTCGAGAGTATGGATGGCTTGGACGGTGTCCGCTGGGATTACATTAAGGAATTTTCCAATGTAGTTGCTGCCTTCGAAATATTCTCAAGCGTCTTCGAGCGAGAAGAAACGCTGCCTGTCGAGGATCATGTCAGCAATGCGCGCGCCGTTATTCCCGGTATCCTTCGATATCTGCGCCCCCTATATCAGCAATAAGAGTCGACATGGAGCCGGCGTGAGCTGATCGATGTATTCATATTAACGGTGGCGGCCCGAGAGGCCGCCATCATCAAGGCATATCATGAACTCATTAAAAAGTAGTTTTACCGAGACTCAGCGCAGGACTCTAGATCGCCGCATCTATTTTCTCGATACGCTGCGCTCGGTCTTTGACAAGTTTCCGGTCGTCTTGGAGCGACGTCGCATAGCCGGTCATCAGCCTGCTACATTGGCTGCGGATACACGTTTGAACAATGCGTACTTCCATGCGAAGTATCTTTTGGCATTGGAGCAAGACGTTAATGACATTAGGGTGTCCTGCGGCGCCGATACGGAGGAGCTGAGATTGTTCACCCAGGAGGCGCTGGATATCACGGCCCAGACCTCAAGACGGCAGCTCCTCGCCGACCTGGATTTTCGACAGTTCAGTTTTTCCCGTACCGAGCGCTGGACGATAAGGCCACCAAAGAACATCGGGGACTTGGTCCATGAGTTTTACGTTCGCTTCATTACCGCCAGGAGCTCAATCAGACAGCTGGTGTACAAGTTCACCGAGCTGAACGATGAGTCGTTTGGTGTGAACGCGGTGTTTACCAGCGCCATGGATCATCGGTCCTGCCATTGTCATGCTCAACCGACGCTAGCGCAGGCATTGTTCCAAGAGGTCGATACCACACCGCCCTGGGATATTGTTTATTCCTCCCGGGATGCCTCGGTCAGGGCTGCGGAATACAAGGCTGATATCGCATCCTTGTCCAGTGCTTTCGTCAATTTGAATTCACACATGAGCTTGCTGGCCCAAGCGCTGTTCCAGCGGATGCAGAGCGTAGTGGAGGAACTCGACCGAGCGATTCCCTCGCGCACCTTGGGAGAGCTGAATTTGAAATTGGATACGGCGATAACGACGCTCGACCATTGTTTGACTGAGTTAAAGGATTTTGAAACCTGGCTACGAAAATAAAAAAAAGGTCCATGATTGCATGGACCTTCTCTTTGGCTGTCGGGGGTTACACGTAAAACGACTTCAACGGCGGAAACCCATTGAACTCCACCGCGCTGTAGCTGGTGGTATAGGCCCCGGTCGACAACCAATACAGGCGATCACCGATGGCCAGGTTCAACGGCAAACCGTACTTGTAGTTTTCGTACATGATGTCGGCGCTGTCGCAGGTAGGGCCGGCGATGACCACTTCTTCCATCTCGCCTTTCTTCTCGGTCCAGATCGGGAACTTGATGGCTTCGTCCATGGTTTCGATCAGGCCGGAGAACTTGCCCACATCCGTGTACACCCAACGCTCGACGGCGGTACGGGACTTGCGCGCCACCAGCACCACTTCGCTGACCAGGATACCGGCGTTGGCGATCAGCGAACGGCCCGGTTCCAGGATGATTTCCGGCAGGTCATCGCCGAAGTCTTCCTTGAGGAAACGGATTATTTCCTCGGCGTAGGTTTCCAGGCTGTTGGTGCGGGTGATGTAGTTGGCAGGAAAACCGCCACCCATGTTGATCAATTGCAGGACGATGCCGTCTTCTTCCTTCAGGCGCTCGAAGATCACCTTGACCTTGGCGATGGCCGCGTCCCAGACGCTGATGTCGCGCTGTTGCGAGCCGACGTGGAACGAAATGCCGTACGGCACCAGGCCCAGGTCGCGGGCCAGGATCAGCAGGTCCATGGCCATGTCGGTCTGGCAGCCGAACTTGCGCGACAACGGCCAGTCAGCGGTAGTCGAGCCTTCGGTGAGGATCCGTACATAGACTTTCGAGCCCGGCGCGGCCTTGGCGATGTTGCGCAGGTCGGCTTCGGAGTCGGTGGCGTACAGGCGCACGCCCTTCTCGTAGAAGTAGCGGATGTCGCGGGATTTCTTGATGGTGTTGCCGTAGCTGATCTGCTCCGGGCCGACGCCACGGCTCATGACTTTATCCAGCTCATAGATCGAGGCGATGTCGAAGTTCGAGCCCTTTCCCTTGAGCAGGTCGATGATTTCCACCGCCGGGTTGGCCTTGACGGCGTAATAGACCTTGGCGAAGTCGAAACCGGCGCGCAGGTCGTCATAGGCCTTGGAGATCATCGCGGTGTCGATCACCACGAACGGGGTTTCCTGCTTGTCGGCGAACGCTTTCATTTTCTCGAAAGTTTCGCGCGCGAAATAATCTTCGACCTGGATCGACATACTTGGGACTCCTACTGGCAAACATCAGGATCAATGGGTGTGAGGGCAAGCAGCCCTCGTGAACGTCCTCCGTATCCCCACTTTGGTTCGCCTACTTCCCAAGGCATGTCGCCGAAAGCAAAAAAGGCCATGGGATACATGATTCCCTTGGCCTTGCTGTCTCGTCGTCAGTACTTGAGCCGGATGGATCGTTTCCAGCATGGACGTTCGGCGCGAACTTTAGGGCGTGAGGGGCCTGAGATCAACTAAAAATGTCGCGTTTTTGCACACATCCGTCGTGCGGCGCGCGACAGCTCATGATGTAACCGACCGGTGTGACAGGTTGATGTTCCCTTTGATCTGTTTCGCTGCCCTCTGGATGCAGCGCCCGCTCTTGTGGCGAGGGAGCTTGCTCCCGCTTGGGTGCGAAGCGCCCATCGCTTTTTAGGGCCGCTGCGCGACCCAGCGGGAGCAAGCTCCCTCGCCACAAAGAGCAGTCGTGCTTGGTCAGACTGAGGCAGTTTCGGCCGGCGAGACAATACTGGTCTTGCCCCCACGGGACTTGCCGGAGCTCAGGTACTCGGCAATCGATTCCTGAGTCACTTCGCCAAGGAACACCCGCTCGGCATCCATCACCGGCAGCCACGAGCGGTTGAATTCGTACATGCGCGACAACAGGATCCGCAGGTGTTCGTCATAGGCTGCGGTGGCGTTGAATTCCCGCAGGTATTGGCTGCAGGTGCCGGTCTGGCGATGCAGGTCGCGACGGCGGACATAGCCCAGGGCCTTGTTCTCGGCACAGGTGACCACCACGTAGCGACGGTCATGTTCGTCCATCAACTCCAACGCTTCACTTACCGGCGTTTCGGGGCTGACCGACGGGGCGTTGTCGGCGGCGTCTTCGGCCTTGACCAGCAACAGGCGCTTGAGCGTGCTGTCCTGGCCAACGAAGTTGCTGACGAACTCATCGGCCGGGTGCGCCAGCAACGTGTCCGGGTGATCGCACTGGATCAGCTTGCCGGCGCGGAAGATTGCAATCTTGTCCCCCAGCTTGATGGCCTCGTCGATGTCGTGGCTGACCATGATCACAGTCTTGTTCAGCGCCCGTTGCATCTCGAAGAACTCGTTCTGGATCATCTCGCGATTGATCGGGTCGACCGCGCCGAAGGGCTCGTCCATCAGCAGCAACGGCGCATCGGCGGCCAAGGCGCGGATCACGCCGATCCGCTGCTGCTGGCCACCGGACAATTCGCGCGGGTAGCGATGCAGGTACTGCTTGGGTTCGAGCTTGATCATGCTCATCAGTTCGCGGGCGCGGTCGTGGCACTTCTGCTTGTCCCAGCCAAGCAGGCGCGGGACCACGGTGATGTTTTCCTCGATGGTCATGTTCGGGAACAGGCCGATCTGCTGGATCACGTAGCCGATGTTGCGACGCAGGGTCACTTCGTCGAGGCCGGTGGTGTCCTCGCCGTTGATCAATACCTTGCCCGAGGTGGGCGGGATCAAGCGGTTGATCATCTTCAGCGTGGTGCTTTTGCCACAGCCCGACGGCCCGAGGAACACGCAGATCTCGCCTTCGTTGACGATCAGGTTCACCGAGTCCACGGCCTTGACGTCCTTGCCGTTGCTCTTGAAGGTTTTGCTGAGGTTTTGAAGTTCGATCATTTCAGTAATCCTTTGGGGGTCAGCGTACGTTGCAGCCATTGCAGAAGCAGGTCGGCGAAGATGGCCAAGAGACTGACCAGCACGGCGCCGACGATCAGCATCGACATGTCGCTGCGGCTGATGGAAGCGAGGATGAGCACGCCCAGGCCACCGGCGCCGATGGTGGCGGCGATGGTCATGACACCGATGTTCATGACCACGGCAGTGCGTACGCCGGCGAGGATCACCGGCACGGCGATGGGCAACTCGACCATGCGCAGGCGTTGGCCGAAGGTCATGCCGATGCCGCGGGCGGCTTCACGGATGCCCGGTTCGACGCCGGTCAGGGCCAGGTAGGTGTTACGCATGATCGGCAGCAGCGAATAGAGGAACACCGCGGTGATTGCCGGCATCGGGCCCAAGCCCTGGCCGAACTTGGAGTAGAACGGCAAGAGTAGGCCGAACAGCGCGATTGACGGGATCGTCAACAGCACCGTGGCGCTGGCTTGCAGAGGGCCGGCAAGCGCCGGGAAGCGGGTCATGAAAATGCCCAGCGGCACGCCGACCACAATCGCCAGGGTCACGGCGATGCCCACCAGGGTGATGTGCTGCCAGGTCAGGTGCAGCACCAGCGGCCAGTCCAGATGGGAAAAGGCGTCAAGAAAATCCATGGCTTTTCCTCCAGGTCATTGGGTTGAGAGCAGCGAATGCTGGCGCAGGAAATCGGCGGCAACGGCGGAAGGACTTTCGTGATCGACGTCCACCCGGGCGTTGAGCTGGCGCATGGTTGCGTCATCAAACAGCTCGGCCAGCGGCTTGAGTTGTGCAGCGAGTTGTGGGTGTGCGTCGAGGAATGCCTGGCGCACCACCGGCGCGGCGGTGTAGTCGGGGAAGTAGTGTTTGTCGTCTTCCAGCAACTTCAGTTTGAAGGCGTTCAGGCGACCGTCTGTGGTGTAGACCAGGCCGGCGAAGACTTGGCTGTTGCGCAGGGCGGTGTAGACCAGGCCCGCGTCCATCTGGCGGATGTTCTTGCGGGTCAGGTTCATGCCGTACTGTTCGACCATGCCGGCCAGACCGTCGGAGCGGTTGGCGAACTCGGTGTCCAGCGCCACCAGGTGATTTTCGCCGGCCTCGGCCTGCAACACCGTATTCAATTGGCTGATGGAGTTGATCTGCGGGTACTTCTTCGCGACTTTCTCCGGCAGCGCCAAGGCGTAGGTGTTGCTGAATTTCGACGGCGTCAGCCAGACCAGGCCTTTTTTCCCGTCGAGTTCTTTTACCCGGGCGTAGGACTGGGCGCTGTCGAGTTTCTCGGTGACGTGATTGTAGGCCACCAGCGACACGCCGGTGTATTCCCACAGCAGGTCCAGCTGCCCGGTTTCGTGAGCGCTGCGGGCCAGGTTGCTGCCAAGGCCGCCGGTGATCTGCGCGTCGTAGCCTTTGCTGCGCAGGTATTGGGCGGTGATTTCCGCCAGCAAGGTCTGTTCGGTAAAGACCCGTGCGCCGAGGCGGATCAATGGTTTTTCAGCTGCTTGGACAAACCCTGCCAATAGCAGGACGCAGCCCAGGATCAAGCTCAACTTCTTCATAACGATTCCTTTATCCAGCCAGGCTCAGGACGGGCGCAAGCCACGTTCCAGCCAGAGGCGGCTGGCGAGGGTCACCAGACCGTCGAGCAGCAATGCCAGCAGCGCCGTGCAAGCGGCGCCGAGCAACAATTGCGGCTGGTTGTTCAAGGCAATGCCGGGGAAGATCAGGCTGCCAAGGCTATTGGCACCGATCAGGAAAGCCAGCGGGGCGGTGCCGACGTTGATCGCCAACGCTACGCGCACGCCACCGACGATGATCGGCACGGCGTTGGGCAGTTCGACTTTCCAGAGCACTTGGCGTGGGGTCATGCCGATGCCGACGGCAGCTTCCTTGAGCGAGCCCTGGACATTTTTCAAGCCTTCGTAGGTGTTGCGCACGATGGGCAGCAGCGAGGCGAGGAACAGGGCGAAGATGGCGGGCCCGCTGCCGATACCCAGGATGCCCAGGGCGATGGCCAGCACGGCCAGGGGCGGTACGGTATTGCCGATGTTGAACACCTGCATGAAGCGTTCGGCGCGCCCGACCATGCCGGGGCGGCTGAGGGCGATGCCGGCGGGGATGCCGACGATCAGGGCCGCCAGCATGGAGGCCAATACAAGCATCAGGTGCGCTTGCAAGTAAAACAGCAGGTCGTCGCGGTAACGGTGGATCGTATCGATGCCGATCCAGTGGACCAACAAGGCCAGGAGGGCGACGACGACCGCACCCCCGATAAGCCCTTTGCCATAGCGGATAGCCACAGGCGGACTCCTTTTTTTTCAGTCGGCGCACGCTTACCCGGGCGGCAAACCATCACTGGTTGCCGGGAAAACGTTCGCGAGAAGCAGCTCTTTTCGAGGCCGGTAAAACGACGTCGAAGCGAACCATGAGCGCAGCCTCGTCAGGCTAACTTGCTGATTTTTCAGACCCTGACGGACGGCCGTAGCAAAGGGAGTGGACGTATGCACCGGTCAAAAGGTTCCCTGGGGCTTGCTCTCGGTGATCACTTCTCTTCCGTTCGGTTGACAAGATCATTCTTTTTTTTATTTCAAATAAGTATTAAGCGCTGTGAAAGTTGACAGGTGTTCGAAGGGGATCGCTTCTGTAGCGTAGATCAAGTTCTTAGCGAGATAAGCGTGAAGAAACACCGCTAATTTAGCGCCTTGTTCGTTCATGTAAGGAAACCTGAAATGAAAAGACAATTTTACATTGCGCTGTTTTTATTATTGACAGCTGGCTGTGCGACACATGAATTGGAAACGAGCACTGTGCATGAGCTGCCAGGGCAGACTGTCGACTCTCATGGCGCTGGGGTCCAAGGCGCAGGTACCGGTCCAGAAATAGCGGCCTATCTCACGGAAGCCTACAACAACGTCTTGCCCATGTGTCGCAACAACCCCTCGGCGCCGTCGTTCTTATGCACAGGGGTGACGCTACGGGCAACCCAACACTCTACGCAGTTTCATTTCTGGAATCCCAACCCGACATCCACGGGCGTTTCTTTCTCTTGGTTGCGTAAAGACGCGAAGTTCGGCAAATTGGTATTTGGCTACAATAATGGTTTTATTCTTTATCCAGAGTTCTTTAAACCGACGGGAAAGATCTCATTGGCGGTGCTGTGTTTCTTTCCAGTCGACGGCGCCACCGACCATCGACCTGACGAAGGTTGTGGCCAATACCCAAATCGCCCCAACAGCCGACCTTGCCAATCCCAAGGTATTACCACAGCCGCGCAATATATTGCCCACTTCAACGCTAACGCGGGTATGTACGGCGCATTGTGTGGCTTCGATGTTCGTGACGAGCTGAATGAACAAGGCGCCCGTGCGTTCACTGAGGGCGTGAAGGCCCTGGGGCAACTTCCAGCCTCCGCCTTTCCTGTGCAGAATGAATTCCGCATAAAAAAATGGGCGCAAAATCTTGGCCAGACCCTTCCGATTGAGGCGGTTTTTTACATCGATAATACGGGTAAGGTTGGCGCTCAATATGATCAACGGGACTTTAAAACGCAGACCGGCATTTGGATTCCCATGATCAAGATTACGCTTCCTCAAACGGCCGCCAATGACGCGAAATTTGAGTTTATTCCCGCTGATCAGGCTATCTCCTCCTGAACCGCTGGGGCTGGGCAGCGGAGAAGAAGATGTCTGATTCGTGCGTTGGGCGTGCGCTGTCAATGGAGGCGGGTCGTTAGGCTGCGCTTGAGCAGGTGGTCCCTAGGAAGGGTTCTGAGCTATAATCGGCGCCCTTTTTGAATCACCTGCCAGGCGATTTCCCATGACCAAACAGGCCGCCGAAGTCGCGAAACGCCGCACTTTCGCCATTATTTCCCACCCCGATGCCGGTAAAACCACCATCACCGAAAAGCTCTTGCTGATGGGCAAGGCGATTGCGGTCGCCGGCACGGTGAAATCCCGCAAGTCCGACCGCCATGCCACCTCCGACTGGATGGAAATGGAAAAACAACGGGGTATTTCGATTACCACGTCGGTCATGCAGTTCCCGTATCGCGATCACATGATCAACCTGCTCGACACCCCGGGTCACGAAGACTTCTCCGAAGACACCTACCGCACCCTGACCGCGGTGGACTCGGCCTTGATGGTCCTCGACGGCGGTAAGGGCGTCGAGCCACGGACCATCGCGCTGATGGACGTCTGCCGTCTGCGGGACACGCCGATTGTCAGCTTCATCAACAAACTCGACCGCGACATCCGCGACCCGATCGAACTGCTCGACGAAATCGAAGCGGTCCTGAAGATCAAGGCGGCGCCGATCACCTGGCCGATCGGTTGCTACCGCGACTTCAAGGGCGTGTACCACCTGGCCGACGACTACATCATCGTCTACACCGCCGGTCACGGGCACGAGCGCACCGACGTCAAGATCATCGAGAAGCTCGATTCCGACGAGGCTCGTGCGCACCTGGGCGACGAATACGACCGCTTCGTCGACCAGTTGGAACTGGTGCAGGGCGCCTGCCATGAGTTCAACCAGCAGGAATTCCTCGACGGCCAACTGACCCCGGTGTTCTTCGGCACCGCCCTGGGCAACTTCGGCGTGGACCATGTGCTCGACGCGGTGGTCGACTGGGCCCCCCGCCCGCTGCCCCGCGTCGCCAACGAGCGCACCGTGGAGCCGGTGGAAGAAAAATTCGCCGGCTTCGTGTTCAAGATCCAGGCGAACATGGACCCCAAGCACCGCGACCGCATCGCCTTCATGCGCATCTGCTCCGGCAAGTACGAAAAAGGCATGAAGATGCGCCACGTGCGCACCGGCAAGGACGTGCGCATCGGCGACGCCTTGACCTTCTTCTCCTCGGAGCGCGAGCAACTGGAAGAAGCCTTCGCCGGTGACATCATCGGTTTGCACAACCACGGCACTATCCAGATCGGCGACACCTTCACCGAAGGCGAGGCCCTGGGCTTCACCGGCATCCCGCACTTCGCCCCGGAACTGTTCCGCCGCGTGCGCCTGAAGGACCCGCTCAAGTCCAAGCAGCTGCGCCAAGGTTTGCAGCAACTGGCTGAAGAGGGCGCCACCCAGGTGTTCTTCCCGGAGCGCAGCAACGACATCATCCTCGGCGCCGTCGGTGTGCTGCAGTTCGACGTTGTCGCCAGCCGTTTGAAAGAGGAATACAAGGTCGAGTGCTCCTACGAGCCGATCACCGTGTACTCCGCCCGTTGGATCGAATGCGGCGACAAGAAAAAACTTGAGGAATTTTCTAACAAGGCCGTGGAAAACCTCGCGCTGGATGGCGGTGGTCATTTGACCTACCTGGCGCCTACGCGGGTGAATCTGGCACTGATGGAAGAGCGCTGGCCGGATGTGAAATTCCGCGCGACGCGTGAGCATCACTAAGCATCAAGCGTTGAAACCGAAAACCCCGCTGCGAAAGTTGCGGGGTTTTTTATTGTCTGCACTTGTCTTAACCATGAGTAATTATCTGGGGGAGCGATTGCTCGCGATGGCAGTGGGTCAGCATGCATGGACGGGCTGCCGGCCTTGTAGTCGAGGCACCTACAAATGCCGGCCACCCTTTTGATGTGCGGCGAGTTGCTAGCGTGGATCGGCGATATCCAGCGCCCGATTCGCCAGCAGTTCACTCACCTCAATCACCTGCAGGATCCCCATCGCAACATGTCGGCGAGAACCTTCAAGGTCAAATGCCAGGTCACTGATCATGGCGTTGGCGGAGGCCAGGTTTTCGCTGAGGTTGGCGAGCAGGCTTTCAGTGTCGATGCTCTCGACGACTGTGAAGAGCTGACTTGCTGGTAGATCTTTCTTGGGCTTTGCCTGTTCCGGCTTCAGATAATAATCGAGCGCCCGCTCAGTGGCTTCGTGGAATTTTTCCGGGTCGAGGCTTGAGTAGGCAGAGGTGGGATCTGATTCAGGGGGATTGGGTGTGGCTTTGAACATGATGACGCTCCTATGGGAAATGAGAGCCGCCAAGACCTGTCGCTAAACAGAATGGTGGCGACTGCACGCAGGTTAGCGAACCGGACATAGGCACCCGGTAGACCCGAAGGTCTCCTACATACAGCCGCCATAACGTAGTTGCGGGTTGGACCCTACAACGAAGCATGGTTGCTTATGTGCCTATGGTTCGGGTCGCTAAACCCGACCGCTGATTTTCAGCGACCCGGTAACCATAAAGTCCCGCTCCAAGGCGCACAAGCGGGCGGATTCTGGCTTAGTTGTAGGCAAAGGCGCAAGGCAACGTAGCCTCGGGACTAGCGCATCGTGTTGCTGGGTATTTGTCTGTAAGGCTTTATGAGGACAGGTGTTAGCACCTATATCGTGCGGACCCCACAGAGGGGTGGCGTTAGTTGGATTGGATTTAACGCTTATTCGAAACCATTCTTTCGGGCGAGGGCATTTCTGCTGGTTCGGTGGCGTCTTATCTGGTGAACCGGCCTGTTCAGAACTAGATTTTCCTGAGCGCCGTCGGGCCCCGGCTTTATCCGGAACAGAAGGAATGGGTTATGAATAAGCTGCTACGCATGATGTTTTTGCTAAAGGTATTGGTGATGTTGTCCCTCGGTTCCACCGCTGCGTGGGCCGAATGCGATGAGCATGAGAAGCACGCGTCGAGTGGTTCGGTGGTTCAGGGTGAGTTGATGCTTGCCGCGACCGATGCGGATGCGGGGGATCCGGACGATGGCGAGGATGATGATGGTTCGCCAATCGATACGCCGGATGGCGATGAGGATGCAGAAGGCGATAGCCAGACGTAGATTCCTGACCTGAAGAAAACCCCTCCAGCCCCCACTGAGACTCAGGTGGGGCTGGAGGGGTTTTTCATTCTGGGTGCATGACCCAAGGTGAAGATTTACCCTGTGGCGAGGGGATTTATCCCCGCTGGGCTGCGCAGCGGCCCCAAACCAGGCAACTCGGTGTGCCGGGAAGATTGCGTTCATTGCTTTTGGGCTGCTGCGCAGCCCAACGGGGATAAATCCCCTCGCCACAAGTGCCCTATCTGCTTTGCCCTACACCTTACGCCGCACCGTCGAGGAACCGCTCGGCGTAGTGACACGCCACCAGCCGGTTATCCAACGGCCGCAACGCCGGTTCTTCGGTCTTGCAACGCTCGGTCGCATACGGGCAGCGCTTGTGGAAGGCGCAGCCAGACGGTGGGTTGAGTGGGTTGGGCAGTTCGCCGACGATCTTGATCTTCGGCTTGTTCGGGTCCGGGTGGATGGTCGGGGTGGCCGACAGCAGCGCCTGGGTGTACGGGTGCAGCGGGCGGCTGTAGATGGACTCGTTGGGGCCCATTTCCACTGGGCGGCCGAGGTACATCACCATCACGTCATCGGCGACGTGTTGCACCACCGCCAGGTTGTGGGAAATGAACACGTAGGCAGTGTTGAATTCCTGCTGCAGGTCCATGAACAGGTTCAACACTTGGGCCTGGATCGACACGTCCAGGGCCGAGGTCGGTTCGTCCGCCACCAACACCTTGGGTTGCAGCATCATGGCGCGGGCCAGGGCGATGCGCTGGCGCTGGCCGCCGGAGAACATATGCGGGTAGCGCTGGTAATGCTCGGGGCGCAAGCCCACCTGCTTCATCATTGCCTGGACTTTGTCGCGCCGTTCGGTGGCTGACAGGTTGGTGTTGATCAGCAATGGCTCGGCCAGTTGATCACCGATCTTCTGCCGTGGGTTGAGGGACGCGTAGGGGCTCTGGAAGACCATCTGCACGTCTTTGCGCAGTTGCTTGCGTTCGGCCTTGTTGGCGCCGGCCACTTCCTGCCCGGCGATTTTCAAGGAGCCGGAGGACGGCTCTTCGATCAGCGTCAGGGCCCGGGCGAGGGTGGATTTGCCGCAACCGGATTCACCGACCACGGCCAGGGTCTTGCCGGCTTCGAGTTCGAACGACACGCCGTTGAGGGCGCGCACGGTCGCATGGCCCTTGAACATGCCACGGGACACTTCGTAATGACGGGTCAGGTCACGGGCGGTAAGTACGACGGCCATCACGCCACCTCCTGGTTCAACGGGTAGAAGCAGCGGGCAAGGCTGTTGGATTTCGGGTCGAGGGCTGGGCGCTCCTGGCGGCAGTTATCGCGCACGTACGGGCAGCGCGGCGACAGCAGGCAGCCCTGCGGACGGTCGTAGCGACCGGGCACGATGCCGGGCAAGGTCGCCAGGCGCTCGGCGCCCATGCTGTGCTCCGGAATCGCCGCCAGCAGCGCTTCGCTGTAGGGGTGCGCCGGGATGTCGAACAGCTCCGGCACCTGGCCCACTTCCACGGCTTGGCCGGCGTACATCACGCACACGCGCTGGGCGGTTTCGGCCACCACGGCGAGGTCGTGGGTGATCAGCACCAGGCCCATGTCCTGTTCTTTTTGCAGGGCCAGCAGCAGGTCCATGATCTGCGCCTGGATGGTCACGTCGAGGGCGGTGGTCGGTTCGTCGGCGATCAACAGTTTTGGCTCGCCGGCAATCGCCATGGCAATCGCCACGCGCTGGCTCATGCCGCCGGACAGTTGATGCGGGTAGGCGTCCATGCGGCTGGAGGCGCCGGGGATCTCGACTTTTTCCAGCAATTCGATAGCGCGCTTGCGGGCGGCCTTGCCGGACATCTTCAAATGCAGGCGCAGCACTTCTTCGATCTGGAAACCCACGGTGTAGCTGGGATTGAGCGCGGTCATCGGGTCCTGGAAGACCATCGCCAGGTCCTTGCCGACGATCTGGCGGCGCTGGCGGTTGCTCAGCTTGAGCATGTTCTTGCCGTCGAAGTTCAGCGCATCGGCGGTGACGATGCCGGGGTGCTCGATCAGGCCCATCAGCGCCATCATGGTCACGGATTTACCCGAGCCCGATTCGCCGACGATGGCCAATACTTCGCCTTTGTCCACGGACAGGTCGAGGCCGTCGACCACCGGCACGGCGGTGCCGTCGCCGAAGCGGACGTTGAGATTCTTGATTTCTAGCAGTGACATGGGAATCTCCTCAGGCGGCATTCTTGAGTTTGGGGTCCAGCGCATCGCGCAGCCCGTCGCCCATCAGGTTGATTGCCAGCACGCTGAGCAAAATGGTCAAGCCAGGCAGGCTCACGACCCACCACGCGCGTTCGATGTAGTCGCGGGCCGAAGCCAGCATGGTGCCCCACTCGGGGGTTGGCGGTTGTACGCCGAGGCCGAGGAAACCCAGGGCGGCGGCGTCGAGGATCGCCGAGGAAAAGCTCAGCGTCGCCTGGACGATCAGCGGTGCCATGCAGTTGGGCAGCACGGTGATGAACATCAGGCGCGGCAGGCCGGCACCGGCCAGGCGGGCGGCGGTCACGTAGTCGCGGTTCAGTTCGCCCATCACGGCGGCGCGGGTCAGGCGCACGTAGGACGGCAGCGAGACGATGGCGATGGCGATCACGGTGTTGATCAGGCCTGGGCCGAGGATGGCGACGATCGCCACGGCCAGCAGCAGCGATGGCAGGGCGAGCATGATGTCCATCAGGCGCATGATGGTCGGGCCGAGGATGCGCGGGAAGAACCCGGCGAACAGCCCCAGCAGGATGCCCGGGATCAGCGACATCACCACCGACGACAAGCCGATCAGCAGCGACAGGCGCGAACCCTGGATCAGGCGCGACAGCAGGTCGCGGCCCAGCTCGTCGGTGCCCAGCAGGAATTGCATTTGCCCGCCTTCTAGCCACGCCGGCGGCGTCAGCAGGAAGTCACGGTATTGCTCGCTCGGGTCGTGCGGCGCGACCCACGGCGCGAAGAGTGCGCAGAACACGATCAGGATCATGAACATCAGCCCGGCCACGGCGCCCTTGTTGCGGGAAAACGCCTGCCAGAATTCTTTGTAAGGGGACGGATACAGCAGGCTTTGATCGACTGCTACCGCGGTAGTTGGAGTACTCATGGTTTTGATCTCAGCGCTGGTGACGGATGCGTGGGTTGGCAAAGCCGTAGAGGATGTCCACGACGAAGTTGACCAGAATCACCAGGCAGGCGATTAACAGGATGCCGTTCTGCACCACGGGATAGTCCCGGGCGCCGATGGCTTCGATCAGCCACTTGCCGATGCCCGGCCAGGAGAAGATCGTTTCGGTCAGGACCGCACCGGCCAGCAGAGTGCCGACTTGCAGGCCGACCACGGTCAGCACCGGAATCAGTGCGTTGCGCAGGCCATGCACGAACACCACGCGCGACGGCGACAGGCCTTTGGCGCGGGCGGTGCGGATGTAGTCCTCGCGCAGCACTTCGAGCATCGAGGAACGGGTCATGCGGGCGATCACCGCCAGCGGAATGGTGCCCAGCACGATGGCCGGCAGGATCAGGTGGTGCAAGGCATCGAGGAACGCGCCCGGCTCATCGGCCAGCAGTGTGTCGATCAGCATGAAACCGGTTTTCGGCTCGATGTCGTAGAGCAGGTCGATCCGTCCCGACACCGGCGTCCAGCCCAGGGACACCGAGAAGAACATGATCAGGATCAGGCCCCACCAGAAGATCGGCATCGAATACCCCGCCAGGGAGATGCCCATCACCCCATGGTCGAACAGGGATCCTCGTTTGAGTGCCGCAATCACCCCGGCCAGCAGGCCCAGGATGCCGGCGAACAACAGCGCGGCCAGGGACAATTCCAGGGTCGCGGGAAACAGGGAGCTGAACTCGGTCCAGACGCTTTCGCGGGTGCGCAGCGATTCGCCGAGATCGCCCTGGGCCAGTTTGCCGATGTAGTCCAGGTACTGGGCATACAGCGGTTTGTTGAGGCCAAGGCGTTCCATTGCCTGTGCATGCATTTCGGGATCGACCCGACGTTCGCCCATCATCACTTCCACGGGGTCGCCGGGGATCATGCGAATCAACGCGAAAGTCAGCAAGGTGATGCCGAAGAACGTGGGGATCAATAACCCCAGTCGGCGGGCAATAAAACTAAACATCTTCAGGTGTACCTCATCAGCCGGTTAGGCGTGTCCTTGGACGCTTGGGGTCAAGCGTCCAAGGACGTTTTCTTATCTACTTCACCTGGGTGGTGGCGAAGTTATTGGTGGTGAGCGGGCTAATCACGTAGCCCTCTACGTTCTTGCGCATTGCCGTGAACATCCGGGTGTGGGCCATGCTGATCCATGGCTGGTCCTGGTTGAAAATCACCTGGGCCTGTTCATAGAGCTTGGCGCGCTCCTCGGGGTTCACTGTGGCGCGTGCCTGGTCGAGCAGCGCCTGGAATTTCTCATTGCACCAGCGCGCGTAGTTTTCGCCGTTCTTGGCCGCTTCGCAACTGAGCATAGGCGTCAGGAAGTTATCCGGGTCGCCGTTGTCGCCCGCCCATCCGGCGGAGACCATGTCGTGCTCGCCGTTTTTCGCGCGCTTGAGCATTTCGCCCCATTCCATCACGCGGATATCGACCTTGATCCCGACTTTCGCCAGGTCGGCCTGCATCATCTGCGCGCCGAGCATCGGATTGGGGTTGGTCGGGCCACCGCCGTTGCGGGTGAACAGGGTGAACACGGTGCCTTCCGGCACGCCGGCTTCCTTGAGCAACTGGCGAGCCTTGTCCAGGTCGCGGGTCGGGTTCTTCAGGTCGTGGTTGTAGCCCAGCAGCGTTGGCGGGTACGGGTTGACCGCGACGGTGGCGTTGCCCTTGCCAAACAGCGCGTTGACGTAGGCTTCCTTGTCGAAGGCCAGGTCGATGGCTTTGCGCACCCGCACGTCGCTCATGTATTTGTGGCTGGTGTTCAGCGCGGTGTAGGAAACGGTCATCGCGTCCAGCTCGGTGACCTTCAGGTTCGGGTCTTTCTTGATGCTGGGGATGTCATCGGGCTTGGGGTACAGCGCAATCTGGCACTCATTGGTCTTGAGCTTCTGCATGCGCACGTTGTTGTCGGTGGCGATGGCCAAAATCAGTGCATCGGCCGGCGGCTTGCCACGGAAGTAGTCCGGGTTGGCCTTGAAGCGAACCTGGGCGTCCTTGTTGTAGCGCTGGAACACGAAGGGGCCGGTGCCGATCGGCTTGCTGTTCAAGTCGCCGGCCTTATTGGCCTTGAGCAACTGGTCGGCGTATTCGGCCGGGTAGATCGAGGAGAAGGCCATGGCGATGTCGGCCAGGAACGGCGCTTCGCGGCGGGTCAGGGTGAACTTGACCGTGTGCTCATCGACTTTCTCGACGTTTTTCAACAGTTCCTTGAAACCCATGCTTTCAAAGTACGGGAAGCCCACGCTCGACAGTTTGTGCCACGGGTGATTCGGGTCCAGCTGGCGCTGGAAGCTCCAGACCACATCGTCAGCGTTCATGTCGCGGGTCGGCTTGAAGTATTCGGTGGTGTGGAACTTGACGCCTTTGCGCAGGTGAAAGGTGTACGTCAGGCCGTCGTCACTGATGTCCCAGGATTCAGCCAGGGCCGGAATCACATCGGTGGTGCCGGGCTTGAAGTCGGCCAGGCGATTGAAAATGGTTTCTGCCGCGGCGTCGGCGGTGACTGCAGTCGTGTACTGGACAATGTCGAAGCCTTCCGGGCTGGCTTCTGTACAAACCACCAAGGGTTTGGCCGTGGCGCCAACGGCGACACTCAGCAGCGCGGCGGCGATGGCGGCGCGTAGGGGAATCATGTTCATCGTCAATCCTCTGCAATCGGTTGAACGGCAAAAAACCGAGCGGTCGACCTTGTGGGTCGACCGTCGGTGGAAAGGTTAGAGAATGTTGAACGGGATGGTGGTGACCAGGCGGAATTCGTTGAGGTTGCCATCAGCCTGGTTTTCGCTGGCGCGGTGCGTGGTGTAGGTGGCGCGTACAGCGGTGGCTTTCAGCGGGCCGCTTTGTACGGCGTACGACGCACCGATGCCGTATTCGTAGTGATGCTCACCGTCCATGGCTCTCACATCGGAATAGCCGGTGCTGTTGTAATGCGTACCATCGATGCCCCAGCCGCGAGCCTGGTAGATGTTGAACTTCAGGCCAGGCACGCCGTATTCGGCCATGTTCAGGCCGTAGGCGATCTGGAAGGATTTCTCGTTCGGACCGTTGAAGTCCGACAGCAGGGAGTTGGCCAGGTAGATGCCGTTGGTTTCGTGCAGGTAGTCGAAGTACTCGTTACCGTCCACTTCCTGGTACGAGAACGTCAGGCTGTGGGCCTGGTGAGTCAGACCAAACGACAGGGAGTAGGTATTGTTGTCGATATCACCCAGTTCGCTTTTGCCCGAATCCACAGTCCTGTAGTAGTTCAGGCCGGTGGTCAGGCTCAGCACCGAGCTGTCGCCCAATACGTGACTGGCGCCGAAGTAGTATTGGTTCCACAGGTCTTCGGCCTGGGTGCCCCACAGGCTGGTGGTGAGGCTGGCGAATGGCTGGTAAGTGATACCAGCGGTGTTCACGTGATCAGCTTCGGCCGAGGAACTGCCGTATTCGGAGCGGAACTTGGCGAGGCTTTGCTCGGTGCGTGGAGAGTTGCGGTCGAAGGTCGCGACGTCGAATGCCAGGTTCTCGAGTTCTTCGCTGTGCAGGCTCACACCCTGGAAGCTCGAAGGCAGGGCGCGGTTACCGATGACGTCGACCATCGGGCTGCTGAAGTTTTGGCGACCGGCGGTCAGCGTGGTGTTGGAAACGCGTGCCTTGACGTTCGCCAGGCCCAGTTTGCTCCATTGGTCGACGGCGTCGCCGTCGGAGTGCGCCAGGGTACGGTTGGAACCGCCCATGATGTCATCGTGGTCGCCGAGCAACGCGATCGCGTTATAGGCCGCGACTTCGGTGCTGAAGCCAACGGTGCCTTGGGTGAAGCCGGAGGTGTAGTTCAGGATGGTGCCCTGGACCCAGTTGGTACGGCGCGAATCGCGGTGTTCAACACCGTCGCGCGTGTAGCTGAACGCGCTGCCGCGGCGTCTCAGTTCGTTGGAATACCAGTTACGGGTGGTGCCACTGACCGACTGGCCTTCTACGAAACCGGTGGCTTCGGATTGAGCGCTGGTGGTCTTGACGGTCACCGGATTGAACGCCTGGCTCTGCGATTCTGCGTAAGCCGTGGCGGTGATGCTGCTGATGGCCAAGGCCAGTATCGCGGTGCTGCTCAGTTTCATGGGTAACGCTCCTTTTTCTTTCTTTTTCATGCCGTTCTTTTTTGGTGATACGGCTATCGGTTTTACAACTCATTCACAGCTTGCAAACGTTTGCTTGACGCCTGATTGGCGAATTACGGCAAGACGTCGGCGTGGGGCTTCCAAAGGGAAGCCCGCGCTGTGTGGCTAGACGGTTATGGGTTCAGGCTGACGCCCGAGAAGACGTTGCGACCGAAGGGGCTGACTTTGAACCCTTCGACTTTGGTGCTCAGCGGCTGGTTGACCGTCGAGTGTGCAACAGGGGTGATCGGCACTTGCTGCTTGAGCAACTGCTGGGCCTGTTTGTAGAGCACGGTGCGCTGGTCGCGGTCGGTGACGACCTTGGCCTGCTTGATCAGCTTGTCGTAATCCTGGTCACACCACATGGAGTAGTTGTTGCCACCGATGGCGTCGCAGCTGTACAGCGTGCCCAGCCAGTTGTCCGGGTCGCCATTGTCGCCGGTCCAGCCGATCAGACTGATGTCGTGCTCGCCGTTCTTGGTGCGCTTGATGTACTCGCCCCATTCGTAGCTGACGATCTTCACTTTCAAGCCGATCTTCGCCCAGTCGGCCTGGAGCATCTCGGCCATCAGCTTGGCGTTGGGGTTGTACGGGCGTTGCACGGGCATGGCCCAGAGGGTGATCTCGGTGCCTTCCTTGACGCCGGCGGCCTTGAGCAACTCCTTGGCTTTTTCCGGGTTGTAGGGCGTGTCCTTGATGGTCTCATCGTAGGACCATTGGGTCGGTGGCATGGCGTTCTGCGCCAGTTGCCCCGCGCCCTGGTACACGGCGTTGAGAATGCCTTGCTTGTTCACCGCCATGTCCAGCGCCCGGCGCACTTCGACCTGGTCGAACGGCTTGTGGCGGGTGTTGTAGGCGATGTAGCCGAGGTTGAAACCGGGTTTTTCGATCAACTGCAGCTTGGGGTCGTTCTTCAAGGCCGGCACGTCCGCCGGACGCGGATGCAGGGTGACCTGGCATTCGTTGGCCTTGAGCTTCTGCACCCGTACCGACGCGTCGGTGTTGATGGAGAAAATCAGGTTTTTCAGCTTCACCCGCTCCGGTGCCCAGTACTTCTCGTTGGCGACATAACGGATGTTGGAGTCTTTCTGATAGCTCTTGAATTCGAACGGCCCGGTGCCGATCGGCTTCTGGTTGATGTCGCTCGGCTTGCCGCCCTTGAGCAACTGATCCGCGTATTCGGCCGAGAGGATCGAGGCGAAGCTCATGGCGATGTTCTGGATGAACGCGGCGTCCACGCTGTTGAGCGTCATGACCACGGTCAACGGCCCGGTCGCTTCCACCTTGGCGATGTTCTTGTTCAGGCTCATGCCGTTGAAGTACGGGAACTCGGTGGGGTAGGCCTTGCGGAACGGATGTTGCGGATCAAGCATGCGATTGAAGGTGAACAGCACGTCGTCGGCGTTGAAATCTCGAGTCGGCGTGAAGTAATCGGTGGTATGAAATTTCACCCCTTCGCGCAGGTGGAAGGTGTACTTCAAGCCGTCTTCGGAAATGTCCCAGCTTGTCGCCAGGCCCGGGACTACGTTGGTCGCGCCTTTTTCAAACTCGGCCAAGCGGTTGTACAGCGGCTCGGCGGCATCGTTATCCGTGGCGGTGGTGTACTGCGCGGTGTCGAAACCGGCGGGGCTGCCTTCGGAACAGAACACCAGGCTGCCGCCGGCGGCCTGGGCTGCGGATGTGGTGGCCAACAGGCCGGTGCCCAGCAATGCGGATAAAACCAAGGTATGGCGCATGACGCTCCCTCTCTCGTTCGGGGTGTTTGGCAGTGAACCGGCGTCCTTCCGGGGACAGGTCCGGGGCACTGGGCTCATTCCATTGCGTAAACAGCGATGCCGCAGGATTGGCAAACCGTCAGCCCCGACGGTAAGAGTCGTGGACCAGGCGGTATATGCGTAATGCCTGAAAGACTTGTGGGAAAAGGCGACACGTCCTAAACCAACTGCTGTGGTACGCAGTGCTTTTGGATGTAGGCAATTTCCTGGGTCTTGGTCTCGGCAGATAAAGCAACGGCGACGTTGAAAACGTCGCCGTTGCCCATCGTTATTTGCTGACGCTGACGCCGTAGAAGGAGTTCAAGCCAAAGGGGCTGATCTTGAAATCCTGCACGTTGGCGCGCATGGGTTGATACACCGTCGAGTGAGCGATAGGTGTCATTGGCACCGCGTCCTTGAGGACGTGTTGCGCCTGTTTGTAGAGTTCGGTGCGCTTGGCCTGGTCGGTGGTGCGCTTGGCTTCTTTCACGAGGCCGTCGAATTTCTTGTCGCACCATTTGGAGAAGTTGTTGCCCGCCAGCGAGTCGCAGCCGAACAGCACGTTGAGCCAGTTGTCCGGGTCACCGTTGTCACCGCTCCAGCCAATGATCATGGCCTGGTTCTCGCCGCCCTTGGAGCGTTTGATGTACTCGCCCCATTCGTAGCTGGTGATCTTGACCTTCAAGCCGATCTTGGACCAGTCGTTCTGCAGCATTTCTGCCATCAGTTTGGCGTTCGGGTTGTACGGACGCTGAACCGGCATGGCCCACAGAACGATCTCTGTGCCTTCCTTGACGCCGGCTTCCTTGAGCAGCGCCTTGGCTTTTTCAGGGTCGTATTTGGCATCTTTGATGGTGGTGTCGTAGGACCACTGGGTCGGTGGCATGGCGTTGACCGCCAGTTGGCCTGCACCTTGGTACACAGAGTCGATGATCTGTTGCTTGTTCACGGCCATGTCCAAGGCTTGACGAACGCGCAGGTCAGCCAGTGGGTTGGGCTTGTCGTCGCCTTTGACTTTGTCCATCACGTTGTAAGCCACATAACCCAGGTTGAAACCCGCCTGGTCAGGCATCTTCAGCGCTTTGTCGTCCTTGAGGGCCTTGAGGTCGGCAGGGCGTGGGAAGAGGGTGATCTGGCACTCGTTTTTCTTCAGCTTCTGGATACGCACCGACGGGTCGGTGGTGATGGCGAAGATCAGGTTGTCGATCTTCACGTCCTCAGGCTTCCAGTAGTCCTTGTTCCCGGTGTAGCGGATGTTGGAGTCTTTCTGGTAGCTCTTGAAGACGAATGGGCCGGTGCCGACGGGCTTCTGGTTGATGTCGGGGGCCTTGCCATCCTTGAGCAACTGGGCGGCGTATTCGGCGGACTGGATCGAGGCGAAGCTCATGGCCAGGTTCTGGATGAACGCGGCGTCTACATCTTTCAGGGTGAACTTGACGGTGTGGTCGTCGACTTTATCGATCTTGGTGATGTTGGTGTCCATCCCCATGTCGGTGAAGTACGGGAATTCGGTCGGATAGGCCTTACGGAACGGGTCATCCTTGTTGATCATGCGATTGAAGGTGAACAGCACGTCGTCGGCGTTGAATTCACGGGTCGGCTTGAAATACGGGGTGGTGTGGAACTTGACGCCTTCACGCAGATGGAAGGTATAGGAGAGGCCGTCTTCGGAAATGTCCCACTTGGTGGCCAGGCCAGGAATGACGGCGGTGCCGCCGCGCTCGAACTGGGTCAGGCGGTTGAACATGGTTTCTGCAGAGGCGTCGAAGTCGGTTCCGGTGGTGTACTGACCAGGGTCAAAACCGGCCGGGCTGCCTTCGGAGCAGAACACCAGGTTAGTCGCGGCGGAAGCGAAAGGAGCGCTGGCTAGTAAGCTTGCGCCGACTAAAAACGGAATGACCGCTTGTTTAAGCATGTTGGCCTCATGATTTGTTGTCATTTTTGGATTTGAGGGCGACCTCGTGAGTCGTCCTGCGGATACTTATGCAGGCCCCATACCCAATGCAAGATCCAGAGCGGTTTCAAGCCTGAAACAGTGGCACGAACGTACCTTAATGTCGCATCTTTGTAACTTTTGACGCATTTGATCGTTTGCGCCGGCTTTTTTGGGGCAAACGGCGCTCCGTACCGGTGCGCCGCGAGCGCGCGATGCACCGGCCTGGGGCGGGTTTTACTTGTTCAAACCCACGCCGTAGAAGGGCGTAAGGCCGAATGGGCTGAGTTTGAGATCCGGCCCTTTTTGTTTATCGCTGTTGGGGTCGCCGTTATCTTCGGTCCAGGGTTCGATCGATGCACCGGCATTGCCCATGAGTCGAGGGTGGCGCCTGGCGCAACCTTTGGCTTTCGTGAGTGGCGCCTGGGGGGCGTGCTTCGGGGTGAGGCGGCCTTTTAGCTATTGACGGGGTACATATCCGTTGCTGCGGTAACGGCTACTTAGGGTTCCGCCCTGACGGCGACTCACTTTTTTTCAAACGCCAAAAAAAGTAAGCAAAAAAGGCTTGCCCCACCACTCGGCACCTCGCCTAGGCTCGGTGTGCCTGAACGCAGGCATTGCTCCGTGGGCCGCCGCGAAGGGCCATCCATGGCCCAGCGCGGCTAACCCGGCATCCATGCCGGGTTGCCCACTGCGCAATACCTGCGTTCAGCCATCGTGGTTAACGGGGCCCCCAGATCAAAAGCCGGGCCGAGGCGGCCTAATAGCCGACCTGGCTCTCCCGCTCGTACACCCGTCAGCCCAGCGGGAGCAAGCTCCCTCGCCACGGGTTTTGTATCGAGCCGTCAGGCGGCTGCGTCCTTCGAAAGGGTAGGAACGTTCGGGCTTGGATAACGAAATATCCGACATGTTTTTAGGGTTGTCCCTCGGAAGTGGGCTCTCTAACCTTTGAATGTCGCTGCGAAACAGTGACCAGGAGTGGGAACCTGAAATTAATAGGGTCGTAAGCCTCACGACCGTAGGCGAGTGATGGCTCCAATTTCATCAGGAGCATGCACATGAACAAAGGAAAGAATGAGCCAAATTTCAACCGAACAAACCCTCTAGCCGAATTCGACGCCGTCGAAGACCTGCTAAAAGACCGCGCCGCTGCCGATCGGGCGCTCAACCATTATCTCAATCCAAAACCTGCAGAGCCGGCTACCGATCCGCGCATCGACAGCCTGTTTTCCGTCACGGCCAAAGCCGACGCCGACACCTTACTGACCAGCACCTCCGAAACCCTGGCCTCGATAAAAGCCATGGCCGAAGACCTTGCTTTCGAAGTGGAGGGCACGCGGCGCAGTGTGGCGTTGGGGATTCATCAGTTGGTGGAGTTGTGTCAGTTGCTGGTGGACAAGGCGTTGGATCAGCTTGAAGCACCAGTCACCCCGGCACCTTAGTTATGATCGTTCCCACGCTCCGCGTGGGAATGCCTCTACGGACGCTCTGCGTTCGGCTTTGGAAGGGACGCAGAGCGTCCCGGGCTGCATACCCACGCGGAGCGTGGGAACGATCGGGACCACCGCTGATCATTTACTGCATCAACACCTCAACCACCCCATCCGCCGTCATTGTCACCTTGCTGGTGCCTGCTTCCACTTCCGGCGTGACCGACTCAGCATCCATGGACGCCGCTTTCATCATCATTTGCGGGCGCATGTACGGTTGTGGATAGCCGTTGGTGTTGAAGTTCAGGTTGACGATCTTGTAGCCCTTGCCACCGAGGGCTTCGGTGGCGAGTTGGGCGCGGGCCTTGAAGGCGTTGACGGCGTCTTTGAGCAGGGCGTCTTCGCTGCTTTGGCGGGTGGCGGTGGCGATGGCGAAGTCCATGCCGGCCATTTTCAGGTCGCCCAGCAATTCGCCGGTGAGTTTGGACAGGGCGGCGAAGTCGGCGCTTTCCAGGCGCAGTTCGGCGCGTTCGCGCCAGCCGGTGATTTTCTGGCCCTTGTTGTCGTAGATCGGGTAGCTGTTGCGGCTGCCCTGGCGCAGGTTGATGTCCTTGACTTGCTTGGCCTGGCCGATGGCTTTGTTCAGCGTGGTGCTGACGGCGGCAGCCAGTTTGGCCGGGTCGGTGTTCTGTTCCTCGGTGTAGAGGGTAACGATCATCAGGTCGCGGGCCACTTCCTGGCTGGCTTCGGCGCGCAGGGAAATCTGATTGTAATGAAGCTCATCGGCGGCCAGGGCCGGCAGGCTGGCGACGGTGCCCAGGCTGAGGGCGAGCAGGGCGGCGGGGCGACGGAACGTGTGCATGAAAGCTCCTTGGGATGATGCGCAGGGGTAGGTTCCAGGCCTGCGTGAACGATAAGACTCTAGCGTTTATGGTCCGGTTCGCACAGTTACAACTTCTATACAGATGCGAAGGTCAGTGGAGCTTTTGTGGCGAGGGGATTTATCCCCGCTGGGGCGCGAAGCGGCCCCAAAAGATCAGCCATCACACTAAACCAGGTCATGACACTATTGGGACTGCTGCGCAGTCCAGCGGGGATAAATCCCCTCGCCACAATGGTAGGTGCGTAATTTGGGGCTGTGGCGCTTTGCCGCACAGCTGCCGCTGCCACCCGCGCCTTGGTTATACTCCGTGCGATCCGCCTGGAGCGCTCATCAGGAGAGCTCATGCTCGCCCCTTTGCAAATGACTTCCGCTTCGCGCCAGAACCTCTGGCGCCTGACATTTATCCGCATTCTGGTCCTCGCGGCGCAGGCCGGTTCTGTGGGGCTCGCCTATTGGTTCGACCTGCTGCCGCTGCCGTGGCTGCAACTGGCGATCACCCTGGCGTGCTCCAGCGTGCTGTGCGCGTTGACGGCGATTCGCCTGCGCACGTCCTGGCCGGTGACCGAGCTTGAGTATGCCGTGCAACTGGCCTGCGACCTGTTTATCCACAGCGCGCTGCTGTATTTTTCCGGCGGCTCCACCAACCCCTTCGTCTCGTATTACCTGGTGCCGCTGACTATCGCCGCCGTGACGCTGCCGTGGCGTTTTTCGCTGATCCTGTCCGGCATCGCCCTGGCGCTATACACCTTGCTGCTGGCACGGTTCTATCCGCTGGAAACCTTCCCCATCGCTCGGGAAAACCTGCAGATCTACGGCATGTGGCTGAGTTTCGCCTTGGCCGCAGCGGTCATTACGTTTTTTGCCGCGCGCATGGCTGAAGAGTTGCGCCGTCAGGAAGAGTTGCGGGCGATCCGCCGCGAAGAAGGCCTGCGGGACGAACAATTGCTGGCCGTGGCGACCCAGGCCGCCGGCGCCGCCCATGAACTGGGCACGCCGTTGGCGACCATGAGCGTGCTGCTCAAGGAAATGCGCCAGGACCATAAAGACCCGGCGTTGCAGGAAGACCTCAGCGTGTTGCAGGACCAGGTCAAGCTCTGCAAGGAGACTTTGCAATACCTGGTGCGCGCCGCCGAGGCCAATCGTCGACTGGACATCGACATGCAGGCGGTCACCTTCTGGCTCGACGATGCCCTGAACCGCTGGCACCTGATGCGCCCGGAGGCCAGTTATCGCTTCCAGTGCCTGGGCAAGGGCACGGTGCCGCGCATGGCACCGCCGCCCGACTTGACCCAGGCGCTGCTGAATCTGCTGAACAACGCCGCAGACGCCTGCCCCGAGGGCTTGGAAGTGGTGTTGGATTGGGATGCCTATGAGCTGACGATCTGCATCCGCGACCATGGCGCCGGTGTGCCGCTGGCGATTGCCGAGCAGATCGGCAAACCGTTTTTCACCACCAAGGGCAAAGGTTTTGGCCTGGGCCTGTTTTTGAGCAAGGCCAGCGTGACACGCGCCGGCGGCTCGGTGAAACTCTACCCCCATGAGGAAGGCGGCACGCTCACCGAGCTGCGCCTGCCCCATGCCGACCGAGGAGACGAATATGAGTGACGAGATCCAAGTCGACGGCGAAGAACTGCCGCACCTGCTGCTGGTAGATGACGACGCTACCTTCACCCGCGTCATGGCCCGCGCCATGTCCCGGCGCGGCTTTCGCGTCAGCACCGCCGGTTCCGCCGAAGAGGGCCTGACCATCGCCCAGGCCGACTTGCCCGACTACGCCGCCCTCGACCTGAAAATGGACGGCGATTCGGGCCTGGTGCTGCTGCCCAAGCTGCTGGAGCTGGACCCGGAAATGCGCGTGGTGATCCTCACCGGTTATTCGAGCATCGCCACCGCTGTCGAAGCCATCAAGCGCGGTGCCTGCAATTACCTGTGCAAACCGGCGGACGCTGATGACGTGCTGGCCGCGTTGCTGTCCGAGCACGCCGACCTCGACACCCTGGTGCCGGAAAACCCCATGTCGGTGGACCGCCTGCAGTGGGAACACATCCAGCGCGTGCTGACCGAGCACGAAGGCAACATCTCCGCCACCGCTCGCGCCTTGGGCATGCACCGGCGCACCCTGCAGCGCAAATTGCAGAAGCGTCCGGTACGTCGCTGAACCTGCGCTGAACGAATGCTGTCCACCCTCGCGACACATCGGGCCGTTGCTTTATGATCGGCCCGAGTTTTCCCTTTATCGAGCCTTAAACCATGAATCAGAACGCTGAATATTCCGCGGTCAATGACGCGGTGCGCGGCCAGTTTTTCCGCCGTGTCTGGCAAATGACCACGCCGTACTGGCGCAGTGAGGAGAAGGGCAAGGCCTGGACGCTGTTGATCGCTGTCATCGCGCTGTCGTTGTTCAGCGTGGCGATCTCGGTGTGGATCAACAGTTGGTACAAGGATTTCTACAACGCCCTGCAAGAGAAGGACAGCGTGGCGTTCTGGCGGTTGATCCTGTATTTCTGCGGCATCGCGGCGGTGGCGATCCTCGGTGCGGTGTACCGCTTGTACCTCACGCAGATGCTCACGATCCGCTGGCGGGCCTGGCTCACCGAGCAGCACTTCGCTCGCTGGCTCAACGACAAGAATTATTACCGGCTGGAGCAGGGCGGCTATACCGATAACCCGGACCAGCGGATTTCCGAAGACCTCAACAGTTTCACCAGCAACACCCTCGGCCTGGGCCTGGGATTGCTGCGCACGGTGGTCAGCCTGGTATCGTTCTCGATCATCTTGTGGGGCGTGTCCGGCAGCATCGAAGTGTTCGGCTACACCATCCCCGGCTATATGTTCTGGGCTGCGCTGGTGTATGCGGCGGTAGGCAGTTGGCTGACGCACCTGATCGGCCGTCGCCTGATCGGCCTCAATAACAACCAGCAGCGCTTCGAAGCCGACCTGCGTTTCTCCATGGTGCGAGTGCGTGAAAACGCCGAGAGCATTGCGCTGTACAACGGCGAGCCGAACGAGAACCGTCGCCTGAGCGGTCGTTTCGGCCTGGTCTGGCATAACTTCTGGGACATCATGCGCGTGTCCAAGCGCCTGACGTTCTTCACCTCCGGCTATGGCCAGATCGCAATCATCTTCCCGTTCATCGTTGCTGCGCCACGCTACTTCGCCGGCAAGATCCAGCTGGGCGAGCTCATGCAGATCAACTCGGCGTTCGGCAACGTGCAGGAGAATTTCAGCTGGTTCATCAGCGCTTACTCTGACCTTGCCGCGTGGCGCGCCACTTGCGACCGCTTGCTGAGCTTCCGCCAGGCGATGAGCGACAACGAAGACCGCGTACCGGCGATCGATGTGCAGAACCAGGGCAACGAATTGAAGGTGCGCGAGCTCGGGCTGGACCTGGCCGACGGTCGCCATCTGCTGACCCGCGCCGAACTGAATGTAGAGCCGGGCGAGCGAGTGATGCTCAGCGGTCGTTCCGGCAGCGGCAAATCCACCTTGCTACGGGCGATGGGGCATCTGTGGCCTGCCGGGCATGGCAGCATTCTGTTGCCTTCGGCGCGTTACCTGTTCTTGCCGCAGAAGCCCTACCTGCCGATTGGCAGCCTGCGCGAAGTGTTGAGTTATCCACAGGCCGGTGATATCTATCCCAACGAACGTTATGCACAGGTGCTCGAAACCTGCCGCCTGCCGCACCTGGTTTCGCGGTTGGACGAAAGCAACCACTGGCAGCGCATGCTCTCGCCCGGCGAGCAACAACGCTTGGCTTTCGCTCGCGCATTGCTTTATGCACCGCTCTGGTTGTACATGGACGAAGCGACGTCGGCGATGGATGAAGAGGACGAGGCGACGCTGTACCAGGCGTTGATCGACCAGTTGCCGGGCTTGAGCATCATCAGCGTCGGCCACCGAAGCAGTCTGAAACGTTTCCATGCGCGACATGTGCGTATTGAAAATGGCCAACTGGTGGAGCAGGCCGTTGTTGCCTGACTGTCATTGACGAACACTGTTGTGGCGGCAATTTTCCATAAGGCCGCCACGTACGGTGATCGTACAACCACGTTGCGCTATGATGGTGCCATTCAGCCGCTTGCCGAGACACAGAAACCATGGAAAACCCGATCGACGTCCCACGTCTTCCTCGTAAGCGCCGCAGCCTGGCGCAGGAGCTGGTGACGGTGCTGTCCGAGCAGATTCGTGACGGCCTGCTCAAGCGCGGCGATAAACTGCCGACCGAGTCGGCGATCATGGAAGCCCATGGCGTCAGCCGCACGGTGGTGCGCGAGGCGATTTCGCGCTTGCAGGCGGCCGGCCAGGTGGAAACCCGCCATGGCATTGGCACCTTCGTGCTGGACACGCCCAGCCCGAGTGGCTTTCGCATCGACCCGGCGACGGTGGTCACGTTGCGCGATGTGCTGGCGATCCTGGAATTGCGTATCAGCCTGGAAGTGGAGTCGGCTGGCCTGGCGGCACAACGCCGCAGCGACGAGCAACTTGCCGCGATGCGCGCGGCACTCGACGCCTTGAACGAAAGCGCGGCCCACGCCAGTGACGCGGTGGCCTCGGACTTCGCCTTCCACCTGGAAATCGCCCTGTCCACCGGCAACCGCTACTTCACCGACATCATGACCCACCTGGGCACCAGCATCATCCCGCGCACCCGGCTGAACTCGGCGCGCCTGGCCCACGACGACCACCAGCACTACATGGATCGCCTGAGTCGCGAGCATGAGGAAATCTACGAAGCCATCGCCCGCCAGGACTCCGACGCGGCCCGTGCGGCCATGCGTTTGCACCTGACCAACAGCCGCGAACGGCTGCGCCAGGCTCATGAAGAGGCGCAGGCGCAGGGCTAGCTTCTGTCAGTTGAGATGGAGTAAGTCACTCTGTGGCGAGGGGATTTATCCCCGCTGGGTTGCGAAGCAGCCCCGAAACTGACACCTCTGTGTGTCAGCTCGAATTGAGTCGCCGCCTTTGGGGGTTGCTGCGCAACCCAGCGGGGATAAATCCCCTCGCCACAGGGAATGTGTCCGGCTTTATATCTGTGTGCTTGCCTGACAAACAATAGGTGTGCAGAGCTACGCCTTGATCTGCAGTATTTGTGGCGCTGATGTTTCGGAGTCCCATCCGTTTGCGTAATCGAATGTGTAACGAAGCTCAACCGATTTGCCTTTGAACTGTTTCAGCTCGTCGCTTGAAAATGTCAGTGTCACGTCCTTGCGTAACTCAGGCGTCTCGAAGTTATCCGGGTGAGTCTCGGGAGTCTTTTCAACGAGCATGGATTGTTCTGCGCCTACCTGCTTAGGGACCGACACCGTGAGATGGACAGTCGACTCTGGTGAGTTCTCTGCATTTGGAATCCGCACGGTTAACGTCTTCATCTTTGACAAGGACACCGTGACCTTCTCAGCATCTGCATCTGGCACACCCTCGAGCACGGGCTTCTTAAACGTCGTCATGATGTCACTCCCTGTGAGGCAGCCCTGATTACTGCGTACGGGCGACTCAAGATTGAGAAAAAGGACCTGCGGCCGGGCCTCGCACGGCCATACGTGGGTTATCCCCCCATGCCGTAACGGCGCCTACTGGCAGAGTTGACAGTGACGACGAGCGGTCCTGATGCTCGTCCGGCAAGTTTCATCCGTCTTCCAATCTCCTTCAAAGCCCCGGTTTGGAAGGCTGCAAGGCGATTTTCCCTGGGCCAGAACCCGACAAAAGACGAAATGCAGTTGACGTGCCTATTTTAAGTTGTACGATGACTTACAACTTCTCAACGAAGCTGAACCGTTTCCTACAACACAACATTTGCGTCCAGGGTGTTCGAATAATGAATCCACAAGAACTGAAGTCCATCCTCTCGTCTGGCCTGCTGTCGTTCCCGGTCACCGATTTCACTGCCAATGGCGATTTCAATCGCGACAGCTACATCAAGCGCCTCGAGTGGCTGGCCCCGTATGGCGCCTCTGCTTTGTTCGCAGCGGGCGGCACCGGTGAATTCTTCTCCCTGGCCGCCAGTGAGTATTCGCAAGTCATCAAGACCGCCGTCGATACCTGCGCCACCAGCGTGCCGATCCTTGCCGGTGTCGGCGGTGCGACCCGCCAGGCCATCGAATACGCTCAGGAAGCCGAGCGCCTGGGCGCCAAGGGCCTGTTGCTGCTGCCGCACTACCTGACCGAAGCCAGCCAGGACGGCGTAGCCGCCCACGTTGAAGCCGTGTGCAAATCGGTGAAAATCGGCGTGGTGGTGTACAACCGCAACGTCTGCCGCCTGAACGCCACCCAGCTGGAACAACTGGCCGAGCGTTGCCCGAACCTGATCGGCTACAAAGATGGCCTGGGCGATATCGAACTGATGGTGTCGATCCGTCGTCGCCTCGGCGATCGTTTCAGCTACCTGGGTGGCCTGCCGACCGCTGAGGTCTACGCCGCGGCCTACAAGGCCCTGGGCGTTCCGGTCTACTCCTCGGCGGTGTTCAACTTCATCCCGAAAACCGCGATGGACTTCTACCACGCCATTGCCCGCGAAGATCACGAAACCGTTGGCAAGATCATCGACGACTTCTTCCTGCCATACCTGGACATCCGCAACCGCAAGGCCGGTTATGCAGTGAGCATCGTCAAGGCCGGCGCGAAAATCGTGGGCTATGACGCCGGTCCTGTGCGTACGCCGCTGACCGATCTGCTGCCAGAAGAATACGAAGCACTGGCCGCGCTGATCGACAAGCAAGGCAAGCAGTAACAGACCCGACAAGGCCGCTGAGTAATCAGCGGCTTTTTGCGTATGGCTTGATCGTTTCCACGCGCTGCGTGGGGATGCAGCCAGGGACGCCCTGCGTTCCTCGACAGTTTTTGTAGAAGGAGTAGCTCCGTGGCAGATTCAAAGCGTTTCGATCACTACATCAACGGTCAATGGGTGGCCGGTGCTGACTATTGCGCCAACATCAACCCATCTGACTTGTCCGATGTCATCGGCGAATACGCCAAGGCTGACGCAGCCCAAGTCAACGCCGCCATCGACGCCGCCCGCGCCGCGTTCCCGGCCTGGTCGACCTCAGGCATCCAGGCTCGTCACGATGCGCTGGACAAAGTCGGCAGCGAAATCCTCGCTCGCCGCGAAGAACTCGGCCAACTGCTGGCCCGGGAAGAGGGCAAGACCCTGCCCGAAGCCATCGGCGAAGTGACCCGAGCCGGCAACATTTTCAAATTCTTCGCCGGTGAATGCCTGCGCCTGTCGGGCGATTACGTGCCGTCGGTGCGTCCGGGCGTCAACGTTGAAGTGACCCGCGAAGCCCTGGGTGTGATCGGCCTGATCACCCCATGGAACTTCCCGATTGCCATTCCCGCGTGGAAAATCGCCCCGGCCCTGGCCTACGGCAACTGCGTGGTGATCAAGCCCGCCGAGTTGGTGCCGGGTTGTGCCTGGGCGTTGGCCGAAATCATCTCCCGTGCCGGTTTCCCTGCCGGTGTGTTCAACCTGGTGATGGGCAGCGGCCGTGTGGTCGGCGACGTGCTGGTCAACAGCCCGAAAGTCGACGGCATCAGCTTCACCGGTTCCGTGGGCGTAGGTCGGCAGATCGCGGTCAATTGCGTGTCGCGCCAGGCCAAGGTCCAGTTGGAGATGGGCGGCAAGAACCCGCAGATCATCCTTGACGACGCCGACCTCAAGCAGGCCGTCGAGTTGGCAGTGCAGAGCGCGTTCTACTCCACCGGCCAGCGTTGCACGGCGTCGAGCCGCCTGATCGTCACCGCCGGCATCCACGACAAGTTCGTCGCGGCCATGGCCGAGCGCATGCAGTCGATCAAGGTCGGTCATGCGTTGAAGGCCGGCACCGATATCGGGCCGGTGGTTTCCGAAGCCCAGCTCAACCAGGACTTGAAGTACATCGACATCGGCCAGAGCGAAGGTGCGCGGCTGGTGAGCGGTGGCGGCGTGGTGACCTGCGACACCGAAGGTTACTTCCTGGCGCCGACCCTGTTCGCCGACAGCGAAGCCTCGATGCGCATCAGCCGCGAAGAAATCTTCGGCCCGGTGGCCAACATCGTGCGCGTGGCTGACTACGAGGCGGCGCTGGCGATGGCCAACGACACCGAGTTCGGTCTCTCGGCCGGTATTGCTACCACCTCGTTGAAATACGCCAATCACTTCAAGCGCCATTCCCAGGCGGGCATGGTGATGGTCAACCTGCCGACCGCTGGCGTGGATTACCACGTGCCGTTCGGCGGGCGCAAAGGTTCGTCCTACGGTTCGCGCGAGCAAGGTCGCTATGCGCAAGAGTTCTACACCGTGGTGAAGACTTCCTATATCGGTTCGTAAAACGCAACACCGGTCGGCGCCGCGCAACGGCGTCGACCGCATAAATTGATTTCCCGTATAAAAATAAATAGTGGAAGTAGATTACATGCAAGAGACCAAGCCGACCCGCGTCCGCTATTTGATCCTGCTCATGCTGTTTTTGGTGACGACGATCAACTATGCCGACCGCGCCACCATCGCAATTGCGGGCTCCAGCCTGCAAAAAGACCTCGGCATCGATGCCGTCACCCTCGGTTATATCTTCTCCGCTTTCGGCTGGGCCTACGTGGCCGGGCAGATTCCTGGCGGCTGGCTGCTCGACCGTTTCGGCTCGAAAAAAATCTATGCCTTGAGCATTTTCACCTGGTCGCTGTTCACCGTGCTGCAGGGCTATGTCGGTGAATTCGGCATGTCCACGGCCGTGGTTGCGCTGTTCATGCTGCGCTTTCTGGTCGGGCTGGCCGAAGCGCCTTCCTTCCCGGGCAACGCACGGATCGTCGCCGCCTGGTTCCCCACCGCAGAACGCGGCACCGCCTCGGCGATCTTCAACTCGGCGCAGTATTTTGCCACCGTGTTGTTCGCACCGCTGATGGGTTGGATCGTCTACCGCTTCGGCTGGCAGCACGTGTTCATCGTGATGGGCGTGATCGGCATCGTGTTCTCGCTGGTCTGGTTGAAAGTGATCTACAGTCCGCGTCAGCACCCAATGATCAACGAAGCCGAGTTCAATCACATCGCCGCCAACGGCGCGATGGTCGATATGGACCAGGACAAGGGCAAGGACAAGAAAAGCGACGGTCCGAAGTGGGATTACATCCGCCAACTGCTGACCAACCGCATGATGCTCGGCGTTTACCTGGGCCAATATTGCATCAACGGCATCACCTACTTCTTCCTGACGTGGTTCCCGGTGTACCTGGTGCAGGAACGCGGCATGACCATCCTCAAGGCCGGCTTCATCGCGTCCTTGCCGGCGATCTGCGGATTCATCGGCGGCGTGCTCGGCGGGGTGATTTCCGATTACCTGCTGCGCAAGGGCCATTCGCTGACCTTCGCTCGCAAGGCGCCGATCATCGCCGGCCTGCTGGTGTCCAGCAGCATCGTGGCGTGCAACTACGTCGACATCGAATGGATGGTGGTGGGCTTCATGGCCTTGGCCTTCTTCGGTAAAGGCGTCGGCGCACTGGGCTGGGCCGTGGTCTCCGATACGTCGCCAAAACAGATCGCCGGTTTGAGCGGTGGCCTGTTCAACACCTTTGGCAACCTGGCGTCGATTACCACGCCAATCGTCATCGGCTACATCATCAGTTCCACTGGCTCGTTCAAATGGGCGTTGGTGTTTGTCGGTTGCAACGCGCTGATGGCGGTGTTCAGCTATCTGGTCATCGTGGGCCCGATCAAGCGCGTGGTGCTCAAGGAACCAGCGGCCAAGGATGCCGATCTCTCCAGCCTGTCTGAAGCCAAATCCTGAGGAGCGGCGTCGATGAATCTGATTGAACATGCCGATTCGCCCCGTTACATCCGCCTGAACGAGCGGGACAACGTGGTGATCGTCGTCAACGACCAAGGCGTACCGGCCGGGACTGAATTCCCGGACGGCCTGGTCACCGTCGACTTCGTGCCACAAAGCCACAAAGTTACCCTGGAGGACATTCCCGAGGGTGGCGAGGTGATTCGCTACGGCCAGGTCATTGGCTATGCGCTGCAACCGATCCCCCGTGGCAGCTGGGTCAAGGAAGACCAGCTGCGCATGCCCACCGCGCCACCGCTGGACAGCTTGCCGCTGTCCACCGATGTGCCGGTGGCCGATGCGCCGCTGGAGGGCTACACCTTCGAGGGTTATCGCAACGCCGACGGCACTGTCGGCACGCGCAATATCCTGGGCATCACCACCACGGTGCAGTGCGTGACCGGCGTGCTGGACCATGCGGTCAAGCGCATCAAGGACGAGTTGCTGCCCAAGTACCCGAACGTCGATGACGTGGTGGCGCTGACCCACAGCTACGGCTGCGGCGTGGCGATCACCGCCACCGACGCGTACATCCCGATCCGCACCGTGCGCAACCTGGCGCGCAACCCGAACCTGGGTGGCGAGGCGCTGGTGATCAGCCTGGGCTGCGAGAAATTGCAGGCCGGGCAGGTGATGCATGAGGGCGACAGTTCGGTGGATCTCAGCGAGCCATGGCTGTACCGCTTGCAGGATTCCAGTCACGGTTTCACCGAAATGATCGAGCAGATCATGGAGCTGGCCGAGACGCGCCTGAAGAAGCTCGACCAGCGTCGCCGCGAAACCGTGCCCGCTTCGGAACTGATCTTGGGCATGCAGTGCGGCGGCAGCGATGCGTTTTCCGGCATCACCGCCAACCCGGCCCTGGGCTATGCCTCGGACCTGTTGTTGCGGGCCGGTGCGACGGTGATGTTCTCCGAAGTCACCGAAGTACGCGATGCGATCTACCTCCTGACCTCCCGGGCGCAAACCCGCGAAGTCGCCGAGGAGCTGGTGCGCGAAATGGACTGGTACGACCGTTACCTGGCCAAAGGCGAAGCCGATCGCAGTGCCAACACCACGCCGGGCAACAAGAAGGGCGGGTTGTCGAACATCGTCGAGAAGTCCTTGGGCTCGATCGTCAAGTCCGGCAGCAGCGCGATCAACGGCGTGCTCGGCCCGGGCGAGCGGTTCAAGCAAAAGGGCCTGATCTTCTGTGCCACGCCGGCCAGCGATTTTGTCTGCGGCACGCTGCAATTGGCGGCGGGCATGAACCTGCATGTGTTCACCACCGGTCGCGGAACGCCGTATGGCCTGGCGATGGCGCCCGTGGTGAAGGTCTCGACCCGTACTGAACTGGCCCAGCGCTGGCCCGACTTGATCGACATCGATGCCGGCCGGATCGCCACTGGACGCGCGAGCATCGAAGAGTTGGGCTGGGAGCTGTTCCACTACTACCTGGACGTGGCCAGCGGCAAGAAGCAAACCTGGGCCGAGCGGCACAAGCTGTACAACGACATCACGTTGTTCAACCCAGCGCCGATTACCTGATCCTGGCCTTGGGGGGTAGCGATTGATCGTTCCCACGCTCCGCGTGGGAATGCGTCCCTGGCTGCATTTTCACGCAGAGCGTGGGAACGATTGGTGGGAAAGTGGCCTATTATTAGCCACCTAACGACACCCCTCTCAAGGTCCCCGGCATGCTGGCAATTTTCCTCGAAACCCTGAACATCACCGCGCCGGTGTTTGCCATGCTGTTTTTGGGGACGTTGCTCAAACGCATCTACTGGATCAACGACAACTTCATTCACATCGCCTCGTCCCTGGTGTTCAACGTCACCATGCCGGCGTTGTTGTTCCTCGGCATCTTGCACGCCGATCTGCACGCAGCACTGCAACCCGACCTGCTGATCTATTTCTCGATTGCTACCCTGGTGAGTTTCGCCATGGCGTGGGGCTGGGCGATCTGGCGCTGCCCGCGGGAAGATCGCGGCATCTACACCCAAGGTGCGTTTCGCGGCAACAACGGGGTCATCGGCCTGGCGCTGGCGGCGAGCATGTACGGTGACTACGGGATTTCCCTGGGCGCGATCCTCGCTGCGTTGGTGATCCTGTTCTACAACACGCTGTCGACCATTGTGCTGGCGGTCTACAGCCCGGTGATCAAGTCCGACCCGTGGAGCATCTGCAAAAGTGTGGTCAGCAACCCGTTGATCATCAGCGTGATCGTCGCCGCGCCGTTCGCCTATTGGCAGATCGGCCTGCCAAACTGGTTCGAGACCTCGACCAAGTACCTGGCGCAGATGACCTTGCCCCTGGCGCTGATCTGCATCGGTGGCACGTTGTCGCTGGCGGCCTTGCGCAAGAGCGGCAAGATGGCCCTGAGTTCGAGCCTGGTGAAAATGGTCGGCCTGCCGCTGGTGACGACCTTGGGCGCCTGGCTCTGGGGCTTTCGTGGGGCGGAACTGGGGATCCTGTTCCTCTACTTCGGCAGCCCCACCGCCGCCGCCAGCTTCGTCATGGCCCGGGCGGCGAATGGCAACCATGAACTGGCGGCGGCGATCATCGTCATCACCACGTTGATGGCGGCGATTACCACCAACCTGGGGATTTTTGTGTTGCAGTGGGGTGGGTGGATCTAGCCTTCAATCGCCCGGTCACTCAGGCTTCTGATAACTATCGATCACTTCCTGCGCCGCCCGGAACGCATCGATCGCCGCCGGCACGCCCGCGTACACCGCGCAGTGCAGCAACGCCTCGCGAATCTCTTCCACCGTGCAGCCATTGTTCAGCGCGCCACGCACGTGGCCTTTGAGTTCCTGCGGGCATTTGAGCGCGGTGAGGGCGGCGAGGGTGATCAGGCTGCGGGTTTTCAGCGGCAGGCCTTCGCGGCTCCAGACGCTGCCCCAGGCATGCTCGTTGACGAAGTCCTGCAACGGCTGGGTGAATTCGGTGGCGTTGCCCAGGGCTCGGTCGACGAAGGCTTCGCCCATGACTTGGCGACGCATGTCGAGGCCGGTCTTTGGCGTGTCGGTCATGGTAAATCCCTCTTGTGGTGTTGGCGGCGCCAGGCGCGCGAGGACGTGAACAGCAGGAACGCGAACAGGGCGGGCAGCACGTAGAACAGCATCAGCCGTTCCAGCTGGCCGGCCAATGGCATGCCGGTGGTGAACGACACCACGTGCAGCCCGTAGGCGAGGTACAGCCCCAGGAACAGCAGGCCCTCGGCGCGGGTGACGCGATAGCCGGAATAGAACACCGGCAGGCACAACACCGCCACGCCGAGCATCACCGGCAAGTCGAAGTCCAGGGCATTGGGTGAGACCGACAGCGGCGACGGGGCGGCGAGGGCGGTCACGCCCAGCACGCCGAGCAGGTTGAACAGGTTGCTGCCGATCACGTTGCCTACCGCGATGTCCCGCTGGCCGCGCAGGGCGGCGATCAGCGAGGTGGCGAGTTCCGGCAGCGAAGTGCTGACGGCGACAATGGTCAGGCCGATGATGCGCTCCGACAGTCCCAGGTCGCTCGCCACTTCCACGGCGGCGCCCAATAGCAGGTTCCCGGCGAAAACCAGCATCGTCAGGCCCGACACGATCATCATCAAGCTCTTGAGCCACGACATGCGGGCCACGTCCACGCCCACCGGATGCGGTCGTCCCGAATGCCGGGACTGGCGCAGCAGCAGGCCCAGGTACACCGCCAGGGCCATCAGCAGCAGTGCGCCGTCCAAGCGGGTCAGCTCTTCGTTCCAGGCCAGCACGAACACCAGCAGGCTGGCGCCGATCATCAGTGGAATATCCAGCCGCACCAACTGACGCGAGACGCGCAACGGGATGATCAGTGCCGACAGGCCGAGAGTTACCAGGATGTTGAAGATACCGCTGCCGATCACACTGCCCACGGCGATGTCGGCGTTCTGGGCGAGGGTCGCCTGCAGGCTGACGGCCATCTGCGGCGCGCTGCTGCCGAAGGCGACGACGGTCAGGCCGATGATCAACGGCCGCACCTGCAAGCGGGCCGCCAGGCCGACGGCGGCGCGCACGAGCAGCTCGGCGCCGGCGATCAGCAACAGCAGGGCGCCGAACAATTCGATCAGGCTGAGCAGCGGTAGGGCGGTGAGTAGGGAAATGGCCGGGCTCCGTCTATCAATCGTCGAGGGCTTGCACGCGCACCCGCGCGGTGCCGCTGCGCAGCATGCCCAATTGTTCGGCGGCGGCGCGTGAAACGTCGATCAAGCGACCGCGGGTATACGGGCCGCGATCGTTGATGCGCACCACGACGCTGTCGTTGTTTTTCAGGTTGGTGATTTTCACCCGCGTGCCGAACGGCAACTGGCGATGGGCGGCGGTCAGGCCGTGCTGGTCGAAACGCTCGCCGCTGGCGGTGCGCTTGCCATGATGCCTGGCACCGTAATAAGAGGCGACGCCGGTCTGGTCGTAGCCGTGTGGATCGACCGTCCCGCTCTGGCTGGCGCAACCGGCCAGCAAGGACAGCAGGGCGCAGGCGCCGAGGAGACGCTTCATTCGATGACCCCATGATCGTTCCCATGCTCTGCGTGGGAATGCAGCCCGTGACGCTCTGCGTCACAAAAAGCGGACGCGGAGCGTCCAGTGAGGCGTTCCCACGCAGAGCGCGGGAACGATCACCATCCATTAAGTCAGCCTTCGAGCTTGCTTTTGAGCAGTTCGTTGACCTGTTGCGGGTTGGCCTTGCCCTTGGAGGCTTTCATGGCCTGACCGACGAAGAAGCCGAACATCTTGCCACGCTTGGCTTCGTCCGCCGCGCGGTATTGCTCGACCTGTTCGGCGTTGGCCGCGAGCATTTCATCGAGCACGGCGCTGATCGCCCCCGTGTCGGTGACCTGCTTCAAGCCGCGCTTCTCGATGATCTCGTCGGCGCTGCCTTCACCATTGGCCATGGCTTCGAACACCATCTTGGCGATCTTGCCGGAAATGGTGTTGTCCTTGATCCGCAGCAGCATGCTGCCCAGTTGCTCGGCCGAGACCGGCGACTCATCGATTTCCAGGCCCTGCTTGTTCAACAAGCTGCCCAACTCGACCATCACCCAGTTGGCCGCCAGCTTGGCGTCGCCGCCGATGCTCACGACTTTTTCGAAGTAGTCGGCTTGTTCGCGGCTCGTGGCCAGGACGTTGGCGTCATAGCTCGACAGGCCGAACTGCGCCTGGAAACGCTCGCGCTTCTGCGGTGGCAGTTCCGGCAGGGTGGCGCGTACGTCATTGAGGAACGAGTCCTCGATGACCACCGGCAGCAGGTCCGGATCGGGGAAGTAACGGTAGTCGTTGGCTTCCTCCTTGCTGCGCATCGGACGGGTCTCGTCCTTGTTCGGGTCGTACAGGCGGGTCTGCTGGATGACCTTGCCGCCGTCCTCGATCAGTTCGATCTGGCGCTGGATCTCGGTGTTGATCGCCTTCTCGATGAAGCGGAACGAGTTGACGTTCTTGATCTCGCAGCGGGTGCCGAACTCGACCTGGCCCTTTGGCCGGATCGACACGTTGCAGTCGCAGCGCAGCGAGCCTTCGGCCATGTTGCCGTCGCAGATGCCCAGGTAGCGCACCAGTGCATGGATCGCCTTGACGTAGGCCACGGCTTCCTTGGCGCTGCGCATGTCCGGCTCGGAGACGATTTCCAGCAGCGGCGTGCCGGCACGGTTCAGGTCGATGCCGGTGGCGCCGTTGAATTCTTCGTGCAGGCTCTTGCCGGCGTCTTCTTCCAGATGCGCACGGGTGATGCCGACGCGTTTGACGGTGCCGTCTTCCAGGGCGATGTCCAGGTGGCCCTTGCCGACGATCGGCAATTCCATCTGGCTGATCTGGTAGCCCTTGGGCAGGTCCGGGTAGAAGTAGTTCTTGCGGGCGAACACGTTGTGCTGGCCAATCTCGGCGTCGATCGCCAAGCCGAACATTACCGCCATGCGCACCGCTTCGGCGTTGAGCACAGGCAGTACGCCGGGCATGCCCAGGTCGACGAGGCTGGCCTGGGTGTTGGGCTCGGAGCCGAACGTGGTCGAGCTACCGGAAAAGATTTTCGATCGGGTGGTGAGCTGGGTATGTATCTCCAGCCCGATCACGACTTCCCATTGCATGTGTTTCTCCTCAGAAGCCGGTTGGGGTGCGGGTGTGCCAATCAGTGTTCAGCTGGTACTGATGAGCGACATTGAGCAGGCGGCCTTCCTGGAAATACGGCGCGAGCAGCTGCACGCCCACCGGCAGGCCATCGACGAAACCGGCCGGCATGGACAAGCCTGGCAAGCCGGCGAGGTTGGCGGTGATGGTGTAGACGTCTTCCAGGTAGGCAGCGACCGGGTCGCTGTTCTTGGCGCCGAGTTTCCAGGCCGGGTTCGGCGTGGTTGGGCCGAGGATGATGTCGACCTCGTTGAAGGCGGCCATGAAGTCGTTTTTTACCAGGCGGCGGATTTTTTGCGCCTTGAGGTAGTAGGCATCGTAGTAGCCAGCGGACAGCGCGTAGGCGCCGACCATGATCCGGCGTTGCACTTCGGCGCCGAAGCCTTCGCCACGGGAGCGCTTGTACAGATCGATGAGGTTTTGCGGATTCTCGCAGCGATGGCCGAAGCGCACGCCGTCGAAGCGCGAGAGGTTCGAGGACGCTTCCGCCGGGGCGATCACATAGTACGCCGGGATGGCGTGCTGCATGTTCGGCAGGCTGATTTCCTTGATCACGGCGCCGAGCTTTTCCAGCGCCTTGATGCTGTCTTGGATCAGCTCGGCGATGCGCGGGTCGAGGCCGGCGCCGAAGTATTCCTTCGGTACGCCGATGCGCAGGCCTTGCAGCGAGCCGTTGAGGCCGGCGCTGTAGTCCGGCACCGGCTCATCGATGCTGGTGGAATCGTTCGGGTCGAAGCCGGCCATGCCTTGCAGCAGGATCGCGCAGTCTTCGGCGGTGCGCGCCAGCGGGCCGCCCTGGTCGAGGCTGGAGGCGTAGGCGATCATGCCCCAGCGCGAGACGCGACCGTAGGTCGGCTTGAGCCCGGTGAGGTTGGTGAACGCGGCTGGCTGGCGGATCGAGCCGCCGGTGTCGGTCGCGGTGGCAGCGGGCAACAGGCGCGCGGCCACGGCGGCGGCGGAACCGCCGGACGAACCGCCCGGGACATGTTCCAGGTTCCACGGGTTTTTCACCGCGCCGTAGTAGCTCGACTCGTTGGCAGAACCCATGGCGAATTCGTCCATGTTGGTCTTGCCCAGGGTCACGGTGCCGGCGGCGGCCAACTTGGCGACGACGGTGGCGTCGTACGGCGCCTTGAAGTTATCGAGCATCTTCGAGCCGCAACTGGTGCGGATGCCCTGGGTGCAGAACAGGTCTTTGTGGGCAATCGGCGCACCGAGCAGGGCGCCGCTCTCACCGTTGGCGCGACGGGCGTCGGCGGCCTTGGCCTGGCTCAGGGCCAGTTCTTCGGTGAGGCTGATGAAACTGTTGAGCTGCGGGTCGAGCTGGGCGATGCGCGCCAGCAGGGTCTTGGTCAGCTCTTCGGAAGAAAACTTTTTATCGGCGAGTCCGCGGGCGATCTCGGCCAGGGTCATGTGATGCATGAGAGGCTCTTTCCCTTTAGTCGATGACTTTCGGAACCAGGTACAGGCCGTTTTCGACCGCAGGTGCGATGGACTGGTAGGCCTCGCGATTATTCGACTCGGTGACGACGTCGGCGCGCAGGCGCTGGCTGGCTTCCAGTGGGTGGGCCAGCGGTTCGATACCGTCGGTATCGACCGCTTGCATCTCGTCGACCAGCCCTAGAATGCTGTTCAGGGCAGCAGTAATGTGTGGAAGATCGGCTTCATTGAGGCCCAAGCAGGCCAGATGAGCGATTTTTTCCACGTCGGAGCGTTCAAGCGCCATGGGATTCTCCAGTGGAAAACAAAACGGACGCAGTCTGTCCGTGTGTTAGATTGTCGGAACACTACCGCATTTCTACGGGTCTATACCCGCGATTGTGGGGTTTGGTGCACAGAAAAGCGGCCAATTTAACATATTGGCGCCTTGCCCAAAATCCCTGTCGTTGTTAGAGTTTGCCGCACTTTTTTACCCACGCGTTGCCTAGGGTCCCTTTCCCATGTTCAAGAAACTGCGTGGCATGTTTTCCAGCGATCTTTCCATCGACCTGGGCACTGCCAACACCCTTATTTACGTGCGCGAGCGCGGTATCGTCCTGAATGAACCCTCGGTCGTGGCTATCCGCACCCACGGTAACCAGAAGAGTGTCGTGGCTGTCGGTACGGAAGCCAAGCGCATGCTGGGCCGTACGCCGGGCAACATTGCAGCCATTCGCCCCATGAAAGACGGCGTGATCGCCGACTTCAGCGTCTGCGAAAAGATGCTGCAGTACTTCATCAACAAGGTTCACGAAAACAGTTTCCTGCAGCCCAGCCCTCGCGTGCTGATCTGCGTGCCGTGCAAATCCACCCAGGTGGAGCGTCGCGCCATCCGTGAATCGGCCCTCGGTGCCGGTGCCCGCGAAGTGTTCCTGATCGAAGAACCAATGGCCGCAGCCATCGGTGCCGGCCTGCCGGTGGAAGAAGCGCGCGGTTCGATGGTCGTCGACATCGGTGGTGGTACCACCGAGATCGCCTTGATCTCCCTCAACGGTGTGGTCTACGCCGAGTCCGTGCGTGTGGGCGGCGACCGTTTCGACGAAGCGATCATCACCTACGTGCGCCGCAACTACGGCAGCCTGATCGGCGAATCCACCGCCGAGCGCATCAAGCAGGAAATCGGCACGGCCTACCCGGGCGGTGAAGTGCGCGAAGTCGACGTACGCGGTCGCAACCTGGCCGAAGGCGTTCCACGGGCGTTCACCCTCAATTCCAACGAGGTGCTCGAAGCGCTGCAAGAGTCACTGGCGACCATCGTCCAGGCCGTCAAGAGCGCCCTGGAGCAGTCGCCGCCGGAACTGGCCTCGGACATCGCCGAGCGCGGCCTGGTGCTGACCGGTGGTGGCGCGCTGTTGCGTGACCTCGACAAACTGCTGGCCCAGGAAACCGGCCTGCCGGTGATCGTTGCCGAAGACCCTTTGACCTGCGTTGCCCGCGGCGGTGGCCGTGCGCTGGAAATGATGGACAAGCACACCATGGACCTGCTCTCCAGCGAATAAGTCTGGCTGAGTGGTCTATGTTGTTTGCGCCCGGGCAGCACTTTGCAGTGCTGCCCGTTGGCGTTTATCTTCTGTCATTCGTATCCAGGCCGGTTTGATGCCGTATGAATAAAGAAAACATTTGCCTGGGAGGAGCGGCCTATTAAACCGCTTTTCGCCAAAGGCCCCTCACTGGGTGTGCGCCTTCTGGTGTTGACCGTGCTGTCGGTCGCGCTGATGGTGGTCGACGCCCGTTTCACGCTGCTCAAGCCAGTGCGCAGCCAGATGTCGCTGGTGTTGATGGAGTCCTACTGGATCACCGACCTGCCGCAACGGTTGTGGCAAGGTGTGGCCAGTCAGTTTGGCAGCCGGACCGAACTGGTCGCCGAAAACGAAAAACTCAAGACCGAAAACCTGCTGTTGCAGGGGCGCATGCAGAAGCTGGCGGCCCTCACCGAGCAGAACGTGCGGTTGCGCGAGTTGCTCAACTCCTCCGCGCTGGTCAACGAGAAGGTCGAAGTGGCCGAGTTGATCGGCATGGACCCCAACCCCTTCACCCACCGCATCATCATCAACAAGGGTGAGCGCGACGGCGTGGTCCTCGGCCAGCCGGTGCTCGACGCCCGTGGCCTGATGGGCCAGGTGGTGGAGTTGATGCCCTATACGTCTCGTGTCCTGCTACTGACCGATACCACCCACAGTATTCCCGTGCAGGTCAATCGCAACGGCTTGCGGGCGATTGCCAGCGGTACCGGCAACCCGGAACGCCTGGAGCTGCGCCACGTGGCGGACACCGCCGACATCAAGGAAGGCGACTTGCTGGTCAGTTCCGGCCTCGGCCAGCGGTTCCCGGCCGGTTATCCGGTGGCAACGGTCAAGGAAGTCATCCACGACTCCGGCCAGCCGTTCGCGATCGTGCGGGCAGTGCCGACGGCCGCGTTGAACCGCAGTCGCTACCTGCTGCTGGTTTTCAGCGACAATCGCACGCCTGAAGAACGCGCCAACGATGCGGCGGTGGCCCAGGAAGTCCAGGACCGGCAGGGTGGCGAATCGACCGCTCCGGCCGCGCCAGCGCCTGTGCCTGTTCCGACCACGGTGCCCAAGCCTCAAGCAGCAACACCCGCTGCCACGCCCCCGGCCACGACGCCCCCGGCCGCACCTGCCGCGACCCCCGCCCGTCCAGCCGCCCATCAGCCGGCGACCCAGCCTGCAAGACCTGCAGCCAAACCGCCGGCCTCGACGCCCGCCACCGCGCCTGCCACTAGGGGAGCACGAGAAGAATGAGCAGTACTCGATCCGGTAACGGCTGGATGGTCTGGCTGACTTTCGCCATCGGCCTGCTGCTCAGCATTTCACCGCTGCCGCAGTTCATGGAAATCCTCCGGCCACTGTGGCTGGCCCTGTTGCTGGCCTTCTGGGCGTTGGCCTTGCCGCACAAGGTTGGCATGGTCACCGCCTGGTGCCTTGGCTTGGCCGAAGACGTGCTTTACGGCACGTTGCTGGGGCAAAACGCATTGATCCTGACGCTGATCACTTTCCTGGTGCTGTCGCTGCAACAACGCCTGCGGATGTTCCCGATGTGGCAACAGTGCCTGGTGATCCTGGTGATCTTTGGCCTGGCGCAGCTGGTACAGCTATGGCTCAGCGCGCTGACCGGCAATCGTCAGCCTACCCTGGCGCTGGTGCTGCCGGCCTTGGTCAGTGCCTTGCTCTGGCCGTGGATAAGCTTCGGTTTGCGTGGCTTGCGCCTGCGTTTCAAAATCAACTGATTCGGTCAGGCATTGGCCCGCACCTTGGAAGGGAGATGTCTTGATGAAACCGCTTTACCTCGCCTCAGGTTCGCCGCGTCGGCGTGAGCTGCTTGCGCAGATCGGCGTGCCGTTCACCGCCATCAGCGCGGACATCGACGAAACTCCCCTCGATCAAGAAACCCCATCGGCCTATGTCGAACGCCTGGCGCGTGGCAAGGCCGAGGCCGGGCGACACGCCTTGGCGTCTGGCGTCGAGGGCTGCGTGCTCGGGGCCGACACCGCCGTGGTGTTGCAGGGACGAATTCTCGGTAAACCAGTGGATCAGGCTGACGCCCTGTCGATGCTCCTGAGCCTGTCCGGTCGCGACCATGAAGTGCTGACCGCCATTGCCGTTGTGGACGGCCAGCACTGCGAAACCCGGGTGGTTCGCAGCCGGGTGTGCTTTCGCCTCATCACCGAACAGGAAGCGCTCGCCTATTGGGCCAGCGGCGAACCTCGGGACAAGGCGGGCGGCTATGGTATCCAGGGCCTGGGCGCGGTGTTCGTCGCCGGACTGGAAGGCAGTTATTCAGCCGTGGTCGGCCTGCCACTGTGCGAAACCGCAGAACTACTCGGCCATTTCGGCATACCCTGTTGGCAAACCTTGAGCGCGCGCTGAGCGCCGTCTGACTTGATGCGGCCATAATCGTGAATACGCCTGAACGAGACCCTGCCATGAGTGAAGAGATCCTGATCAACATCACGCCGATGGAATCGCGCGTGGCGGTGGTTGAAAACGGTGTCCTGCAAGAGGTTCACGTCGAGCGCACGCAAAAGCGTGGCATTGTCGGCAACATCTACAAGGGCAAGGTGGTGCGGGTGTTGCCGGGCATGCAGGCGGCGTTCGTCGACATCGGCCTGGACCGCGCAGCGTTCATCCATGCGTCGGAAATTTCCATGCGCGAAGGGCCGGCGGTGGAAAGCATCAGCGCGCTGGTGCATGAAGGCCAGAGCCTGGTGGTGCAGGTCACCAAGGATCCTATCGGCTCCAAGGGCGCGCGGCTGACCACCCAGTTGTCCATTCCGTCGCGTTACCTGGTGTACATGCCACGCACTGCCCACGTCGGCATTTCGCTGAAGATCGAAGACGAAGGCGAGCGTGAGCGTCTGAAGAAGGTCGTCAGCGACTGCGTGGAAAAAGAAGGGATCAAGGAGGCCGGTGGCTTCATCCTGCGCACCGCCGCCGAGGGCGCCGGCGCCGACGAGATCCTGATGGATATCCGCTACTTGCGAAGGCTTTGGGACCAGATCGCCGTGCAGATCAAGACCATCGCCACGCCCAGCGTGATCTACGAGGACCTTGGCCTGGCGCTACGGACCCTGCGGGACCTGGTCAGCCCCAAGATCGAGAAAATCCGCATCGATTCCCGGGAAACGTTCCAGAAGACCACGCAATTCGTCGCCGAGCTGATGCCTGAAATCGCCGACCGTCTCGAGCATTATCCTGGCGAACGGCCGATTTTCGACCTGTACGGCGTAGAAGACGAAATCCAGCGCGCCCTTGAACGCAAGGTGCCTCTCAAGTCTGGCGGTTACCTGGTGGTCGACCCGGCCGAGGCGATGAGCACCATCGACGTCAATACCGGGGCGTTTGTCGGCCATCGCAACCTCGAAGAAACTATCTTCAAGACCAATCTTGAGGCGGCCACGGCTATCGCCCGGCAACTGCGCCTGCGCAACCTGGGCGGAATCATCATCATCGATTTCATTGACATGGAAGATGAAGAGCATCAGCGCCAAGTGCTGCGTACCCTGGAAAAGCAACTCGAGCGCGATCACGCCAAGACCAACATCATCGGCATCACTGAGCTGGGCCTGGTGCAGATGACCCGCAAGCGCACCCGCGAAAGCCTTGAGCAGGTGCTCTGCGAGCCCTGCAGCAGCTGTCAGGGGCGAGGCAAGCTGAAGACTCCGGAAACCGTGTGTTACGAAATCTTCCGGGAAATTCTCCGCGAGGCACGCGCCTACCAGGCGACGGGCTATAGAGTGTTGGCTAACCAGAAAGTGGTGGACCGCCTGCTCGATGAAGAGTCCGGCAACGTCGCGGAATTGGAAGCCTTTATCGGTCGCACGATTCGCTTCCAGGTGGAAACCATGTATTCCCAGGAGCAATACGACGTGGTGTTGCTCTGAAGTCGCGTGGATGGCAAGGCCGCGCAATTGAATGCCTTTGCCAGGGGGGACTGCTGACATGGAGCGTCTGACACGCCTTTTGGCGACGCTGACACGCTGGGGGCTGGGCCTGTGCGCGCTGCTGCTGGTGGTGCTCGCGTTATACGTCAGCCTCGGCCGGGAGTTGGTCCCGCTGGTGGCCGAATACCGCAGCGAAGTCGAGACTCGGGCCAGCGAAGCGTTGGGCATACCCGTGCATGTCGGTAGCCTCGAAGGCACTTGGAGTGCCCTGGCGCCGATATTGGCCGCGCGCGACGTGGTGGTCGGGGAGGGGCCGAATGCCTTGCACCTCGATCAGGTCAGGGCCGTGCCGAACCTCTGGGACAGCCTGCTGACGCGCCAGGTGCGCATCGCTCATCTGGAAGTCAGTGGCCTGAAGATCAGCCTCAAGGAAGGCGCCGACGGCAAATGGGTGCTGGAAGGCCTGCCGGTGCGGGACGACCAGCCATTCGATCCACAGCAGTTGCTGGATCGGATGCAGATGGTTTCGAAGCTGTCGGTGCTCGACAGCCAGGTCACTTTGCAGCCGGTGGATCATCCTCCGTTGAGCCTGACCTACGTCGGCCTGAGCTTGCGCACCGGCGGCGCCCGCCAGCGCTTGGACGCGCGCCTGACGTTGCCGGACGGCCAGCCCGTGGCGATCAACCTGCGTACCCGCATTCGCGCCAGCGACTGGAAGAATGGCGAGGCGGATGCCTATTTGAGCCTGCCGCAAAGCGACTGGTCCAAATGGCTGCCGAAGCGCCTGACCCGACAATGGAATTTTTCCGAGATCAAGGCCGGCGGCGAGTTCTGGCTCAGTTGGGGCCAGGGCACGGTGCAAAGCGCGGCCATGCGCTTGAATGCGCCGCAGCTCCAGGGTGCTTATGCCGACCGCAAACCGGTGCAAATCCACAACCTGGCGCTCAACGCATATTTCCAGCGCAGCAGCCAGGGATTCACCGCGACCTTCGACACGCTGGCAATGAACCTGGGCGAGACCCGTTGGGAATCGCGTCTCCATTTGCAGCAGAGTGACGCCACCGACAAGACCGAGGAACGCTGGCATTTGCAGGCCGATCGCCTCGACCTGACACCGCTCACGCCACTGCTCAATGCCCTGGCGCCGTTGCCCGAAGGCCTTGCCACGACAATTGACCGGCTCAAGGTAACCGGTGGCCTGCGCAACGTCCTGGTGGACTTTCGACCACAAAACACCGGCGACCAGAAAATCAGCTTTGCGACCAACCTGGACACCGTGGGCTTTGACGCCTATCGCGGTGCCCCAGCGGCGCGCAACGTGTCGGGCAGCCTCAGTGGCGACCTCGGCGGTGGCGAGTTGCGCATGGACAGCAAGGATTTCTCCCTGCACCTGGACCCGATCTTTGCCAAACCTTGGCAATATCAGCAGGCCAACGCCCGGCTGACCTGGAAGCTCGACAAGCAGACGTTCACCCTGATCGCGCCGTATCTGAAGGTGCTGGGCGAGGAAGGCCGAATTGCTGGCGATTTCCTGATCCGCCTGCATCTGGACCACAGCCAGGAAGACTACATGGACCTGCGGGTCGGCCTGGTGGACGGTGACGGGCGCTACACCGCCAAGTACCTGCCGGCCGTCCTCAGCCCGGCGCTGGACGAATGGTTGCGCACGGCCATCGTCAAGGGTGCGGTGGACGAGGGTTTTTTCCAGTACCAAGGCTCGCTGAATAAAAGTGCCGGGGACGCGGACCGCAGCATCAGCCTGTTTTTCAAGGTGCATGACGCCGAGCTGGCGTTCCAGCCGGGCTGGCCTTCGGTCAGCAAGGTCAGCGGTGATGTGTTCGTCGAAGACAGCGGCGTACGCATCTTCGCCAGCGAAGGGCAACTGCTGAACACGCAGGTCAAGGACATCGCGGTGAATATCCCTCATGTACCCAGCGGGCAGAGTTCTCATCTGCTGTTGGACGGCGGTTTCGCCGGCGGATTGGGCGACGGCCTGAAAATCCTCCAGACCGCGCCGATTGGCACGGCCGAGACGTTCGCTGGCTGGGAAGGCGAGGGCGACCTGCAAGGCAACGTGAAACTCGATATCCCGCTGGTCAAGGGCGAGGAACCGAAGATCCTGGTGGACTTCTCCACCGACAAGGCCCGGCTCAAGCTCAGCGAACCAGCGCTGGAATTGACCCAGCTCAAAGGCGATTTCCGTTTCGACAGCAGCAAGGGGCTGAGTGGCAAGAACATCGCGGCCCGGGCGTTCGACCGCCCCGTGACCGCGCAGATTTTCGCCGAGGGCCGTGCCGGTGCGCTCAACACCCGGGTCGCCGCGTCCGGGCAGGTGGAAATCAAGAAACTCACCAATTGGCTGAATGTCACCCAGCCGTTGCCGGTATCCGGTGTCGTGCCCTACCAGTTGCAAGTGATCCTGGACGGTGCCGACAGCCAGTTGTCGGTCAGCTCCAGCCTCAAGGGCGTGGCCGTAGACCTGCCGACACCTTTCGGCATGGCTGCGGATGTTGGCCGCGACACAGTGTTTCGCATGACCTTGCAAGGGCCGGAGCGGCGGTATTGGCTCAATTACGGCGATTTGGCCAGTTTTACTTACGCGGCGCCGAGTGGGAACTTCGCTGACGGTCGCGGCGAATTGTTGCTGGGCGTGGGCGATGCGGTCTTGCCTGGCGCCAAGGGGCTGCGATTGCGCGGCACGCTGTCGGAACTGGACGTGAGTCCTTGGCAGGAACTGGTTGGCAAATACGCCGGTCAGGATCCGGGCGGTAGCGCCCGGCAAGTACTCAGCAGCGCCGACCTGAAAGTGGGCAAGCTTACTGCCATGGGCACGACGCTGGACCAGGCGTCGGTGCAACTGGACCGTAAGCCGGACGCTTGGGCCATGCGGCTTGACAGCCAGCAGGCCAAGGGCAGCGTCAATTTGCCGGATGCCAAAGCTGCTCCCATCGCCATCAAGCTCGATTACGTCCGGCTACCCGCCGCCGACCCGACGGTCCAGGCCGACGAAAACGCCCCGGATCCACTGGCCTCGGTCGATCCCAGCAAGATACCGGCCATGGATATCGCCATCGACCAGTTGTTCCAAGGCCCCGATCTCATCGGTGCGTGGTCGCTGAAGGTACGCCCGACCGGCAAGGGCATTGCGCTGAACGATCTGGACATGGGCCTGAAGGGCATGGTCTTGAACGGCAATGGCGCCTGGGAAGGCCTGCCCGGTTCCACCAGCAGTTGGTACAAGGGTCGTATCAAGGGCAAGAATCTGGCCGACGTGCTCAAAGGCTGGGGCTTCGCGCCGAGCGTGACCAGCCAGGAATTTCACCTGGATGTCGACGGCCGCTGGCCCGGTTCGCCCGCCTGGGTGGCCACCAAGCGTTTTTCCGGTAGCCTCGATGCGTCCCTCAATAAAGGGCAGTTCGTTGAAGTCGAGGGAAGTGCCCAGGCGCTACGGGTATTCGGGCTATTGAATTTCAACTCCATTGGCCGCCGCTTGCGCCTGGATTTCTCCGACCTGTTCGGCAAGGGGCTGAGTTACGACCGGGTCAAGGGACTGCTGGTGGCGAGTAACGGGGTTTATGTGACCCGCGAACCCATCACCCTGACGGGGCCGTCGAGCAACCTGGAACTCAACGGAACGCTGGACATGGTGGCCGACCGGGTCGACGCCAAATTGTTGGTGACCTTGCCGGTGACCAACAACTTGCCAATCGCCGCGCTGATCGTCGGCGCACCGGCAGTGGGTGGGGCGTTGTTTTTGATCGACAAACTGATCGGTGACCGCGTGGCGCGTTTTGCCAGCGTAAGATACGACGTCAAGGGGCCGTGGAAAGAGCCGAAGATCACCTTCGACAAACCGTTCTGATCGATCGATGCCCTACCACACCGGACAAACGAAATAGCGGGAGGAGTCATGCCAGTCGCCGTGATTCAAATGGTCAGCCAAAGTGATGTACTCGCTAACCTGGCCCGTGCCCGCGTGTTGCTGGAACAGGCTGCCGCCGGTGGCGCAAGGCTGGCGGTGCTGCCTGAAAACTTCGCCGCCATGGGTCGGCGGGACGTCGCCGACATCGCGCGCGCCGAAGCCTTTGGTCAGGGACCGATCCTGCCCTGGTTGAAACAGGTCGCCCGCGACCTCAAGTTATGGATTGTGGCCGGGACGTTGCCGTTGCCGCCGGTAGACCAGCCTGAGGCCAGGGCCCACGCGTGCTCTTTGTTGGTGGATGACCAAGGCCAGGTCGTGGCGCGCTATGACAAGCTGCACCTGTTTGATGTGGACGTGGCGGACAATCGCGGGCGCTACCGCGAATCCGATGACTATGCTTACGGCGCCAACGTGGTGGTCGCCGATACACCGGTGGGCCGGGTTGGCTTGACGGTTTGCTACGACTTGCGTTTCCCGGAACTCTACAGCGAGTTGCGGGCGGCCGGGGCCGAATTGATCACCGCGCCTTCGGCCTTTACCGCGGTGACCGGCGCCGCCCATTGGGACGTGCTGATACGCGCCCGAGCCATAGAGACCCAGTGCTACATGCTGGCGGCCGCCCAAGGCGGTATGCATCCGGGGCCACGGGAAACCTTTGGCCATGCCGCGATTGTCGACCCTTGGGGCCGCGTGCTGGCACAACAGGATCAGGGGGAGGCCGTGCTGTTGGCCGAGCGCGACAGCAATGAACAAGCGTCCATCCGGGCGCGCATGCCGGTGGCGAGCCATCGGCGCTTTTTCTCGCAGGGCGCCCGACGGCGGCCTGTCCAAGACGACGAATTCAAGGCGTAGAACTTATGAGCGGGTTGTTGTCCTCAGTCAGTGAACATCTTTTAGCCCCCGGTGGCGTGACCCTCGAAAGCCTGCAGGGCGTGCTGGGCGACCTGGCCGGCCCGGGCATCGATGCGGCCGACCTGTATTTCCAGGGGCAGATTTCCGAGTCGTGGTCGCTGGAAGACGGCATCGTCAAGGAAGGCAGTTTCAACCTCGACCAAGGCGTGGGCGTGCGTGCCCAGTCCGGCGAAAAAACCGGGTTTGCCTACAGCAACGCCATCACCCTCGAAGCCCTCGGCGCTGCGGCCCGTGCCGCCCGTTCGATCTCCCGCGCAGGGCAGAACGGCACGGTCCAGGCGTTCCGCAGCCAGGACGTGGCCCAACTGTATGCGCCGGATAATCCGCTGGAAGTCATGAGCCGCGCCGAAAAAGTCGAATTGCTCAAGCGCATCGACGTCGCCACCCGCGCGCTCGACCCGCGTATCCAGCAGGTCTCGGTGAGCATGGCCGGGGTCTGGGAACGGATCCTGGTAGCGTCCACCGATGGCGGCCTGGCCGCCGACGTACGGCCGCTGGTGCGTTTCAACGTCAGCGTGATCGTCGAGCAGAACGGCCGTCGTGAGCGCGGCGGCCACGGCGGTGGCGGACGTACCGACTACCGTTATTTCCTCAGCGAAGACCGCGCCATGGGCTACGCCCGCGAAGCGCTGCGCCAGGCCCTGGTCAACCTGGAGGCCATCCCGGCCCCGGCTGGCACCTTGCCGGTGGTGCTCGGGTCGGGCTGGTCAGGCGTGCTGTTGCACGAAGCCGTCGGCCACGGCCTGGAAGGCGATTTCAACCGCAAGGGCAGCTCGGCCTACAGCGGACGCATGGGTGAAATGGTCGCCTCGAAACTCTGCACCATCGTCGACGATGGCACCCTCGCCGGACGTCGTGGCTCCCTGAGCGTCGACGACGAAGGTACGCCGACCGAGTGCACCACGTTGATCGAAAACGGCGTGCTCAAGGGCTACATGCAAGACAAGCTCAACGCTCGCCTGATGGGCGTGGCCCGCACCGGCAACGGTCGCCGCGAATCCTACGCGCACCTGCCGATGCCGCGCATGACCAATACTTACATGCTGGGCGGCCAGAGCGATCCGGCCGAAATCATCGCGTCGGTGAAGAAGGGCATTTACTGCGCCAATCTCGGTGGTGGCCAAGTGGACATCACCAGTGGCAAGTTCGTGTTTTCCACGAGCGAGGCCTACCTGATCGAAGACGGCAAGATCACCGCACCGGTCAAGGGCGCGACCCTGATCGGCAACGGGCCGGAGGCGATGAGCAAGGTGTCGATGGTCGGCAACGACCTGGCGCTGGACAGCGGTGTCGGGACGTGTGGCAAGGATGGGCAATCGGTGCCGGTGGGCGTTGGCCAGCCGACCCTGAAGATCGATGCGATTACCGTGGGTGGCACGGGCGCATGATGGGAGCGCCGGGTGGAGTGCCAAGCCCTCCACCCGAGGGCGTTACTCAGCGCAGGCCGCGTTGAGTCTCGTCCAGCTCACGGATGTATTTGAAGATTTTTCGGCTCGAGGCCGGCGGCTTGTTCTGCGCCAATTCGTGCTGGGCCTGACGGATCAGGGAGCGCAATTGTTGGCGGTCAGCCTCCGGATAGTCGATGACGAATTTTTCCAACACGCCGTCATCGCCCGCGATCAAGCGATCGCGCCAGCGTTCCAGGCCGTGGAAGCGTTCGTTGTACTGCCGGGTGGAGGCATCGAGTTGATCGAGCAGAACCAGGATGGCGTCAGTGTCCTGGTCGCGCATCAGTTTGCCGATGAATTGCAGGTGCCGTTTACGCGCGATATTCGCGGTGTGCTTGGGCGCATCGGCCAGGGCCCGGCGCAAAGCGTCGGTCAGTGGCAGTTTGGCCAGCAAGTCAGGCTTGAGTGTTGTCAGGCGCTCGCCGAGGTCAACCAGAGCATGCAGCTCGCGTTTGACCTGGGATTTGCTTTTTTCACCCTCGTAGAGGGAGTCGTCGTAAGAATCAACCATGGTGGCAGTCCGCAAAGAAACGCCGCCATGATAACCAGTCGGGGGCCGCTTGTCCGGCCCGGTCGCTCGATGGCGACCACCGAAAATAGAATTTGAGTGGAGAACCCCATGAGTGCAGTCCAGAGCGTCGGCCCGCAAGCATTGCCGGCACTGCAAGAACAAGTCGAGCAGATCATCGCCGAGGCCAAGCGACAGGGCGCCAGCGCGTGCGAAGTGGCGGTATCCCTGGAGCAGGGGCTGTCGACGTCGGTGCGCCAGCGTGAGGTGGAAACCGTTGAGTTCAATCGCGACCAGGGTTTCGGCATTACCCTGTATGTGGGGCAGCGCAAGGGTTCGGCCAGCACCTCGGCCAGCGGTCCGGAGGCCATTCGCGAAACCGTCGCCGCTGCGCTGGCAATCGCCAAGCACACCTCTGAAGACGAAGCCTCGGGCCTGGCCGATGCCGCGCTGATGTGCAAGGAACTGAAGGATTTCGACCTGTTCCATGCCTGGGACATCACACCGGAGCAGGCCATTGAACAGGCGCTGCGTTGCGAAGCGGCAGCATTCGATGCCGACAGCCGGATCAAGAATGCCGATGGCACGACGCTCAATACCCACCAGGGCTGCCGGGTATACGGCAACAGCCACGGTTTCATCGGCGGTTATGCATCGACCCGCCACAGCCTCAGCTGCGTGATGATCGCTGAGGCCGACGGCCAGATGCAGCGTGACTACTGGTATGACGTGAGCCGCCAAGGCACCTTGCTGACGGACCCGGTGAGCATCGGCCAGAAAGCCGCGCAACGTGCAGCCAGTCGCCTGGGCGCGCGGCCCGTACCGACTTGTGAAGTGCCGGTGTTGTTCTCAGCCGAACTGGCCGGTGGGCTGTTCGGCAGCTTCCTGTCGGCGGTGTCCGGCGGCAATCTGTACCGTAAATCGTCGTTCCTCGAAGGCTCGCTGGGCCAGAAACTGTTTCCGGAATGGATGACCATCGACGAGCGTCCGCACCTGATGCAAGCCATGGGCAGCTCGGCGTTCGACGGTGACGGCCTGGCCACCTACGCCAAGCCGTTCGTGGAAAACGGCGAGCTGGTCTCCTATATCCTCGGCACCTACTCGGGTCGCAAGCTCGGCATGCCGAGTACCGCCAATGCCGGAGGCGTGCACAACCTGTTCGTGACCCACGGCGAAGAAGACCAGGCGGCCTTGCTGCGACGCATGGGCCGCGGCCTGCTGGTGACTGAACTGATGGGGCATGGCCTGAACATGGTCACCGGCGATTACTCCCGTGGCGCGGCGGGGTTCTGGGTCGAGAATGGCGAGATCCAGTTCCCGGTCCAGGAAGTGACCATCGCGGGCAATATGCGCGACATGTTCAAGCAGATCGTTGCCGTGGGGAATGACCTGGAGCTGCGCAGCAACATTCGCACCGGCTCGGTGCTGATCGAACGGATGATGGTGGCGGGTAGCTAACGCCTCATCGCATCAACAAAGGCGCGTCATCCACTGGGGTGACGCGCCTTTTTTGTACCCGAAGAATTCTGTGTGGCGAGGGGATAAATCCCCTCGCCACAATGTGATCCTCGTTAGACTTGTGTTGCTTCTTATTATCATCTAATAATGAATCTCATTAGCCGAGTGAGCCCCGGTCATGAGTTTCGCCCTGCACGAACAACCCTACCTTGAAAGCTGGCGCTGGATGAGCCGCCAGATCCGTTGCGCGATGAGCCCGGACGAGCCGCGGCTGATCGATCATTACCTGGCCGAAGGGCGCTATCTGGCGTGCTGCACGGCCACTTCCTCGTGGATGATTTCTGAAACCGCCTTCCGGCTGTTGCTCGACACCGCCTCGGATGTCGCACTGCCCTGGCATTGGCGCAACCTCTGTCTCGATCAAGCCTGGCGCCCTTTGCGCGATCTGGAGCGGCAGTCGCTTTGCCGCTGTCGCCTCCAGCGCTGGCAGAGTCATGCCTGGGCGCTGGCGACGTGCGCGCTGGCGCCGTCGATTTCCCTTATTGAACTGGAGCAAGGATTTCCCGATGAGTAATACCCGTATCGAACGTGACAGCATGGGCGAGCTCCAAGTCCCGGCGGCTGCGCTCTACGGCGCACAGACCCAGCGCGCCGTGGACAATTTCCCCATCAGTGGCCAACGCATGCCGGCGCAATTCATTCGCGCCCTGATTCTGGCGAAAGCTGCCGCCGCCCGGGCTAATGTGGAGTTGGAGCAAATCAGTGCGGCCCAAGGCAAGGCCATCGTCGATGCGGCCCAAGGCCTGCTCGAAGGCGATTTCATGACGCATTTTCCGGTGGATATTTTCCAGACCGGGTCCGGCACCAGCTCCAACATGAACGCCAACGAAGTGATCGCCACCCTGGCCAGTCGTCTGCTGGGGGAGACGGTCAATCCGAATGACCATGTGAACTGCGGCCAGAGCAGCAACGACATCATTCCCACCAGCATTCACGTCAGTGCTTCCCTGGCATTGCACGAGCAGTTGCTGCCGGCGTTGGAGCATCTGGTGCAGGTGATCGAGCGCAAGGCCCTGGAGGTCCATCCGTTCATCAAGACCGGTCGCACCCACCTCATGGACGCGATGCCGGTGCGCCTGAGCCAAGCGCTCGACGGTTGGGCGCAGCAGCTCAAGGCCAATATCGGCCATCTGCAAGATTTGCAGCCGAGCCTGCAATCGCTGGCCCAAGGTGGTACGGCGGTCGGGACTGGGATCAATGCCCACCCGCGGTTTGCCGAGCTGTTCAGCCAACAACTGACGCAACTGACCCAAGTGCAATTCACTCCGGGCGAAAACCTGTTCGCGTTGATCGGTTCCCAGGACACCGCCGTGGCGGTTTCCGGGCAATTGAAGACCACGGCGGTGTCGTTGATGAAAATCGCCAATGACCTGCGCTGGATGAACTCCGGGCCGCTGGCAGGCTTGGGGGAAATCGAACTCGAGGGCTTGCAGCCGGGCTCCTCGATTATGCCCGGCAAGGTCAATCCGGTCATTCCCGAAGCCACCGCAATGGTCGCGGCCCAGGTGATCGGCAACGACACGGTGATCACCCTCGCCGGTCAATCAGGCAATTTCGAACTCAATGTGATGCTGCCGATCATTGCCCAGAACCTGCTGAGCAGCATCACCCTGATGTCCACCGCCAGCCGCTTGCTGGCGGATAAGGCCATCGCCACGTTCAAGGTCAACGAAGCCAGGCTCAAGGAGGCGCTGTCGCGCAATCCGATCCTGGTCACGGCACTGAACCCGATCATCGGTTACCAGAAGGCCGCTGAAATCGCCAAGCAGGCGTATCAGCAAGGTCGTCCGGTCATCGATGTCGCGCTGGAACACACCGATCTGACTCGCAGCGAGCTGGAAGTCCTGCTGGACCCGGAGAAGCTCACCGCCGGCGGCGTGTAACCCCGACACCTGTGTGGAGGACTCATCATGGAACACTGGAAACGTACGATCGAACGGGCCAATCGCTGTTTCATGCAAGGCGAGCTGGTGGACGCCCGCGAAGCCTACCTGCAAGCCCTGGCGCTGGCCCAAGTGTTGTTCGAGCGCTGGGCGGACGCCGACGAAGCCGTGGCGGCCTGCGTCGTGTCCCACCACAACTTGGCGGATCTGCACTTGCGCTTGAACCAGCCGGAGGAGAGCGCCGAGTACCTATGCGCCATCCACCAGCGCCTGCTGCAGACCATGCAGGACGAACGCATGGCGCCGGCGTTGCGTGAAGCCGCGATGCGCCAAAGCCACAAGACCTATGTCGAACTGCTGAATTTCATCAGCGATCACGGCGAATACCCACGCACCCAGCGCCTGTTGCACTGCAAAGCCGCCGCGCCTCGTCAGCGCAACGCCACTCTTCATCACGGAGTTCATTGAACATGGCTTTTACCTTGCCCGCTTTGCCTTACGCCTACGATGCCCTGGAACCGCACATCGATGCGCAAACCATGGAGATCCACTACACCAAGCACCACCAGACCTACATCAATAACCTCAACGCGGCCGTAGATGGCACCGAATATGCCGATTGGCCTATCGAGAAACTGGTGGCCAGCGTTGAACAATTGCCGCAGAACCTGCGCGCCGCGGTGGTCAATCAGGGCGGTGGCCATGCCAACCATTCACTGTTCTGGGACGTGATGACGCCCCGCGGTGGCGGTCAGCCGAACGGGGCGCTCGCGACGGCGATCGAGGCCCAACTGGGCGGCATCGAGCGCTTCAAGGAGGCTTTCACCAAGGCTGCGCTGACCCGTTTCGGCAGCGGTTGGGCCTGGTTGAGCGTGACCCCGCAAAAGACCCTGGTGGTGGAAAGCAGTGGCAACCAGGACAGTCCGTTGATGAGCGGGAATACGCCCATCCTTGGCCTGGATGTTTGGGAACATGCTTATTACCTGCTGTACCAGAACCGTCGTCCCGAATACATCAACGCCTTCTATAACGTGATCAATTGGCCGGAAGTCGCACGACGTTACCAGGCTGCGCTTGCTTGAGCCCTTCCTGAAACAATCCAAGGCTGACTATGGACACTGAAGCGCTGGCGGTAGGCGGCGGGCGGATGTTCCGCTACGCCTTGGGATCGTTGTTGGTGTTGGCCGGAATGGCATTATTGGCGGTCCAGGGATTGGCCTGGCTGGACCTGGAGCCGAAACTGCTGCGTGCATTGCAGGGCGGCGGGCTTTGCGCTCTGGGCACCGCGTTGGGTGCCGTGCCGGTGCTGGTGATCCGGCGCATGCCCCAAGCTGTGAGCGATTCGCTGCTGGGTTTCGGCGCCGGGGTGATGCTCGCTGCCACAGCGTTTTCGTTGATCGTGCCCGGCATTGCCGCGGCCGAGCAGCTGGGATTCACGCCGTGGGCAGCCAGCGGTTTCATCAGTTTCGGCATTTTGCTCGGGGCGTTCGGGTTGTATCTGGTGGACCGCAAGGTATCTGCCAGCCCCGAAAAGCTGTTGGTAACGCCGGGCCATCCGATCATTGCGCCGCGGATCTGGCTGTTCGTATTCGCAATCATCGCCCATAACATTCCCGAAGGCATGGCCGTCGGTGTCTCGGCGGGCGGCGGCATGCCGGATGCCGACAGCCTGGCGATGGGCATCGCCTTGCAGGACGTGCCGGAAGGGCTGGTCATCGCGCTGGTACTGGCCGCCGCCGGGATGTCCCGTGCCAGAGCATTTTTGATCGGCGCCGCGTCAGGGCTGGTCGAGCCGGTGTTCGCGCTGCTGTGCGCCTGGCTGGTGAGCCTGGCCGAGGCGCTGCTGCCCCTGGGATTGGCGTTGGCCGCAGGCGCGATGTTGCTGGTTGTCACCCATGAAGTCATCCCTGAATCGCGCCGTAATGGTCACGAGAAGCTGGCGAGCCTGGGGCTGCTGGTGGGGTTTTGCTTGATGATGGTGATGGATACGGCGTTGGCGTGACGCTCCCCATAAAGGTCGTGTTTGGGCGAGGGGCAGTTATTCGCCTTCATCAAAGTAGTTATTGATGAGTCCCACCAGTGCATCCATCGCTTCCTGAGCCTGTTCACCTTCCGTGTTCAGGTGGATCTTGGTGCCTTTGCCCGCTGCAAGCATCATCATCGCCATGATGCTCTTGCCGTCGACCGTTGATTCAGGCGTCCGCCCGACCCGGATCGTGGTATCAGGAAATTTGCCCGCCACACCCACGAATTTGGCCGAGGCACGGGCATGCAGGCCCAGCTTGTTGATGATTTCAATTTCCCGAGCAGGCATCGCGATGTGAATCCTTTAGCTGAGGTCGCGGTGGCGAACCTGGACGTTCTTCAGGGATTGTTGCAAGAGCTGACCCAGGCGCTCGGTCAGGTAGACGGAGCGGTGATGCCCACCGGTACAGCCGATCGCGATCGTGACGTAGGCGCGGTTGCTGGCGGCGAAACGGGGCAGCCATTTCAGCAGGTAGCCAGAAATGTCCTGGTACATTTCCTCGACATCCGGTTGGGCCGCCAGGTAATCGATTACCGGCTGGTCGAGCCCGGACTGTTCGCGCAGTTCCGGCTTCCAGTAGGGATTGGGCAGGCACCGGACATCGAACACCAGGTCGGCATCCACCGGCATGCCACGCTTGAAGCCGAACGACTCCACGAGGAAAGCCGTGCCCGGCTCCGGCTGGTTCAGCAGGCGCAGCTTGATGGTGTCACGCAGCTGATACAGGTTCAGGTTGGTGGTGTTGACCTTCAGGTCCGCCAAGTCGGCGATCGGGCCGAGCAGCTGGCTTTCGTCATGGATGGCTTCCGCCAGGGAGCGGCTGGCGTTGCTCAGCGGATGGCGTCGACGGGTTTCAGAGAAGCGTTTGAGCAGCGTCTCCTCGTCGGCGTCCAGGTAGAGCACATCGCATTGGATATGCCGGCTGCGCACTTCTTCGAGCAATTCGGGGAATCGCGACAAATGGCTGGGCAGGTTGCGGGCATCGATGGACACAGCGACCAGTGGTTGCGCCAGCTCGGTGTGGATCAGCGCTCGCTCGGCCAATTCTGGAAGAAGGCCTGCTGGCAAATTGTCGATGCAATAGTAACCGCTGTCCTCAAGGACGTTGAGGGCCGTGCTTTTACCGGAGCCGGAGCGGCCGCTGACGATGATCATGCGCATGTTTAATGGCCGTTCTGCTCGTCCAGGACTACCTGATACAAGGCTTCGTTGCTCGGGGCGCTGCGCAGTTTTTCGCGTACTTCCTTGCGGTCCAGCATGCTGGCGATCTGGCGCAGCAGCTCCAGGTGCGCATCGGTCGCCGCTTCCGGGACCAGCAATACGAACAGCAGGTCGACCGGGGCGCCGTCGATGGCGTCGAAATCGATAGGCGCTTCCAAGTGCAACAACGCGCTGATTGGCGCGGAGCAGCCCTTGAGGCGACAGTGAGGAATGGCGATGCCGTTGCCAAAACCGGTGGAGCCGAGTTTTTCACGGGCGACCAATGCCTCGAAGACGTCTTGCATTTCCAGATCCGGTACCTCGCGGTGGATCAGGTTGGCAATTTGTTCGAGGGCTTTCTTTTTGCTGCCGCCCGGCGCGTTCACTTGGGAACGGCCGGGGGTCAGGATGGTTTCTAGTCGGATCATGGATTGGGGGGGTTAACGACCGGTTGCGCCCTGGAGGAGGCTCTGGGTCTTTTCCTTATGCTTTTTGAGTTGGCGATCCAGCTTGTCAGTCAGCAGGTCAATCGCGGCATACATGTCTGAATGCTCTGCGTTGGCAACCACTTCTCCGCCGGGAATATGCAGCGTGGCTTCGATTTTCTGCAGCAGCTTCTCGACGTTCATCGTGACCTGCACGTTGGTGATCTTGTCGAAATGCCTTTCCAATCGGTCGAGTTTCTCGCCGATGTAGGTGCGCAGGGGTTCGGTCACTTCCAGTTGGTGTCCACTGATGTTGACTTGCATACAGCTTCTCCTTCGTTGCCAGTGCATAAAGCGGCAGGCAGAAATACCTGCCACTGGAACGCTGTGGCGTGGCCTGTTACATCAACCGCTTGCGTTCGCTCGAAGGCGCGATCCCGAGGGATTCACGGTATTTGGCGACGGTACGGCGGGCCACCTGAATGCCTTGTGCCTCCAGTAAACCAGCGATCTTGCTGTCACTCAACGGCTTTTTCTGATTTTCCGCCGCGACCAATTTTTTGATGATCGCGCGGATGGCCGTGGACGAGCATTCGCCGCCTTCGGAGGTGCTGACGTGGCTGGAGAAAAAGTATTTCAATTCATAGATGCCCCGTGGGGTATGCATGAATTTCTGGGTAGTCACCCGGGAAATCGTCGACTCATGCATGCCCACCGCCTCGGCGATGTCGTGCAGGACCAACGGTTTCATCGCTTCGTCGCCGTACTCCAGGAAGCCGCGCTGATGCTCGACGATCTGGGTGGCAACTTTCATCAGGGTTTCGTTGCGGCTTTGCAGGCTCTTGATGAACCAGCGCGCTTCCTGCAACTGGTTGCGCATGAAGGTGTTGTCGGCGCTGGTGTCGGCGCGCTTCACGAAACCGGCGTATTGGGCGTTGACTCGCAGCTTGGGCACCGATTCCTGGTTCAGTTCCACCAGCCAGCGGTCGTTGTGCTTGCGCACGATCACGTCAGGTACCACGTATTCGGGTTCGGTGGATTCGATCTGCGAGCCAGGGCGCGGATTGAGGCTTTGTACCAGCTCGATGACCTGGCGCAGCTCATCTTCCTTGAGCTTCATGCGACGCATCAGTTGGCTATAGTCGCGGCCGCCCAGCAGGTCGATGAAATCCGTCACCAACCGTTTGGCTTCGGCCAGCCACGGGGTCTTGGCAGGCAGCTGGCGCAGTTGCAGCAACAGGCACTCACCCAGGTTGCGAGCACCGATGCCGGCGGGTTCGAACTGCTGGATGCGATGGAGGACGGCTTCGATCTCGTCCAGCTCGATGTCGAGCTCGGGGTCGAAGGCTTCCAGGATCTCTTCGAGGGTCTCGTCCAGGTAGCCCTGGTTGTTGATGCAATCGATCAACGTCACGGCGATCAGGCGATCGGTATCGGACATCGGCGCCAGGTTCAGTTGCCACAGCAGATGACTTTGCAGGCTCTCGCCGGCGGAGGTGCGGGTGGTGAAATCCCACTCGTCGTCATCGCCGCTCGGCAGGCTGCTGGCGCTGGTCTGGTATACGTCGTCCCAGGCCGTATCCACGGGCAGCTCGTTGGGAATACGCTCGTTCCATTCACCGTCCTCGAGGTTGTCCACCGTCGGGGCGGCTTCCTGGTAGGACGGTTCCGGGATTTCGGCGGGAGTTTTCTGCTCGACGCTATCGGCCAGCGGATCGGTATTGTCGAAGTCTTCGCCTTCTTCCTGGCGTTCGAGCATCGGATTGGACTCCAGCGCCTCCTGGATTTCCTGTTGCAGGTCCAGGGTCGACAATTGGAGCAGGCGGATGGCCTGTTGCAGCTGCGGTGTCATCGTCAGCTGCTGGCCCATTCTCAAGACTAGCGATGGTTTCATGGCAGGGGCTTAACACCTTATTCGCCGGCGCACATGCGCCATCCACTACAGGGCGCCGGAGCGCCAAACTTAAGCAAATTATATGCCTGAAACTGAAGTGTTTGCCTAGGGGGCGCTCTCAATTAATTGAACGCGTCCCCGCGACGTCGGCATTGAAGCGCCGGCGCCGCTCGGGCATTCGCCAGGCACATAGTGCTTAAAGGCGGAATTCATGGCCCAGATACACTTCCTTGACCAGTTCGTTGGCCAGGATGGTGGCGGAGTCGCCTTCGGCAATCAACTGGCCGTCATTGACGATATAGGCGGTTTCGCAGATATCCAGGGTCTCGCGCACGTTGTGGTCGGTGATCAATACGCCGATCCCCTTGGCCTTGAGGTGGTGGATGATCTGCTTGATGTCGCCCACGGAAATCGGGTCCACGCCAGCGAACGGTTCGTCGAGCAGGATGAATTTCGGCGCGGTGGCCAGGGCGCGGGCGATTTCCACACGGCGGCGTTCGCCACCGGACAGGCTCATGCCCAGGTTGTCGCGAATGTGACTAATGTGGAACTCTTGCAGCAGGCTTTCCAGTTCCTGGCGACGGCCGGCCTTGTCGAGCTCCTTGCGGGTCTCGAGGATTGCCATGATGTTGTCGGCCACCGACAGCTTGCGAAAGATCGACGCTTCCTGGGGCAGGTAGCCGATACCGGCTTTTGCCCGGCCATGCATCGGCTGGTGGCTGACGTCCAGGTCATCGATCAGGACGCGACCCTGGTCGGCCTGGACCAGGCCCACGATCATGTAGAAGCAGGTCGTCTTGCCCGCGCCGTTGGGGCCGAGCAGGCCGACGATCTGGCCGCTGTCGATGGACAGGCTGACATCGCGCACGACCTGGCGGCTCTTGTAGCTCTTGGCCAAGTGCTGGGCTTTCAGAGTTGCCATTACTGGGCCTTCTGCTCGTCGGTTTTCTTTTTCGGCTGGATCACCATGTCGATGCGCGGACGCGATTCGGTGACCTTGCTGCCAGTGGCGCGACCGGCGCTGGCCAGTTTCTTGTTGGTGTCGTAGACGATTTTCTCGCCTTGGGTCACGTTGTTGTCCTTGTCGACGACCTTGGCGCGGTCGATCAGCACGACGCGATCCTGGGATGCGTGATACTGGATGGTCACCCCGTAGCCTTGCACCGGCTTGGTGTCGCCTGCGGTTTGCAGCTGTTCGAAGTAGGCCAGGTTACCCACCGAGGTCACCACGTCGATGTCGCCGGACTGGGTGCGGGTGATGGTCACGGTATTGCCGGTCACCTTCATCGAGCCCTGGGTGATGATCACGTCACCTTTATAGGTGGCGACACCGTTCTTGTCGTCCAGTTGCGCGTCGTCGGCCTGGATGCGGATAGGCTGGTCGCGGTCGTTGGGGAGGGCCCAGGCGCTCGCGCTTCCCAGTGCTGCGCCCAGACTGAGCAAAATAGGGAGGGTTTTAGCGAGCTTCATACTGTCCTCTTACTTTCGATAGCAGGTGTATCCTGCTTTCCTTCAAATACGCCTTCATTCCTACGCCAGTCGACACGCCGCCGGCGCCGTCGATTCTAACGGGTTGCTCGGTCTGCGCATATTCTCGCTGCGGAAAGACCGTCATGCGGCTGCTGGTAATGATGGTCGTACGGTTCTTTTCATCGGTTCGGGCGATGCGTACCGAGTCGATCAGCTCGACTTCGGTGCCACCGGGATTGACCTCGGCGCGCTCGCTCTGGACGTGCCACGGAAATTCAGTGCCCCGGAACATGTTCAGGTCCGGTTTGGTGACCAGCGTGATATCGCTGGCCTTTACGTGATCGACCTTGTCGGAGGTCATTTCGTACTGCAGCTTGCCGTCGGGCAGGTATTGCAGCGTATGCGTATTGGTTGCGTACCAGTCGATATTTTCCTCGACCTTGGCCGCCGGCTGGTCAAGGAAGCGTTCCGGGCTGATGTTCCAGTAGCCGACCGCCGCGAAAATCGCTGCGATACAGCCGAACACCAGGATGGTGCGAATCTTCTTGCTTAGCATAAATGGCTCACAGGTATGCGGCGTGGGCCGCTTCGAGGTTGCCCTGGGCACGCAGGATCAGTTCACAGAATTCACGGGCCGCGCCTTCGCCGCCCCTCGCCGTGGTAACCCCATGGGCGTGCTCGCGTACGAAGGCGGCCGCGTTGGCCACGGCCATGCCCAGGCCGACCCGGCGGATCACCGGCAGGTCAGGCAGGTCGTCACCGAGGTAGGCGACCTGTTCATAGCTTAGATTGAGTTGGCCAAGGAGTTCGTCCAGTACCACCAGTTTGTCTTCGCGGCCCTGATAAAGATGCGCGATACCGAGGTTCTTCGCCCGCCGCTCGACCACCGGGGTCTTGCGACCACTGATGATAGCGGTCTGCACGCCAGTCGCCATCAGCATCTTGATGCCTTGGCCGTCGAGCGTATTGAAAGTCTTGAATTCGCTGCCGTCTTCAAGGAAGTACAGGCGGCCATCGGTGAGCACGCCGTCAACGTCGAACACGGCGAGCTTGATATTCTTGCCCCGTAGCAGCAGGTCGGTCGTCATTACATTACTCCAGCACGCAGCAGGTCGGACAGATTGAAGGCGCCAACCGGGCGGTCCTCGTCGTCCACCACCACCAGTGCGTTGATCCTGTGGTCTTCCATGATTTTCAGGGCTTCGGCGGCGAGCATGTCGGCGCGAGCGGTCTTGCCGTGAAGGGTCATGACTTCGTCGATGGTCGCATTGCGGATATCGATGGCGCGATCGAGGGTACGGCGCAGGTCGCCGTCCGTGAAGATCCCGGCGAGCTTGCCGTCGGCTTCGAGGATCACCGTCATGCCCAGCCCCTTGCGGGTCATCTCCATGAGCGCGTCCTTGAGCAGCGTGCCGCGTTGTACTTGCGGCAACTCCTCGCCGGCGTGCATCACGTTTTCGACTTTCAGCAACAGGCGACGGCCCAAAGCGCCACCGGGGTGGGAAAAAGCGAAGTCCTCGGCGGTGAAGCCCCTGGCTTCCAGCAGCGCCACGGCCAGGGCATCGCCCATGACCAGGGCTGCGGTGGTGGATGAGGTCGGGGCCAGGTTCAGCGGGCAGGCTTCGTGTTCGACATGAACGTTGAGGTTCACTTCGGCGGCCTTGGCCAAGGGAGAGTCCGGATTGCCAGTGATGCTGATCATCTGGATGCCCAGGCGCTTGATCAATGGCAGCAACGTGAGGATTTCATTGGTCGAGCCGGAGTTGGACAGGGCCAGGATGACATCGTCCCGGGTGATCATGCCCATGTCGCCGTGACTGGCTTCGGCCGGGTGGACGAAAAATGCCGTGGTGCCAGTGCTGGCCAGGGTGGCGGCGATCTTGTTGCCGATATGCCCGGACTTGCCCATGCCGACCACGACCACGCGCCCCTTGCTGGCCAGAATCATCTCGCAGGCGCGTACGAAATCAGCGTCGATATGAGGCAGCAAGCCTTGCACGGCTTCGAGCTCGAGGCGGATGGTACGTTGTGCCGATTGAATCAGGTCGCTGGATTGGCTCATGTCAGAATCGTATAGCCCGATGAAAAGGCGGCGATTATAGCGACAATGAACGATTCCCTCACGTTAGTTCGTCATGCTTTATTCGAACGGTTGTAAGGTCGGACATAAAATGTGGCGTTTTATCTCTGGTCTGGCTTAACGGGCAAGGGGTTGGCCTTGGGCGCCTGGCGGTTGCAGTGATATAGTTCGCCGCCGGTTCGTGTGCCCGGTGGTGCCGGCGTTTGTCGGCTGGCCGGGGCATTCGAATATGAGGCTGCATCGCAAGGAGTTTAGATGAGTGCCGACAACGCCTACGCGGTCGAGCTGAAGGGACTGTCCTTCAAGCGAGGGACGCGCAGCATTTTCAATGACATCGATATTCGTATCCCGCGCGGCAAGGTGACCGGCATCATGGGTCCTTCCGGCTGCGGAAAGACCACGCTGCTGCGGCTGATGGGCGCACAACTGCGCCCCAGCGCCGGCGAAGTCTGGGTCAACGGCCAGAACCTTCCGCAGTTATCGCGCGGCGACCTGTTCGATGCGCGCAAGCATATGGGCGTGCTGTTCCAGAGCGGTGCCCTGTTCACTGACCTTGATGTATTCGAGAACGTGGCGTTTCCCCTGCGGGTCCATACGGAGCTGCCGGAAGAGATGATTCGCGACATCGTCCTGCTCAAATTGCAGGCCGTCGGGCTGCGGGGTGCCCTGGAACTGATGCCGGACGAGTTGTCTGGCGGCATGAAGCGGCGGGTGGCCTTGGCCCGGGCGATCGCCCTCGACCCGAAAATCCTGATGTACGACGAACCCTTCGTTGGGCAGGACCCCATTGCCATGGGCGTGCTCGTGCGCCTGATCCGCCTGCTCAACGATGCGTTGGGCATCACCAGTATCGTGGTCTCCCATGACCTGGCCGAAACCGCGAGCATCGCCGACTACATCTATGTTGTAGGCGATGGTCAGGTGCTGGGGCAGGGCACGCCCCAGGAGTTGCTGGATTCGGACAATCCGCGCATTCGCCAATTCATGAAAGGTGATCCGGACGGCCCGGTGGCGTTCCATTTTCCGGCCACGGATTACCGTACCGATCTGCTGGGGAAGCGCTGATGCGCAAGACATCATTAATAGAAAGAGTCCGCCTGTTCGGCCGCTCAGGTATCGACGTAGTGGCGGTGCTGGGGCGTTCCTCGCTGTTCCTCATGCATGCCTTGCTGGGGCGCAGTTCGACCGGTGGTGGTTTTGGCCTGTTGGTCAAGCAGCTGCATTCGGTGGGGGTGATGTCCCTCGTGATCATCGTGGTCTCCGGGATCTTCATCGGCATGGTGCTGGCACTCCAGGGCTTCAGCATATTGTCCAGCTACGGGTCGGAGCAGGCGGTCGGGCAGATGGTTGCGCTGACATTGCTGCGGGAACTCGGGCCGGTGGTGACGGCGTTGCTGTTCGCCGGGCGTGCCGGTTCGGCGCTGACGGCCGAAATCGGTAACATGAAGTCCACCGAGCAGTTGTCCAGCCTGGAAATGATTGGCGTCGACCCGCTCAAGTACATTATTGCCCCGCGCCTGTGGGCCGGCTTCATTTCCCTGCCGGTGCTGGCGATGATCTTCAGCGTCGTGGGGATCTGGGGCGGCTCATGGGTGGCCGTCGATTGGCTGGGGGTCTATGAAGGCTCCTATTGGGCCAACATGCAGAACAGCGTCGATTTTCTCGACGATGTGCTCAACGGTGTGATCAAGAGTGCCGTATTCGCTTTCGTGGTGACCTGGATTGCCGTGTTTCAAGGTTATGACTGTGAGCCCACGTCAGAGGGGATCAGCCGTGCCACAACCAAGACCGTGGTCTACGCCTCGTTGGCCGTCCTGGGCCTTGACTTTATTCTGACCGCCTTGATGTTTGGAGATTTCTGATGCAAAACCGCACCCTGGAAATCGGTGTCGGCCTTTTCTTGCTGGCTGGCATCCTGGCTTTGCTGCTGCTGGCCCTGCGGGTCAGTGGACTGGCGCCGACCGCGAGCACCGATACTTATAAACTTTATGCTTATTTTGACAATATCGCCGGTTTGACGGTCAGAGCCAAGGTGACCATGGCCGGTGTGACCATCGGCAAGGTCACGGCAATCGATCTGGACCGCGACAGTTTCACTGGCCGGGTAACGCTGCAGTTGGAAAAACGCGTGGATAATCTGCCGACCGACTCCACTGCATCTATCCTCACGGCTGGGCTGCTGGGCGAGAAATACATCGGTATCAGCGTGGGCGGGGAAGATTCCCTGCTCAAGGACGGCGGGACCATCCACGATACGCAGTCGTCGCTGGTGCTTGAGGACCTGATCGGTAAATTCCTGCTCAATACCGTTAGCAAAGACGCCAAATGAGGAGCTTTTGAATGATCTCTATCCTACGACGCAGCCTGCTGGTCCTGTTGGCGGCACTGCCGCTGATGGGCAATGCCGTGGCGGCGCCTTCGGCGCACGACATCATCAAGACGACGACTGACCAGTTGTTGGCGGATCTTTCGGCCAACAAGGAAAAGTACAAGCAGGACCCGAGCGCGTTCTATGAGTCCTTGAACCGGATTGTCGGGCCGGTTGTGGACGCTGACGGCATTTCCAAGAGCATCATGACCGTCAAGTACTCGCGCAAGGCTACGCCTGCGCAGATGACCCGCTTCCAGGAAAACTTCAAGCGCAGCCTGTTCCAGTTCTATGGCAACGCCTTGCTTGAGTACAACAATCAGGGCATCACCGTCGACCCGGCCAAGGATGAGTCAGGCGAACGCACCAGCGTCGGCATGACGGTCAAGGGCAACAACGGCGCCGTCTACCCTGTGTCCTACACACTCGAGAAGATCAATGGCGAGTGGAAGGTACGTAACGTGATCATTAATGGCATCAACATCGGCAAGCTGTTCCGCGATCAATTCGCCGATGCGATGCAGCGCAATGGTAATGACCTGGAAAAGACCATCAATGGTTGGGCCGGTGAGGTCGCCAAGGCAAAGGAAGTTGCCGAAGATGCCCAAGAGAAGCAGCAACAATGAACGAGTCGGTGAGTGAGTCAGCCGTGCGCCTGGGCGAGTCCGGCGAGCTGCTGCTCAGCGGCGTGCTGGATTACCGTACCGGCCCGGGCTTGCGCAAGCAGGGCCAGGCGCTGATCAAGTCCGCCAAGACCGCCGAGTTGGTGATCGATTGCTCAGGCGTGCAGAAGTCCAGCAGCGTCGGCCTGTCGCTGCTGCTGTGCTTCATGCGAGACGCCAAGGAAGCTGGCAAAACGTGGAGCATCCGTGGGATGCCCGAAGACATGCGCGAAATAGCCCAGGTCAGCGAGCTGACCGAGCTGTTGGCGCACCCCTGACCCACATTGTTGGAAAGGCCCCTCTGTCAGAGTCCTGCTTCGCGGGGTTCGCAGGCGCGGGGCTTTTTTGTATGATGTGCGACCCGTGCGCACAGGGCGCCGATTGAGGTTGAGCATGCAGGCTGTAGAAGTGAAGAGCTTCCTTGAAGGAAAGCTGCCTGGTACGCAGGTGGAAGTTGAAGGCGAAGGCTGCAACTTCCAGCTGAATGTAATCAGCGATGAACTGGCGGCGTTGAGCCCAGTGAAGCGTCAGCAGAGCATCTATGCCCATTTGAACCCATGGATCGCCGATGGCAGCATCCACGCGGTCACGATGAAATTTTTCAGCAGCGCGGCCTGGGCCGAGCGCACCTGAGCCCAAGGGCCTCGAGATTCTTATGGATAAACTGATTATTACCGGCGGCGTTCGTCTTGATGGCGAAATCCGTATTTCCGGGGCAAAGAACTCCGCCCTGCCGATCCTGGCCGCGACCCTGCTGTGCGACGGTCCCGTGACCGTGGCCAACCTGCCGCACCTGCACGACATCACCACGATGATCGAGCTGTTCGGGCGCATGGGCATCGAGCCGGTGATCGACGAGAAGCTCAGCGTCGAAATCGACCCGCGTACCATCAAGACCCTGATCGCCCCGTACGAACTGGTGAAGACCATGCGTGCGTCGATCCTGGTGCTGGGCCCGATGGTCGCTCGTTTCGGTGAAGCCGAAGTCGCGTTGCCTGGCGGTTGCGCCATCGGTTCGCGTCCGGTGGACCTGCATATCCGTGGCCTGGAAGCCATGGGCGCGATCATCGATGTCGAGGGCGGCTACATCAAGGCCAAGGCCCCTGAAGGCGGCCTGCGCGGGGCGAACTTCTTCTTCGACACCGTTAGCGTGACCGGTACCGAAAACATCATGATGGCCGCCGCCTTGGCCAAGGGCCGCAGCGTGCTGCAAAACGCCGCCCGTGAGCCGGAAGTCGTCGACCTGGCGAACTTCCTGATCGCCATGGGGGCCAAGATCACTGGCGCCGGCACTGATACCATCACTATCGATGGCGTCGAGCGCCTGCATTCGGCCACCTACAAAGTGATGCCGGACCGGATCGAAACCGGTACCTACCTGGTGGCCGCTGCTGTCACCGGTGGCCGCGTCAAGGTCAAGGACACTGATCCGACCATTCTCGAAGCCGTCCTCGAAAAACTCAAGGAAGCCGGTGCCGAAGTCACCTGCGGCGAAGACTGGATCGAAGTGAACATGCACGGCAAGCGGCCTAAAGCCGTCAACGTGCGGACCGCGCCTTATCCGGCGTTCCCGACCGACATGCAGGCGCAGTTCATCTCCCTCAACGCCATTGCCGAAGGCACCGGTGCGGTGATCGAGACGATCTTCGAAAACCGCTTCATGCACGTCTATGAGTTGCACCGCATGGGCGCCAAGATTCAGGTCGAAGGCAACACCGCCATCGTCACCGGGACCGAGAAGCTCAAGGGCGCGCCAGTCATGGCCACCGACCTGCGGGCCTCGGCCAGCCTGGTGATCTCGGCCCTGGTGGCCGAAGGCGATACCCTCATCGACCGCATCTACCACATTGACCGTGGCTACGAGTGCATCGAAGAGAAACTGCAGATGCTCGGCGCCAAGATCCGTCGCGTACCGGGCTAGTTCCGGCTGCATGGGCACAAGGATGTGCCGTTGATTTCGTTTCAGTCGAGGGTGTTTGCACCCTCGATGTGTGTCCGGCGCCGCTTGCGACCGGGCATGAGTACCTTGATAAGGACTGACGCTTCCCATGTTGACCATCGCACTGTCCAAGGGCCGTATCCTCGACGACACCCTGCCGCTTCTGGCTGAAGCGGGCATCGTGCCGACCGAGAATCCGGACAAGAGCCGCAAGCTGATCATCCCCACGACCCAGGCCGATGTGCGCTTGCTGATCGTGCGCGCCACCGATGTGCCAACCTACGTTGAACATGGCGCCGCTGATCTTGGGGTGGCCGGTAAGGACGTGTTGATGGAATACGGTGGCCAGGGCTTGTACGAGCCGCTGGACCTGCAGATCGCTCGCTGCAAGCTGATGACCGCCGGTAAAGTCGGCGCACCTGAGCCCAAGGGGCGCCTGCGGGTGGCGACCAAGTTCGTCAACATTGCCAAGCGTTATTACGCCGAGCAGGGCCGTCAGGTCGACATCATCAAGTTGTACGGTTCGATGGAGCTGGCGCCGCTGATCGGCCTGGCGGACAAGATCATCGACGTCGTCGACACCGGCAATACCTTGCGGGCCAATGGCCTGGAGCCCCAGGATTTCATCGCGGACGTCACCTCCCGGCTGATCGTCAACAAGGCTTCGATGAAAATGCAGCACGCCCGTATCCAGGCTTTGATCGATACCCTGCGCAAGGCAGTGGAATCGCGACACCGCGGCTGATTCACCTGCGCGACCTTAGCGTCGCGCCCGTCTATCCGCGTCATAGCCAATTTTCTCAGGTGCCCACGCGAATGGACTGGTAGCTTAGGGCGCCTGAGCATTTGCCATTAATGAGGCCCTCGCTATGACCGCTCCCACTTCGATTCGCCGACTCAACGCTGCCGACCCGGATTTCGCTCATCATCTGGATCATCTGCTGAGCTGGGAGAGTGTGTCTGACGACTCGGTCAATGAGCGGGTGCTGGGCATCATCAAGGCCGTTCGCCAGCGTGGCGATGCCGCGTTGGTGGAATTCACGCAGAAGTTCGACGGCTTGCAAGTCGCCTCGATGGCCGACCTGATCCTGCCGCGCGAGCGTCTGGAGCTGGCACTGACTCGGATCACCGTGCCTCAGCGCGAGGCCTTGGAAAAAGCCGCGTCCCGGGTGCGCAGCTACCACGAAAGGCAGAAACAGGACTCCTGGAGCTACACCGAAGCCGACGGCACGGTGCTGGGCCAGAAGGTCACGCCGCTGGACCGTGCGGGGCTTTACGTCCCGGGCGGCAAGGCTTCCTATCCGTCCTCGGTATTGATGAACGCCATCCCGGCCAAGGTTGCCGGAGTGACCGAGGTGGTCATGGTTGTACCGACCCCGCGCGGTGAAATCAACGAACTGGTGTTGGCCGCCGCCTGCATTGCCGGCGTCGACCGGGTGTTCACCATCGGTGGTGCCCAAGCCGTGGCTGCGTTGGCCTATGGCACCGAAAGCGTGCCGAGGGTCGACAAAGTGGTCGGGCCGGGCAATATCTATGTCGCCACCGCCAAGCGCCACGTGTTTGGCCAAGTGGGTATAGACATGATCGCCGGCCCTTCGGAAATCCTCGTGGTGTGCGACGGCCAGACCGATCCGGACTGGATTGCCATGGACCTGTTTTCCCAGGCGGAGCATGACGAAGATGCCCAGGCGATCCTGGTCAGCCCGGACGCCGAGTTCCTCGACAAGGTCGCTGCCAGCATCGACAAGCTGCTGCCGACCATGGATCGCGCCGAGATCATCAACACCTCGATCAATGGGCGTGGAGCGCTGATCAAGGTCGAGGACATGGAGCAGGCCATCGAGGTCGCCAACCGCATTGCGCCGGAACACCTGGAGTTGTCGGTCGCCGACCCGCAGGCCTGGCTGCCGAAGATTCGCCATGCCGGTGCGATCTTCATGGGCCGTCACACGTCCGAGGCGCTGGGCGATTATTGCGCCGGCCCCAACCACGTGCTGCCGACCTCCGGCACCGCACGCTTTTCGTCGCCGCTGGGGGTTTACGACTTCCAGAAGCGCTCGTCGATCATTTTTTGCTCGGAGCAGGGCGCGTCCGAGCTGGGCAAGACCGCTTCCGTGCTGGCCCGCGGCGAATCCCTGAGCGCCCATGCCCGTAGCGCCGAGTACCGCATTCTTGACGAGCCATCCACTGAAGGGCGGGGGAACTGAAATGAGTAAATTCTGGAGCCCGTTCGTCAAGAACCTGGTGCCCTACGTGCCGGGCGAACAGCCGAAGTTGACCCGCCTGGTCAAGCTCAATACCAACGAGAATCCGTACGGCCCATCGCCCAAGGCCCTGGCGGCGATGCAGACCGAGTTGAACGACAACCTGCGCCTGTACCCTGACCCTAACAGCGATCTCTTGAAGAATGCCGTGGCCCGCTATTACGGCGTGCAGGCCAACCAGGTATTCCTGGGCAACGGCTCGGACGAGGTGTTGGCGCACATTTTCCACGGCCTGCTGCAACACGAGCGGCCGCTACTGTTCCCGGACATCAGCTACAGTTTTTATCCGGTGTATTGCGGGCTCTACGGCATCAAGTTCGAGGCGGTGCCGCTGGACGAACAATTCCAGATCGACCCGGCGGACTACACCAAACCCAATGGCGGGATCATTTTCCCCAACCCCAACGCGCCGACCGGCTGCCTGTTGGCGCTGGAAGCGATCGAGCAGATCCTCAAGGCCAACCCGGATTCGGTGGTGGTGGTCGACGAGGCCTACATCGACTTTGGCGGCGAGACGGCCATCAGCCTGGTGGATCGTTATCCGAACCTGCTGGTCACCCAGACGCTTTCCAAGTCTCGTTCGCTGGCGGGGCTGCGGGTGGGGCTGGCGGTGGGCCATCCGGAGCTGATCGAAGCGCTGGAGCGAATCAAGAACAGCTTCAACTCCTATCCCCTGGATCGCCTGGCAAATGTCGGCGGCGCGGCAGCGTTCGACGACCGGGAGTACTTTGACCAGACCTGTCGGTTGGTCATCGAGCACCGTGAATGGGTGGTGGCGCAATTGGCAGCCAAGGGTTTTGAAGTGCTACCGTCGTCGGCGAACTTCATCTTCGCCCGTCATCCCCGGCACGACGCGGCGGGGCTGGCGGCGAAATTGCGCGAGCAAGGCGTGATTGTTCGGCACTTCAAGCAAGAGCGCATTGCGCAGTTCCTGCGGATCAGCATCGGTACGCCGGAGCAGAACCAGGCCCTGATCGAAGCCTTGGGCGAACTCTAAATACCTGCGGTCGCTGTGGGAGCGTATCTGCTCCCACAGCTCTTGGTGTCCTATTCGTGGTGCGGTTCGCCAAGGAATGTCAGCGAGGTGAACACGCCGCGCGTCGCCACGTCCTTATTGTCCTTGAGCGGGATTTCCATGCTCGCGGCGATCACGTTCAAACCTTCATTGCGCACCAGCACTTTGGCCCGACCTTGCGCATCGGTCTCAGTGCTCACGGTATTCGGCGCGCTGCGATAGTCCCCCACCAGTTTCACCCCAGCCGCCGGTTTGCCATCGAGCAGCACCCGCACCGGCAGTGACTGGCCGGGACCGACGGTCAGCGGGTCGACTTCCGGCACGATCACGAACTTGATCGGATCCAGCTTCGGCAGTTTCGCCCCCGGCTCATAGATCGCCAGGCTGTATTTGAACGTCTGCGTCGACTCAATCGCGCCGGGCACTTTGCTGCGGCCTTCGTTGATCCACTTTTTGTCAGCCGTCTGCGACCACATCCCGTTGTCCAGGGCGACGGCCAGCACGGCCGGTGGCTTGAGCGGTTGCAGGCGCGCGTGGTCCGGCAGACGCTCCACCGTGACGGGGATCATCTTGCCGCCCAGGTCGTAGGCCCAGGCGCCGCTGATTTTCTTCGCCTTGAAGGCATTGTCTTCGGCGCCGTGGCCGTAGATCACTTCAATGTTGCCGCGGCGTTGTTCGGTCCACAGGCCATGGGCCGAGGCCTGGGTGGCGAGAAACAGGCCGAGCAGGGCGAAGGTCTTGGGGTATTTCATGCTGACTTCCTTTTACAGATCGAGGGTGAGGCTGACAGTGAAGTTGCGCGGGTCGCCGGGTGTGACCCAGTAATTGCTGTAGGAGCGTTCGTAGTACTTTTCGTCGAACACGTTGTTCAGGTTCAGGCCGACGGTGACGTTGTCGCTGGCCTTGTAATGGGCCAGCAGGTCCACGGTGTGGTAGGCCGGCAGTTCGAAATCCTTGCCGGCTTCGCCCGAGCGATCACCGACATAAGTGAACGCTGCACCGAGGTCCGAACCGCGCAGATGCCCGTCCTGGAATTCGTAGACGCCCAGCAGGCTGCCGCTGCGCTTGGCGACACCGAGGATCCGGCTGCCGGTGGGAATTTCCTCGTCACCTTGGGTCACTTCGGCATCGATGTAGGCGAAGGCGCCGATGATGCGCACCGCGTCGGTCACCTGGCCGGTGATCTGCAAATCGATGCCCTGGCTGCGGGCCTCGCCCACGGCGCGGCTGAAATCGGTTCCGGCAACCTGAGTCAGGACGTTTTCCTTTTCTATGTGGAACGCCGCCAGTGTGGTGCTCAACCGGTCATCGAACAGCTCGCTCTTGACCCCGATTTCATAGCCGACACCTTCCTCGGGGTCGAAGGTCTTGTCGTTGGCGTCCAGGCCGTTGTTGGGCTTGAACGAGGTAGAGGCGTTGGCGAACAGCCCGACTTCAGGCGTCAGTTGATACAGCAACCCGGCGCGCTGGGTCAGGGCGTCGTGGCGCTGGCGGCTGGTCACGTCGTTGACGTGGTTGTCGACGCTCTGCTCGAAATGCTCATAGCGCACACCAAGCAGGCCACGCAGCTTGTCGGTGAAGATGATCTGGTCCTGAAGGTTCAGGGCCCGGCTTTTGACATGCTCGAAGAAGTCCGTGCCGGAGCGCACGCCGTTGGGTTTTGGCTGGCCGTAGATCGGGTTGTAGATGTCGATGGGGTAAGCGCCAGCGACGGTGGTCACACGCTCGTTCTTGCGGTAGTCCTCGTATTCCGTGCCGATCAGCAGCTCATGCTGCCAAGGCCCGAGGTCGAATCGGCCACGCAGTTCCAGCTGGGTAATGCTGTCGTGCCAGTTGTTGTCGCGCTCGCGGTAGCGGCGGTTCACGGTGTGGCCGTCGGCGTTCAGCGGGCGCGCTTCGGAGGCGAATCCCCAGAGTTCGCCCTGCTTGTAGTGGCTGGCGAGGCGCAGTTGCCAGTCATCGTTGAGCTGATGCTCAAGGGCGGCCTGAAGCATGTTGTTGTGGTTATCGATGTCGCCGTCGTTGGGTTCGCCCAGGAAGGTCGAACGGGAGACGCCGCTCCAGCGATTGTTTGGCGCGACGATGCCACGGTCGAAAGTCGAGCTGTGGCGCACGATTTCGCTTTCCACCAGCAGTCGGGTGTCGGGGCTCAGTTGCCAACTGATCGAGGGCGCCACGAAGACGCGCTTGCTGTCGACGTGATCGCGGAAGCTGTGGTTGTCCTCCACCGCCAGGTTGACCCGCGACAGGAGGTTGCCTTCAGCGTCCAGTGGCGTGTTGACGTCCAACGCGGTGCGGTAGCGATCCCAACTGCCGGCGCTGGTCTGCAACGTGGTGAAGGCTTCGGGCTGGGGTTTCTTGGTGACAATGTTCACCGTGCCACCGGGATCGCCTCGCCCATAGAGGCTGGCCGCAGGCCCCTTGAGCACCTCGATGCGCTCGATATTGGCGGCGTCCGGCGTGCTGGGAAAGCCGCGGTTGGCGCTGAAGCCATCCTTGTAGAATTCTGACGTGGTGAAGCCGCGCACGCTGTATTCGTACAGCGTCAGCCCGCCGAAGCTGTTCTGTTTCGATACGCCGCCGGCATATTCCAGCGCTCGCTCGACGCTGGTGCTGCCCAGATCCTTGAGAACGCTGGCGGGGATCACGCTGATGGATTGCGGGACGTCGCGCAGTGCCGTGTCGGTTTTGGTCGCGCTGGCGGAACGGGTGGCGCGGTAGCCCGAGACGGGGCCAGTGGGGGATTGGTAATTGGACGTGACGTTGATGGCGTCCAGCTCCAGGGGCTGGGTTTCTTCGGCGAAGACCGGATCGCCCAGCAGGCCCAGGGCCAGGCTGGCGAGGGAAATCCGTTTTAAAGATGACATGTTATGTTGTTCCAATTTTAGTATTGAAACAATATAACACTACTAATGAGAATTTATGCTATTCCTGATTTGCAATCCCAACGGGCGGTGCGACGTTTCGCTAAATCCCCTCGCCACAGGGGATTCAGGTCAAGGGAGGGAGGGCGCTTACTGTTCTTCCTTGAGCGCCACCGGTGCCGGCGGTGGACGCAGGCCGATTTCAGCCGTGAGCTTGAGCTCCTTGCCGTTGCGCATCACCTGGACAGTCACCTTGTCGGTGGGCTTGATCCGCGCCACTTGGTTCATCGAGCGGCGGCCATCGCCCGCCGGTTCGCCATCGATGCTCAGGATCACATCGCCCAGCTGCAAGCCGGCCTTCTGCGCCGGGCCGTCGCGGAAGATCCCTGCCACTACGATCCCGGGGCGCCCGGACAAGCCGAAAGACTCCGCCAGTTCCTGGGTCAGCGGTTGCACTTCGATACCCAGCCAGCCACGAATCACCTGGCCGTGTTCGATGATCGACTTCATCACCTCCATCGCCAGTTTCACCGGAATGGCGAAGCCGATGCCCTGGCTGCCGCCGGACTTGGAGAAAATCGCGGTGTTGATCCCGGTGAGGTTGCCGTTGGCATCCACCAGTGCGCCGCCGGAGTTGCCGGGGTTGATCGCGGCGTCGGTCTGGATGAAGTCTTCGTAGTTGTTCAGGCCCAACTGGTTACGGCCGGTGGCGCTGATGATGCCCATGGTCACTGTCTGGCCGACGCCGAACGGGTTACCGATCGCCAGGGTCACGTCGCCGATGCGGATACTGTCGGAACGGCCGATGGTGATCGCCGGCAGGTTTTTCAGATCGATCTTGAGCACGGCGAGGTCGGTTTCCGGATCGCTGCCGATCACCCGCGCCAGGGTCTCACGGCCATCCTTGAGCGCCACGACGATCTGGTCGGCACCGCTGGTGACATGGTTGTTGGTCAGGATATAGCCTTCCGGACTCATGATCACACCCGAACCCAGGCTCGACTCCATGCGTTTCTGCTTGGGCGAGTTGTCGCCGAAAAAACGCCGGAATTGCGGATCTTCGAAGAGCGGGTGGTTGGGTTTGTTGATGACCTTGGTGGTGTAGAGGTTGACCACCGCCGGCGCGGCCAGGGTGACTGCGTCGGCATAGGACACCGGCCCCTGCTGCGGCGCCTTGGTTTGCGGCGCCTGTTGCAGGTTGACGTCCAGGCTTGGCAGCCCGACCCATTCCGGGTAGCGCTGGATAATCAATAGAGCGACAAGCACGCCGGCCAATAGCGGCCAGCCGGAAAAACGCAGCGCCTTGAGCATTAAGCACGTCCTACGATGGTTGCAGGCGGGATGAGACCGCCCATAATGTCGCGCATTATACGAGGCCGCGCGCGCCTCTGAACGGGATATTTAGGAGTCTTTTTGATGGCCGTCGCCCTGAACACCCTGGTTGAAGAAGCGGACCGTTACCTGGCAAGCAGCCGAATTGCCGATTACTGCCCCAATGGATTGCAAGTCGAAGGCGCGCCCCAGGTGATGCGCATCGTCAGCGGCGTGAGCGCCAGCCAGGCCTTGCTCGACGCCGCCGTGGAGGCCGATGCCGACTTGGTGCTGGTGCATCATGGTTATTTCTGGAAGGGCGAAAATCCGTGTATTACCGGCATGAAGCAGCGTCGCCTCAAGACGTTGCTCAAGCACGATATCAGCCTGCTGGCCTATCACTTGCCACTCGATTTGCACCCCGAGGTCGGCAATAACGTGCAACTGGCCCGGCAGTTGGATATCACCGTCGAAGGGCCGCTGGATCCGGATAATCCGAAAACCGTCGGCTTGGTCGGCTCCTTGTCCGAGCCGATGACGCCGCGGGATTTCGCCCGCAAGGTCCAAGAGGTCATGGGCCGCGAGCCGTTGTTGGTCGAAAGCGAGCAAATGATCCGTCGCGTCGGCTGGTGCACTGGCGGGGGGCAGGGCTATATCGATCAGGCAGTGCTGGCCGGAGTTGATCTGTACCTCAGTGGCGAGGCGTCCGAGCAGACTTTTCACAGCGCCCGGGAAAACGGCATCAGCTTCATCGCCGCCGGTCACCATGCGACCGAACGCTACGGCGTCCAGGCATTGGGCGACTATCTGGCGCGACGTTTTGCACTGGAACACATCTTTATCGACTGCCCGAACCCCATTTGAGACGCCTTCGGCGCCCGAACCCGCAGGCATATCCATATGCTGTTTCGATCTAGCCGGCGCCCTGATTAGAAGAGGTCGCTGTGCTAGGATTCCCCGCTCGAACACGGCCCGGTGGCCGTTCATAAGAAAGTTTTCGTGAGTAGCCATGGTCGACAAACTGACGCATCTGAAACAGCTGGAGGCGGAAAGCATCCACATCATCCGCGAGGTGGCCGCCGAGTTCGATAACCCGGTGATGCTGTACTCCATCGGTAAAGACTCCGCCGTGATGCTGCACCTGGCACGCAAGGCGTTCTTCCCCGGCAAGCTGCCGTTTCCGGTGATGCACGTCGACACCCGCTGGAAATTCCAGGAAATGTACAAGTTCCGCGACCGCATGGTCGAGGAACTGGGCCTGGACCTGATCACTCATGTGAACCCGGACGGCGTGGCGCAGGGCATCAACCCGTTCACCCACGGCAGTGCCAAGCACACCGACATCATGAAGACCGAAGGCCTCAAGCAGGCCTTGGACAAATATGGTTTCGATGCTGCGTTCGGCGGTGCCCGTCGCGATGAAGAGAAATCCCGCGCCAAGGAGCGCGTGTACTCGTTCCGTGACAGCAAGCACCGCTGGGACCCGAAGAACCAGCGCCCGGAACTGTGGAACGTCTACAACGGCAAGGTCAACAAGGGCGAGTCGATCCGCGTCTTCCCGCTGTCGAACTGGACCGAACTGGACATCTGGCAGTACATCTACCTCGAAGGCATCCCGATCGTGCCGCTGTATTTCGCTGCCGAGCGTGAAGTGATCGAGAAGAACGGCACGCTGATCATGATCGACGACGAGCGCATCCTCGAGCACCTGTCCGACGAAGACAAAGCCCGTATCGTCAAGAAGAAAGTGCGTTTCCGTACCCTTGGCTGCTACCCGTTGACGGGCGCGGTGGAGTCCGAGGCCGAAAGCCTGACGGACATCATCCAGGAAATGCTCCTGACGCGAACTTCCGAGCGCCAGGGCCGGGTCATCGATCACGATGGCGCAGGCTCGATGGAAGATAAAAAACGTCAAGGTTATTTCTAAGGGGCTGTCATGTCGCATCAATCTGATTTGATCAGCGAGGACATCCTCGCCTACCTGGGCCAGCACGAGCGTAAAGAGCTGCTGCGCTTTTTGACCTGCGGTAACGTCGACGACGGCAAGAGCACCTTGATCGGGCGCCTGCTGCACGACTCCAAGATGATCTACGAAGATCACCTGGAAGCCATCACCCGCGATTCGAAGAAAGTCGGCACCACCGGTGACGATATCGACCTGGCGTTGCTGGTCGATGGGCTGCAGGCCGAGCGTGAGCAAGGCATCACCATCGATGTCGCCTACCGCTATTTCTCCACCGCCAAGCGCAAATTCATCATCGCCGATACCCCCGGCCATGAGCAGTACACCCGCAACATGGCCACCGGTGCTTCCACCTGTGACCTGGCGATCATCCTGGTGGACGCTCGCTACGGCGTGCAGACCCAGACCCGTCGCCACAGCTTCATCGCCTCGTTGCTGGGCATCAAGCACATCGTCGTGGCCATCAACAAGATGGACCTCAAGGACTTCGACCAGGGTGTGTTCGAGTCGATCAAGGCCGACTACCTGAAGTTCGCCGAAGGCTTGAAGCTCAAGCCCACCAGCATGCACTTCGTGCCGATGTCCGCCCTCAAGGGCGACAACGTGGTGAACAAGTCCGAGCGCTCGCCGTGGTACACCGGCCAATCGCTGATGGAGATCCTCGAGACCGTGGAAGTGGCGGGCGACCGTAACTTCACCGACCTGCGTTTCCCGGTGCAGTACGTCAACCGTCCGAACCTCAACTTCCGCGGTTTCGCCGGCACCCTCGCCAGCGGCATCGTGCACAAGGGCGACGAAGTGGTGGTACTGCCTTCGGGCAAGAGCAGCCGCGTGAAATCCATCGTCACCTTCGAAGGCGAGCTGGAACACGCCGGTCCAGGCCAGGCGGTGACGCTGACCATGGAAGACGAGATCGACATCTCCCGTGGCGACCTGCTGGTGCATGCCGACAACGTGCCGCCGGTCACCGACAGCTTCGAAGCGATGCTGGTGTGGATGGCCGAAGAGCCGATGCTGCCGGGCAAGAAATACGACATCAAGCGTGCCACCAGCTACGTGCCGGGTTCGATTGCGAGCATCGTCAACAAGGTCGATGTGAACACCTTGGAAGAAGGTCCGGCCAGCGCGTTGCAACTCAACGAAATCGGCAAGGTGAAGATCGCCCTGGATGCGCCGATCGCCCTGGACGGTTACGAGAGCAACCGCACCACTGGCGCGTTCATCGTCATCGATCGCCTGACCAACGGCACGGTCGGCGCCGGCATGATCGTCGCCCAGCCGCTGACCCACGGCAGCAGCACGCACCACGGCAAACTGGCCCATGTGTCGGTGGAAGAACGCACCCAGCGCTTCGGCCAGCAGCCGGCCACGGTCTTGTTTAGTGGCTTGTCGGGCGCTGGCAAGAGCACGCTGGCCTATGCGGTCGAGCGCAAGTTGTTCGACTCGGGCCGTGCGGTCTTTGTCCTCGATGGCCAGAACCTGCGCCATGACCTGAACAAGGGCTTGCCGCAGGACCGTGCCGGGCGAACCGAGAACTGGCGCCGTGCGGCGCATGTCGCTCGTCAGTTCAACGAAGCGGGCTTGCTGACCTTGGCTGCGTTCGTTGCGCCGAGTGCCGAAGGGCGTGAGCAGGCCAGGGACCTGATCGGCCGTGAGCGTCTGCTGACGGTCTACGTCCAGGCCTCGCCAACGGTGTGTGCCCAGCGTGATCCGCAAGGGCTGTACGCCGCCGCCGGCGACAACATCCCGGGCGAGTCCTTCCCGTATGACGTGCCGCTGGATGCCGACCTGGTGATCGACACCCAGGCGCTGACATTGGAAGAGAGCGTCAAGCAAGTGTTGGATCTGCTGCGCAAGCGTGGGGCGATCTAAGGGAGGCAGCTGCAAGCGACAAGAAAAAGCCCGCCGATGAGTGATCATCGGCGGGCTTTTTCATTCCTCTATGGGACAACTCGATCAACTGTGGGAGCAACTGTGTGGGAGCAAGGCTTGCCCGCGATGAAAACGCCGCGGTCTCTTGAGGACCGCAGCGCCTGGATCGCGAGCAAGCTTTGCTCCCACAAAGCCGGCTCCCACAAGGGAAAATCAGTGCTGGCCGGGAAATTCGCGATGCATCTGCACAAGCAACGCATCCTTGTCCTGCCACAACTGATTGATCCAGCCCTGGAACTCCAGGCGATATTCACCGTCCTGGTCGTAGTTCTTGCCGATGAACTGCGGCGGGATCTTCAACGCTTGGAAATGCACCACCACCTCGCCCACGTTGCCGCAGAGCAAATCCCAATACCCCGGACGACCGCCCGGGTAATGGATGGTCACGTTGATGATCGACTCCAACTGTTCACCCATCGCATCGAGTACAAACGCGATGCCACCGGCCTTGGGCTTGAGCAGGTAGCGAAACGGTGACTGCTGCTGGGCATGCTTGCCTTCGGTAAAACGCGTGCCTTCGACGAAGTTGAAAATGCCCACCGGATTGTCGCGAAACTTCGCACAGGTCTTGCGGGTGGTTTGCAGGTCCTTGCCTTTCTTTTCCGGGTGTTTTTCCAGGTAAGCCTTGGAGTACCGCTTCATGAACGGAAAACCCAGGGCCCACCAGGCCAGGCCGATCACCGGCACCCAGATCAATTCCTGCTTGAGGAAGAACTTCAACGGCCGGATGCGGCGGTTCAGCACGTACTGCAACACCATGATGTCGACCCAGCTCTGGTGGTTGCTGGTGATCAGGTACGAGTGCTGGTAGTCCAGGCCCTCCAGGCCGCTGAGGTGCCATCGGGTACGCCGCAGCAGATTCATCCAGGCCTTGTTGTTGCTGATCCAGGCTTCATGGATGTGGCTCATCAGCCAGTCGGTGACGCGCTGGGCGGGGGGGAAGGGCAGCAACAGCTTGAAAATCGCCACGATGAACAACGGTGTGCAGCAGGCGATGGTGTTCAGGGCCAACAGCAGCGAGGCAATGACGCCGCGCATAGGGGCAGGCAGGAAGTCCAGCATTTAAATGTCCAAAGGTCGGTTGGCGGCTTGGATCGCGGTCAGGGCGATGGTGTACACGATGTCGTCGACCTGGGCGCCGCGGGGCAAGTCATTCACCGGTTTGCGCAAGCCTTGCAGCATCGGCCCGAGGCTGACGCAATCGGCGCTGCGCTGCACAGCCTTGTGGGTGGTGTTGCCGGTGTTGAGGTCCGGGAAAATGAACACCGTCGCCCGGCCGGCCACCTGGCTGTTGGGCGCCAGTTGCCGGGCCACGGTTTCGTTGGCGGCGGCGTCGTATTGCAGCGGACCGTCGATCAGCAGGCCGTGCTGGGCTTCGTGGGCCAGCAGGGTGGCTTCGCGGACTTTTTCCACTTCTTCGCCACTGGCCGACTCGCCGCTGGAATAGCTGAGCATCGCCACCCGTGGCGTGATGCCGAACGCGGCGGCCGAGTCGGCGCTTTGCAGGGCGATTTCCGCCAGCTCCGCAGCGCTGGGGTGCGGGTTCATCACGCAGTCGCCGTAGACCAGCACTTCTTCGGGAAACAGCATGAAAAACACCGAGGACACCAGGGAGCAGCCTGGCGCGGTCTTGATCAGTTGCAAGGCTGGGCGGATGGTGTTGGCGGTGGAGTGGATGACCCCGGAGACCAATCCGTCCACTTCATCCAGGGCCAGCATCATGGTGCCGATGACCACGGTGTCTTCCAGTTGCTGCTCGGCCATCGGCGCGTTCAGACTCTTGCTCTTGCGCAACCGCACCATCGGCTCGACGTAGCGCTCGCGGATCGAGTCCGGATCGAGAATCTCCAGCCCTGGCGGCAGTTCGATGCCTTGGGCGCGGGCCACCGCCTCGACGTCGGCCGGCTTGGCCAGCAGCACGCAACGGGCGATGCCCCGGGCCTGGCAAATGGCGGCGGCCTGGACGGTCAGCGGTTCGCTGCCTTCGGGCAGGACGATGCGTTTGTTGGCGGCCTGGGCGCGCTGGATCAACTGATAGCGGAACACCGCCGGCGACAGGCGCATTTCCCGCGGCGTGCCGCAGCGCTGGTGCAACCATTTGGCGTCCAGGTGGCTGGCGACGAAATCGGTGATGATCTCCGCACGTTCGCGGTCATCGATGGGGATTTCCTTGTTCAGGCCGTTGAGCAGGTTGGCGGTGTCATAGGAGCCGGTGCTCACCGACAGCACCGGCAAGCCTGCCTGCAAGGCGCCGCGGCACAGGTCCATGATGCGTGGGTCGGGCAAGGTGTCGCTGGTCAGCAACAGGCCGGCCAGCGGCACGCCGTTGATCGCCGCGAGGCTCACGGCGAGGATGATGTCGTCGCGGTCGCCAGGCGTGACGACCAGGACGCCTGGCTTGAGCAGTTCCACGGTGTTGCGCATGGTGCGAGCGCAGATAATGATGTTGCTCATGCGCCGGCTCTCGTAATCACCGGCGTTGAGCACCTGTGCGCCCATCAGGTCGGCCACGTCGCGGGTGCGCGGGGCGTTGAGTTCGGGGCGAAACGGGATGCAACCGAGCAGACGGAAGTCGCCGCTGCGCAGCAAGGGCGAGTGCTCCTTGAGGCGCGCGGAGAACGCTTCCATGCTTTCGTCAGTGCGGACCTTGTTAAGGATTACGCCAAGCACCTTCGGGTCTTTCGGCCCGCCGAACAATTGTGCCTGCAACTCGACGCGGCCGGACAGCTCGGTCAGCACTTCGTTTTCCGGGGCTGACACGAGGATGACCTCGGCGTCCAGGCTCTTGGCCAAGTGTAGGTTGACCCGGGCGGCGTAGCTGGCGCTGCGGGTCGGGACCATGCCTTCGACGACCAGCACGTCCTTGCCGATGGCGGCTTGCTGGTAGAGGGTGATGATTTCCTCCAGCAGTTCATCGAGCTGGCCGTCGCCTAGCATGCGCTCCACATGGGCCAGGCCCAAGGGTTGTGGCGGCTTGAGGCCGTGGGTACGGGCCACCAGTTCGGTGGAGCGTTCCGGCCCGGTATCGCCGGGGTGAGGCTGGGCGATGGGTTTGAAAAAGCCGACTTTCAGCCCGGCCCGTTCGAGGGTACGCACCAGCCCGAGGCTGATGGAGGTCAGACCCACACCAAAATCGGTGGGCGCGATAAAAAAAGTTTGCATGCGGTTTCCCTAGCAAGGCGCGGCCTATGACTGGCCGTCTACCATCAATTCAGTCGTCAAGGTTATCGCTAACCGGGCCTTGGGCGCACCAGCCGCAATCAAAGGGCTGGCCTATTTTTTCAATACGTTGCGCAGGGTCCAGCACCCAGGCCCGGGATTGCCAGGGTGGCTGATGGCGCAGGTGCTGCGTGTGGCCACAGGACAGCTCGGCCACCCAGTGCCCGTCCTCATCCTGATGAAAACCTGTGACCGTTGGTCTGTTCGAGCTAGCCCGTTTGTCCGGGTTCCGTTCGCTTTCGGGCAAATCCTTGTTTAGACTTGTCCGTTCTTCATTCTTATGCAAAAGGTCTCGCCCCATGCTGATCGCCGCCAATAAGGCTGTCTCCATCGACTATACCCTGACCAACGACGCTGGTGAGGTCATCGACAGCTCTGCCGGCGGCGCTCCGCTGGTCTACCTGCATGGCGCAGGCAACATCATCCAGGGCTTGGAAAAAGCCCTGGAAGGCAAAACCACCGGTGACGAATTGAACGTCTCCGTCGAGCCGGAAGACGCCTATGGCGAATATTCCGCCGAACTGGTCAGCACCCTCAGCCGCAGCATGTTCGAAGGCGTGGATGAGCTGGAAGTGGGCATGCAGTTCCACGCATCGGCGCCGGACGGCCAGATGCAGATCGTGACCATCCGCGACCTGGAAGGCGACGACGTCACCGTTGACGGCAACCACCCATTGGCCGGCCAGCGCTTGAACTTCCAAGTCAAGATCGTCGACATCCGTGACGCCAGCCAGGAAGAAATCGCCCATGGCCACGTCCATGGCGAAGGCGGCCATCACCACTGATTTCTGCGCTACGCTCAGATTGACTGGAGAGGCGCCCTATGGCGCCTTTTTAGTCGCTTGCTGTTAGCATCGCCATGGCTGTTTCGAAAAGATCCGCAAACCTGGAGTTCGTCATGAGTGCTTTCCACGACCTTAAACTGACAGCGCTGGATGGTCAGGAGCTTCCTCTGGCGCCCTTCAAAGGGCAAGTCGTGCTGGTGGTCAATGTTGCCTCCAAATGTGGCCTGACGCCTCAATACGCGGCGTTGGAAAATCTCTATCAGCAATACAAGGACAAGGGCTTCAGCGTGCTGGGTCTACCCTGCAACCAGTTCGCCGGGCAAGAGCCTGGGACCGAACAGGAAATCCAGGACTTCTGCAGCCTCAACTATGGCGTGACGTTTCCATTGTCCAGCAAGCTGGAAGTGAACGGCCACGACCGTCACCAGCTTTATCGCCTGCTGGCGGGCGAAGGCGCGGAGTTCCCCGGGGACATCACCTGGAACTTCGAAAAGTTCCTGCTCGGCAAGGACGGCCGCGTGCTGGCGCGGTTTTCCCCGCGCACCGCGCCGGATGATCCGGCGGTGATCCAGGCGATCGAAAAAGCGCTGTCCTAGCACGTAGCCTTTATGGCGAGGGGAGCAAGCTCCCTCGCCATAAAGGCTGTGTCAGCCCGTTTCCTTCTGATCCTTAATCATTCAAATCAATAGTGCTACCCAGCTCACGGCTTGCTCCATATTATCGTCGTCATATCCGACCTGTGACCTCGTTCCGTGGAGTGCCTCATGCCAGCAAAAGCCCTGTTCAAACCCTTCCATCTCGGCGCGCTCGAATTGCCGACCCGGGTGGTGATGGCGCCGATGACCCGTTCGTTTTCACCGGGCGGCGTGCCGAACTCCAAGGTTATCGAATACTACCGTCGCCGTGCGGCGGCCGGGGTCGGCCTGATCATCACCGAGGGCACCACGGTCGGCCACAAGGCGTCCAACGGCTATCCGAACGTACCGCACTTCTACGGCGATGCCGCGCTGGCCGGCTGGAAAAAAGTAGTCGATGCGGTGCACGCCGAAGGCGGCAAGATCGTCCCCCAGCTGTGGCATGTGGGAAACGTACGCCGCCTCGGTACCGAGCCGGATGGCGCCGTGCCGGGCTATGGTCCAACTGAAAAACTCAAGGACGGCCAAGTCGTGGTCCACGGCATGACCCAGGCGGACATCGATGAAGTCATCGCCGCCTTTGCCCAAGCGGCAAAAGACGCCCAGAGCATCGGCATGGACGGCGTGGAAATCCACGGTGCCCATGGCTACCTGGTGGACCAGTTCTTCTGGGAAGGCAGTAACCAGCGCACCGACGGCTACGGCGGCAGCCTGGCCAACCGTTCCCGCTTTGCGATCGAGCTGATTCGTGCGGTGCGCGCCGTGGTGGGCGAGGGCTTCCCGATCATTTTCCGCTTCTCCCAATGGAAGCAGCAGGATTACGCAGCGCGTCTGGTACTGACGCCCGATGCGCTGGGAGAATTCCTCAAGCCATTGGCTGACGCAGGCGTGGATATTTTCCACTGTTCGACACGCCGGTTCTGGGAACCGGAGTTCGAAGGCTCGGAGCTGAACCTGGCTGGCTGGACCCGCAAGCTCACCGGCAAACCGACCATCACCGTCGGCAGCGTCGGCCTGGATGGCGAGTTCCTCCAGTTCATGGTCAACACCGATAAAATTGCCCAGCCGGCCAGCCTGGAAAACCTGCTGGAGCGTTTGAACAATGAAGAGTTCGACCTCGTGGCAGTGGGACGCGCATTGCTGGTGGATCCGGACTGGGCGCAAAAAGTCCGGGAAGGGCGCGAGCAAGAGATCCTGCCGTTCAGCCGCGAGGCATTGATGACGCTGGTTTGAATAGCGTCTGAACCGACCTCATCGATTCTTAGCGCACCGTCGGCGCAGCGGGCAGGCCCTGCTCGCCGACACACACGCCGCGCAGCAGCGTCTCGAACTGCTCGATGATCGAGGCCCAACCCTGGCGACTGGCATGCTGGCGCGCATTGAGCCTCACGCAACGCAAGGCCTCGCGTTCTTCCAGCAGCCAGCGGGCCGCGTCGCAGAATGCATCTTCATCCCCCGGCATCGCCAGCACCCCGTTGTAACCGTGACGGATGTGTTGCGCCGCCGCGGCCTGATCGTAGGCCACCACGCCCAGCCCGGATGCCAGCGCTTCCAGCACGACGTTACCGAAGGTTTCGGTCAGGCTCGGAAAAACGAATACATCCCCAGACGCGTAATGGGCGGCCAACGCTTCGCCACGCTGGGCTCCACAGAAGATCGCCCCGGGCAATTGCTGTTCGAGGGCAGGCCGCTGCGGACCGTCACCAATGATCACCAGTTTGATTCGCTGTGTCGCAAAAGCGTTACACAGGGTGTCGAAACTGCGCTTGAGCAGCCCCAGGTTTTTCTCCGGCGCCAGGCGTCCGACATGGATCACTGCGATATCACCTTCGTCCAGGCCCCAGGCTTCGCGCAGGGCGGCCGAGCGTTTGGCCGGATGAAACAGTTGGCTGTCCACGCCGCGGGACAACAAGGCCACGCGCTCAAAATGCCGACGTTCCAGCTCCAGGCGCTGGCTGACACTGGGCACCAGGGTCAGGCTCGAGCGGTTGTGAAACCAGCGCAGGTAATGGGTCAACAGCCGACTCAACAAGCCGAGGCCATATTGCTGGGTGTATTGCTGGAAGTTGGTGTGGAAGCCGCTGACCACCGAGATACCCAGGCGCCGCGCTGCCCGCAACGCCGACAAGCCCAAGGGGCCTTCGGTGGCAATATACAAGACGTCTGGGCGATGACGTTTCCAGCGCCTGAGCAGCTTGTGCATCGAAGCCTGCCCCCACTGCAAACCCGGATATCCCGGCAAAGGCCAGCCTCGGCACAGCAGCAGTTGATCGTCGCTGGCGTGGCCTTGATCTCCGGCCTGGCGGGGGCGGATCAGCTCCACGCGGTGCCCACGGGCTCGCAAGCCGTCGTAAAGGCGCCCCAGGGTATTGGCGACGCCATTGATTTCCGGCGCAAAGGTTTCAGTGACGAGGGTGACATGCAAGAGTGTGGTCATGGCCCCAGTGTCGACCGAGGCCATTTCGTCGTTGTGACGCCATGATGACGGATTTGTGACAGGCTCAACCCTGCCGGGCCAACGCCGTCTCGGCACCTTGCTCGCGCACCCAGAACAACGTCGCCCCGGCGACCGCCGCCGGCATCATCAGGACGTTGACCACCGGGATCAGCAGCACCAGGTACACGCTGCCGCCAAAGCCCAGGCTCTGCCAGCGTTTCTCCCGTAGCCAGGCGAGCATTTCGTTCCAGCCCAGCTTGTGGTTGTCCGCCGGGTAGTCGATGTACTGGATCGCCATCATCCAGATGCCAAACAACAGCCACAGCGGCGCGGCAACGATATTGAGCACCGGGATGAACGACAGCACGAACAGCCCCAGGGCTCGCGGCACGAAATAGCCGAGCTTGCGCGCTTCCCGGGCCAGGGTGCGGGGAACCATGGCGATCAGTTCGCCCCAGCTGAACGCGGGAAAATCATCAGTGCCGCGCACTACCACTTCGACTTTCTCGGCGAGAAATCCGTTGAAGGGCGCCGCGATGATATTGGCGAGCATGGTGAAGGTGAAAAACACCATCAGCCCCACCAGTACGACGAACAATGGCCAGAGAATGTAGCTCAGGAAGCTCAGCCACTCCGGCAGCGACGGCATCAGCGTGTCGACCCACAGGCTGAACTGGTGGCCGGCCAGGTAGATCAGCCCGACGAACAGCACCAGGTTGATCGTCAGCGGCAGCAATACAAACAGGCGCAAGCCGGGGCTCAGGACCAGCTTGAGACCTTCTCGCAAATATTGCGGACCGGACAAGACGGGGGCGGGCATAGGTGGCTCCGAGGGAATGATGGACGCGCCGACCTTACCGGCTTTGCCCGGCGCGGGAAAGCTACGACATCACGTGTAACAAGGTTTAGTGAAGGATCGTACCTATTGAATAAGCGCCAGCGGATAGAGCTCACCTATGAGCTGGATTGTTAAACCGTATTTCCTTAATCTTCGCTCCCTCGATACGCTGCACCCATTCTTTTTCAGGACTGTCGAACCAAAGCCTTCCCCAAGTGCATCAACAGTCCTTTTTTATTCCCGCCGCTCAGCCGGCGTTCCGGACCTCACAGGTCCGGTCAACAGGAGCAGGTCATGTCTGAAGTCCGTCATTCGCGAGTGATTATTCTCGGTTCCGGCCCTGCCGGTTACAGCGCCGCGGTCTATGCGGCCCGTGCCAACCTCAAGCCGTTGCTCATCACCGGCATGCAGGCCGGCGGTCAATTGACCACCACCACCGAAGTCGACAACTGGCCGGGCGATGTTCACGGCTTGACCGGCCCAGCCTTGATGGAGCGCATGAAAGAGCACGCCGAGCGCTTCGAGACAGAGATCGTTTTCGATCACATCAATGCCGTCGATTTCGCCGCCAAGCCGTACACACTGACCGGTGACAGCGCGACCTACACCTGCGACGCCCTGATCATCGCCACCGGCGCCAGCGCTCGCTACCTGGGCCTGCCATCGGAAGAAACGTTCATGGGTAAAGGCGTTTCCGCCTGCGCTACCTGCGACGGTTTCTTCTACCGCAACAAACCCGTGGCCGTGGTCGGTGGCGGCAACACCGCGGTCGAGGAAGCCCTGTACCTGGCCAACATCGCCAGCACCGTGACCCTGATCCACCGTCGCGAAACCTTCCGCGCCGAGAAGATCCTGATCGACAAGCTGAACGCGCGCGTCGCCGAAGGCAAGATCATCCTCAAGCTCAACGCCACCCTGGACGAAGTGCTGGGTGACAACATGGGCGTGACCGGTGCTCGCCTGAAGAACAACGATGGCAGCTTTGCCGAGATCAAAGTCGACGGCGTGTTCATCGCCATCGGCCACACCCCGAATACCTCGTTGTTCGAAGGCCAGTTGGAACTCAAGGATGGCTACCTGGTGGTCAAGGGCGGCCGCGACGGCAACGCCACCGCCACCAGCGTCGAAGGCATCTTCGCCGCCGGCGATGTGGCCGACCACGTCTATCGCCAGGCCATTACCTCGGCCGGCGCCGGTTGCATGGCGGCCCTGGACACCGAGCGTTACCTGGACGGCCTGCAAAACGTTTCGTTCTGATCCGTCAGGCACAAAAAAACCGGCTTCGGCCGGTTTTTTCATGGGCGGTGGTTAACCGAGCGAGGCCCGTCACCCGTGCAACCGCTCCTGAACAAAATCCATCACCTTCAAGGATTGATAGATGGCGTTCGCCGCGACGCGCCCGAACGGCCCGCCGTTCCAATCGAGCCAGTAAGGGCTGAAGGCCTTGTAGCGTTCGCTCTCCCCGCACACGGCTTCGGCGATGATCCGGGCGCCGATGGAGCCGGTGTTCAGGCCGTGTCCACCAAATGATGTGCAGGCCCACACGCCCGGTTCCAGCATGCCCAGGTTGGGCATCTTGTTGGTGGAATAGCCCATCAATCCGGACCAGGCCAACTCGATCTTCGCCGATGCCAATTGCGGATAAACCGAGACCATGTCGGCCTTGAGCATGGTCGCCAGGGCCGTTTCGTTCTGTTCGTTGCGGGTGGTGATGCGTCCGCCCCAGAGCAGGCGATCACCGTCGACGACGCGATAGTAGTCCGAGGCGCGACGGTCGTCGGAAAAGGCGGCGCTGGAATCGAGGACTTGTTTGATCAATCCGCCCAGCGGCTCGGTCAGGACCACATAGGTCGCGATAGGCAAGTAGGCGCGGCTGAGCTTTTGCAGTTCCGGGCCACCGTAGCCACCTGCGCAGAACACCAGGTCCTGGCAGCGCACAGAGCCGTGGGCGGTGCGGATGACCTTGTCGGCCCCCTCGCGGTGCCAGGCGAGCATCTTGGTATTCTCATAGATCCGCCCGCCAGCCGCCTCGATGACCGAAGCCAGTCCCAGGCAATAGTTGAGGGGATGGAAGTGCAGGGCGTTGGGGTCCTCGATGCCTTGGAAGTAGCGTCGGGTGTGGGCCCGTTCACGCACTTGGGCGACGTCGAGAAAATTGAGTTCGTAACCGAAATCCCGGCGCATGTTTTCGATATGGGCTTTTACACCGGCGCTGTCATCGTAGCGCTTGACCCGGATCGTGCCGGCGGACGGATCGCAGCCGGTCAATGCCAGGCTAGTCATGTTATGGCGCACGATCTCCACGCCTTCCACCGACATTTGAAACAGTGCCTTGGCCTGCTCCAGCCCGACTTTTTTACGAATGGCCGCCGAGCCTTCGGCCCAGCCCGGCGACACCACGCCACCGTTGCGCCCCGACGCGCCCCAGCCGACTTGATGGGTTTCCAGCAGCATCACGCGTTTGCCGCGCTGCGTCAGTTCCAGCGCCGCCGTGAGGCCGGCGATACCGGCGCCGATGATGCAGACGTCGCAGGCTTCGGCGCTGCCGAGTCCGGGCCTGGCTGTACGGGGCAGCGAGGTTTGGGAGTACCAGGTGGCGGGAAAGGACATGATCGATCCTTGAAGTCATTGAGTGGGAGCGAGCACACCCGCTCCCACACGAGGTGTTATTTGACGACCGAATAATCGACGCCATACCACTTGGTCGACAACTGGGTCAGCGTGCCGTCCTTGTGCATCTGCCCAATGATTTCGGCAAGCTTGGCTTTCAGCTCCGGGTCGCCCTTGTCGGTCGCGATGGCCAGCGGTTCGTAGAACACCGCCGTCGCATCGACGGCCCGCAACGGGTAGTTCTTCTTGATGGCCGCTTCCAGGGTGCTGCGCTGGGTAAGGATTGCGTCCAGGCGCACGCCGTTACCCAGGCGCAGGTCATCCAGCGGGCCAAGGGAGCCGGCGTAGGTCTTCATCTTTCCGGCCTTCACGTCATAGTCGACCGGCGGCATATCGGTCGCTTCGATTGCCAGTTGCTGGTTCAGGTAGTCTTCGGACGTTGTGCCGCCCTCGACGCCGATGGTCTTGCCGTTGAGCGCCTGGCGGTTGGTCAAGGTCGAGTCGTTGTGGACCGCGAACACATAGGGCACGTAGTAGTACGTGGCGGGGAAGTCGAGGATGCGCGCACGGCTGGTGGTGGCGGTCATCGACCCCACGGACATGTCCCAGCGCCCGTTCCACTTGCCGGCGGTGATGACGTCCCAATCCGGCGTGACGAACTTGACCGCGACGCCCAGGCGCTTGGCGATTTCCTTGGACACGTCGATGTCGAAACCGTCGATTTCGTTCTTGTCGTTGATAAAGCCTTGGGGCGGCCATGTTGCCGAGGTGGCGACGGTCATTTGCTTGCTGCTCTGGATCTTGTCCAGGACCGCCCCGGCGTTGGCGGCGCCGACGAACAGCAGGGACAGGGCGGCTGCCAGGGTGATCGCGCGTTTTTGACTGAGCATGTGCATCTCCACTTTTCGTTATTGTTATGCGGGGTAAAGCGGTTCTCAGTGACCGATGATCTGCGACAGGAATTTTTGCGCGCGTTCGGTCTGCGGGTTGTTGAAAAAATCGGCGGGCGTGGCTTGTTCGATCACCTGGCCCTGGTCCATGAACAGCACCCGGTCGGCAACCTTGCTGGCGAAGCCCATTTCGTGGGTCACGCAGATCATGGTCATGCCATCGCCGGCCAGCTCGCCCATGACGTCCAGCACTTCGTGGACCATTTCCGGGTCGAGGGCCGAGGTGGGCTCGTCGAAGAGCATGACTTTCGGGTTCATGCACAACGCCCGGGCAATCGCCACGCGCTGCTGCTGGCCGCCGGACAGTTGCGAGGGGTATTTGTCGGCGTGCTCGGCGATGCGCACCCGCTCCAGGTAGACCCGGGCGCGTTTTTTCGCTTCGGCGCTGGACACGCCCTGGACCAGTTGCGGGGCCAGGGTCAGGTTGTCGATGACGCTCAGGTGCGGGAAAAGATTGAAGCTCTGGAACACCATGCCGATTTCGCGGCGCACGGCGCTGACGCTCTCGGCCTCGCTGGTGAGGACGATGCCGTTGACCTGGATCTGGCCTTTCTGGAAATTTTCCAGGTGATTGATGCAGCGGATCATCGTCGACTTGCCCGAGCCCGACGGGCCGCAGACCACCAGGATTTCGCCAGGTGCGACATTCAGGTCGACGTCACGCAACGCATGGAAGTTGCCATACCACTTGTTCAGCCCTTTGATGGCAATCATCGGTGCGCCGGCCTGGGCAGTGGTTGCCGGGTCGAGATGCCGGGCGGTATCGGTTCGAGTCATCACGCATCAACCCCTTGCAGTGGATCGATTGACCCGTTTTTCAATCCGCGCCTGCACCCGTTCCAGGATGAACGACAGGGCCCAGTAGATCATCGCGGCGGTGATCAGCATTTCCAGGTGGCGGAAGTCCGCGCGACCCTGGGTCTTGGCCAGGTACATCAGTTCCCAGACGCCAATCACCGACACCAGGGAGCTGTCCTTGAGCATCGCGATGAACTGGTTGCCGGTAGGCGGGATGATGACGCGCAGGGCCTGGGGCATGATCACCCGGCTCAGCGTCTTGAACGGGCTGATGCCCAGTGCCCGCGAAGCCTCCCATTGGCCCACCGGGATGCTCTGGATACCGGCGCGGAAAATCTCCGTCATATAGGCGCCGTAGCACAGGGCCAGGGCCAGGATGCCGGCGGGCACCGCATCGACCACATAACCCAGTTGCGGCAGGCCCAGGTAGATCAGGTAGATCTGGATCAGCAGCGGCACGCCACGAAAGAACGAGGTATAGAACGAGGCCAAGGCATTGGCCAGACCGTTGTTGGACAGCTTGGCGACTGCGCCGACCAGGGCCAGGACAAAGGCAATCACAATGGCGATGGCCGAGATATAGAGCGTGGTGGCCGCGCCCTGAATGATCAGGAAACCGACCTTGTCGAGGATGAAACTGTAGGAGAGGTTGAAGGTGTCGAAGAACGCCAGGAACAGTACCAGCAACTCGACCCAGACCACGGTGGTCTGCACCTTGAACTTCAGCCGACCGAGGACATGGAAATTCAGCGTGCCCAGCAGGGCGATCCCCAGGCCGATGGCGATGTTGCGCGCGCCGAGGCTGTCCGGTGCGCTCCCCAGCAGCGGTTGCAGAAAGTGGCTGAGGGCGCTGTTGCCAAGGTTCATCACGTATGAACCCAGGAACAGCACCACGGCTACACCCAGCAGGAATCGAGGATCATTGGACTTTTTCTTATAAATTATATTGTCGTGATACATGGATGCCTCGGGCGTGTGGGGTGGCAGCGATCTCTTCAGGCAAAAAGGACAGTCGGCCAGTATTGCCAGCCGCAATCGGCTACCACAAGCGAACATAATTCGTTATGTCAGTCCCTCAGCGCATCCTGGTTTTCAGGACAGCTTCGCCAGGCAGGCTTCCAGAATATCCAACCCCTCTTTCATCACCGTCGGCTCAGTCGTCAATGGCGCCAGAAGACGAATGATGTGCCGCGATTTACCGCTGGGCATCAATAGCAAACCCGAGGCCCGGGCCAGGGCCAGCAGTTGGGTCAGTTGTGCTGTGGCCGGCGTGCCGTCGGCGTTGGCCAGCTCGATGCCGCGCATCGCGCCGACGCCGGTCAATCGGCCCAGGTACGGTGACAGGCTACGGTCGCGCCATGACTGGTAACGGCTGACAATCGCTTCTTCCTGCTGGGCGCCCCAAGCCCGCAGGTTCGCATCGGTCATTTCGTCCAGGGTCGCCAGGGCTGCGGCGCAGGCGATGGGGTTGCCCGAGTAAGTGCCGCCGAGCCCGCCCTTGGGCAAGGTGTCCAGCAGTGCTTTACGTCCCACCACCGCCCCCAGCGGGACGCCACCGGCAATGCTTTTACCGAGCAGGATCAGATCAGGCTCGATGCCCAGTCGAGGGAATGCAAAGCGCTGGCCGGTGCGGCCGAAGCCGGACTGGATCTCATCGACGATCAGCACGATGCCCTTGTCATCGCAGAACTGCCGCAGCGCCTGGGCGAAGCTCACGTCCATCGCCAGGAACCCGGCTTCGCCCTGCACCGGTTCAACGATGAAGCAGGCCACGTCGTTCACGTCGATCTCGACGCTGAACAGCCTGTCCATGGCTTTCAACGCCTCGGCGCAAGTCACGCCGTTGTCCTGGCTGGGGTAGGGCAGGTGATAAACCGGCCCGGGCAGTACGCCGACTTTTTGTTTGTACGGAGCGACCTTGCCATTGAGGTTCAGCGTGGCGAGGGTTCGGCCGTGGAAACCGCCGTCAAAAGCGATCACTGCGGTGCGCCCCGTGGCGCCGCGGACGATTTTCAAGGCGTTTTCCGCAGCCTCCGCCCCGCTGTTGGTGAGCATGCCGCTGATCGGGTAATCCACCGGGATGAATGCGGCCAAGCGTTCCATCAACTGCACGTAAGGCACATGAGGCGCGGCGTTAAAGGCGTAGTGGGTCAGGCGGGTGGCTTGCTCGCGAATGGCCTCGACGATGCGTGGGTGGCAATGGCCGAGGTTCAACACGCCGATGCCACCCACGAAATCGATGTAGCGCTTGCCTTCAACGTCCCAGACTTCGGCGTTCCTGCCGTGGCTGAGGCTGACGGGGTGGACGAAGGAAATCGATTGGCTGATGGTTTCGCTGCTCATGGAGGACGGCTCGGAGGAAGGAAAGATGTCCTTTATCTAAGCCGTGAGCAGAGAGAACCGGCAAACGAAATAAAGTTGCCGGGTCAATCTTAAAAGTCGGGATGTGGATAAGTGCGAAGCTTGCCAGAACCGCTTCCGTGGCGAGGGAGCTTGCTCCCGCTGGGGCGCGAAGCGGCCCCGAAACCTCACAACCCGGTGTGTCAGGCAAATTGAATCTGACTGCTTGGGTCTGCTGCGCAGCCCAGCGGGAGCAAGCTCCCTCGCCACAAAAAGCGGGTCGATCAGCGCCGTTGCAGTGGCTGCGCCTCGAACGTCACGCCGGCCAATCCGTGGACCATCAGCGCGCGGATATTGCCATGGTCACTGCCTTCGGGCGTGGCCAGCACCGAGCGGTAATGTTCGCCAAACGCCAGGAGCGCCTCTTCATCGCTCAAGCCTTCCAGCAGTGCCAGGCCCAAGGTCTTGCAGGAACCCTCGTTCTGCCCGGCGGAGTTTTCGACACCACCGTTGTTGAAAGCTTGGGGCTGGTACTCGTAGCCTTCGGCGACAAAGGCCAGGGTATCGGCGAAAACATGTTCGCCACTTTTGAGGCTGGCGCGGAAGGTATTCAGGTCAGGCATTGGGGTTTCCTTTGGCAAACGCCGCCTGCTGTTCGGCGCTGGCTTCTTTCTGGTATTGGGCTTTCCACTCGGCGTACGGCATGCCGTAGACGACTTCACGCGCATCGTCGAGGCTGACCTCGATCTGACGCTCGTCGGCAGCGGCCTTGTACCACTTGGACAAGCAGTTGCGGCAGAAGCCAGCGAGGTTCATCAGGTCGATGTTCTGCACATCCTTGCGGCTGTCCAGATGGGCAACCAGCCGACGGAAAGCGGCGGCTTCGAGTTCGAGGCGTTGTTGGTCGTTCATGGAGGTCTCTGCGAGTTGGCTTCAAGCGGCAAGCTTCAAGCTACAAGTTGGTTTGCGGTCAGGCTTGAAGCTTACAGCCTGGAGCTTTTGGCTGCTACGAAGCAGCCCGGCTTGCCGCAAGGGTAATCGACACCGACTCGGCAAATCGCAAGGCATGCGGCTTGTCCACTTCGACTTCGGCGTACAGCACCGACTCGTTGGCCATGACCAGGTCAAGCAGCTCCTGGGTGAGGCGTTCGAGCAGGGCGAAACGGTTGCCTTCCACGTGGGCAATGATCGCCTTGGTGATGGTTCGGTAGTTCAGCGCATGCTCGATATCGTTGTCGCGCACCGCATCCTGGGCGGCGTAGAGAATGGTCAGGTTGATCAACACATCCTGCTTGTTGAGGATCTCGTCCTCATTGATGCCGATGAACGTACGCAGGCGCAGGTCCTTGACCTTGATGCGCGCCATGGCGGGCTGAAGTTGTGGCATTTATTGGCTCCGTCGAATCAATTGCAGGAACTCCTGGCGGCTGTTGCTGGACTCGCGAAAGGCGCCGAGCATCACTGAGGTGTTCATGGTCGAATTCTGTTTTTCGACACCGCGCATCATCATGCACATGTGCTGGGCTTCGATCACCACCGCCACACCGGCCGCCTGGGTGACGTGTTGCACCGCGTCAGCGATTTGCCGGGTGAGGTTTTCCTGGATCTGCAGGCGGCGGGCGAACATGTCCACCAGCCGGGCGATCTTCGACAATCCCAGGACCTTGCCCGTAGGAATATAAGCCACATGGGCCTTGCCGATGAAGGGCAGCAGGTGATGTTCGCACAATGAGTAGAGCTCGATATTGGCAACGATCACCATTTCATCGTTGTCGGAGGCAAACAAAGCGCCATTGACCACCTGCTCGACGCTCTGTTCATAGCCGTGGCAAAGATACTGCATGGCCTTGGCTGCGCGCACCGGTGTGTCCAGCAGGCCTTCGCGCTCCGGGTCTTCGCCCAGACCGATCAGGATCTCACGGTAATGCTGGGGCGATAACGCCATGGTGCTTCCTCGAAACAGGACTATTTGATGTGCCGCCCGCCGTTCACGGTGAGCGTCGTGCCGGTAACGTAAGGGTTATCCAGCAGATAACGCAGGCTCTGGTAAACCACTTCGCTGCCGGGTTCGAAGCCCAGCGCGGACTTGGCCAACGCCTTGGCACGGTAGGCCGCATCATCGTCGGGATTGAACAGTAGCAGGGCCGGGGCGATACCGTTGACCTTGATTGCAGGCGCGTACTTGGCTGCAAAGGACAGGGTCAGGCTTTCGAGGCCGGCCTTGGTGGCGCAATAGGCGATGTGCTTGCTGCTACCCTTGCGCGTCACGTCGTCACTGATGTGCACGATGTCCGCCGGTACCGAACGTTCCAACAACTGGGCGCAATGCAGATTGATCAAGTAAGGCGCGAGCATGTGCACGCTGAACATGGTGTGGAAGGCGTCCGCTTCACTGCCCGGGGCTTCGGCCAGCCAGGCCGAGGCGTTGTGCACAATGGCGCGCAGTTGGTTGGTATGCTGCTTGAGCTGATCGATAAAGGCGAGAATCCCCGATTCACTGGCGAAATCGGCAAACAGAACCGTGGCGCCCAAATCTCGCAGCGCCTGTATGCCTGGACGTTCGGTGCGATACGTCGCGATCACCGGGTGCCCGTCTTCCAGCAGCCGCCGTGCACAATGCAGGCCGACGCGCTGGGCTGCGCCGGTGATCAGGATCGGAGCGGTTGTGCCCTGTTTCACGAATACGTTCCTTTATGACGAGCGGCTGGAGTCTTCACGCAAGGCGCCGCGACGAGTCCGCGGGAGCACGGTGGCTCCCACCGGTTTAGTGTCGCTTCAATGATTCTGCGTGGAGGGCTTCGCTGGCAAGGGCCGTTGCGGTGCGCCAGTGAGCCAGCTCGCCAGTATATGAGTCGACATGGGAATAAACAGATAGACCATCAGCGGCGTCAGTATAAGGGTGCTGATGAAGACACGGCTCGGCAAACCCAGTTCGTTGAGCAATGGTCCCAAGAGGAAATTGAACAATAACGAAACAGGAAAGAACGCGAGCCAGATAGCTACTGCTTGTTTCCAGCGTGGCGGACGTTGGCCGATCGCGCCGAACCAGCCATCCATGCCTCGCACCCTATGTTCGGACGGCTGGGCAAACAGCTCGCTCCCTCGTTCCAGCCAGGCCGTGCGCGAGGCAGAGTACTCCCAGGCATGCAGAGTCTGCTCGTCGGCGAAACGGAAAATGATCTGGAATTCGTCGCCGTCGGGCGGTGGAGCGAGCACGCCCGAACCCAAGTAACCGGCGAAATCGGTGGCCAATTGCTCGCCTTCACGCAACCATGCAATCAAATCCTGGTAGCGCCCCTTGGCAACGCGACGGGCGACCATTAGCGTGACGGGAGAGGTAGACATTTTGTATCTCCATGTTACAAGCGCGGCGCTCCGGATAAGAGGTTCGCGGGGAAACGCCCCATGGGTAATGGGCAGCGTCTGGTTGCAATACGTCGGCAAGGATTATTCCTTGTCGAGTAAAAAACAACAATTGCGCGCGTTGATCGCGTTATGCCCTTGTCATGACATGCTTGGGAGGAGATAAAATGGGATCCAATTTTCCAGTCGGGAAAGCATGCGAATGAGCGTAAACACCGAGGATAACATTGCGTTCCAGGTGTCCGACGCCTTGACGCGCGAAGATCTGGTTCCTATCCGTGAGGTGGCGCGGTTGACTGGTGTTAATCCAGTGACCTTGCGTGCATGGGAGCGGCGCTACGGTCTGATTCAACCCACTCGCACCGAAAGCGGACACCGTCTGTATGCCCTGAGCGATATCGAAAAGGTGCGCAGCATTCTCGCCTGGATCGAGCGTGGGGTAGCCGTGAGCAAGGTGGGAAAGATTCTAGCCAAGGCGGAATCGGTGCAGCCGGTTTCCAATCTTATTTCCTCCGATCTGGTACGTGCCGATTACAGCCAGTGGCAGCAACAGGTGTTGCACGCAGTCGGTAACTTTGACGACGTGGAACTCGATCGCGTCTACGGACAGGTGTTTTCCGGCTACGCCGTTCCGATCGTGTTCCAAGATATCCTGATGCCCCTTTGGCGAGAACTGCTGCAACGTCAGCATGAGTTCGGGCAAACCAGTGAATGGTTGTTCTACGATGGCTTCCTGCGTTCGCGCGTAACGCAGCGACTGCTGCTCAAGCGGGATTCCTCATCGAGACGTGTGCTGGTCAGCGCCATTGCGGGCCAATGTCGTGAGTTGGAGCTGCTGGTAACGGCGCTGTATGTGTCCAAGGCTGAGGTCGGCGTCAGGGTCATGACGGTCGGCCAACCTTTTGACGAGCTGACCCTGGTTTGTCAGAAAATGCAGCCTTTGGCGCTGGTACTGGTTTCCAACCATGCGCCCGTTGCCGAGCTGCCCAAACGCCTTAACCGCTTGGCGATGAGCCTGGATTGCCCCGTCATGCTGGCCGGCGATGCGTCCGACCTGGCGCAGGAAAGCCTGGCGGGGTCAGCAATCGCTTGTCTGGGAAATGAAGGTACGGTGATGCGCCAGCGTTTGCGTCAATTTCTGGCCGGCAACCTGGACACTTGAACCGTCGCTAGAGGTGCATCGCCGGATGAGTCAGGCGGTGCTGCTGGAGTATGTACTGACGCAGGCGCTCGGTTTCGTCCTGGTCATGCTGGCTCAGATGGTAGGCAAACATTCCTTGGTCTGTTTCTCGCTCGAACGTACCGCGCAGTGAAATCCTCTCGTAGCCTGACGGGCTGAACCACGAGACGAATTGTCTGGGTGGTTTGGTACGGTTGCGAATTTCCAGCAGTACGCCCTTGCAAGACACTTCGTGCACCCATAAAGGCCCCGGCTGGCCCTTGGCATTTTCCAAGGCCACCGGCTCGTCGAGCGTGAGGCGCCATGGGCGGATTTTCGGTCCGTCCTCATAGATGCTCGGCACACCCAGGCGAAGGTGCATGGCGTGGAATTCATCTTCAACCAGATGCAAGGGAAAGGTCATCTGCTGGTTTTCGAAATTCGCCTGCAAAGTGACTTGTTCGTTCGCTGCCAGGCGCGTCAATAGATCACGTATCTGCGACCCGCCGTTCACCAGCAAGCTCGACGTGACATCCCGTTCGTTGAGCTGCGGGTTGTGCTGCATGGTCCGGATGAAGTCCAGCTCATCCTTGGTCAGAAGGGCGTCGCGCTGCATAAGGGGCTCGAAAATTATACTTTCACGGGTGATTGTAGTGACTGACCGTTAATTCGCCGTTTTGTTTGCACCATTCGTCGCATGGAGTCGTGCGATGGTCTCCCGGGCTTCGGCCAACTCTGCTTCCAGCTGTGCGACGCGCTGTTGAGCCTTTACTTGGGCCGTTACGTCTTTCTGTACGCCAACGAAATACGTGTGGCCATCCGCCTCGTTTTTGACAGTGGACAGCGACAACTCATTCCAGAACGGCGTGCCGTCCTTACGGTAGTTTCGCAGTATCTGCCGGCATGAGCCTCCTTGCTTCAGAACCCTGCGGATCTGTTCCAAGGAAGGCTGGTCGCGGTCGCCCGACTGCAGGAAGCGGCAGTCCTGATAGAGAATTTCGTCGCGGCAGTAGCCCGTCAGCCGCTCGAATGCCGGATTGACGTAAATCAGGATGTTGTCTTCATCGCCTTCCTTTTCGGCAATGACAATGCCGTCATTGGAAGCGTTGATCACGAGTTGCATCAGGTGCGCGTTAATCATGGAATTCCCCTTAAAACATCCCTGTGCGTTGCATTCTAGAAGAATCCTGTGTGATATCCACTTGCCATTATTGGTTGTTGAGAGCCAATCGCAACTTAAGCACGCCGCCCTGTTACTATTCCGGCTCTATATATTCTGCTTCAGGATCACATTGATGAAAGTCGCCATCCTTTCCGGCTCCGTATACGGCACGGCCGAAGAAGTTGCCCGGCATGCTGCCAAAATGCTGGGTGATGCCGGTTTCGAAACATTCCACAACCCTCGGGCGACACTGGCGGATATTCAGGCGTTCGAACCGCAAGCCCTGTTGGCGGTGACATCGACGACGGGCATGGGTGAACTGCCTGACAACCTGATGCCACTGTATTCGACGATTCGCGACCAATTGCCCGCTTCGTTTCGCGATCTGCCCGGCGCCGTCATCGGCCTGGGAGACGCCAGTTATGGCGATACGTTCTGCGGTGGTGGCGAGCAGATGAGCGAATTGTTCGCCGAGTTGGGGGTACGCGAAGTGCTGCCAATGTTGCGCCTGGATGCCAGCGAAAGCGTCACGCCGGAAACCGATGCCGAGCCCTGGCTGGGCGAGTTGGTCGATGCGTTGCGCGGTTGAAAGGACATGGCCTGCGCCTCTGAAAGAGGCTCGGGCTGACTCGCTCGGCCAGTAAGCTGGCTGCAAATGCAACTACCGACCTGGCTGGAGCTGACTAGACTGATTTTCTTGTTCATGAAAATCGTGGATATCTTTTCCATAAAAAGAAGCCAGAGGTCACAGTCGTGAGCGTAACCCCCATTCAATCGACACCCGGCATCAAGGATCAGGTCAGTGCGGCGGAGTGGCAAACACGGGTCGATCTGGCCGCGTGTTATCGGCTGGTCGCGATGCACGGCTGGGACGATCTGATCTTCACCCATATCTCCGCCAAAGTTCCTGGCACGGAAGAATTCCTGATCAACCCGTACGGCTTGATGTTCCATGAAATCACTGCGTCGAGCCTGGTCAAGATCGATCAGGCCGGCAACAAGCTGCTGGACAGTCCCTACGAGATCAACCCTGCCGGTTTTACCATCCACAGCGCGGTGCACGAGGTGCGGCACGATGTGGTGTGCGTGCTGCATACCCACACCGCAGCCGGCGTCGCGGTCTCGGCACAGAAGCAAGGGGTGCTGCCGATCAGCCAACAGTCGCTGTTCGTGCTGTCGAGCCTGGCGTATCACCCCTATGAAGGGGTTGCCCTTGATCCTGAAGAAAAGGTTCGTCTGCAAGCAGACCTGGGCGACAAGAACTTCCTCATGCTGCATAACCATGGCCTGCTGACCTGCGGCGGCACCATCGCCGATACTTTTCTGATGATGTTCATTTTTCAGCGAGCCTGCGATATCCAGGTCCTGGCCCAGACGGGCGGTACCGAGTTGATCGCCATCGAGCCACAGGTGCTGGCCGGGGCCCGAGCGATGGTCGCCGGGGTGACCAAAAGCGCGCAGGGAATGGGCGGCGCGCTGGCCTGGCCGGCGTTGCTGCGTAAGCTCGATCAGCAAGACACGGGTTATAAAAGCTGATGCCCATGGTCCAGATTCCCCTGCGTATCTGGCGTCAGCGCGGCCAGACGTTCATGTTTCGCGGCCACGCCATCCGTTACTGGACGGCGGGGCACGGCGAGCCGCTATTGCTGATTCACGGCTTTCCCACTGCCAGTTGGGATTGGCATTACCTGTGGCAGCCGCTGGCACAGCGTTACCAGGTGATTGCCTGCGACATGCTCGGTTTTGGTGATTCCGCCAAACCGGCAGGTCACGCCTACAGCCTGCTGGAACAGGCAGATTTGCAGCAGGCTTTGCTCGCGCACCTGAAGGTGACACAAGGGGTCCACGTGCTGGCCCATGATTATGGCGACAGCGTGGCCCAAGAGTTGATCGCCCGACATGACGAGGCGCGCATCGATGTCGCCAGTTGTGTGTTTCTCAACGGTGGCCTGTTCCCGGAGACCCATCGTCCCGTGCTGATGCAAAGACTGTTGCTCAGCCCTTTGGGTTGGCTGATTGGCCGGGCGTTCTCACGGGACGGCCTGGTTAAAAGCTTCCGGCAGATCTTCGGCCCCAGGACCGGCCCCTCCGAAAGCGAGTTGGATGATTACTGGAGCCTGGTCGAAACCCATCGCGGACCGCGGATCATGCACAGGCTCATCACGTATATTCCGGAACGTCGCGTGCAGCGTGATCGCTGGGTCCAAGCGATGCAGAGAAGCGGTGTGCCCATGCGGGTCATCGATGGCGCGTTCGACCCGATTTCCGGCGCGCATATGGTCGAGCGCTACCGCGCCCTGATCCCGAATGCCGACACGGTGCTGCTGCCCGACATCGGTCACTATCCGCACACCGAGGCACCGGTACAGGTCCTCAAGCATTACCTGGCGTTTCGCGAAGTCATTGCCGCGTCTTGCAGGCAAATGGCTTGCTCGTGACGTATCGCCTGCATCATCCCCTCACCTTATCGCGCGCTATTCACTCTCAGCCGAGTTGATTGTGACCGGCGGGTTTGTACCGGACACTCCTGTTCATCGTCTTACTGGCCTGCTGGAGTTCTTCCATGAATGAGTCTGTGCGCTTCGAGGATAAAGTCGTAATCGTTACGGGAGCCGGTGGTGGCCTGGGGCGTGCCCACGCGTTGCTGTTCGCAAGGCATGGCGCAAAAGTGCTGGTAAACGACCTTGGCGGCTCGGCTCAAGGGGAGGGCGCCAACGCTTCGGCAGCCGATCGCGTGGTTTCAGAAATCCGCGAGGCCGGCGGCATCGCCGAGGCCAACCACGACTCCGTCACCGACGGTGACAAGCTTGTGCAGAACGCGCTGGATGCGTTCGGTCGGGTTGATGTGGTCGTCAACAACGCTGGTATCCTGCGGGACAAGACTTTCCACAAGATGGACGATGCCGACTGGGACCTGGTTTACCGCGTTCATGTCGAAGGGGCCTATAAAGTCACCCGTGCCGCCTGGCCACATTTGCGCGAGCAGAACTACGGACGAGTGATTTTCACCGCGTCCACCTCCGGCATCTACGGCAACTTCGGCCAGTCCAACTACGGCATGGCCAAGCTTGGCCTTTATGGCCTGACCCGTACCCTGGCCATCGAAGGCCGCAAGAACAACATCCTCGTCAACGCCATCGCGCCAACGGGCGGCACGCGCATGACCGAAGGCTTGATCCCGCCGCAGGTGTTCGAGCAACTCAAGCCTGAACTTGTCAGTCCGCTGGTGGTGTACCTCGCCAGTGAGGCCTGCCAGGAAACGTCCGGGCTATTCGAAGTGGGCGGCGGCTGGATGGGCAAGGTGCGCTGGGAGCGCAGCCTGGGCGCGGGGTTCGATCCGCGCGAAGGTTTTTCCCCTGAAGACGTCGCCGCCCATTGGCAGCAGATTTGCGATTTCCAGGATGCGGTACACCCGAACGACAATCTGGAAGCCTTGAAAGAGATGATGGCGAACCTGCAGCGTCACGCCCTCTAAGTCTTATCGCCCGGGACGGTTGCTGTCAGCGGCAACCGGCTCATGGAAAGTACTTTTTCACCAGGGCTGCCAGGTTCGCGGCCGTCTCGATGTCCATCACACCGTCATACTTGGCCGGGCGAAAGTGCAGCTGGAAAGCTCGTACCAAACGCTGGAAGCCGATACCTGTCGTGGCAGCCGAAGTGTCATAGCCATACCTCTTGAATAGGCCGAGCAATTGTTCCCGAAGGGGGATTCCGTTGGCCAGGTACGCCTGCTCAAAAGACTTCTGAGTCGTGTCATCGAACCAAGCGCCGATACCCTTGAGATACAGTGCGTGCCACGGAAACATCGGGCCAGGGTCACTCTTTCGCCCGGCGGCGATGTCGGAGTGGCCCACCACATTGACCGGACCGATATCCGGATATCGCTTGAGAATGTCCGCCGCCAAGTATTCGATCGCCTCTATTTGCTGTGCCTTGTAGGGCGGAAAAGTAAATTGACCTTGGTTATCGGTTGCCAGGTTCACAATCTCCACGCCGATCGAGGTGTCGTTCAGATTGTTGCGATTACCCCAACTGCTCACGCCGGCGTGCCAGGCTCGCTGGTTCTCGTCTACCAGGTTGAAGATTTGTGGTTCTTTGAAGCAGGCCTTCAGATAAGTGGGATCGGCAAAGTCCGGGATGAGGTAATGGGCACTGACGGAAGGGCCGGTTAATGCATTGATGGACGACGCGAAGTTGCCTGCAGTGTAATGAAAGACCAAAAAACGAACGCGATTGTTATAACCTTTTTTTGAACGATAGCTTTGGCTGTTTATCTGCATTTTTAAACGACTCACTGTCATTAAATCGAAGCGAAATGCTGCGAACGATTTCAGCGTAACAGTGGGTTTTAAAAGCATACGTAGTTGGCTTCCGGCTTTGTTGTAGGAAGATACAACAGGCTATAGGTTTCGCTGTAGCTGGCGCGGTGGACGTTTCCGGCGATGGTGTAGGAAAGAAGAGTTCCCCCGCGTTAAATAACCCGCACATAAAAAAAGCCGCTGCAAATAAGCAGCGGCCTAAGCATGACGTTGTAAAGGAGCTACAAATCAACGTCAGTGAACACGGGATGATGGATTGATGCGCAATCCATCCGAATGACGGTGCGCCGGGCGCGAGGGACGCCACGACGACTTGGTGCTTGCTGGCCCGTTGTCCTGCAAGCCCGGCCAGCATAAGGATCGGGCGCCTGGGGAAACAGCTCGGATCCGGACATGCACTGTTGCAGTGCGCGCAACAGTAGCAAGCACCACGACAGTTATGCGCAGCGCTGATAACCCATCATCCGTTCCGTTCATGCGCCGCGCAGACGCCTGTCCCGCATGGGCTGTCATCCTTTTTAGGTACAGCGCGAATACCTCCTTGGTGCGCTTATCGCCCATGGCGTGCAGCAGTAGGGTGAAGCCTCTGTCACTCACCGGGGAAGACGCATGACAACAATAACAATGCGCGCCATCTTCAAGCCGCAGGCGCTGGCCGCCGCGGTGGCTTTGGGCTGCTGTGCCCAGGCGCAGGCCGTTTCATTCAACATTGGCGAGATCGAGGGTCAGTTCGATTCATCGCTGTCCGTGGGCGCGAGCTGGGGCATGCGCGATGCCGACAGTGACCTTGTCGGCACGGTCAATGGCGGTCGGGGCCAGTCCTCCACCGGTGACGATGGGCGACTGAACTTCAAGAAAGGCGAGACCTTTTCGAAAATCTTCAAGGGCCTGCATGACCTCGAACTCAAGTACGGCGACACTGGCGTCTTCGTGCGGGGCAAGTATTGGTATGACTTCGAACTCAAGGACGAAAGCCGCGAGTTCAAGGACATCAGCGACAGCAATCGCAAGGAGGGCGCCAAGTCATCAGGGGCACAGATTCTCGATGCCTTCGTCTATCACAACTATTCCATTGCCGATTTGCCAGGCACGGTGCGCGCCGGCAGGCAGGTGGTCAGTTGGGGTGAGAGTACTTTCATCGGCAACTCCATCAACAGCATCAATCCGGTGGACGTGTCGGCGTTCCGTCGTCCGGGCGCGGAGATCAAGGAAGGCCTGATCCCGGTGAACATGCTGTTCGCCTCCCAGGGCTTGACTGACAAACTGACCATCGAAGGCTTCTACCAGTTGGAGTGGGACCAGACGGTTGTCGACAACTGCGGCACGTTCTTTGGTAACGACGTAGTGGCGGACGGTTGCACCAGCGGCTACACCGTGGGCAGCCCGGCGATTGCGCCATTCGTGCCGTTGACCGAGGCATTCGGGCAGGGCATCCAGGTGACCAGCGAAGGGGTTGTCATTCCTCGCGGCGGTGACCGCGATGCACGGGATTCCGGCCAGTGGGGCACGGCGTTGCGTTGGCTCGGCGATGACACCGAGTACGGCCTGTACTTCATGAACTATCACAGCCGCACGCCGACCGTTGGCACCACCACGGCGGGACTGTCCACGCTGTCCGCGTTGCCTGGCATGATTGCGATTGCCGAGGGGATTGCGCCCGGCAGCGGCGCGGGCTTGGCCCAAAGCGTGATGCTGGGGCGCGGTGGGTATTATCTTGAATACCCTGAAGACATCCGCCTCTACGGCGCCAGTTTCTCCACCACGCTGCCCACCGGTACCGCGTGGACCGGCGAAATCAGCTATCGCCCCAACGCACCGGTGCAGCTCAGCACCAACGACCTGACCCTCGCATTGGTGAATCCGATTGCCGGTGGCGCCGCGTCACCCATTGCCACTTCGCCGGGTGCCGATAACACCGGCTACCGCCGCAAGGAAGTCACCCAGGTCCAGAGCACCCTGACCCACTTCTTCGATCAGGTACTGGGGGCTGATCGCCTGACCCTGGTCGGCGAAGCTGCGGTGGTGCATGTCGGTGGCCTGGAGTCCAAGGACACGCTGCGTTATGGCCGTGATTCGGTCTATGGCCAATATGGCTTCCAAGGCGACACCGACGGTTTTGTCACTTCGACGTCCTGGGGTTATCGCGCCCGGGCGATTCTCGATTACTCCAACGTCATCGGCGGGGTGAACTTCAAACCCAACGTGTCCTGGTCCCATGACGTGGCCGGCTATGGCCCCAACGGCTTGTTCAACGAAGGCGCCAAGGCGGTCAGCGTGGGTGTCGATGCCGATTACCGCAACACCTACACCGCCAGCCTGAGCTACACCGATTTCTTCGGCGGCGATTACAACGTTCTCGAAGACCGCGACTTCCTCGCGCTGAGCTTCGGCGTGAACTTCTGATCTGGCTGACAAGGAAAACCCAATGCGCAAGATGATCCTGCAATGCGGTGCCCTGGCCCTGAGCCTGCTGGCAGCGAATGTGATGGCGGCGGTTTCGCCGGAGGAAGCGAACAAACTGGGCACCAGCCTCACGCCGCTGGGCGCCGAGAAGGCCGGCAACGCCGATGGCTCGATTCCGGCCTGGACCGGCGGCATCCCGAAAAATGCTGGTGCCGTGGACGGCAAAGGTTTCCTGGCCGACCCGTTCGCCAATGAAAAGCCGCTGTTCACCATCACTGCCGCGACCGTGGACAAATACAAGGACAAGCTGTCCGAAGGCCAGATCGCGATGTTCAAGCGCTATCCGCAAACCTACAAGATCCCGGTCTACCCAACCCATCGCAGCGTTGGCCTGCCGCCGCAAATCTACGAGTCGGCCAAGCGCAGTGCGCTCAATGTGAACGCCATCAACGAGGGCAACGGCCTGGCCAATTTCACCGGCAACCGTTACTACGCGTTCCCGATTCCCAAGAACGGCGTGGAAGTGCTCTGGAACCACGTCACCCGTTATCACGGCGGCAACGTGCGGCGCATCATCACCCAGGCCACGCCGCAGACCAACGGCAGCTTCACGCCGATCCGCTTCGAAGAAGAAATCGCCGTGCCGTTCCTGATCAAGGACGCCGACCCGGAAAAGGCCAGCAACGTGCTGACCTATTTCAAACAGTCGGTAACGGCCCCGGCGCGACTGGCCGGTAACGTGTTACTGGTGCATGAAACCCTCGACCAGGTGAAGGAACCACGCCTGGCGTGGATCTACAACGCCGGCCAGCGCCGCGTGCGTCGCGCCCCACAAGTGGCGTACGACGGCCCGGGCACCGCTGCGGACGGCTTGCGCACTTCCGACAACTTCGACCTGTTCTCCGGCGCGCCGGATCGCTACGACTGGAAACTGGTCGGCAAGAAGGAGATGTACATCCCGTACAACAGCTACAAACTTGATTCCCCGAGCCTCAAGTACGATGACGTGATCAAGGCCGGCCACATCAACCAGGACCTGACCCGCTACGAATTGCACCGGGTCTGGGAAGTGGTGGGTACGGTCAAGCCCAGCGAACGGCACATCTATGCCAAGCGCCACATGTACTTCGACGAAGACAGCTGGCAAGCGGCGCTGGTGGACCACTATGACGGTCGCGGCCAGTTGTGGCGCGTGGCGGAAGGTCATGCCCAGTTCTACTACGACCACCAGAACCCGGGCTACACGCTCGAGGCGCTCTACGACATCATTGCCGGTCGCTACATCGCGCTGGGCATGAAGAACGAAGAGAAACACGCCTACGAGTACGGTTTCGAGGCACGGGCAGCCGACTACACCCCGGCGGCGTTGCGTTCGAGTGGCGTGCGCTAAGGTCCGACTGTTGGAAAGATAACTGTGGCTGACTTGAGATAGTTGTGAATGACCGGCAGCGCCTCCTGCCGGTCATTTTTTTATGGGCGCCAATCAGCGCGCTGAATACTTCTCCTAAGGTGGTCGACACAGGCTAGGGTGAAGGAACAACAATAAAAGGGACCTCGCACAATGACTGCCATGACCCCGTGTCCGGACCGTCCTGGGCTGCTGCCGCGGCTGTCTTCGACGCATGTGCCGCGCAAGTCGTTGAGCGAACCTTTGGTGGCTTCCGAGGCCCGCGTAAAGCTGCTTTGCGCACCGGCTGGCAGTGGCAAGAGCGCCTTGTTCGCCGAATGTTTCCTGCAGGCGCCAGCGGAGTGCCGGTTGCATTGGCTGCCGTTGGCGGGTGCCACCATGGATACGGCGCAACTGTGTGAATGCCTCGCGCAGGCCCTCGGATTGCCGGTCACGGATGAGTCGAGCCTGTTGGCCCACCTGGCGCGTTTGCAGACGCCTACCTGGCTGTTCCTGGATGACTATTGCCGGGTGCCCAATCCGGAACTCGACCAACTGCTCGACCGTTTGTTGAACGCCAGCAGTCCGTTGCTGCACCTGTGGTTGAATGGCCGCCGTCGTCCTCACTGCAATTGGCCGCGCTTGTTGCTCGATGACGAATTGTACGAGTTCGATGCCCAGGCCCTGGTGTTTACCGATATTGATGTCCGGCAATTGCTCAGTCACTTGCCCGATCCGTTGGCGGCGCGTACGGCCCGTGAAGTGATCCAGCGCAGCGGTGGCTGGTGTGCCGGGGTACGCATCACATTGCTTGAACGCTGTGAATGGGCGCGTCGGCATGCTGCGCCGGGGCGGGCCGGCACATTGCTCGATTACCTCGAATACGAACTGTTTGGCACGTTGACTCCAGAGCTGGCTCAAGCCTGGCGCGTGCTGGCGCATCTGCCGCGCTTCAACGCTCGCCTCTGCGCGCATTTGTTCGGCGACACGGTGGGCGCTGAATGCCTGCCATTGCTGCTGGACCTGGGGTGTTTTATCGAGCCCTGGGAGCAATCCTCGGACTGGCTGCAGATTTTTCCGCCCCTGGCCCGGCTGGTGCGGGACGAGCCCTGGGCGCAGGGCCGTTCCTGGCATCGACGGGCCTGCCAGTGGTTCGCTGCCGAGCAGGATTGGCCAATGGCGTTCGCGCAGGCCATGCAGGCCGGTGAGTTCGAGGCCGCCGTCAGTTCCTTGCAGCATCTGAACTTCGAACATGTGCTACAGGGCAGTAACGCCCAGCTATTGCTGGCCTTGCATGACCAGCAGGGTGAAGCGCTGTCACTCGGGACGCCACAGTCGGTGGGATTGGTCACCACCGCCTTGCTGTTTGCCGGACGCTTCGACCAGGCGCAGGCTTGCATCGAACAGCTGGCCCGGTTCGTGCCGCAACCCTTGGCTTGCCAGCAGCGCCAACTGATCGCCCGATGGCAGGTCTTGCGCGGTTGGTTGTTGCACCTGCGCGGCGATGGCTTGCCTGCACGTGAACATTTCCTCCAGGCCCAAATCGGCTTGGATCCGCAGGCCTGGGCCCTGAAAGTGCTGTGTCTGATCGGACAGACGCAACAGGCGCTGCTGGCAGGTGACTTGACGTCTGCGCAATGGATCAACCGCCAAGCGCTATGCGTGGCCCGCGCGCAAGGTTCACTGGTGTTTGAAGGGCTGCTGGAGTTGGATCACGCCCAGATTCTCGAGCAGCGCGGTGCCCCCCACCGGGCCGACCACCTGCTGGATGCCGTCCAGGCATTGCTCGATAAGCCGGGGCAGGATTTTTCCGCGCTGCTGGGGCGGATTGCCTTGCGACGAGGGCGCTTGGCGTTACGCATGGGCTTTGACGAGCAGGCCGCCGAACATTTCCAGGCGGGCCTCGAAGCGGGCCTGCGCAATCATGACAAACAAGTGCTCTATGGCTTCCTCGGCAAGGCCTGCCTGGCAGCCAACCAGGGTGACTACGGCGAGGCGTTCATGCAGCTACGTGATGCCGAGCGGATCATGCAGCAACGGCATATTCCCGACACGGTATATCGAGGCGTATTGCTGCAAACCAGCTGTCAATTCTGGTTGCAGCAGGGGCGACCGGAATTGGCCCATGAAGTCTTGACCCGTGTGTTGCGGCATTTTAGCGGGCCGCAGGCCAAGCAGGCGCCACCTGCAACCCTGGAACTGATCCCGCGTCTTGAATACTTGTTGGTGCTGACCGAGGTCTACCTGGGTCGGGCACAAGACCCACAGGCTCGCCTCAGGGAAATGATTGCCCAGGCGCAACGCTGTGAGATGCATGCCCTGGAAACCGAACTGCATCTGGTGTTGGCGGAAGTGGTCTGGTTGTCCGCTGACCGTCCCCAGGCGCGCGCGCTCCTGCAAGAAGGTATCGAGCGTGTCGCCTGCTGGCGGGCGCAACAAGCGCTGCGCGAACTGTGTCTGCGCCAACCTGATCTGGTGCGCGGCGCGATCCAATCCCCAGAGCAGGTCGCGCCCCCCATAACCATGGCTGAAGAAACCGTGCTCAGCCAGCGCGAGCTGGAAGTACTCGAGCTGATTGCGCAGGGGTATTCGAATCAGCAGATTGCCGAACAACTGTTCATCTCATTGCACACTGTAAAAACACACTCGCGTCGAATCCACAGCAAGTTGGGTGTACAACGGCGTACCCAAGCGGTGGCGAAGGCAAAGCTCATGGGGGTCATGAATTGAATACAAGCGGTCGCTGATCTCCTTACGCATTCTTACATTTGTTTTCCTGCAATGGCAGGTTGAACTATGTATAAGTGACCGACCGAACAGGAAGTTCGAGATCATGAACATGACAAGGACGCTTATGAATACCCCATTATTTTCTTCTTATTCCGAAAGGCTTGTAGCGCTAAAAAACACTCGCGTGGACTTTGCCGTGCAGGTGTTGTTGGGTGATCGCTTGGAGGTTCTGGATCTCAGCCCTCATAGTACTTATCTGAACACGATGACCGACTTGGCGGACGTCAGCTCGGCGACTTCCAGGACACTGTTCGATGAAACGCTGGCTTGCGTGGAAAAACAGCTGCCTCCCCATTACACGCAAGGCACCAGCAATATTTTCAACAAGCGCTATTCCTTTGCCGATGAAGACCGTGTCAAAGCGCTGGATATAATAGCGTTTGAAAAGATCGTTACTGATATCGTCCTGGAACTTACCGAAAAGCCATCCATGGAGTTATCGCTGCGCTCTATCAGGTCTTTATCCGCTGAGGAGGTTCATGGTGCATTGAAAGCTCACTTGCCCGGGGTTGATCTGAATGAAGTTTATGTCACCGATTTTGTGCCGCATGACGTCGACACACAGGTGATATCTTCATCTAAATCGTTGGTTGAATATTTACTGGACCATTTCATTAACGACGATATTCCCTACCACGTCAAAGGCAATCACCAAGGTATTTATACGGCTGCCTTCAGTGGGGAAGACCGCGACCTGCATCCGCGGTTGGGCACCCATCATCTGAATGATCTAGTGATACGCATCGTCCCGGACTTCCTGGACTGATCCGGGCGCTGCCTCATACCCCATCCGCCAACTCACGGCCCGGGTCGCTGCCAACAGACGCTGCGCCGCCGGGCCGTTTTCGTCGGCGTGGAACAGCGAAGTCGGACCGACGATGGTCATCACCGCCGTCACCTGGCCGACGGCGTTGAATACCGGGGCGGACAGGGCATCCACACCGGGCATCAGCAAGCCATGCACATGGTGCAGGCCACGGCTGCGAATTTGCTCGCACAAGAGCGTATAGGCCTGGTCGTCGGCCAGTGCATGGTCGCTGGTACTTTTTACTTCATCCACACGCAGCCCGATGGTTTCCCGTTCTGGCAGATAAGCCGCGAAAACCAGCCCCGTGGAAGAGCTGAGCAACGGCAGCACCGAGCCCAGTTGCGTCACCACGGTCACGGCTCGCACCGCAGGTTCGATACGCACCACCGTTGCGCCGTGATTACCCCATACCGCCAGAAAACAGGTTTCGTTCAAGTCATCGCGCAGTTCGGCCAAGGGCAGGGCGGCCACTTGCAGTACGTCCATGCCATTCAACGCCGCCAGGCCCACCCGCAATGCTTCGCGGCCCAGGCCGTAGTGATTGGTGGCTGTGTTTTGTTCAGCAAATCCGCTGGCGATCAGCGCTTGCAAATAGCGGTGGACCTTGCTGGCCGGCATTTGCACATGTTCGGCCAAGCGCGACAGCGACGTTGAGGGAGACAGCTCGGCCAACGCTTTAAGGATGTCGGTGCCGACCTCAGCGGAGCGGACTTTCTGTTTACCGTTGCTGGGCGGGTTTTCCATGGAAGGCAGGTCCGGAGAGGCGAATGGGCGTCTTTATAGCTTGACGGTCGCTGCCGAGCAAATTACGTTATGCGTAATCTGATTACGATAAAAATAACCCGGTGCGCCTCAAGCTTTTCGTTGAATGACGGGCCGCATCCCAGGAGGCTCCATGAACCTCGACTCCACCGCGTCGGAACTGGCTTATCTGTCCGGCTTTGGTAATGAGTTCGCCAGCGAAGCGCTGCCCGGCGCATTGCCTGTCGGCCAGAACTCCCCGCAAAAAGCACCGTATGGCCTTTATGCCGAACTGTTTTCCGGCACTGCGTTTACCATGGCCCGCGGCGAAGCGCGCCGGACCTGGATGTACCGCATCCGGCCATCGGCTCATCATCCGGCGTTTGCCAAGCTCGGCGCTCAGTTGGCGGGTGGTCCGCTGGGTGACGTCACGCCTAATCGCCTGCGCTGGAACCCCTTGGAGATCCCTTCCGAGCCCACCGATTTCATCGATGGGCTGGTTCGCATGGCGGCCAATGCCAACTCTGACAAACCGGCTGGCATCAGCATTTATCATTACCGGGCCAACCGTTCCATGGAGCGGGTGTTCTTCAATGCCGATGGCGAATGGCTGATCGTCCCTCAGTTGGGGCGGCTGAGGATCACCACCGAGTTGGGCGTGCTGGAAGTGGCGCCGCTGGAAATCGCCGTGTTGCCCCGGGGTTTGAAAGTTCGCGTCGAATTGCTCGACTCGCAAGCCCGCGGCTATATCGCCGAGAATCACGGTGCGCCATTGCGGCTGCCGGACCTAGGGCCTATCGGAAGCAATGGCTTGGCCAATCCACGCGACTTCCTGACGCCGGTCGCCCATTACGAAAACCTCACACAACCGACCACGCTTGTGCAGAAGTTCTTGGGGGAGTTATGGGCCTGCGAGCTGGATCATTCGCCATTCGACGTCGTGGCCTGGCACGGCAACAACGTCCCCTACAAGTACGACCTGCGCCGTTTCAACACCATCGGCACGGTCAGTTTCGACCACCCGGACCCGTCGATTTTCACTGTGTTGACATCGCCTACCAGTGTTCACGGCCTGGCGAATCTCGATTTCGTGATCTTCCCACCACGCTGGATGGTGGCGGAAAACACCTTCCGTCCGCCTTGGTTCCATCGCAACCTGATGAACGAGTTCATGGGACTGATCCAGGGCGCCTACGATGCCAAGGCCGAGGGCTTCCTGCCGGGAGGCGCGTCGTTGCACAGTTGCATGAGTGCCCATGGTCCTGATGGCGAAACCTGCACCAAGGCGATCAATGCCGAGCTCAAGCCGGCAAAAATCGACAACACCATGGCCTTCATGTTCGAGACCAGCCAAGTGCTGCGTCCGAGCCGTTTCGCCTTGGACTGCCCGCAATTGCAAACTGACTACGACGCCTGCTGGGCCTCGCTGCCGGTCAATTTTGATCCGACCCGGAGATAACCCATGTCCCAAGTTTCCTTCACCCGTAGCTGGGTCGAATCGGCCAACGGCCATACCGACTTCCCCTTGCAGAATCTGCCGCTGGGCATTTTCAGTATGGCTGGCGGCGCTCCACGCAGCGGTGTTGCCATTGGCGACCGGGTTTTCGATTTACAGGCGGCGCTGCAAGCCGGCTTGTTCGATGGCGCCGCAGGCGAAGCCGTCACGGCGATGGAGAACGGCCAGTTGAACGCGTTCTTCGATTTGGGTCGCACCCCCCGGGTTGCCTTGCGTGAACGACTACTGGAGCTGCTGCGCGAAGACAGCCCCCTGCGGGAGAAGATTCAGGCCGAGGGCGAAACGTTGTTGCCTCCGGCAGCCGATTGCCAGATGCATCTGCCGGCGAAGATTAACGACTACACCGATTTCTATGTGGGTATCGAGCACGCGCAAAATGTCGGCAAATTGTTCCGGCCTGACAATCCGCTGCTTCCGAACTACAAATACGTCCCCATTGGCTACCACGGTCGTGCCTCGACGGTTCGTCCGTCTGGCACCGATGTGCGTCGCCCGAACGGCCAAACCTTGCCGGCCGGCCAGACCGAGCCGACGTTCGGCCCCTGTGCGCGCCTGGACTATGAGCTGGAGCTGGGTATCTGGATCGGAAAAGGCAATGCACTGGGCGAGCCCATCGCTGTTGGCGACGCCGCCGAACACATAGCCGGTTTCTGCCTGCTCAATGACTGGTCGGCCCGGGATATCCAAGCCTGGGAATACCAACCGCTGGGGCCGTTTCTGTCGAAGAGCTTCCTGACCAGCGTCTCGCCATGGGTAGTGACGGCCGAGGCCCTTGAACCGTTCCGACGCCCTCAACCGGCGCGTCCCGAGGGCGATCCGCAACCGTTGCCGTATCTGCTGGACAAACGCGACCAGGCTGGCGGTGCATTCGACATCGAACTGGAAGTGCTGCTGCTGACCGAGGCCATGCGCGAGCAGAACCTGCCGGCCCATCGATTGACGTTGAGCAATACCCAATACATGTATTGGACCGTGGCGCAGATGGTTGCGCACCACAGCGTCAACGGCTGCCAATTGCAGGCCGGCGACTTGTTTGGTTCGGGCACGTTGTCGGGGCCTGAGAGCGGTCAGTTCGGGAGCTTGCTGGAGATCACCGAGGGCGGCAAAAAAGCGATCGAATTGGCCTCCGGTGAAGTTCGCAAGTTCCTGGAGGATGGCGACGAAATCATCCTGCGCGCCCGTTGCAGAGGCGAGGCTGGCGCGTCCATAGGCTTTGGCGAGTGCCGCGGCAAGATTCTGCCGGCGCGTTGAGGAACGGGCATGGAACTCTACACCTACTACCGTTCCACCTCGTCCTACCGGGTGCGTATTGCCCTGGCACTCAAGGGCCTGGATTACCAGGCCCTGCCGGTTAACCTGATCGCACCGCCGGGGGGCGAACATCGCAAGCCGGCCTACCTGGGAATCAACCCCCAGGGGCGGGTGCCGGCGTTGCGCACCGAGGAGGGGGCGTTGCTGGTGCAATCACCGGCCATCATCGAATATCTGGAGGAGCGTTACCCCCAGACGCCGCTACTCAGCGGCGACCTGGCGCTTCGTGCTCACGAACGTGGCGTCGCCGCGCTGATCGGTTGCGACATTCATCCCCTGCATAACGTCAGCGTGCTCAACAAGCTGCGGCAGTGGGGTCACGATGAAACGCAGGTGACGGAGTGGATCGGGCATTGGATCGGCCAAGGACTGGCAGCGGTGGAGCAGTTGATTGGCAACGAAGGCTATTGCTTCGGCGCTACGCCAGGGGTGGCTGATGTTTACCTGATCCCGCAGCTGTACGCCGCCGAGCGGTTCAATGTTTCGTTGCAAGCGTACCCGCGGATCCGTCGGGTTGCGGCGTTGGCGGCTGGGCATGTTGCGTTCCAGCAGGCGCATCCGGCGAATCAGCCTGACACGCCTTAGAGTTGCCTGCCGACGGCATGGAGCTCAATGCACGATGGAGTTCGGCGGCAGATGGCCCAGTCGCTCGGTCAAGCGGATTCGCTGGATCGGATCGTCGCTGAGCATCAAGGCGTGCTCAAGATCGAAACGTTCGGCGTTGGGGCAGTCCAGCCGCTGGTAAAGGCTGGCGCGGGCCAGATAATCGGCGGCATTGGCGTTGCCCATTTCCAGCACCCGTTCGGCGTCGATCAGCGCCGCAATGTAATCATCGTTCGCCAGGTGCAATTGCCGCAGGTTGCGCGACAGCCGTTGCAGCATTTGCATCGGCTCGGCGTTGACCAGGTGCTCGGCCTTGAGCGGCACGTTCGAGCCATATTGGCGTTGCAGTAGCTCCCGGCAGTCATTGGGGTAAAGCCGACGGCCACCGCATGGGTCGAGCAGATGATCGGCGCCGGGCACGCGCAGCAGAAAATGACCGGGGAAATTGACGCCGGCCATCGGGATTTCCAGCCCTCGGGCCAGTTCCAGCGCAATCAGGCCAAGGGCCAGGGGTTGGCCGCGTTTACGGGCCAGGACTTTGTCCAGCAATGCCGCGCGGGGGCGTAGGGGTGTGAAGTCGTCCTGGGCGAAACCCAGGTCATTAAGGCGTCGAAGAAGAGGTTGGCCCAGTTCGCTGACGGGTAACATCGGCAGGCCATGGCTGACCAACTGCTGCAGATCCTTGAAATCCTTGAGCAACGCCGGTACGTCCGCCTCAGGATCATGTTCGGCGGCGATCCACAGCGCGGCTTCGAACAGCGCCGGTGGCGAGCGGTGCAGACATTCAAAAAAGGCTTGGCGCGGCTTCATCACAGTCTCCAGACTATGTCTCGTTTTAGCGCTGCCATGGGCTTTCGTCCAGTCTCGCTAATACGCCGTGACAGGTTATGCCTAAAAAGCTGACAACTGCCCAGGCTTATTCCGGCGTGCTCCAGCAATTTTCGGCCGCACGCCTATACTGGCGAAACAGACAAAAGTGATTCGGGAGCCTGTCGATGTTCGCTCTCATGCAAAGCTCCCGCCTTGAATCGCTGCACTTGAGCGTGGACCCGGCGACCGGGTTGAAGGCGGTGATTGCCATTCATTGCAGCCGTCCTGGGCCTGCCCTGGGTGGCTGTCGTTATCTTTCCTACCCCGACGATGAAACTGCCGTGGCCGACGCCGTGCGCCTGGCCCAGGGCATGAGCTACAAGGCCGCCCTGGCCGGCTTGCCAGTGGGCGGAGGCGTGGCTGTCATCATGCGCCCGGCGCACGTTGACAGCCGGGCCGCGCTGTTCGAAGCCTTTGGTCGTTGCATCGAACAATTGGACGGGCGCTACATCACCGCCATCGACAGCGGTACATCGGTGGCGGACATGGACTGCATCGCCCAGCAAACCCGTCATGTCACCAGTACCACCGCCGCGGGAGACCCGGCGCCTCACGCGGCGATGGGCGTCTTCGCCGGCATTCGTGCAACGGCCATGGCCCGCCTGGGCAGCGATAATCTGGAAAGCCTGCGGGTGGCGATCCAGGGCCTGGGCAATGTGGGTTATGCCTTGGCCGAACAGCTGCACGCCGCGGGCGCGGAATTGCTGGTCAGCGACATCGACCCTGGCAAGGTGCAACTGGCGATGGAGCAATTGGGCGCCCATCCGATCGCCAACGACGCGCTGCTAAGCACTCCATGCGACATTCTTGCGCCTTGTGGCCTCGGCGGCGTGCTCAACAGCCACAGCGTGGCGCAATTGCGCTGCTCGGCGGTTGCCGGCTCGGCCCACAACCAGTTGAGCAATCTGCAAGTAGCCGATCAGTTGGAGAGACGCGGGATACTCTATGCGCCGGATTACGTGATCAACTCGGGCGGGCTGATCTACGTCGCCCTGAAACATCAGGGTGAGGAACTGCCGACCATCACCGCGCATCTGTCGAAGATCGGTGCCCGGCTCACTGAAGTCTTCGCCCACGCCCAGGCGGAGAAGCGTTCACCAGCCCGGGTAGCCGATGAGCTGGCGGAGCGTTTGTTGTACCGATAAAAAAAGACCGCAGCCTGCGACAGCTGATACACGGGATGTAGCGTGTATCAGCTGTCGCAGGCTGCGGTCTTTTTGCTCATTCGTCCGACGGATTGAGCAGTTCGGACAAGGCGTCCGGCTGGCTCTTGAAGGCCTTGGCGAATACATCGCGGTTCTTCGCCATGTAGATCCCTGCTTCTTCCACCTGTTTCTCGCTCAGCGATGGGACGGCTTTTTGCAACACCTCGGCCAGCAATTCGGCGAGTTCCAGCATTTTGTCATGACGGTCAGCTTCGGCTTTATCCATGAACAAGCGCTCCAGATCTCGGCTGCTGCGGTATACCACTTCGACGGCCATTCACCACCTCACATGCCTTCACATTGGTTTGTCTTTTCGACTACTGTATTTATATACAGGCAAAAGAATAAGCGAATCCTGATGCTTTGGATAGTGGCTTTTTAATGTAGACCGATTTCAAGGTTTGTCCCGCAGGTAAATCGCGTCTGCGGCGAGGCCGGTTCATGTCGCAACGTGTCGTGTACCAGCCCATCGCCATCTCACCCCAGTGGCTGGCCTTTTTTCTGCATGCAGAACAACCGTCACGTCCAACCCGCATCATCCGGTCGAGCCGACCTAAGGAAACTACATCGTGAAAATCAACTGGGCCGAGAACCTGCGCCAGAACGTACACCAGCTGGCTGAATCCCTGGGCAACCTGTTCGTCGAGACGTTCCATTACCTGGCACTGTTCGCCATCGGAGCGGTGACCGCGTGGGCGGCGGTGATGGAGTTCTTGCAGATGATCGAGGAGGGGCACATCAAGATTGATGACATCCTCCTGCTGTTCATCTACCTGGAGCTGGGGGCGATGGTCGGGATTTACTTCAAGACCAACCACATGCCGGTGCGGTTCCTGATCTACGTGGCAATCACCGCGCTGACGCGCCTGCTGATTTCCAATGTTTCCCACCACAGTCCGCCGGACCTGGGAATTATCTACTTGTGCGGTGGCATCCTGCTGCTGGCGTTCGCGATCCTGGTAGTGCGCTATGCCTCGTCGCAGTTTCCCTCGGTGAAGATCGAACACCCGCACCGCAAGGTCGGCGCGGGTTCGAGCGAGCATGCCGAAGTGGAGAAGGGCGAAATCTAGAGACCGGCGGCGCTGCAGGCCTGGCCTTGGACCTGCGGTGGCGGCACCTTGATGGTGTCGCCGCCGGTCATGGCTTCGAGGATTGCCACGGCGCTGTGGCCTTGTTCGATGGCAATCCCGAATTGAATGCTTTGTACCAGGCGCCGCAGCCGTTCCGGGTCGTTGCGCTGCTGGGCACTGATCATGCGCTTGGCGACGACGCGCCCGCTCTTGGAAAGGGTCAGCATGATGCTGCCATCCAGGCCTTGGATGCTCAGGTTGATTTGGTACTGCGGCGCGAAGGCGTCCGTAATGATCTGAAAAGGGTTGTCCATGATGCGTCACCGCCTGATTGAACGTGCAGTTGTTGACCGGCCATGATCGGGATTAGTTCGCAACACCGGACCATCGGCTGTTCCATGATCGTATTCATCCATCAAATTGCGGGGCTGGCAGGCGACGGACCGGGGGGGGCGCAGCCCTTGGCAGCTCTACCAAGGCTTTTGCAAGGGGCATGCCGGAAAAACTGTCGGACAATGATCGCGGCGCCTTGATACCAGGGGCTCTGGGATGCAGGTCTGGGCGCTGCCCGTTTCGGGGCAGGAACGGATGAATGTTCGCTGGCGGTGCAAGATCGGGGGGGAATTGGCGAGAGGAGCGAGGCGAGGCAACTCCCGACATTAACAGCGCTTTTGTCGGTTGTCCGGCTTTATTTGCAAATCAATATTTATCTTTTTTGAGGGCTTGAATTGTTCTGTCGCCAGCCCGACTCTGTATTCAAGGGGCCGTTGCGCTACCGTCGATTGGCCCCTGGCGAGCTAGCCGAAATAAGGGATGAACTATGCAAATCCAAGTCAATAGCGATAACCATATTCAAAGCAGCATCCGACTGGAGGAGTGGGTACGTACGACCATTGAGAGCACGCTCGAACGCTACGAAGAAGACCTGACACGGATCGAAGTTCATCTGGGTGATGAGAACGGCGACAAGCCTGGTCCCCATGATTTGCGGTGCCAGTTGGAAGCGCGGCCAAAGGGCCACCAGCCCATTTCCGTGACCCACAAGGCCGAATCGCTGGAACTTGCGATCGAAGGCGCGGCCACCAAGCTGGAGCATGCATTGGAGCATCTGTTCGGCAAACTGCGCGGCAAGCGTGCCGCCACCAACGGCCCGACCGAATCGATTGCCCTCGCCGATGCGATGCTGGAAGAAGAATTCCTGGAGAACGAACGGGCTGCACTCAACGGCTGAGTCTGGCTCACTTTTTTCACCCCAAAAAAACGGGCCTGCAATTGCAGGCCCGTTCTGTTTTAGCGGTCCACGAGCGCCGTAATCAGAAGGCTACGGAGGTCTGCACATACACCGTGCGAGGTTCGCCGACGTACTTGCCTCGATTGTTGTCGTCGAAGGAGCGCGTGAAATACTGAGTGTTGAAGATGTTCTTCACACCCACCGCAACGTTCAGGTCCGACAACCGCGGGCCGAAGTCATAGGCGGCGCGGCTGCTGAATAGCATGTAGCCAGGGATATTTCCGGTGCTGCCGTCCACACTTTCGGCGCGGGTGTTGGCGTTGTCGGCGAACTGCGCGCTCTGGTAGGTGCTGTCCAGGTTGAGCTTCCAGGGGCCTTCGGTATAACCGATCCCCAGCGTACCTTTGTGTTTCGAGGAGAATGGCACGCGGTTGCCCTTGTTCGGGCCGTCCTCGCGGATGGTGGCATCGACGAAAGCGTAGGTGGCGTAGACGTCGAAACCAGCCAGCGCCGGGCTCAGGCCGTCGAGGGCATAGTTGATGCTGGTTTCAATGCCTTGATGGCGGGTCTCGCCCCGGGCGATCACCGAGTCATTGGTCTGGTTGCTTTCATACTGGTTATCGAAATTGATCAGGAACGCGCCGATTTCCGCCCGAAGGTTGCCATTGTCGTAGCGAGTGCCAAGCTCCCAGGTGCGGGCCTTCTCCGGTTTCACTTCACCGCTGCTGACGCGGTTGGGCATCTGGCTGTACTGCACGCTGCCGAATGAACCTTCGGTGTTGGCGTACAGGTTCCATTCGTCGGTCAGGTGATACAGCACGTTCAGCGCCGGCAGGGCGGTGTTGTAGTCGCCCTTGTACTTCACATTCGTCAGGTTGTTGGTCTGCTGCGATTCGATCATTTCGTAGCGAATGCCAGGCGTGATGGTCCATTTGCCAATGTCGATCCGGTCATCAATGAAAAACGCGTTGGCTTCAGTGCCGCCACGCGTATCGCGGTCGTTGCGGCTGGAGGTCGTTGGCAGTTCGTTGCTGGCGACGGGCGTACGATAACGCAGCTCGTGGCCGGCTTCGTTGATGTAACGGTAGCCGACGCCGACTTCGTGGCGGGTCGGGCCGAGGTCGAAGCCTTGGGCGAAGCGGGTCTCCAGGCCTCGTACCCAATATTCGCGAGGCGACAGGGACAGGAAAGAGCCCTGGTCCAGATAACCGCTGCGCAAGGTCTTGGTGAAGAACGTGCTGGCGGTGAATTCCCGACGGTCCTGCTGGTAGCGGTAGCCGAAATTGACCAGGGTGCGACGGCCCCAGAACCGATCGTTCGGACGGGTGGACTGGTATGGGTCGGCGTCGTAGTCGGCGACATTCAGGCCGCCGGGCATATCGGCCTCACCTTCGTAATACTGGGCCATGGCGTTGAAACTGTTGGCTTCGTCCAGTTGGTAATTGCCCTTCAGGATCAGGTCGTCGATTTGCGTGTCGCTGTGTTCGCGCCAATCCCCACCACGGGTGCCGGAATACAGCAGCGCACCGCCCAAGCCGTTGTCGGCGGTGCCACCGGCCAGTAGATTGGAAGTCGTCTTGAAGCCGTCGTGGCTGGATGACGGGCTCGTCTCGGTCTGCAAGCCGCCCTTGACCGTCGGCGCATCGGGAATCGCCCGGGTCACGAAGTTCACCACGCCGCCGACGTTTTGCGGGCCGTAGCGCACCGCGCCACCACCGCGCACGACGTCTACCGCGTCCATATTGCCCATGCTGACCGGGGCGAACGACAGCTGTGGTTGGCCATAAGGGGCGAAGGGCACCGGGATGCCGTCCATCAGCACCGTGGAGCGCGAGGCCAGGCGCGGATTGAGGCCGCGAATGCCAAAATTCAGCGCCATGTCATGGCTACCAGTTCCGTTGTTGTCGGGGGCGTTGACGCCGGGAATGCGATTGAGCACATCCCGTGCCTGCGTCGCGCCCTGGCGCTCGAATTCTTCACGGCGGATGACGTCGCGGGCGCCCGGGTGTTCGAACACATTGGTCTGCGCGGCGTCGCCGAGCCAGTCGCCGACCACGGTGGTGGTGCTCAAATCCAGGGAGGCGCTGTCGGCCGGTTGCAGGCTGTAGGCGTTATCACCTTCGGACCGGGCTTGCAGGCCGGTGCCTTCGAGCAGCGCGCCAAGGCCCTGCTCCAAGCTGTAGTTGCCTTCCAGGCCACGGCTTTGCAGGCCACCGGTCATTTGCGAACCAAAGGAGATCAGCACCCCGGCTTCACGGCCGAACTGATTGAGGGCGTTCTCCAGCGACGACGGCGCGATGTGGTAAGCCCTGGTCTCGGCTGCCTGCACCGACGGTAACGCAACCCAACTCAGGCTGGCGCCCAGCAGGAGTTGGCGCAGGGCTCGGGTGATCGGGGTGAGGCGAGTAGGGGATTGCAGCATGATGAGGGTCCTGAGAAGGTTGCATCAAAGTGGCTTTCCTTCTCTGTCACCCGAGGTGTCGAAAACAGCTCACTGGAAAAGCAATTTTTTGGCGAAGGTCGTGTCTTGCCGTTTGAAGTGGGCGCTTGCGGTCCTCGCTACGGTCGTGTTTCAGGCACGGGCCTCGACGCTGACCCAATACCGGGTGAACCGTCGCACTGTAACCGGCAGGCTGACTTCCAGCAGGTCGAGGATCCGTTCGCTGTTGTCCAGCGGGTAGCTTCCTGAGATCAGCAGGTTGGCGACGGCTTCATCGCAGTGCAACTGGCCACGTCGGTAGCGGCTGAGTTCGTCGAGGAAATCCGTCAGGCGCATGTGCGCCGCCACCAGCATTCCCTCAGTCCAGGCGCCGCTGTTGGCATCCAGCGCCGTGGGTGGACCGGCGCCGTTGATGCCCAGGCCCAGTTGTCGCGAGGCTGTCAGAACAAATGGCGCGCCTTGATGCCCGTGACCTTGCACCTGGCCTTCGAACACGGCCACTTGGGTGTGACCGGGAAATTCACGCACGTTGAACCGCGCAGACTGACTCTCCAGCAGCCCGTGGGCGGTCGCCACTTGCAAGGGGCGTGGATCCCGCGCGCCGGTTATCTGCAGTTCTCCTTCCAGCAGGCGGATCAAGCGACGTTGGGCGTCAAAACGAACGTCCACGGCGCTGCCGGTATTGAGCTGCAATTGACTGCCGTCATCGAGTGTCAGGCGACGCCGCTCGCCCACCGGGCTGCGATAGTCGGCCATCAACGGCGGCAATAATTGCCGTTCGCGCAGTCCCCACGCCAGGCTGGAACCGGCGCCCAGGATCAACAGCAGTTTGAGTGCCTGGCGCCGCGTGGTGCGTTTGGGTGCGTTGAGTGCGGCGTGGGCCAGGGGCGAAGAAACATTGCGCAGCCGTTGATTGACCCGCTGGATGTGTTCCCATGCCCGGCGATGTTCGCTGTGGGCATTGAGCCATTGCTCCCACGCCTGTTGCTGGCGTGGGTCGAGCGGCCCTTGCTGCATTTCCAGCAGCCAGTGGACAGCCTGCTCGGCAACATGCGCGCTGACATTCGGTGCGGTGTTCATCGGCAGGTCACAGCGCGAAATAGCAGCGCATCGCCGCTTTGTTCAAATGGCGCTTGACCGTTGCCAGCGAGATACCCAATTCGCGAGCGATTTCGTTGTAGGTCAAACCGTCGACCTGGGCCAGTAAAAATGCCCGCTTGACCGCATGCGGCAGACCATCGAGCAGTTGATCGAGCTCCAGCAGCGTTTGCAGGATGATCGCGCGTTCCTCTTCCGAAGGCGCCACCTGCCCGGGCAGTTGGGCCAGCGCGTCAAGGTAGGCGCGCTCCAGGTCCTGACGGCGGTAATGGTTGAACAACACACGCTTGGCGATGGTGGTGAGGAACGCCCGCGGTTCGAGAATCGGCTGGGGATCGCGTGCCGCCATTACTCGTATGAACGTGTCTTGCGCCAGGTCTGCGGCGCTTTCGGGGCAACCGAGCCGGCGTCGCAACCAGCCGTTGAGCCAGTTGTGATGGGCGATATAAAGCACTTCGACGGTAGGGGCGGACGGCAACAGGAACACTCCGACAGCGATCGGCTGCGCTAGAGAACAAGAATTGTTCGCATTGTAGAGGTGCGGCCGGGGCTACGGCAATCGGGATGAGTGTCCGCTTCTTTGTCGGGTCGGAGCGCGACGGCGTCTAGCACAGAAACGCCTGTCGATATTCCCCGGGCGTGGCGCCCACGATTTGGCGAAAACGATTGGCGAAATGACTGGCGCTGGCGAACCCGCAGGCCAACGCAACATCGCCCAGCGCTTGTGAAGTGCTGCGCAGCAAGTGTCGCGCCTGTGACAAGCGTCGTGCCAGCACATACTGGTGGGGAGGCAGCCCGAAGCTCTCGCGGAACATTCGGGCGAAGTGGTATTCGGACAAGGCGCAAAGCGCCGCCAGTTGCCCAAGGCTGATGGCCTCGGCCAGGTGACTGTCGATGTAGTCCACCAGCATCCGCCGTTGATGGGCAGCCAGGCCGCCCTTGAGGCGAAGCCCCTGGCGCAGGCCGACCTGACTCAGCAGCAAATGACTGAGCAGGTCATGGGCCAGGCTGGTGCAGAGCAGGCGTTCGGCGGGTTCGTTCCAGTTCAGCGCGATCAACTGGCGAAAGCGCTGGGCCTGTTGCGGGTCGTCAAGGAACGTTGCCTCGTGCAATTGGACTTGCCGGGGTTCACGATCCAGCAACGTGACGCAACCGAGAGCGAACTGTTCGGGGCTGAAATACAGGTGGGCGAGGCGAATATCACCATTGATGACCCAGGCCGACTCATGCTCGGCCGGCAGCACGCAGAGTTTGTCTGGTGCCCCGGTGGCGTCGGGTCGTTCGCGGCGAAACGTGCCGGTGCCGCCAGCGATGTAGCACGACAGCGTATGGTGAGTCGGCGCCTCGTAGTCACGGGCGTCGTGGTGATTGCTCCACAAAGCGGCCGCCAAGCCGTCCCCGAGCTCGGCGCTGTGCTCAAGGCGAGCGTTGGGCGAGCTGTTGAGGGCTTGAAAGACTTGCAAGGTTTGCAGTGTGGACATGATCGGCTCTCTCCAACGCCTTGCATCCTACTCCCTCGGCCTATCCGTGCCAGCCTGCCAGCCGACAAAACCGCAAGTTTACGCAAGCGCCAGGTCAATGGCGGTGTGACACTGGGACCATTATCAGGAGTCGCCGTCATGAACCTCTCGCTGTACCTGCTTACCGTGATCATCTGGGGCACCACGTGGATTGCGCTGAAACTGCAATTGGGCGTGGTCGCCATCCCGGTGTCGATCGTTTATCGCTTTGGCCTCGCGGCGCTGATTCTGTTCGTGATGCTTTTGCTCAGCCGGCGCTTGCAGGTGATGAGTCGGCGCGGCCATCTGATTTGCGTCGCCCAGGGCTTGTGCCTGTTCTGCATCAACTTCATGTGTTTCCTGACCGCCAGTCAGTGGATTCCCAGCGGCCTGATTGCCGTGGTGTTCTCCACGGCTACCCTCTGGAACGCCCTGAATGCACGGGTTTTCTTCGGTCAGCGAATTGCCCGTAACGTGTTGCTGGGCGGTGCGCTGGGGCTGTTCGGGCTGGCGCTGTTGTTCTGGCCGGAGCTGGCCGGTCACAGCGCAAGCCCGCAAACGTTGCTCGGATTGGCATTGGCGCTCTTGGGAACGTTGTGTTTCTCGGCAGGCAATATGTTGTCGAGCCTGCAACAGAAAGCCGGCCTCAAGCCGCTGACGACCAACGCTTGGGGCATGGCCTACGGGGCCGCGATGCTGTCCGTGTGGTGTCTGTTGCAGGGCATCCCGTTCGACATGGAATGGAACACGCGTTACGTCGGCTCGCTGTTGTACTTGGTCATTCCGGGTTCGGTCATCGGCTTTACCGCCTACCTGACGCTCGTCGGACGCATGGGCCCGGAGCGGGCAGCGTATTGCACGGTCCTGTTCCCGGTGGTGGCATTGAACGTCTCGGCGTTTGCCGAGGGTTATCAATGGACCGCGCCAGCGTTGGTCGGGCTGGTGCTGGTGATGCTGGGCAACGTGCTGGTGTTCCGCAAGCCGAAGCCGGTTGTATTGGCACCGATGATCGATACAGTCCGTTAGTGGTCATTCTTGATGCTGACGAAGATCAGTGCCGGCAAGAGAAAATCGGTAGCAACTTTCGTCCACGGAATCATGTTCCATTGTTCGGAAGTGTCCATCTCAAACCATTCGTTGGCAATGACTTGAAGACAAAAGTAATAAACGAACAACGCTGTGGTTAAGCCAATAATCGCGTACTTTTTGGCTTCATGAAAGGCGTTGTGTGGCGCATGCAAGTTTCTCAACATCTGATAGGCGCCCAACAGGCAGCAGGTTGTAAAGATGGACTCCAATGTGATGATCATCCAATAAATCCGGTGGTGGGCAATTGGCGACGTCACCGCACGATACATAAGTCGTTCATTTCCAACGGTCGTATCCATGCTCAGGATGTGGCCAACATACTCATAATTATTAGCGTAATCGGTCAGGTTGCTGATCATGACCAGAACGCCAAACAGGCCGGCTATTAAGACGATGATTGCCTTGCTCTTGCGAATAAGTTGGGCTGTGGTGAGGCTGTGCATATATAAGACTCCAGTGATGTAGGTTTAGTACAGTTGCACTGGAGGTTATAGTTTGCCGGTTAAGTTGGCAGGGAAACTGATTATCAAGTTATGTCCCTGCCAACGCTTTTACTTGGCGGGGAATACTTGCGGGTTGACCAGGTTCTTCGGTCGTTCGCCCATCAAGGCGCTTCGCAAATTCTCCACGGCAAGGTTGGCCATTGCTTCCCGAGTCTCATGGGTGGCGGAACCGATGTGCGGCAAGGTCACGGCGTTTTTCAGCTGGAACAGCGGTGACTCGGCCAGCGGCTCTTTCTCATAGACATCCAGCCCGGCGCCGCGGATGCGGTTGTTCTGTAAGGCTTCGATCAGCGCCGGCTCGTCCACTACCGGGCCACGGGAGATGTTGATCAGGATGGCGCTGGGTTTCATCAGGCCCAGCTCGCGTTGGCCGATCAGATGACGGGTCTTCTCGCTCAACGGCACCACGAGGCAGACGAAGTCGGCTTCGGCCAGCAACTGGTCCAGTTCGCGAAATTGTGCACCCAGCTGGGTTTCCAGTTCGGTCTTGCGGCTGTTGCCGCTGTACAGGATCGGCATGTTGAACCCCAGCCGGCCGCGTCGGGCAATCGCTGCGCCGATATTACCCATGCCGACGATACCCAGGGTCTTGCCATGCACATCGCTGCCGAACAGCTGTGGCCCGACCGTCGCTTGCCACTGTCCGGCCTTGGTCCAGGCGTCCAGTTCAGCGACGCGACGGGCACTGCTCATCAGCAGCGCGAATGCCAGGTCGGCGGTGCTTTCGGTGAGCACGTCGGGGGTATTGGTGAGCATGATCCCGCGTTCATTGAAGTACGCCAGGTCATAGTTGTCGTAGCCCACCGACACGCTGGACACCACTTGCAGCTTCGCGGCGTTTTGCAGTTGCTCGCGGCCGAGCTTGCGGCCGACACCGATCAGCCCGTGGACGTGGGGCAAGGCTTCATTGAACTGCGCGTTGAGGTCGCCGTTCGATGGGTTGGGCACAATCACGTCGAAGTCCTGTCGCAGGCGCTCGATCATAGGCGGCGTGATACGGCTGAAGGCAAGTACGGTTTTTTTCATCGTGCAAGGCTCTCTGCAGGGAATACCAAGCACGCTAACATTCCTGGCGCGGGTTAGGCGAGAGGGGGCGGTGTTTTTGGTGCACCGCAAGTCCCTATGGAAGCTATGCCGCCCGCAGCGAAATAAAGGCGTAGTTCACCGGCGTTTCAGTGACGACGCATGCGCCGGCGGCAGTGACCTGGCTGGCGATGTCATCGCCGGACAGATGGAACCGCCATTCTCCTGCCGCTTGCTCAAGCGGCTGCGAGCGGGCCTGATCGATGGCAGCGGCGAACGCGCTCATGTCCGGCAGGTACGCGGTGAACCCATCACCTTTCAGCGCAGTGGTGTGGATGCCCAGGGCCACGCAAATGCGTTCCTTCATGCCGATCTCCTGACGATCGGCCTGGCGTGAGCGCTCAATCAGCCGAGCGAGTTCCTGGTCGACCAATTCACCGCCGACAATCAATTGCGGCCCCGTTTCCCACGACTCCGGCGGGCAATCCTTGGTGGCGGTGTTGAGCGGGATGTGCGGGTTGATTTCCATCGGGTAGATGCGGCACACCAAGGGGCGGCGCTCATAGATGCGGCACAGGTTGTCGGCGTCCAGATTATGGCAACGGCCGGTGTTGTAGGCGGCAAACGTGATCGCCACGAGCGCTTCGCTCGTGCCGCTGCGCACCACCGCCGAACGCCGTTCGGCGTGCTCGCGTTGCGCCACTGGAAGGCCGAGGCCATTGGGCAGGAAGGCCTCGACCAGGACGATCACCTGCCCGCCATCATTGGCCCACATCCTGGCTTCGTCGAGGGTCAGGGGGACGTGATGGCCGGTACAGCATTTACCGCACCCTACACAGGAAAACGTTGTGTTCATTGATCGACCGAAAGCAATAGGCTGAAAGCGGCGACAGAAAAGCGCCGCGATGAGCCGTGCGAAGCAAGTTATGCGCCAGTCGTCATGGATTGCCAGCCGGGCGGATCGAGTCCCATTCGGTCACGAACGCGGTCTTGGTTTTCTTGCGGTAGAGGCACAGCTCTGTGCCGCTCGCGCCTTTCATGTGGGCCTGCGGGTATTGGCCTTGCAGCAACAGCGCGGTGTAGCCCACCCGGTCGTCGAATTGCGCGGCGGTGCCAATCGGTTCGGGTTTTTTCAGGCCGCTGGCCTTGAGGCAACTGGCGAGCACTTTTTTGTCGTAGGCAGCCCAGGCGTCGGGGCTGGAAGCGTGAGCCTGGAGAGTCAGGGCGGCGGTCAGGCCGAAGAGCATCAGGGTCGGGGTTTTCATCAGTGAAGTCCTTGTTCGCGAAGGCAAGGACTGGAGTATGCCTGAGGATGGCCCGGCTCGAAGGCTGCAAACACCGCAGCCTCGAGGCGGGCAGCGGTCAGCGGCCCTGTTCGGCAACCGCCTTGGCCGCCGTGATCAGGCACTTGGTCAATTCCGGGGAAGAGAACTTGGTGAGTACCCCGTTGGCGCCGGCCAGCCTGGCCTTTTCGCTGTTCATGGCGCTGTCGAGCGAGGTATGCAGCAGCACGTAGAGGTGAGCGAAGTCCGGCGTCTCGCGCAGCGTGCGGGTGAGGGCGTAGCCGTCCATCTCCGACATCTCGATATCGGAGACGATCAGGTTGATCTCTTGTGCAGTGCCCTGCAGCTCCAACAGGCAGTCGATGGCTTCCTTGGCGCTGCGGGCGGTGTGGCATTGCAGGCCGAGGTTACGCAGGGTATGCACCGATTGTTGCAGCGCCACCTGGCTGTCATCGACCACGAGGATGCGTGCGTTGCCCAGCACTTCGGCGTCTTCCATGCTCAGTTCGGTCGGCGCTGTCTCGATCTGCGCCGGGGCGATGCCGTGGATCACTTTCTCGATGTCCAGCACTTGCACCAGCGTACCGTCCACCGAGGTCACGCCGGTAATGAACGCGCGTACACCGCCGGAGCCGTAGGGCGGCGGTTTGATGTCAGTGGTCAGGCAATGGACAATCTTGCTCACGGCCTGTACGTGCAGGCCCTGCTTGGAGCGACTGACATCGGTGACGATCAGGCAGCCGCCGTCCGGATCTTCCAGCGGCCGCTCGCCGATGGCGCGGCTCAGGTCGATCACCGACAGCGATGCCCCGCGCAGCGTGGCGATGCCTTTGACGTGCGGATGCGACTCCGGCAGCTTGGTCAGCGGCGGGCAGGGGATGATCTCACTGACCTTGAGCAGGTTGATCGCCATCAGCTTGCCGCTGCGCAAGGTAAACAGCAGAAGCGAAAGTGAATCTGCGCGGGCTTTGTTTGAAGACATAAAAACCTTCTGTGGAAAAAGGTAAGGCGAGCGTGAACATCGCCAAGACAGCTTTGATAATGGGTTATCGACTTGTCGGGGGCAGGCTTTAGGACGAAAACCAGTCAATAACGAGGACCGCTATAACGGGCACTGGTGAAAGGTGGTGCCCTCGGCCACTACTTGAGGCCCAACCGCTTCGCCATCCGCCCCAGGTTCGCCCGGTCCAGGCCCAGCTCCCGGGCGGCACCGGCCCAGTTGTGCTGGTGGCGTTCCAAGCAGGCGCCGATTATTTGTCGCTGATAATTTTCCGTGGCCTGGCGCAAGTCACCGGACACCGTCACCATGGACTCCGGCGCAAGGCTGATCGTTGGGAGGTTTTCCGCCGCTGCATGGGGCAAGTCGAGATCCCCGGCGCTCAAGCTGAGAATCTTCGGTCGTACCTTGCAATTACCCAGTGCTTTCAAGGCGCTGCGACCGATCAGGTGTTCCAGCTCACGCACGTTGCCCGGCCAATCGTAGGCCAGCAATGCGGCCTGGGCATCGCTGGTCAGGCGAAGGCTGCCCAGGCCCATGCGCGAACGATTCTGTTCGAGGAAGAACCCGGCGAGTAACAGCACATCGCGTCCGCGCTCACGCAGCGGTGGCACCTGCAACGGGTACACGCTCAGCCGATGGTAGAAATCGGCCCGATAACGGCCATTGCGCACCTCCTCGGCGAGGTCGCGATTGGTCGCCGCGATCAGGCGCACATCGACGCGGTGTTCCTTGTCCGAGCCGAGCCGCTGCAACTGCCCGCTCTGCAGCACACGCAACAGCTTGGCCTGGACGGTCAGGGACAGTTCACCGACTTCATCGAGAAACAACGTGCCGCCATCGGCCAGTTCGAACTTTCCGCGTCGGTCGTTGGTGGCCCCGGTGAAGGCGCCGCGTACGTGGCCGAACAGCTCGCTTTCCACCAGAGTGTCCGGCAGGGCCGCGCAGTTGAGGCTGATCAGCGGCTGGTCGGCGCGCGGGGAGGCGGCGTGAATCGCCTGGGCCACCAACTCTTTGCCGACACCGGTTTCGCCGGTTATCAGCACAGTCAGGTCGCTGCCACCCACCAGATTGATTTCTTCCACCAAGCGTTTATGGGCCTTGCTCTGGCCGACCATGTCGCGGTGCTGCTGGCCGCTGGCCTGGCGATAAACCTCGGCACGGTGGTGTTCGTCTTCGGCCCTCAAGGCCAGGTGCTCGATACGCTGGGCGGCGCTGACCGTTGCGGCGGCGAGGCTCGCGAAGGCTTGCAAGGCGCTCAGGTCGATGGGCTCGAAACGTTCCGGGTCCAGGGAGTCGAGGGTCAGCAACCCCCAGGGCCGTTCATCGACGAATAGCGGGCACCCCATGCAATCGTGGACTTCGAGATGCTCGTCCAGCCCCTCGACCAGCCCATCGTATGGATCGGGCAGGTCGCTGTCGGTGGCGAAGCGCGTTGGCTGCGAACTGGCCAACAACGCCTCGAAGCGCGGGTGCTCGCTGATGCGGAATCGTCGACCCAGCGTGTCGGTGCTCAAGCCATCCACCGCCAGTGGCACCAGGCAGTCGCCGTCCAGGCGCAACAGCGCGGCGGCGTCGCATGGCAGCAGGGCGCGCAAGGCGCCAAGGAGGCGGCGGTAGCGCTCGCCCTCTGGCAGTTCGCGGGACAGGTCCGCCACCAGGGGCAGCAGCGAGGTGAGCAAGGAGGTTGCGGTCATAATGACTCCATCTGGTCATAACGACTATAAACGGCATCGTGTCTTTATGACTAGGTTGTTTTCAACCTGTTGAAATTCAACGAATAAATTCTTGGCATGGAAACTGATAAGCCTAGGTATCTGTTATCTGTTCCATGTGAGGAGTCACCTATGCTGAGTCGAGAGCAACGCGCCATCATCCGTTCCACCGTCCCCTTGCTTGAGAGCGGTGGTGAAGCGCTGATTACTCACTTCTATCGCATGATGCTGTCCGAGTATCCAGAAGTGCGACCGCTGTTCAACCAGGCCCACCAGGCCAGTGGCGATCAGCCGCGTGCCTTGGCCAACGGTGTGCTCATGTATGCGCGGCACATCGATCAGCTCGATCAATTGGGCGACCTGGTGGCGAAAATCGTCAACAAGCACGTTGCCTTGCAGATTCAACCAGAGCACTACCCGATTGTGGGTTCCTGCCTCCTGCGGGCGATCGCCGAGGTGCTGGGCGAGGAAATCGCTACGCCTGAAGTGATTTCGGCGTGGGGCGCCGCCTACAACCAGTTGGCCGATATTCTCATCGGCGCCGAAGCCGGGCTGTATGACCAGAAGGCCGCGGCACCAGGCGGCTGGCGCGGCGAGCGCGAGTTCATCCTGGCGGCCAAGGTGTCGGAAAGCTCGGAGATCACCTCGTTCTACTTCGAGCCGGCGGACAAAGGGCCGATCCTTCAAGCCGAACCAGGCCAATACATTGGCCTGAAGCTGGTCCTGGATGGCGAAGAAGTGCGGCGCAATTATTCGCTGTCGGCCCTGGCGGACAACGGTCAATACCGCATCAGCGTCAAGCGCGAGGCGGGCGGTCGCGTGTCCAATTACTTGCACGACGATTTCCAGGTTGGCAGCCGCATCCCCCTGTTCCCGCCGTCCGGGGACTTTTACCTCACGGCCAGCGACAAGCCACTGGTGCTGATCAGCGGCGGCGTCGGTATCACCCCGACCCTGGCGATGTTGCAGGCGGCGCTGCAAACCGAGCGGCCGGTGCATTTCATCCACTGCGCGCGCAACGGCGGCGTCCACGCTTTCCGTGACTGGATCGACGACCTGGCCACACGTCACCCGCAGCTCAAGCGCTTCTATTGCTACGACGAAGACGACGGTTCGGGTCGCGTGGCTGACAAGGTCGGTTTGTTGGGCGAGCAACAGTTGGCGCAATGGCTGCCGGAGCAGCGGGACGTCGATGCCTACTTCCTTGGACCGAAGGGTTTCATGGCGGCCGTCAAGCGTCACCTCAAGGCCTTGGGCGTGCCGGCGGAACAGAGCCGCTACGAGTTCTTTGGTCCGGCGGCAGCGCTGGAATAAGACAGCATCGAGCCTGCTCGCAATGGGGGCGGCGCTGTCCGCCCCTTTCCAAAGAGCCTTCCCCAGCCAGAATTAATCCACAGTTAACTCTCTTCCTGTCTATTCCCTTGATGTTGCCGACAGCGGCTCGTTCACGGCCATGATCTGCGTGTAGACTTCGGCCATCCGATAGCGCGCCGGGTGCCGCCAGGTCGCGCGTCGATCCATGTCTATAAAGGGAAACGCAATGAGTGAGGAAATGATGCGGTTAGGCCGAGAGCGGCGCTACCTCGTGCTGCTGGGGCTGATCTGCCTGGGGCTGATCGGCGGTGCGCTGTACATGCAGGTGGTACTCGGCGAGGCGCCATGCCCACTGTGCATCCTGCAGCGCTATGCGTTGTTGCTGATCGCCATCTTCGCCTTCATCGGTGCCGCCATGCGCACGCGCCGCAGCCTGACGATTTTCGAAAGTCTCGTGGTGCTGTGTGCCCTGGCCGGGGCAGGCGTGGCGGGCCATCACGTGTACACCCAGTTTTTCCCCGCGGTCAGTTGTGGCGTCGACGTCCTGCAACCCATTGTGGACGACCTGCCGCTGGCGAAGATTTTCCCGCTGGGCTTCCAGGTCGATGGTTTCTGCTCCACCCCGTATCCACCGATCCTGGGTCTGTCGCTGGCGCAGTGGGCGCTGGTGGCGTTCGTGTTGACCGTCGTGCTGGTGCCTTTGTTGGTGTCGCGTAATCGCAAGCCGCTTCGCTGAAGCCACGCTTGAGACGCCCCGGTTTCCTCTTTCAGGAGCCGGGGCGTTTTGCATTTCAGTCCCGGTGGAAGACAGCCTTGATCCGGAACAAGAATGCCCTGTGACAACGTGCGACACGTTGTCACATATCTTGCCCCTGGCGACCTTTCATGACGTGAATTGTCGTCCCATCCTGCAACAAAAAAACAGCCGGATTGGCCCCGGTTCGCTCGCCAGTTCTCTGCCGAAGCAGGCATTTTTAACAGCGAAGCGTCTTGCCGCACAGCCCCCGAAAAATGGGCGCATAAAGGGCGTTCAGGTCCGATGGAATTCCCTGGAGCTGTCTAAATCGGGCGTAGTAGCCCTACGATTTTTGGGGTTCTTGTTGAGAATTAATTTCGATAACATGCTGGCCCGTTGCAATAGCGGCGATAGATTGTTGCCGGATCGGATAAAAATTATTTCGGGTTAAGACATGGTCTCCAAGGCTCCAGCTCACTACAATCGCCCGCACCGATTTTCCGACCCGGCTCAAGCTTGAGCACGAGAGTGGTCGAAGGGCGCCAGCGCCCCATGCGACCCCAGGTGTCGGTGCCTCCAACTACCCGCACCAAATGGAATTGGGCTTGAACTAGGCCTTTGACCAACGAATAAGAACTCACTGCTGGCCCAGGATGTGTCGAACAGCGTCTGACGTTCGACGGGCAGCCCTTATTCAATCCAAGAAAATGCCAACCCTTGGCAGGGTGAAGTGTTGGCGATCAAAACCCAACTGCATTGCGCAAGCTGCTTTAGAGGTCGTGAGATGAGTAAAAACAGGTACCCCCGATTACTAGGCTTGTTGCCGTTGCTCGGCACGTTGCTGCTGGGAGGCTGCAACATGACCTTGCTCGATCCCAAGGGCCAGGTCGGCCTGGATGAACGAAACCTGATCATCACCGCCACGCTGCTGATGTTGCTGGTCGTCGTGCCGGTTATCGTCATGACGTTCCTGTTCGCCTGGAAATACCGCGCGTCCAACACCAGTGCCACGTACACGCCGAAATGGTCCCACTCGACCAAAATCGAAATCGCGGTGTGGACCATTCCGGTACTGATCATCATTGCCCTGGGTTACATCACCTACAAATCGACCCACGCCCTGGACCCTTATCGTCCGCTGGATTCCGACGTCAAGCCGATCACCATCGAAGTGGTCTCGATGGACTGGAAGTGGCTGTTCATCTATCCGGAACAAGGCATCGCCACGGTCAACAAGATCGTGTTCCCGGCCCATACGCCGATCAACTTCAAGGTCACCTCCGACACCGTGATGAACTCGTTCTTCATCCCGGGCCTGGGCGGCCAGATCTATGCGATGGCCGGCATGCAGACCAAGCTGCACCTGATCGCCAACCAGAACGCCGAACTCGACGGTATCTCCGCCAACTACAGCGGCGCGGGCTTTACCGGCATGAAGTTCAAAGCAATCGCCACGACCCAGGAAGACTTCGACGCCTGGGTCAACGATGTGAAGAAGGCACCTAAACAGCTTGAAAAAGCTGAATACGAAGCCCTTTCCAAGCCGAGCCAGAACAACCCAGTCGAACTCTACTCGTCGGTCACGCCGAACCTGTTCCAGACCATCATCGATAAGTATGAAGGGATGAATCCGGGCAAGCCGATGCATCACGAGAAGAAAGACAAGGAAGTGGCCCACAACATGGAAGGGATGGACATGAGCTCGCATTCAGCTGCCGGGGCAGAGGAGTAAACGATGTTTGGTAAATTAAGTTGGGAAGCGATCCCGTTCCACGAGCCGATTGTCATGGTGACCCTCGCCATCATCGCGCTCGGTGGTCTGGCGTTGTTCGCAGGTATCACTTATTTCAAGAAGTGGAGCTACCTGTGGACCGAGTGGTTGACTTCGGTAGACCACAAGAAGATCGGCGTGATGTACATCATCGTCGCCATGGTCATGTTGCTGCGCGGCTTTGCCGACGCGATCATGATGCGTACCCAGCTGGCCATGGCCACCGAGGGTTCGCCCGGCTACCTGCCGCCTGAACACTACGACCAGATCTTCACCGCCCACGGTGTGATCATGATCATCTTCATGGCGATGCCATTCTTCACCGGCCTGATGAACCTTGCAGTGCCGCTGCAGATCGGCGCGCGTGACGTGGCCTATCCGTTCCTGAACTCCTTGAGCTTCTGGCTGTTGGTGTCCGGCGTGGTGCTGATCAACCTGTCCCTGGGCGTCGGCGAATTCGCCAAGACCGGTTGGGTTGCCTATCCGCCGCTGTCGGGCCTGCAATACAGTCCGGGCGTGGGGATGGATTACTACATCTGGGCGCTACAGCTATCCGGGTTGGGTACGACGCTGACGGGGGTCAACTTCCTGGCCACCGTGCTGAAGATGCGTACCCCGGGCATGAAGCTGATGGACATGCCGATCTTCACCTGGACCTGCACCTGGGCCAACGTACTGATCGTCGCTTCGTTCCCGATCCTCACCGCTACCCTGGCTCTGCTGACGCTTGACCGCTACATGGATTTCCACATTTTCACCAATGAACTGGGTGGAAATCCGATGATGTACGTCAACCTGTTCTGGGCCTGGGGTCACCCTGAGGTGTACATCCTGATCCTGCCGGCGTTCGGTATCTTCTCCGAAGTCATCTCGACCTTCTCCGGCAAGAAACTGTTCGGCCACCACTCGATGATCTACGCTTCCGGCGCGATCTCGGTACTGGGCTTCATGGTCTGGCTGCACCACTTCTTCACCATGGGTTCGGGTGCCAGCGTCAACGCCTTCTTCGGTTTGGCGACGATGCTGATTTCGATCCCGACGGGTGTGAAGCTGTTCAACTGGCTGTTCACCATCTATCAGGGCCGCCTGCGTTTCACCAGTCACGTGCTGTGGACCCTGGGCTTCATGGTGACCTTCGCCATCGGCGGCATGACCGGCGTACTGCTGGCCATTCCGGGTGCGGACTTCGTGCTGCACAACAGCCTGTTCGTGATCGCGCACTTCCATAACGTGATCATCGGCGGCGCCGTGTTCGGCTACATCGCGGGTTTTGCGTTCTACTTCCCGAAAGCGTTCGGCTTCAAGCTGCACGAAGGTTGGGGCAAGGCAGCGTTCTGGTTCTGGATCTCGGGCTTCTTCGTCGCATTCATGCCGCTCTATGCACTGGGTTTCATGGGCATGACCCGTCGTCTGAACGCCACCACCAACCCTGAATGGGTGCCGTACCTGTACGTCGCCATGTTCGGTGCGGTGATGATCGCGGTCGGCATCGCCTGCCAGCTGATCCAGTTGTACGTCAGTGTGCGTGACCGCAAGAAGCCGGAAAACATGTGCGAACACGGTGACCCGTGGAATGCCCATACCCTGGAATGGTCGACTTCTTCGCCACCCCCGTTCTACAACTTTGCCGTGCTGCCAAAAGCGGACGTCATCGATCCGTTCACCGAAGCCAAGGAAGACGGTACCGCATACCAGGCTCCGGCCAAGTACGCGCCGATCCACATGCCCAACAACACCGCTACCGGTGTGGTCATGGGCGCGCTGTTGACCGTGTTCGGTTTCGCGATGATCTGGCACATCTGGTGGCTGGCCATCGCCAGCCTGGTCGGCACCGTGGTGTATTTCACCATCCATGCCGCCCGTGATGATCAGGGCTACATGGTGCCGGTGGATGTCATCGAGCGCATCGAAGCCGAGCAGCACAAGCGTCTGGTCGCGGCCGGGAAAGTCCCAGCCTCCGCCACCCGTGTTGAAACCTCGTTGGAACAGGCTTAAACCATGTCGAACTTAGTGACCACTGTTGGACACGCCCATGGTCATGACCATGGGCACGATGACCATCACCACGACTCGGGCGAGATGACCGTATTCGGTTTCTGGCTCTACCTGATGACCGACTGCATTCTGTTTGCGTCGATCTTCGCGGTGTACGCGGTGCTGGTAAACAACGTCGCCGGTGGCCCTTCGGGCGCCGACATCTTCGAACTGCCGTACGTACTGGGCGAAACCGCGCTGCTGCTGTTCAGCTCGATCACCTACGGCTTCGCCATGCTGGCGTTGTTCAAGGGCAAGAAAACCCAGGTCCTGGGCTGGTTGGCCATGACCTTCCTGCTGGGCGCCGGCTTTATCGCCATGGAGATCAACGAGTTTCATATCTTGATCGCCGAAGGCTACGGCCCTAGCCGCAGCGGTTTCCTGTCCGGGTTCTTCACCCTGGTCGGAACCCACGGCCTGCACGTGACCAGCGGTCTGATCTGGATGGCGATCATGATGTATCAGGTCCAGAAAAACGGCCTGACCGCCACCAACAAGACACGCCTGAGCTGCCTGAGCCTGTTCTGGCACTTCCTGGACGTGGTGTGGATCTGCGTATTCACCGTTGTTTATCTGATGGGGACCCTGTAAATGGCTAACGCTCATTCCCATGATGGCCACGACGCCGGCCACGGCAGCGTCAAGTCCTACGCCATCGGCTTCATCCTGTCGGTGATCCTGACTGTCATTCCGTTCGGCCTGGTGATGTACCCATCGCTGCCCAAGAGCCTGACGCTTTGGATCATCCTGATCTTCGCCGTGGTCCAAGTATTGGTCCACCTGGTGTACTTCCTGCACCTGGACCGTTCGGCCGCCCAGCGTAACAACGTGATTGCGTTCGTCTTCGCCGCGTTGGTGATCGTACTGTTGGTCGGCCTGTCGTTGTGGATCATGTTCAGCATCCACACCAACATGATGGCGCACTGAGGAAACTCCGGATGTCACTGAAGCACTTTATCCAAATCACCAAGCCGGGGATCATTTTCGGTAACGTGCTTTCTGTGGCGGGCGGGTTTTTCCTGGCCTCGAAAGGGCATGTCGATCTGGCCATCTTTCTGGCGGCGATGATCGGCACCTCCCTGGTGGTGGCGTCCGGTTGCGTGTTCAACAACTGCATCGACCGCGACATCGACATCAAGATGGAACGCACCAAGAATCGGGCGCTGGTCCAAGGCCTGATTCCGGTGCAACTGGCCCTGGCATTCGCCACGGTGCTGGGCGTGGCCGGCGTGGCGCTGCTTTATTGGGTCGCCAACCCGTTGGCGGCGTTGTTCGCGGTGATCGGTTTTGTCATCTACGTCGGCCTCTACAGCCTGTACCTCAAGCGCAAGTCGGTCCACGGCACGCTGGTGGGCAGCCTGTCGGGGGCGATGCCGCCGGTGATCGGTTATGTCGCGGTCAGCAACAGCTTCGACATGGCCGCGCTGACGCTACTGGTGATGTTCAGCCTGTGGCAGATGCCGCATTCCTACGCCATCGCAATCTTCCGCTTCAACGACTACCTGGCGGCCTCGATTCCGGTGCTGCCGGTCAAGCGTGGCATTCAGGTCGCCAAGAAGCACATCCTGCTCTACATCCTGGCCTTCCTCGTGGCGACCTTGATGTTGACCTTCAGCGGCTACGCCGGCATGAGCTACCTCGCCGTCGCCGCCGCCATGGGCATGTACTGGCTGTACATGGCCTGGACCGGCTACAAGGCCGTGGATGACACGGTCTGGGCACGCAAGCTGTTCGTGTTCTCGATCTTCACCATCACCGCCCTGAGCGTCATGATGTCTCTGGACTTCAAAGTGCCGAGTGAGCTGCTGCTGACCTACGCACCTTAAGTTTCAGACGCTGCATAAAAAGCCCCGCCTTCGAGAGAAGCGCGGGGCTTTTTCTTGCGATCAGCCGCGGGAAGCGGGGTGTCATTCGTCGCAACAGGTTGTGGCTTGTTGAACTATGCGCAATTTGCCTATAGTTTTGGCCATGCGAACCCTATTTTTCGAAACAACGTCGTTCACCGCCACAGTTGGTCAATACCTGGCTGACGATGAATATCGCCTCCTCCAGTCCTATATGCTGGGGCATCCAGAGGTCGGTGATGTCATGCCACGTACCGGAGGCTTTCGTAAGCTGCGCTGGTTCGATGAACGTCGTGGCAAAGGGAAACGAGGTGGGTTGCGAGTTATTTACTATTGGCTCATGAATGACCGTCAGTTCTGGATGTTTGCGATTTATGACAAGGATGAGTTGAAAAACCTGACCTCCGAGCAAGAGAAGACGCTCAAGCGCGCCATAGAAGCTGAGTTGAAAGTACGAGGTACCTTATGAAAAAGCGCGATCTGTTTGCCGAGATGATGCAAGGCGTCGAAGAGATGGCCGCTCACCGCGAGGGCAAGATTACCCTTCGCCAGATATCGATCGAGGACAAACCGGTTCCCGAGGTATCGGCCCAGGAAATCGTGGCTTTGCGTGACCGGCTTCATATGTCTCAAGCCGTTTTTGCCAAGAGCATCCGGACCAGTCCAGGCACTCTTCGGAACTGGGAGCAGGAAAAATCCAAGCCTAATGCCCAAGCGGCTTTGCTGATCAAACTGGTCGAAAAGTTTCCAGATATGGTCGAGCGTCTCGGCGCTGTTTGAAAAGCTGATAGTCATGAAAAAGCCCCGCCTTCGAGAGAAGCGCGGGGCTTTTTCATGGGCGCTGTTTCAGAGCGCCGCGGCCACGGGGGAAATCAACCGGGCCTTATTGCTGAGCGATGCTGTAGCCGTCGAATGCTTTCTGCTGCTGCAGCGCGGTGACAATGCTCTTGCGGGTGACCGGTTGTTCGGTGCCGTCATTGTCCAGGAAGGTTTCGCTTTCCAGCTCGGCTTCGTCGCCTTCACCAACGAAGTTGAAGCCCAGGAACTCGAAGGCCTCGCGATCGACGTTCGGCTTGGAGCGCGGTGTGCGCAGCGGCAGGGTCACGCTGATGCCGTCCTTGCTGATGACAAACACCTCGGCTTCTTTCTTGGCGCGCGAGGTCTTGCCCTTGCTGCCGCTGGGGTTGCTGATGGCCTGGTGGGTCTGGTTCAGCACTTTCAGGGCCAAGCCGTAGACCAGTTCCTGGAAATCCGGATCATCCTTGTAGCTGGAGAGAATGCGGCTGATCGGGAAGCGGCTGCTGAGGTCTTCCAAGGCTGCGAAATCGGCGGCTTCGGCGTCCTTGAGCTGCTTGAGCTGGCCCATCAGTTCGTAGGCCTTGTCGTCATCGAACGCATCGTGCGCCTGGCGAATGGCGTTGCGCAGCTCGCGGATCTGGTCGCTTTCGCGGTTCGACTGGAAGGCATCGAGGACCATTTCGCTGATGCTTTTGGCCTGGGGCAGATGCTGTGAAAGATTGATGGAGTTTTCGTATTCCGCTTTGGACGACAGGGTGACTACAGATTCAGCGGTATTGGAATCGGACATTGAAATTTCACTACTTCTGTTAGCTGGATAAGGCGAGAAAGGCATTGAGCTTTTTTCCGGTCGCCTAATCTATTGGACGCGGGCGGTGTTGTCACGGTCGGACCGGCCACCGGTGAATATTTTACCCCAGCATCAGGTCCATCAATCGCAGCGCATCCAATGTCGCGGCGCCGCTGGCGGTGTTGTCGAAGATGCACCAGGTCGGTGTGTCCGGTGCGGCCTTCAATTTTCGCGCGAGCTGCTCCAGCCAGGCGTGTTCGTACGCCGAGTAGTAAATTCTGGGCGAGCCGTGCAGCCGGTAGTAACGCACGCCCGGCCAGCCCGCCGGTTCATCGCCGCCTGGCAGAGGCGAAGGATCCGCGGCGACCCGACCGATGCGTTCGTCCAGCAGCATCGCCGTGACCTGCGGTGCGAGCCAGCTCGGGTGTCGAGGTTCAAGTACCGCGTGGCCCTGATAGCGGTCTCGCAACGCCGTAAAGAAACGCCCGGCCCGCACACTGTCAAAGGCCAGCGACGGCGGCAATTGAATCAACAGGCAACCCAGTTTCTCGCCCAGTTGCGAGCACTGCCCCAGGAATTCATCCACAAGCCCGTCGCAATCGTGCAAGCGCCGCTCGTGGGTGATTTGCTTCGGCACCTTGACCGAGAAGCGGAAGTCCGGGGCCACGCTGTCTGCCCACTTCGCGTACGTCGCGGTGCGGTGCGGGCGGTAGAACGAACTGTTGATCTCCACGGCCGGAAAGCGTGCGCCATAGCGCTGCAGATGAGTACCCTCGACAGGAAACGACGGCCAATGCTCCCTGGGCAACGACCAGCCGGCACAACCCAGGAAAAGGCGTGAAGAGAAGGGGAGTCGTGTCGTCAACGGCAGGAACCTGATCGAAAGAGTTACAGTCTATGACCGCTGCAAGCGCCTCAAGGGTTCAATTCGAGTCAGACACAAATCACATTCTTGCCGCCCACCTTGGAGCGATACAGCGCCTGGTCCGCCCGGTCCAGCAGCGCTGCCTGCGGCTCGTCCTCGACCCGTTGCACCACGCCAAAGCTCATCGTGATGTGGAAGTCGCCCACCGGCAACAGGTCGGAAAGGCCTCGGCGGATGCTTTCGGCCATCAGCACGGCATCGGCCAGTGATGTGTTTGGCAAAATCATGATGAATTCGTCACCGCCCCAGCGCACCAGCAGGTCGCCGTCGCGCTCGCAGCGTTTGACGGCCTGCACCACTTGCACCAGCGCTGCGTCGCCGAAAGCATGACCGTAACGGTCATTGATGTCCTTGAAGTCGTCGATGTCCATCGCGATCAGCGACAGCGGTTCGCGAAAGCGCTGGGCGCGTTCACAGGCCAGCGGCAGCGCCTGCTCCAGGCGATAACGGTTGGCGACAAGGGTCAAGGCATCGGTTTCGGCGAGCCTGCGGTTTTCGTCGAGTTGGATTTGCAATTGATGGTTGACCCGGGACAGTTCGCGGGTGCGTTCCTCTATGACCGCTTCCAGGGACTTGTTGCGCCGTTCCAGTTGCTCGAACAGGCGCTTCTTGTCGTCGATGCTGCGATGGGCGCCGATCATCCGGGCCACGCTGCCGTCGGGGTTGCGGGCGATGACATAGCCGCGGTCTTCGATCCAGATATGGGAACCGTCCTGCGTGCGGCAGCGATATTCGGCGTGATACGTGGGGGATCGGTGTTCCAGATAGTCATCGAACAGCGCCATGACCTGGGGGTAATCATCGGGATGGATGACGTTCTCCCACGTCAGCACGGTGTTGCTCAGCGAGTGGGGCGTGTAGCCGAGCATCGTGTACCAACCGGGGTTGCGGTAGACGAACCCAGTGTTGGCGTTCCAGTCCCAGATGCCGTCGCTGACCAGCTCCATGATGGTGTGCAGCACGCTTTCGTCCAGATCGGATAAATCGAGCCGCAGCAATTCGATTTTCGAGGCGTCGTCCATCATCGTTCCCTCAATCAGCCCTGATATCAAAATGCTCTCCAGGACTAAAGAGTAGCCGATGGGGCGGAGCGCCACTAGCGGGCACTGTTCAGACTGGGTTTACCCCACTTGTGCAACGCAAACTCGACAAAACTACGCAATTTCGGCAAACGGTAGCGGTCCTGGGCGTAGAGCAGGCTCATCGGGCGGTGGGGCAATTGATAGCCTTGCAGGAGGGCCACCAAGTCTCCGTTCTTCAGGTCCTGCTCCACCAATGCATCGGGCAGCATCACCACGCCCATGCCAGCCAGGGCCGCACGGTGCAGGCCGGAAGAGCTGTTGATCAGCATCGGTCCGGTCACCGGCACTTTGATTTCGCCCTCCGGTCCGTTGATCGGCCAATGCTCCTGGGCAAAGCGCCATTCGTCGCCGGCCGAATAGGCGAATGACAGGCAATCATGGTGTTGCAGGTCATCGGGCTTTTGCGGCGTGCCGCGCCGGGCCAAGTAAGCCTTGGAGGCGCAAACGGTAAGGGTGTAGTCCATCAGGGGGCGGGCGATCAGCTTCGGGTCGGGATGGCCCAGGCGAATGGCTACGTCAAAGCCGTGGTCGAGCAGATCGAGACGCTGGTTGGTCAGCACCACATCGAGCTTGACCTGCGGATAGCGTTGGCTGAATTCGGCCAACGCCGGTGCCAGGCGCTCCGTGCCGAATGTCAGCGGCGCGGTGATGCGCAACGTGCCGGTGGGTTCACCTTGGGTCTGCTCGGCCAGGCGTTCGGAGTCGGCGACCAGCCCGATCACTTCCAGGCAACGCTGATAGTAGGCCGAGCCGATTTCGGTCAAGCGCTGGCGGCGGGTCGTCCGGTTGATCAGGCGCGCACCGAGGCGTTGCTCCAATGCCCGAAGATGATTGCCCACCATGGTCGTCGACATTTCACACGCCTGCGCCGCCGCAGTCAGGCTGCCGGTTTCCACCACTTTTACGTACACGGTCATTGCCTGGAACAAATCCATTATCAAGCTCAGCTTTTAAATGATTTAAGTAGAACGGCGTTTATCCATCGAGAGTGGCTAACCATACTGGAAAAAATCACTCGAATGGAGCCAGATGTCATGACCGCCGCCTGCCTGATGACCACTTACCAACCCTTGGCGCTGAACTTCACCCATGGCCTGGGTACACGCCTGTGGGACCGGGACGGTCGCGAGTATCTGGACGCGGTGGCGGGTGTGGCGGTGACCAACGTCGGGCATTCCCATCCCAGGTTGGTGGCGGCCATCAGTGAGCAGGCCGGCCTGCTGCTGCACACCTCCAACCTGTACAGCATCGACTGGCAACAACGGCTGGCGCACAAGCTCACGCAGCTCTCGGGCATGGAGCGGGTGTTTTTCAACAATTCAGGGGCCGAAGCCAATGAAACCGCACTGAAACTGGCACGCCTGCACGGCTGGCATAAAGGCGTCGAGCAGCCGCTGGTCGTGGTCATGGACAACGCCTTCCATGGGCGTACCTTGGGCACGATGTCCGCCAGCGACGGCCCGTCGGTGCGGCTGGGCTTCAATCGCTTGCCGGGGGATTACGTCAAGGTGCCGTTCGGCGATCTCGCTGCCTTGGAAAAGGTCCGGCAAGCCCACGGCGAGCGTATCGTCGCGATATTGGTTGAACCGATCCAGGGCGAAAGTGGCGTGCAACTCGCGCCGCCGGGTTATTTGAAAGCGCTACGGGACCTGTGCAGCCGGCGCGCCTGGTTGCTGATGCTTGACGAGATCCAGACCGGCATCGGCCGCACCGGCCAGTGGTTCGCTTTCCAGCACGAAGGCATCGTGCCGGACGTCATGACCCTCGCCAAAGGCTTGGGCAACGGCGTGCCTATCGGCGCCTGCCTGGCCCGAGGCAAGGCCGCCGAGCTGTTTACCCCCGGCAGCCATGGCAGCACGTTTGGCGGCAATCCGTTGGCCTGTCGCGTCGGTTGCACGGTGTTGGACATCATCGAGGAACAAGGCCTGCTGGAGAATGCCCGGCGCCAGGGCGAGCAATTGCTCGGTCGGTTGCGGGCCGAATTGGCGGATAATCCGAACGTGCGTGAGATTCGTGGCCAAGGGCTGATGATCGGCGTAGAACTCAAGCAACCGGTCCGTGACCTGACCCTCTGTGCCGCCCGGGACCACGGCTTGCTGATCAATGTCACCCGGGGCAAGACCATCCGCCTGCTGCCGCCCCTGACGATCGACGGGCGGGAAGTGGAGATGATCGTCAGGGGCGTGAGCCGCTGCTTGGCCTAGGCCTGAGGGGGACTTCGCCCGGACCGATGACTCATCATCGATCCGGGCGAAGCGCAGCGCAGCGGAACGGAATTTTTAACGATTGTCGCGTTCCAACGCCAGCCAGAGTCGATTGCCTACACTTTGGCACTCAGACTGAAAACCCAGGAGCATCTCCATGTTCACCTCGCGTCGCTTGATCGTTGTCGCTACTGCCGTGGCCCTGTTGTCCGGCTGTGCGTCGCCCAACCCCTATGACAACCAAGGCCAGGCCTCTACCGATTCTTCCGGCATGAGCAAAACCGCCAAGTATGGCGGCCTCGGCGCCTTGGCCGGTGCATTGGCGGGCGCGGCCATCGGCCACGATAACCGTGGCAAAGGGGCATTGATCGGCGCGGCGGTGGTAGGGGCTTCGGCGGCCGGCTACGGTTACTACGCCGACCAGCAGGAGAAGAAACTGCGCGCCAGCATGGCCAATACCGGTGTCGAAGTGCAGCGCCAGGGCGACCAGATCAAGTTGATCATGCCGGGCAACATCACTTTTGCCACCGACTCGGCGAACATTGCGTCGAGCTTCTACCAGCCGCTGAACAACCTGGCCAACTCCCTCAAGGAGTTCAACCAGAACCAGATTGAAATCGTCGGCTACACCGACAGCACCGGCAGCCGCCAGCACAACATGGACCTGTCCCAGCGTCGTGCCCAGAGCGTGGCGACCTACCTGACGTCGCAAGGCGTGAGCGGTGCCAACCTCACGGCTCGCGGAGCCGGCCCGGACAACCCGGTCGCCAGCAACGCCGACGTCAATGGCCGCGCGCAGAACCGTCGTGTCGAGGTCAACCTCAAGGCGATTCCGGGGCAGCAGTACCAGGCACCGCAACAGCAGGGGCAGACTTACCAGCAGTACCCGTGATCGCTGGGCGGTAAATGAAACGGGGGCCATGGAAACATGGCCCCTTTTTCGTGGCTGGGGCCCTTGTGGCGAGGGAGCTTGCTCCCGCTGGGTTGCGCAGCAACCCCCCAGACCAGTCACCTCAATCCTCCAGACACACCGCGGCGGTCGGTTTTGGGCCTGCTGCGCAGTCCAGCGGGAGCAAGCTCCCTCGCCACAAAGGTGTTCACTTGAGTGATGGGTTAGGGGTTAGTTAGCCTCTTTCACCGCACTCAAGAACGCACACGTACGCTCCTGCTGCGGGTTCTCGAAGATCTGCGCCGGTGTGCCTTGCTCGTGGATCTGCCCCTTGTAGAAGAAGCACACCCGGTCGGCGAACTCCCGAGCGAAGCCCATCTGGTGGGTCACCATCAGCATCGTCAGATTGTGCTCGGCGCCCAGCTTGCGGATCACGTTCAAGACCTCGCCACACAACTCCGGATCCAGCGCCGAAGTCACCTCGTCGAACAACATCACCTTGGGCCGCATCGCCAAGGCCCGGGCAATCGCCACCCGTTGTTGCTGACCGCCGGACAACTGCGACGGGTAATGGTCGAGCTTGCTGCCCAGGCCCACCAGCTCCAGCAGATCGGCCGCGCGCTCGCGGGCTTCCTTCGGATTCATGCCGAGCACCTGCACCGGCGCCTCGATCACGTTCTGCAACGCGGTCATGTGGGGAAACAGGTTGAAGCTCTGGAACACCATGCCGATCTTGCCGCGTACCCGGCGGATGTGCCGGTCGTTGGCCGGCACCAGCACGCCGTTGCGGTTGGGCATGTGGGTCAGGGAATCGTCTTCGATGCGGATCTGGCCCTGGTCGATGCCTTCAAGCGTCATCAACACCCGCAGCAGGGTGGATTTGCCCGAGCCGCTGGGGCCGATGATCGCAACTTTTTCGCCGGGCGCGACGTCCAGGTTCAGATGATCGAGCACGGTAAAGCTGCCATAGCTCTTGGTCACGTCCTGGAAACTCACAATTGGCCGGGACGGTGTCGGAATCTGCATGGCCGGGGCCTCCTGCTGCGATGCCAGCGTGCTGCGCCGGGACAAATCGGTGGGCGTGGACAGAGGTAAAGTCATTAGCGTAGCTCCATGCGCGTTTCAAGGCGCCGTACCAGATAAGCCAAGGCAAGGCTCAGGGCCAGGAAGAACAGGCCGACCAGGGTGATCGGTTCCAGGTAACGGAAATGCTCGGAACCGATGTTCTTGGCCTGCTGCATGATTTCCACCACGGTGATTGCCGACAGCACTGGCGTGTCCTTGAGCATCGCCACCAGGTAGTTGCCCAGCGGCGGGATGATCGGACGCAGCGCCTGGGGCAGGATGATGTTGCGGTAGGCGTCGTACGGCGCGATGTTCAACGCAGTCACCGCTTCCCACTGCGCCCGCGGCACCGCGTCGAGGCCACTGCGATAGACCTCGGCGATGTAGCAGGCGTAGTGCAGGCCGATGCCGAGAATGCCGACTTGCATGGCCGTCAGGCTCAAGCCGTAGTTGGGCAGCACGTAGTAGAGGAAATACACCTGGATCAGCAGCGGCGTGCTGCGGATGAACTCGATCACTGCCGTGGTCGGCCACGACAACCAGAACTTGCGACTGCGCCGGCCAATCGCCAGGAACAGCCCCAGGACGATCGCGATCAGGAAACCGATCAGGGTAATGCCGACGGTATTAAGGGAGGCCCGCAGCAGATCCGGGAGGATTTGCGCCGCGTAGGACCAGTCGAACAGGGTCATGACAGACCTCCACGCATCCGGCCCCGGCTCAACCGGCGCTCAATGCTGCGCATGCCGAAGTTGATGGCCTGGGCGAGGATGAAATACATCACCAGCGCCAGGCTGAAGATTTCCAGGGTCTGGAACGTCGCCTGGTCCAACTGTCGCGCCCGGAAGCTCAGGTCGGACAAGGTGATCAGTGACACCAGCGAGGTGTTCTTCAGCAGCTCGATCAGCAAGTTGGTGCCCGGCGGGATGGCCGCTAGCAGCGCTTGCGGCAAGATGATTCGCTTGAAGCGCGTGAAGCCGCTGAAATTCAACGCCGTGCAGGCTTCGTATTGGCCCTTGGCGACCGAGCTGATGGCGCCGCGCATCACTTCGGCCCCATACGCGCCGATGTGCAGCCCCAGGCCGACGATTGCCACGGCGTACGGGCTCAGCTCGATGTTGAACGGCGGCAGCGGCAGCACGAAGAACAGCCAGAACAACTGCACCAGCAGCGATGTGCCACGGAACACTTCGATGTAGGTAATCGAAAACCAGCGCAACGCGCGCCACGGCGACAGCCGACCGAGGGCCGCGAGCACCGCCGCGACAATTGCCAGCAATGAGCCGAAGAAGGTCACCTGCAGCGTGACCCAGGCCCCTTGAATCAGTAACGGAAGTAATTCGCCCATGGTTCAACCCGATATCCGATGAAGCAGGGAACAGGCATCACGCGTGCGCGTCATGCCCGTTTCGGCACGCCAGTTCGACTATGGCTGAGCGCAGAGCTCGGCCGCGGTCTTGCTGGTGACGTTGGACTTGTCGAAACCGAATGGCGCGACGGCCTTGAGGTGTTCCTCGGAGCCCAGCCACTTTTTCAGCTCGGCATTGACCGCGTCGCGCAGGTCTTTGTCCTCGGGGCGAAAGGCCAGGGCGCCGTAGCCGATGTGGGATGGATCGTCCTTGAACTCGGTCATTGCCTCGACCTTGTCGCCGCCCTTGCTGGCCAAGCCTTTCATGGTCAGTTGCGTGCCGACGGCAGCATCGGCGCGGCCGGCGCGCACCGCTTGCAATTGCGCGGTGGTGTCGGGGACCTGGAGGATCTGCTCATCCTTGACCCCGGAATCGCGGGCGTAGGCCAGGTTCACTGTGCCGGCCATGATCGCCAGCTTCACGTCCGGTTGCTTGGCGATGTCTTCATAGCTGTGGAGTTTTTTCGGGTTGCCCTTGGCCACGAGCAAGGCGTCGGGCAGTTGGTACTGGGGGTCGGTGAACAAGACCTGCTTGCAGCGCGCGGGGGTGATGTACATGCCCGCGGCAATCACGTCGAAGCGACCAGCGCGCAGCCCCGGAATCAGCGAACCCCATTCGGTAAGCACCCCGTTGACCTGCTTGATGCCCATTTTGGCAAAGATGATCTTGGCGATTTCCGGCGATTCCCCGGTCACGGTGCCGTCGGTTTCGGTGAAGGCGAACGGGGTTTCGTTCGCATAGCCGATGCGGATGCTGCTGTTGCTTTTGACGGTGTCCAGGGTCGCGGCTTGAACGGTGCCGGCCAGGCCGAGCACCGCGCAGGTCAACAAGAGCCGGCGCAGGGGCGCGCAGGTGCCGGGAAGAAAATTGCTCATCGATAAAATCTCCTGTTTCTTGTGGATCCGTCGGTGGACGGTTCTGTGTTAGGAGGCAGTGTGACAAGAGCAAAGCGTACAGCGGCGGACCCGGGCGAGGCCTGGAATCGATAACGGCGCCGGTACAGGTCGATCCGGCTTTTTGTCGGGGCGATGAACCCGCCTGGATGACGACCTTGGACCGAGCATACAAAAGCCCCGGCGCTGATTGTATTGCACTAGGACAATTGCTTTGCAGCGATTGCCGCGCAATGCTGTGCGCACCAGTACACACGCGGGTTGCAGCGTTATGGATAAGTGGAAATCAGCCTTGGACGTCGCCCGCAGTGGTGAATCCAAATACAAGATACTGGTGCAGGCCATCGCCGACGACATCGAGCAGGGCGCCCTGGCCAACGACCAGCGCCTGCCGCCGCAACGGCAAGTGGCCGACGCCATGGGCATCAGCGTGCAGACCGTCACCAATGCCTACAAGGAACTGGAGCGTCAGGGGTTGGTGCGTTGTGAGGTCGGGCGTGGCAGTTTCGTCTCGCGGCGCATGAGCGACCGGGTCGCCACTTACATCCTCGACAGCCCCGAGCGCGCCCTGGTGGATTTTTCCATCACGCGCATCCTGCACACCCGCGAGCACGATCAATTCTGGCGCGACACCTGCGCCGAGCTGAGCACTGAAGAAGACCAGCCGTGGATCCACGCGTTTCGTCCGATCGCAGGCTTTGAATCCCATCGCGAAGCGGCGGCTCAATGGATCGGTCGCCAGGGGCTCAAGGTTGATCGCAACGATATCCTGATCACCAACGGCGCGGCTCACGGGATCTTCCTTGCCCTGGCGTCACTGGCCGGCCCCGACGACGTGGTGCTCTGTGAGGGCGTGACCGACCACGGCGTGATCGGCAATTCCCAGGTGCTGGGCTTTACCCTCAAGGGCTTGGAGATGGACCGCCATGGCATCGACCCGGAACATTTCGAAGACATGTGCAGCAACGAGCGCATCACCGCGCTGGTGTGCACGCCGAACCTGAACAACCCCACCACGAGTCTGATGCCCGACACGCGTCGCCGGGAAATCGCCGAGATTGCGCGGCGTTTCGGCGTGCACATCATCGAAGACGACGTCTACGGTCCGCTGCTGGACGAACGCCGCGCGCCGCCCATCAGCCATTATCTGCCGGAGCTGTCCTTCTACTGCACGAGCATGACCAAGTCGGTGCTCACCGGTCTGCGCATCGGTTACCTGGTGGTGCCCAAGCGCCTGGCGCTGCGCACCGAGAGCATCCTGCGGGTGAACAGTTGGATGGCCACGCCGATGGTCTCGGAGATCGCCGCCCGCTGGATCCGCGATGGGCGCGCCGAATCACTGGTGCATTTGCAGCGACGCCTGTTGGCGGGGCGCCAGGCGATGGTCACCGAATACATGGGCGAGCACCTGCTGGCCCAGCACCCTCACGCCTTGAACGCATGGATTGGCATTCCGCCCCATTGGGAAGTGGACAGCCTGGTGCGGGCGCTGCGGCACAAGCACATCGCCGTGACGTCGCCCGACCCGTTCACCGTACGCGGGACGCCCAAGCCCCGTGCCGTGCGGGTGTGCGTCGGCGCCGAATGCAGCGACGAAGAAATGCGCCATGCGCTGATCGGCATGCGCGAGATCTTCAACCAGTACCCGCAGATTCATGATTTCTGATGTGCAAGAGGGTGCTCTGAAGGCAAGGTGTCTATTCAAAAATTGCATGGGGCCTTTGTGGCGAGGGAGCTTGCTCCCGCTCGGCTGCGAAGCAGTCGTAAAAGTTTCCGACTGTCTCCTGATGCAACGGGTCGAATGGTCTTGGGTCTGCTGCGCAGCCCAGCGGGAGCAAGCTCCCTCGCCACGGGAATGAGGTCATCTTCAAGTTTTCAGTTCACTTTCGTTCAATCGCAACGAATGCAAATTAAATTGCCCTAGTACATTCATCACCACAATCCAGCCCTCTTAGACTGCGCCCAACACATCAGCTCGGGACGCGGTCATGGCAGTGTTGCAGCTACAGGATGTCTATCTCGCTCGCCAGCGCATCGAGTCGCTGGTGCGACGCACGCCCATGGAACATTCTCCCAGCCTGTCGCGACTGATGGGCGTGGCGGTGTATCTCAAGCTCGAATCCATGCAAATCACTGGCAGCTTCAAGCTGCGCGGGGCGAGCAATGCCGTGGCGCAACTCAGCCCGGAGCAGAAGGCGTCAGGCGTGGTGACGGCCTCGACCGGTAACCATGGTCGGGCACTGGCCCATGCCGCGTCGCAACAAGGGGTCAAGGCGATTGTCTGCCTGTCGAACCTCGTGCCGGGCAACAAAGTGCAGGCGATCCGCGACCTGGGTGCCGAGGTACGCATCGTCGGCCAGTCCCAGGACGATGCCCAGCGCGAAGCCGAACGCATTGCCAAAGATGAGGGCGCGACCTTCCTGCCGCCCTTCGATCATCCGGCGATCATCGCCGGCCAAGGCACCCTCGGCCTGGAGATCCTTGGACAACAACCCGACGTGGCCCAGGTGTTGGTGCCGTTGTCCGGTGGCGGCTTGTTTGCCGGTGTGGCCCTGGCGCTCAAAAGCGCCAATCAAGCGATACAAGTCCACGGCATCAGTATGGCGCGAGGCGCTGCAATGCACGCCAGCCTCGCCGCCGGACACCCGGTGGACGTCGAAGAATTGCCAACCCTGGCCGATTCCCTCGGCGGCGGCATTGGCCTGGACAACCGCTACACCTTCGACATGGCGCGCCAACTGAGCGATGACATGCACCTGCTCTCGGAAGCTTCGATCGCCAACGCCATCCGCCACGCCTATCACCAGGAACGCCTGGTGCTCGAAGGCGCTGCCGTGGTGGGTATCGCGGCGTTGCTCGACGGCTTGGTCGAACCGCGTGGCCCGATTGTGGTGGTGCTCAGCGGGCGCAACGTCGACACCGAACAACATGCCCGCGTGATCGCTGGCGCCAACGCTTGATAACCCGTTAACGGAGCCTGTCATGAGTGAAGTCACCCTATTGAGCGAAGCCGACTTGCGCAGTTGCGTGGCCCTGGATTTGGCCAGCATCGACGCCGTCGAACAGGCCTTCGTGCTGTTGGCCACCGCCGCCGTGGCGATGCCGCCGATCCTGCGGCTGGACATCCCCGAACATAACGGCGAAGTGGACGTAAAGACTGCTTACCTGCCAGGCCTGGAACGGTTCGCCATCAAGGTCAGCCCGGGTTTTTTCGATAACCCCAAGCTCGGCCTGCCCAGCCTCAACGGCATGATGATGCTGCTCTCGGCGCGCACCGGTTTGCTGGAGGCGCTGTTGCTGGACAACGGCTACCTCACCGCCGTGCGAACGGCAGCAGCAGGGGCGGTGGCGGCGCGGTGCCTGTCTCGCGAAGACAGCCGCAGCGTTGCGCTGATCGGGGCCGGCGAACAGGCGGCGTTGCAGCTTCAGGCGCTGCGGCTGGTGCGGCCTATCGAGGAGGTGCGGGTCTGGGCGCGGGACGCAGAGAAGGCCAAGGCGTTCAGCGCTGAACTGGCGCGCGCCAGCGGATTATCGGTCACCGCGTGTCGCACGGTCGACGAAGCCCTGGAAGGGGTGGACATCGCTATCACCTGCACCCCCAGCCGCGAGCCGCTGATCGAGGCGCGCCATTTGCACCCCGGCCTGCACATCACCGCAATGGGCTCCGACGCTGAACACAAGAACGAAATTTCTCCGCAAGCCCTGGCGGCTGTCGATTGCTACGTCGCCGATCGCCTGAGCCAGACCCGCGTGCTCGGCGAACTGCACCACGCCCTGGCGGCCGGCACCGTTCGCGATGACCTGGCGCTTCTGGAGCTGGGGCGGGTGCTGGCGGGGCAACGGGCCGCACGTATCAGCCCGTCGCAAATCACCCTGTGCGACCTCACGGGCACCGGCGCCCAGGACACCGCCATCGCCAACCTGGCGTTCGAGCGGGCGCGGGCGGCGGGCACGGGTTTCCCATTCGGCCGCTAACCATTTTTCATTCGTGCGTCATTGATCAGAGGGCAGATGGATGTCAGAGATAGTCGTCAATCTTCCGTTTAAACGGGAGGAATACGCCCAGCGCCTGGCGAAGGTTCGGGCCGCCATGCAGGCCCAGGGCCTGGAGCTGCTGGTGGTGACCGATCCGTCGAACATGGCCTGGCTCACCGGCTATGACGGTTGGTCGTTCTATGTGCACCAGTGCGTGCTGCTTGCATTGGACGGCGAACCCGTGTGGTTCGGTCGCGGCCAGGATGCCAACGGCGCCAAGCGCACGGTATTCATGCAGGCCGACAACATCGTCGGCTACCCGGACATCTACGTGCAGTCCCGCGAGCGCCACCCGATGGACTACCTGTCCCGCGAGGTGATCATCGCCCGTGGCTGGGGCGCGCTGACCATCGGCGTGGAGATGGACAATTATTACTTCAGCGCCGCCGCCTACCTGTCGCTGCAAAAGCATTTGCCCGAGGCAAGACTGGTGGATGCGGCGGGCCTGGTGAACTGGCAGCGAGCGGTCAAGTCGCCCCAGGAAATCGCCTACATGCGCATCGCCGCGCGCATCGTCGAGAACATGCACGGCCGGATCCTCGAGCGGATCGAGCCGGGCATGCGCAAGAACGAACTGGTGGCGGAGATCTACAGCAGCGGCATCCTCGGCGCCGACGGCCATGGCGGTGACTACCCGGCCATCGTGCCGCTGTTGCCCACCGGCGCCGATGCCAGCGCGCCGCACCTGACCTGGGACGATTCACCGTTCGAGAAGGGCGCCGGCACCTTTTTTGAAATCGCCGGTTGCTACAAGCGTTACCACTGCCCGCTGTCGCGGACCATTTACCTGGGCAAGCCACCGCAGCATTTCCTCGACGGCGAAAAAGCCGTGGTCGAGGGTATCGCCGCCGGCCTGGACGCGGCCAAACCGGGTAACACCACTGGGGACATCGCCGTGGCGTTTTTCAAAGTCCTGGAGAAGTTCGGCATCCACAAGGACAGCCGTTGCGGCTACCCCATCGGGATCAGTTATCCACCGGACTGGGGCGAGCGCACCATGAGCCTGCGTCCCGGCGACAACAGCGTGTTGCAACCGGGCATGACCTTCCACTTCATGCCGGGACTGTGGATGGACGATTGGGGCCTGGAAATCACCGAGAGCATCCTGATCACCGAGACCGGCGTCGAGACGCTGTGCAACGTGCCTCGTCAATTGTTCGTGAAGGATTGAGCCATGCCTGACGTGCCCAACAATCCCATCAGCGCCACGGTCGACTTCAGCCGCGAGGGCGTGCAGCACGGTTTTCTCAAGTTGCCGTATTCGCGGGACGACTCGGCCTGGGGCGCGGTGATGATTCCCATCACTGTGATCCAGCGTGGCAGCGGCCCGACGGCGCTGCTCAGTGGCGGCAACCACGGCGACGAATACGAAGGCCCAGTGGCCCTGAGCAAGCTGGCGCAGCAGTTGAGCGCCGAAGACGTCAGCGGGCGGGTGATCATCGTGCCGTTCATGAACACCCCTGCGTTTCATGCCGGGCGCCGGACCTCGCCGATCGACAAAGGCAACCTCAACCGCAGTTTTCCCGGCAGGCCGGACGGCACCGTCACCGAGAAAATCGCCGACTATTTCAATCGCACCTTGTTGCCTCTGGCGGACATTGTCCTGGACATCCATTCCGGTGGCCGGACCCTGGATTTCCTGCCCTTCGCCGCCTGCCATGTATTGCCTGACAAAACGCAGCAGGCCCGTTGCGAGGCCGGGATGCTGGCATTCAACGCGCCGTATTGCATGCGCATGCTTGAGCTGGACGCCGGGTCGATGTACGACACCGCGGCCGAGTCGCAAGGCAAGGTCTTCGTCACGACCGAGCTGGGCGGCGGCGGTTCGTCGAGCGCGCGTAGCGTGGCGATTGCCGAGCGGGGTGTGCGCAACCTGTTGGTCCACGCCGGCATCTTGCGGGGCACGATCGAGTTGCAACCTTCGCTGATACTCGACATGCCGGACGCCAGTTGCTTCATCGCCAGTGAGCACGACGGCTTGCTGGAAATGTGCCGCGACCTCGGCGAAAACGTGACCCTGGGCGAAGTGGTCGCGCGGATCTACGACGCCACCCGCAGCGGCGTCGCCCCGGTCGAATACCGCGCCGCTCGCAGCGGCCTATTGGCGGCCCGGCACTTTCCCGGGTTGGTGCAGTGTGGCGATACGCTGGTGGTGATTGCGGATGTGTTGGCGTGATCCACCTCAACTGACACACCGCCCTGTGGCGAGGGAGCTTGCTCCCGCTCGGCTGCGAAGCAGTCGTCGCTTTTTGGCCTGAGCCATCGCGACTCTGACATTGGGGCCGCTGCGCGGCCCAGCGGGAGCAAGCTCCCTCGCCACGGGAGATGGTGTGATGTTTGAATTTTCTGGAGAGCCCGGCCCATGCACAAGCTCGATCGCTACGACCTGAAGATCCTGCAGATCCTCGCCGAGGACGGGCGGATCACCAAGTCGAGCCTGGCCGAGGCCATCAACCTCTCGGTGACGCCGGCCTGGGAGCGGGTGCGCAAGCTGGAAGCGGCGGGCCTGATCATTGGCTACCGGGCGCAGATCGATTGGGGCGCGGTGTTCAAGCGTCAGCAGGTGCTGGTGGAAATCACCCTGGCCCGACACACCGCCCAGGACATGCGCCGTTTCGAGCAACGCATGATCGCCGCGCCGGAAGTGGCGTTCTGTTACGCCACCGGCGGTGGTGTGGATTACCTGGCGATGATCCAGGCGCCGGACGTTGATGCCTACCAGCGTTTCGTCGATCAACTGCTGCTTGAAGACCTTGGCATCGAACGCTATTTCACCTACATCGTCACCAAGACCATCAAGACCGCCGGCGCGTTGCCAGCGGAGTTGACGGCTTCTTCCTGAGCACCGCAGAAACCACTTTCCAGCAGGTTCTTTCCAGAAAAAACCCAAGGTCTGACCCCGCGCAAACACCCGAAATCCCGAGCGCCGCTGCCCTAGCATGGGATCACGCAAACGGTCTGGAGTGAACGTCATGCCTTATCAACATCCGCTGCTGTTCAAGGCGCTTTGCTACATCGACGGCCATTGGGTCCACAGCGACAGTGGCCAGAGCATCGCGGTGCACAACCCTGCCACCCGCACGGTCATCGGTCATGTGCCGATGCTCGATCAGCCGCAGATCGTCGCGGCGGTGGACGCGGCGCATCGCGCCTTCCCGGCGTGGCGCGAGCAGAGCCTGGAAACTCGCGGCGCGATCCTGCGGCGCTGGGCAGCGTTGATCACCGAGCACAGTGAAGACCTGGCGCGCATTCTCAGCCTGGAACAGGGCAAGCCGTTGGCCGAATCCCGTGGCGAAATCGCCTATGCCGCCAGCTTCATTCCATGGTTCGCCGAAGAGGCCCGACGCCTGTATGGGCAGAACATCCCCAGTCACATCCCCAATGCTCACTTGGGCACCCTCAAGGAACCGGTGGGCGTCTGCGCGTTGCTCACACCGTGGAATTTCCCATCGGCAATGATCACCCGCAAGGCCGCCGCCGCACTGGCCGCCGGCTGCACCGTAGTGGTCAAGCCAGCCCATGAAACACCGTACTCGGCCCTGGCATTGGCACAACTGGCCGAGGAGGCAGGTTTTCCCGCCGGGGTCTTCAACGTGGTCTTGGGCGAGCCGCAAATGGCCATGGAAACCCTGGTCAAGGACCGTCGCGTGCGCTCGGTAAGTTTTACCGGCTCGACCCGAGTGGGCAAATTGGTCCTGCAAGCGGCGGCTCATGACGTGAAAAAAGTCGCGTTGGAGTTGGGCGGTAACGCGCCGTTCATTGTCTGCGCCGACGCCGATTTGGCGCTAGCGGTGAAAGTCGCCGTCGAAGCGAAGTTCCAGACGTCGGGCCAGGATTGCTGTGCGGCCAACCGGATCATGGTGCAGCGTCCGGTCTATCAGGCATTTCTTGCGCGTTTCGCCGAAGCTGCCCGTGCCTTGCGGGTCGGGCCGGCAATGGTCGATCAACAAGAGCAGAGCGTGGACGTCGGCCCGTTGATGCACCAGGCGGCGTTCGATGGGACTGCTGATCGTGTCGCCGATGCCCTGGCCCTCGGCGCTCAACGCCTGGTAGGCGGCGAGGCTCACGCCTTGGGCGGGTTGTTCTATCAGCCGACCGTGCTGGCCGATGTCACGCCGCAGATGCGTATCTACCGTGAGGAAAATTTCGCGCCCATCGCCGGGGTGATGCCGTTCGACACCTTGGACGAGGCCATCGAAATGGCCAACGACACCGAGTACGGCCTGGCGGCCTATATTTGCTCGAACCGCCTGGACGTCATTTATCCGCTGATTCGCCGTCTCGACCACGCCATGGTCGCGGTCAACGGCGTCAAGTTCACCGGCCACCCGATTCCCTTCGGTGGCATGAAAGCCTCGGGCCTCGGCCGCGAGGGTGGCAGCGAGGGCTTCGAGCCCTTTGTCGAAACCAAATATTTTTGCCTGCACCATCAAGGCCAGTTCCCAGGAGAGCCCGCATGAGCCAAGAACTCAACACGCTGTTCGAACAAGACCGTGCGCATTTCATGCACCCCTCGACCCACGCCCATGATCACGCCAGTGGTGCGCTCAAGGGACGGATCATCAAGAGCGCGTCAGGTATTCGCATTCGCGACCATGAAGGGCGTGATTTCATCGACGCTTTCGCCGGGCTCTATTGCGTGAACATTGGTTATGGCCGTACCGAAGTGGCGGACGCCATCTACAAGCAAGCCAAGGAATTGGCCTATTACCACACCTATGTAGGCCATTCGAGCGAGGCGATCATCGAGCTGTCCAGCCGCATCATGGATTGGGCGCCGGAGGGGATGAAGAAGGTTTATTACGGGTTGTCCGGCTCCGACGCCAACGAAACGCAGATCAAACTGGTGCGTTACTACAACAACGTCCTGGGCCGGCCGCAGAAGAAGAAAATCATCTCCCGTGACCGTGGCTACCACGGCTCGGGCATCATGACCGGCAGCCTGACCGGGCTGCCGGCCTTTCACCAACACTTCGACCTGCCGGCGGAAGGCGTCAAGCACACCGTATGTCCGCATTGGTATCGCAAGGCCCCGGCGGGCATGGACGAAGCGAACTTCGTGCGTTATTGCGCCGATGAGCTGGAAAAAATGATCCTCGCCGAAGGCCCGGACACCGTCGCGGCGTTCATCGGCGAACCGGTGATGGGCACTGGCGGCATCATCGTTCCGCCAGCGGGTTATTGGGATGCAATCCAGGCCGTGCTGGACAAGTACGACGTGCTGTTGATCGCCGACGAGGTGGTCTGCGCGTTTGGCCGCCTCGGTTCGAAAATGGGCAGCCAGCGCTATGGCATGAAACCGGACCTGATCACCACCGCCAAGGGGCTGACCAGTGCTTATGCGCCGTTGTCGGCGGTGATCATCGGCGAAAAAGTTTGGAGCGTGATTGAAAAAGCCTCCCAGGCCGAAGGCGCGATGGGCCATGGCTGGACTTACTCCGGACACCCGATCTGCGCGGCGGCGGCCCTGGCCAACCTCGACATTCTTGAACGGGAAAACCTCACGGCCAACGCTGAAGACGTGGGCGGCTACCTCAACCGTAGGTTGCGTGAAACCCTTGAAGGTCATCCGCTGGTGGGTGAAGTCCGGGGTGATGGCATGTTGGCGGCGGTGGAATTCATGGCCGATCGTGAACAGCGCACGGCGTTCGACCCGGCACTGAAAGTTGGCCCGAAGGTTTCGGCCGCCTGCCTGGAGCGCGGCATGATCGCCCGCGCGATGCCCCACGGTGACATCCTGGGCTTCGCCCCACCGCTGATCCTGACCCGCGAAGAGGCTGACCTGATCGTCGACATCACCAAGGGGGCTATCGACCAGGTGGCGGGTGAGGTGTTGGCTTGAACTGAGTACATAATACTTCAGGACATACATACCTGTGGCGAGGGGATTTATCCCCGCTGGGCTGCGCAGCAGCCCTAAAGCAGTGAACTCAATCTTTCTGACACACCGAGTTGGCTGGTTTGGGGGCCGCTGCGCAGCCCAACGGGGATAAATCCCCTCGCCACAGTGGATTAATATTTGAAATATGTGAGCTTTGAGCCAATAAAAAGCCCGCCCGATCATGCGATCGGGCGGGCTTTTTGGGTGTCGCTCGAAATTTACTTCTTCAAACCGTAATGCTCATCGAGCATGCCGGGTGAATTCGGCGCCTTGGGGGCGTAGTCCCGTGGCGGTTCCTGGATCCCTTTTGGTGGGGTCAGGCGTTCCCGTGGCGTCTGCGCCGCATCGGCTTGCAGGGCGGCCAGCAGACGTTGGCGAGTCTGTTCGTCCAGGGCCAGGCGGTTGGCGCCTTCGGACAGATGATCCTGGACGTCCTGGTAGCTCTGGGTGAGTTTCTTCACCAGGGACGCGGTGCTGTTGAAGTGAGTGACCACTTCATTCTGGTAACTGTCGAAACGTTCCTGGATGTCGTCCAGCTGACGCTGCGTGCTGTTGGGCACCGCGTTGGGCAGCAGTCGGGCAACCAGGAATCCAATGGCGACACCGGCAACCAGGGCAAGAGTCGGCAACAGCCAAACTAAGAGCGAGTGTTCCACGAGTCCTTCCTCTATAAACGGCTTTGCTTTACGTTAACGGCTCGGACCTGCGCTGTATACCGCGAAGAACATCGCAATCATGCCAGGCACAGACTTTTAGCTAGACGAGTCGACCCTATTCGGGGTCACGGAGTTCTTTCCCTTGCTTATGCGCGAAACCCCTGTATTCATCGATGGCCCCGTGGGCCAACTGGAAGCCTTGTATCTGGACAGCGAAGCGCCCCGTGGCCTGGCGCTGATCTGCCACCCGAACCCGGTGCAGGGCGGGACCATGCTCAACAAGGTGGTCTCGACCCTGCAACGTACCGCTCGCGACGCCGGCCTGGTTACGTTGCGTTTCAATTATCGCGGTGTGGGTGCCAGTGCCGGCAGTCACGATATGGGCACCGGCGAAGTGGACGACGCCCAAGCCGCGGCCGCCTGGTTGCTGGAAAAGTATCCCCAGTTGCCGCTCACGCTGTTCGGTTTCTCGTTCGGTGGTTTCGTCGCCGCGACCCTCGGCGGTCGGTTGCAAGCCCAGGGCCAGGCGCTCAAGCACCTGTTCATGGTCGCACCTGCCGTGATGCGCCTGGATGAACATTCGCCCTTGCCGACGGGTGGTGAGTTGACGGTGATCCAGCCTGAAACCGATGAAGTCGTCGATCCCCAGATTGTCTACGAATGGTCCGACACGCTGCAGCGCCCCCACGAGCTGCTGAAAGTGGCAGAATGCGGACACTTTTTTCATGGCAAGCTGACCGATCTCAAGGATCTGCTCCTGCCGCGCCTCTCGAATTGACAGCAGTCTGACAAGCGATAAACCCATGACGACGCGTACCCGTATCCTGACCGGCATCACCACCACCGGCACCCCGCACCTGGGCAACTATGCCGGCGCCATCCGTCCGGCGATCCTCGCCAGCCGCGACAGCAATGCCGATTCGTTCTACTTCCTGGCCGATTATCACGCCCTGATCAAATGTGACGACCCGCTGCGTATCCAGCGTTCGCGCCTGGAGATCGCCGCGACCTGGCTGGCCGGTGGCCTGGACGTGGAACGCGTGACGTTCTATCGCCAGTCCGACATTCCCGAAATCCCCGAACTGACCTGGCTGCTGACCTGCGTCGCCGCCAAGGGCCTGCTCAACCGCGCCCACGCCTACAAGGCCTCGGTGGACAAGAATGTCGAGACCGGCGAAGACCCGGACGCCGGCGTCACCATGGGCCTCTACAGCTACCCGATCCTCATGGCTGCCGACATCCTGATGTTCAACGCCCACAAGGTGCCGGTCGGCCGCGACCAGATCCAGCACGTGGAAATGGCCCGCGACATCGGCCAGCGCTTCAACCACCTGTTCGGCCAGGGCAAGGAGTTCTTCACCATGCCCGAGGCGCTGATCGAAGAAAGCGTCGCCACGCTGCCGGGCCTCGACGGTCGCAAGATGTCCAAGAGCTACGACAACACCATCCCGTTGTTCAGCAGCGCCAAGGACATGAAGGACGCGATCTCGCGGATCGTCACCGACTCCCGCGCGCCGGGCGAAGCCAAGGATCCGGACCATTCGCATCTGTTCACGCTGTTCCAGGCGTTCGCCACCCCGGCGCAGTCCGCCGAATTCCGTAGCGAGCTGTTGCAGGGCTTGGGGTGGGGCGAGGCGAAGAACCGCCTGTTCCAGTTGCTCGACAGCGAGCTGGGTGAAGCGCGCGAGCGTTATCACCAGTTCATCGAGCGTCCATCGGACCTTGAAGACATCCTGCAACTGGGCGCGAGCAAGGCCCGGGCCGTGGCAACGCCGTTCCTCAACGAACTGCGTGAGGCCGTTGGCCTGCGGTCCTTCGTCAGTCAGGTCCAAGTCGCCACCCAGACTAAAAAGAAAGCAGCCAAGGCGGCACGTTTCGTCAGTTTCCGCGACGAGGATGGCAGCTTCCGCTTCCGCCTGCTGTCGGCCGATGGCGAGCAACTGTTGCTCTCGAGCAATTTCGCTGACGGCAAGACCGCAGGCCAAGTGACCAAGCAACTGCAAGCTGGCCAGCCGCTGGACGTACGCAATGACGACCTGGGTTTCAGCGTCTGGCTCGACGGCGAATGCGTGGCCAACAGCCCGGTTTTCGCCGACAGCAGCGCCCGGGACGCGGCGATCGACGCCTTGCGTGTCGCCCTGACGCCTGCGCAGGACTGATCCCAGGCATTATCCGACCATCGGCCCGAAAAAGGGCCGATTGCCATTCTTCCGGGCCATCGCTACAGTGACGGCCCGTTTTTGTTGCCTTGCTAACGAATATGACGCCCCTAGAACGATATCAAGCTGATCTGAAACGCCCGGAGTTCTTCCACGACGCAGCCCAGGAAACGGCCGTGCGGCACTTGCAGCGCCTGTACGACGACTTGATTGCCGCTTCGAACGACAAGCCGGGCTTCTTGGGCAAACTGTTCGGCAAAAAAGACCAGGCGCCGGTCAAGGGCCTGTACTTCTGGGGCGGTGTCGGCCGTGGCAAGACCTACCTGGTGGACACCTTCTTCGAAGCGCTGCCGTTCAAGGAAAAGACCCGGACGCACTTCCACCGCTTCATGAAGCGTGTGCACGAGGAAATGAAGACCCTGGGCGGCGAAAAGAACCCGTTGACCCTCATCGCCAAGCGTTTTTCCGACGAGACCCGGGTGATCTGCTTCGATGAGTTCTTCGTTTCCGACATCACCGACGCCATGATCCTCGGCACCTTGATGGAAGAGCTGTTCAAGAACGGCGTGACCCTGGTCGCCACCTCGAACATCGTGCCGGACGGCCTGTACAAGGACGGCCTGCAACGCGCGCGCTTTCTCCCGGCGATCAAGCTGATCAAGGAACACACTGAAGTCGTCAACGTCGACAGCGGTGTGGACTATCGCCTGCGTCACCTTGAGCAAGCGGAGTTGTTCCACTTTCCGTTGGACGCCGCCGCTGAAGAGAGCTTGCGCAAGAGCTTCCGCGCCCTGACGCCGGAATGCACCCAGGCGGTGGAAAACGATGTGCTGATCATCGAGAACCGCGAGATCCGCGCCATCCGCACCTGTGACGATGTGGCGTGGTTCGATTTCCGTGAACTGTGCGACGGCCCCCGCAGCCAGAACGACTACATTGAACTGGGCAAGATCTTCCACGCCGTGCTGATCAGCGGCGTCGAGCAGATGAGCGTCACCACTGACGACATCGCTCGCCGCTTCATCAACATGGTCGACGAGTTCTACGACCGCAACGTGAAGCTGATCATCTCGGCCGAAGTCGAACTCAAGGATCTCTATACCGGCGGTCGCCTGACCTTCGAATTCCAGCGGACCCTGAGCCGTCTGCTGGAAATGCAATCCCACGAATTCCTGTCGCGGGCGCATAAGCCTTAGGGGATTGGCGAATCCGAAAGTCCTGCGATTGCCGTCATGCTGTTCGCTCTGGGTTTGTCTGAATCGTTGTGGCGAGGGAGCTTGCTCCCGCCGGGGTGCGCAGCAGCCCCTCAAGCCACTATGATTCAGGTAAGTCTTAAGGCTGCTGACACCGGATGTCCTCTTTCAGATAGCGAGCCAAATCATCCTGTCGTCGGCAACCAATCAGTAGCCACAAGAGAATCCTGGCTTTGCGTGGACAGGCAAAGCCAGCCATCGATGCGCCTCTGCGAATCAAATCCATCTCGCCGCCCTTGAACCCGTAAGTTGAACGAGCCGTGGGTCCTGAGCCGCAGCGAGTTGCAATGATGACCGGGATTTTCTTGGCGATATCATCAATCGCCTCAGCCCAGGTTTCCGAAAGGTGTCCAGCACCGAAACCGGCGATCACCAACCCGTCGTAACCTAATGTGAGAATGTTTTCCAGCAACAGTGTGTCGGCAGACAGCGACGCCTGTAGCAAGGCAACTTTCTGTGTCGTATGTTGCGGCAAGGGCAGGACGTTGCGCGGCAGAGTGGGGCGCAGATAGTGAACTTTACCCTCCGACAATAGACCGGCCGGGCCGACGATGGGTGAAGAAAATGCCTGCAATGCCATTGAATCGGTTTTGCGAACTGCGTGCGCCGGGTGAATTTGCCCGTTCATTACCACCAGAACGCCACGTCGACGGCTATTGTCGGCCAAGCCAACCCGGCAAGCATCCAGTAGATTCGCCGGTCCGTCGGCCCCTGCCTGGGCAGCCGAGCGCATGGCGCCGGTAAGCACCAACGGCTCGTCATGGTTCCAAAGGTGATCGAAAAATGTGGCGCTTTCTTCCAGCGTGTCCGTGCCCTGCGTGATGACAACACCCACGGCACCTTGCTCAATCTGATAGTTCGCCCAGCTGAGGACACTCAGTAAAAAATCGAAATTCAGTGAAGCGCTCGGTAACATCCCGAGGGTTTCGACGTTGACGTGTGCCAAACTCGTCAACTCCGGTACCGCAGCCATCAGGGTTTCACCGCTGACGGTCGGGATCACGCCTTTGCTGGCGGCCTGGGCCCGCATGCTCACGGTGCCGCCAATTGACGCGATGGCCAGTTTGGGCAGATCCATATGATATACACCTCGCTTACTTGTAGTAGAAATGGCTGTATCCGCCTCAAGGCCGCAATACAGCCATGCCGTGAAGGCTCAGTTGGCTATCAGAAGTCCGATAAACGGAATGATGAGTAAGGTACTGATGGCCATCGACAGGACATTTGCGATGAAGGCATGCATGTCGGCTGGTAACCGCTTAGCAATTGCGCACGCCAATGGTGGCGCAATCAATGCACCCAGCGACGCGCTTGCGGCAATCACCTGCCAACTGGCGCCGTAGGTCAAAACCGCTGCCGGCACGACCGATACCAGCGGAATGTAGGTGGGGTACCATCCTCGCAATATCCACTGTCGACGCCATATCACCACACCCAGCGCCGAAGTCAGCGCCTGTGCACCGATCAGTTGGGGCAATAAACCCGAGCCGTAAGCCGGGCTCATTGGGTTCAAGGTGAAAGCCAGCAACGCGCCCAGTATCAGACCGAGGCTGGCCCATTCATTGCCGAAGAATGGCGCCTCTGAAAAATCTGCCAAAACCCGGCGCAAACTCCAGACGACACCGTAGTCAGGCGCCTTGGCGTTGGTGGGTGCTGGTGGCGGTTCGCAGGGTTTCCCGGATGCCTGCGACTTCACCAGGCTCGGCAGGTAGCGACAGAGCAGAAACGCAATGACGCTGGCGATAGCCATCCCCGAGACATTCCCGATCACCACCGGTAGCCCAAGTGGATTGCAGACGTAATTGACGATTAATAAGCACGCCGGGGTGACGAGCAAAGCGCCCATGATTGCGCCATTGATCGCAATCTTCCAGCCGCCGCCAAACATCAGCACCATCGCCGCCGGCAATGAAACAAAAGCCGCAAACGTGGGCTGCCAGGCCGTGGCGGTAACGGTCCAGCCCCACAGCAGGTTGCTCAGCAATAGCCCAAGCAGCGAACTGGTAATCAGCCAAGGCCACAGGCCGCTGCCATAGCAGATGGAAAATCCTTGCCAGGCTTTTCCGGTCCGATTGGCCCGGTACGCCAGATACGCTCCGGCGAGCAGCCCAATAGAGGCGAACTCATGTTTGTAGAACGCAACCTCGCTGATATCTCCCAGCACCCAGCGTAACCAGGCACTTGGTTGCGGCAGGTTGGATACCATGTGGCTGTAGTCTGGCCAGAGGTCTGGCCAGGAAGCGCGGTTCGTGAACGAAAGCCAGATCACCAGCGCTATCGCGCCAAGCATCAGCAAAGTGATGGCGATATCCAGCGGTGATCTGGCGGTATGTTGGCGTTGGTCGAGCTTCTCGCGTGTAGTTTCCATTGAGTCGCTCCCTTATCAACGCGGCAGACAAGGGTGCTGGGTATAGCCGAGCATTTGATCGTAAAGGTCGGCTCGACGATCTCGGTGCAAGTCATTCAAATTGTTCCAGATGGCAGCGCTTCGGGAACTGGTCAGGTCAATATCGGCAAAAAGCACTTCTTGTTGGTCAGCCGAAGCCACCGCACCGATCGGCCAGCCGTTGGTGCCAGCGATCAACGAACAGCCCAGGTAGCGGGCACCTCGCTCCTCACCTATGCGGCTTGCCGCTGCAATAAATACGTTGTTTACATGCGCTGCCGTCATCGTCAGGTACGACGCCATGCACTTGCCTGCGTCATCGAACAGAGGCGGTGGCGTCCAGACCCAGTTGTTCAAGCTGCAAATGATGTCCGCGCCTTGCTGGCTGAGAATTCGCGGCACTTCCGGGAACCAGATATCCCAGCAAATCAGCAACCCTATACGGCCTATTGGTGTGTCAAACACCGGAAAACCCAGGTCACCCGGTGTGAACCACAGTTTCTCCAGATTCCACAAATGCGCTTTTCGATACTTGCCGATAAATCCGTCGGGCCCCACCAGAACGGCAGTATTGAAGAGCCGCATGCCTTCACGCTCCGTCAAACCAGCCACCAGGTAAATCTTGTGCTGGCGGGCGAAGTCCATCCAGGCTTGCACGCTCTGTCCGCCGGGGATTGATTCGGAGTGGTCGAACGCATCCTGTCGGTTGCTGAAGAAATAACCGGTACTTGATAACTCGGGCAGGACGATGAGATTCGCTCCGCCGTTCACTGCCTCCAGGGCCAGAGCAAGGCTGCGGTGCAGATTATCCTCGCGATTGTTGATGCCGACCTGGGGGTCGAATTGCACGACTGCTACACGAACAGGACTGGTTGGCTCGCTCATTTTTCGTAAACCTCTTCTTATTGTTATTCACGCTGTTTAATGGCGTGTTCATAAGAGGTGAAACGGGCGCGGAGCGTAAGTCAGCCGTTTCCGTTTAGGTTGTAGGCAGTCTCCGAAGATGAATGAGCGGATCCCTTGGTAGGGGGGGAGCCAATGCACGTCGTGAACGGCTCCAAGCGCAAAAGGACGTCAGGTTGCGGTTTTGTAATACGGATAGTCGCTCATGGAAAAACCACCATTGAACGTCGCAGCGGTTTTATTACAGATATGAATGACAGCGTCGACGGCGCCTCGAAAGCAAGGCTCCGTCCAGCCGGCATCTACCGAAAATGATTCGCCAGAAAAATACAGACCTGAGTGATGTCCAAAGTCCCTGTTGTACTTCATCAAGCTCACAGCATCGTAGTAGGCGCCAGGTCTGTACAGCTTTGCGCAACCCAACGCATTCCTATCGGTCATCCAGCGCTGGACCTTGGCTTGATCGAGCCCGATGTAGGGAGAAATTCTTTCTTGGACATTGGTGCACTTCATCAGTATTCGATCAAGCTCCTTGGCGCACTTGGTCACTAGTTCCCTGTCGGTGAATGAGGCGAGTTTGGTTGCGTCGTCTTCCCACGTGTAGCTCAGGAGAATGCAGTCATAGCTGTAGGTGTCGTTGTAGCGGTAGGTGTAGACGTCGTGGATGAAGCTGTCGGTGACAATGGCCTGCGGAATGTTGGTGTTTTTCGAGAGAAATGATTTTTTCAGTGGCGCAAAGACTTTGCAGCTGGTCTCCCAGTGAGCTGTTTTATAAGCATTGATGGTCTCGAAAGGCAGCATTTGCGCGGTGAAGTTTTCAAGCTCAATGCGCGTTTCGATCAGCCAGGAGGGAAGCGTCATGATCACCGAGTCGAAATCTTCAAAGCGTTGCTGGAGTCGCTCGGGCTGGCTGTGTTTCCAGTCGAAGTGGACGCGTATCTTTTGGTTGGCCAATTTTGTCAGCTTTGTTACGGACGAGTCCGTGAGCAAACCATCCTTTGCGTCGCGGCAATGTTCGTAGAAGGATTTTTTGGTTTCATCGGTTTTCATGAACAGTAGACACTCGGCCAATGCGGCGAGCCCGACGTAGCGGGGACTGTCGAAAATCAGCTCCATGGAATCAAAAACCGCTTCGCTATGCAGGTGGGGCGATGCGAGCGGGTCTCCCATCGGGTCTACCCGACCATGGATCAGTTGCAGATGGCTGCTGAATCCAAAGATGGCGGTGCGCAGCGGATAAATAGAGCAGACGTCATAAAATGCACCCCAGCTGCCGTCGCCTATGCCAATCGCATAGAAGATTGCGGACTCTTTCGCGGACATTCCCATCCCGCCAAAGTCTCCCGGAGAGCGTTCGTCCCAGTGTTGTAAAGCCGGCATGCTCACCAGATCGCGAAACGAAACGCTCTCGTACTTTGCAACAATAGCGGCCCACATGGTTTCCCATTTCGCACTGGCGTAAACCTCCGCTACGTGCCGAGTCATACGATCGGCAAATGTTTTCCACTTGGAATACACCTCTTGCAATTCTTTGCCGGGAGGCGGTGTGTGACCGTCTTCATTCTTCCAGATCTGCATCTGTGGGGTCGATTCACCGCCAAGGCTGCCCTCGCGCAGGAAGATGCCTGTCGAGCGGACCCATTGGCTGCCTGGATTGGCGAAATCCGACGTCGATAAGTCAAAGGCCTTGGCGTAGTACGCCATCATTGAACGCCCATCTGTCGGCGGCTCATCAGCCTGGTTGAAGAAGGGCATGCGCATAGCCCCCATTTCAAAGGGGGTATGGCTTGCGATGGAGTGTTTGCTTCCGGGGACGGTCAGGTGCCTGCCGCCTATGCGCCTGGATTGCTCCAGTAAAGTGATGTGGGTGAATCCGCAACGATAAAGCTCTCTGGCGGCAGTCAAGCCGGTGATGCCGGCGCCTATGATGCAAATTCTGTGTTGGGGGTCAGTGGCCGTGGCAATGCCATTTTTCTGTTCGACCAACGCCCGGTAGTCGAAGCACAAATCGGGTGGGTTTGGAAAGCGAGCCGCCCATTTGTTGTCAGCCGAGCGCTTGGTTCGAGCGGCCTCCTTGGCGGCGGAGGAGGGGTAGTTGTAGCTTGATCCGATGGTCATTCTTACTCTTCCCTGATGATGTTTTTCAGGGGTGTGATGTTGCGGTGTTCACGCGGTGAAGTATGTGAGCGAAATCCAGCACTTGGGCGCTCCGCATTCCGCTTTTTATGTAGGAATGTGCAAGAAAGACTGGCTTTTCTTCGCACACAAGATCAAAGGTAGGCGCGAGCAGGCCCGCTCCTGCATTGGGTTGCATTTACCCATGGGGTCACGCGGCCTGCTGGAACTGCTGCCGATACTGGTTCGGCGACAGGTCGGTGTGCTGCCGGAACAATCGCGCGAAAAAACTCGCATCGTCGTAGCCGACTTCGTAGCTGATGGTCTTGATGCTCTTGCGGCTGCCGGACAGCAGGCCCTTGGCGGTTTCTATGCGCAGTCGTTGCAGGTAATGCAGCGGCTTGTCACCCGTGGCGGTCTGGAAGCGGCGCATGAAATTGCGGATGCTCATGCCGTGCTCGCGGGCGACGTCCTCGAAGCGGAACTTGTCGGCGAAGTGCTCTTCGAGCCACTGCTGGATTTGCAGGATGATCACGTCCTGGTGCAGCTTCTGGCCGCCGAAGCCGATGCGTCCGGGCGAGTAGCTGCGTTGTACTTCGTACAAGATGTCTCGCGCCACGGCCTGGGCCACATTGGCGCCGCAGAAGCGTTCAATCAGGTAGATGTAGAGGTCGCATGCCGATGTGGTGCCGCCGGCACAGAACAGGTTGTCGGCGTCGGTCAGGTGCTTGTCCTGGTTCAGGTGCACCTGGGGAAAGCGTTCCTTGAAGGCATTAAAGAAACGCCAGTAGGTGGTGGCTTCCTTGCCATCGAGCAGCCCGGCCTCGGCCAGCCAGAACACCCCAGTGGCTTCGCCACAAAGTACCGCGCCGCGAGCATGCTGCTCTCGTAGCCATGGCAGGACCTGTGGATAACGTTGGCACAGGCTGGCGAAGTCATCCCAGAAAGCTGGCAGGATGATCACGTCGGTGTCTTCCAGGCCGCCGTCCACCGGCATGATCACGTCGCTGAAACTGTTGACTGGCTTGCCATCGGGGCTGACCAGCCGGGTTTCGAATGCCGGCGTCAGGCCGTGGCCCAGTTGTTTGCCATAACGCAGGCTGGCCAGGTGGAAAAAATCCTTGGCCTGCATGAGAGTGGAAGCGAAAACCCGGTCGGTTGCCAGGATGCTGACGCGCCGCAAGGGCGTGGAGACGTGCATGGACATAATTGATCTTTATTTTTATAGGGGATAGTGGTCACTAAACGGCTGGATCGTCTTATTTTTTGTCGCATGTGTCCAGTGTCCTGTCATCCAGCCCGGGCTTAGGCTCTGTCGGATAAGCCATCGAACAATAATCAGAGGTACGTCATGATCCCAAGAACCCTGTTCAGTCCCGAGCACGAATTGTTTCGAGACACGGTACGAAGCTTCCTTGAAAAAGAAGCCGTGCCGTACCACAGCCAGTGGGAAAAACAGGGGCATGTCGACCGTCAGCTGTGGAATAAGGCAGGGGAGGCGGGGATGTTGTGCTCGCATCTGCCGGAGACCTACGGTGGACTGGACGCGGACTTTCTCTACAGCACCGTGGTGATCGAGGAAATCGGCCGCCTGGGGCTGACCGGGATCGGCTTTTCACTGCATTCCGATATTGTCGCGCCGTACATCCTGCATTACGGCAGCGAGGCGCTGAAGCATAAATACCTGCCAAAACTGGTGTCGGGCGAAATGGTCACGGCCATTGCCATGACCGAGCCAGGCGCGGGCTCTGACCTGCAAGGTGTGAAGACCTCGGCGGTGCTGGATGGCGATGAATATGTCATCAACGGCTCCAAGACGTTCATCACTAATGGCTTCCTGGCTGACTTGGTCATCGTCGTCGCCAAGACCGACCCGAAGGCGGGGGCCAAGGGCACCAGCCTGTTCCTCGTGGAAGCAGGCACACCCGGCTTCGAGAAAGGTAAGCGCCTGGAAAAAGTCGGCATGAAGGCCCAGGACACCTCCGAACTGTTCTTCCAGGATGTTCGCGTACCGAAGGAAAATCTCTTGGGGCAGGCCGGAATGGGGTTTGCCTACCTGATGCAAGAGTTGCCCCAGGAGCGCCTGACCGTCGCCATCGGTGGCCTGGCCTCGGCCGAAGCGGCGCTGCAGTGGACGCTGGACTACACCCGTGATCGCAAGGCATTTGGCAAGTCCATCGCCGACTTCCAGAACACCCGCTTCAAACTGGCGGAAATGGCCACCGAGATCCAGATCGGCCGGGTCTTTGTCGACCGCTGCCTGGAACTGCACCTGCAAGGCAAGCTCGACGTGCCGACCGCGGCGATGGCGAAATACTGGGGCACCGACCTGCAATGCAAGGTGCTCGACGAGTGCGTGCAGTTGCATGGCGGCTACGGCTTCATGTGGGAATACCCGGTTGCCCGGGCATGGGCCGATGCGCGGGTGCAGCGGATCTATGCCGGGACCAATGAAATCATGAAGGAGATCATTGCGCGGTCGCTGTAATGCGGCGTGACCGATCCCACGCTCGGCGTCGGATCGGTGCAAGGGACGTTCCGCTTGAGGTTATGGCGCCGGATTCGGATGATCCTTGTGGATCGCCTCGATCCCCGCCAGCACTTCATCCGACAGCTTCAGGTCGAAGCTGGCGATGTTGCTGTCCAGTTGCTCCAGGGTTGTGGCGCCGATGATGTTACTGGTCACGAACGGCTGCTGGGTAACGAATGCCAGGGCCATCTGTGCCGGGTCCAGGCCGTGTTCGCGAGCCAGTGCCACATAGCGGCTGCAGGCGGCTTCCGACTGCGGGTTGAAGTAGCGCATGAAGCGGCTGTAAAGCGTCAGGCGACCCTTGGCCGGCCGTGCGCCGTTCTCGTATTTGCCCGACAGGAAACCGAACGCCAGGGGCGAATAGGCCAGCAGGCCACACTGTTCGCGAATGGCGATTTCCGCCAGGCCGATCTCGAAGCTGCGGTTGAGCAGGTTGTACGGGTTCTGGATCGACACCGCTCGCGGCCAGCCCCGAGCTTCGGCCAGGGCGAGGAATTTCATGGTGCCCCACGGTGTTTCGTTGGACAGGCCGATGTGGCGGATCTTGCCAGCGCGGACCTGTTCGTCCAGGGCTTCGAGGGTTTCCTCCAGCGGCGTGAAGTCTTCGTCGGCCTTGTGGGTGTAGCCCAGCTGGCCAAAAAAGTTGGTGCTGCGTTCCGGCCAGTGCAGTTGGTAGAGGTCGATCCAGTCGGTCTGCAGGCGCTTGAGGCTTGCATCCAACGCTTCGACGATGTGGTGGCGGTTGTGCTTCAGATTTTTGTCGCGGATGTAATCGATGGTGTTGCCGGGGCCGGCGATCTTGCTTGCCAGGACCCAGTCGGCGCGGTCACCGCGGCTCTTGAAATAGTTGCCGATGTAGCGCTCGGTGGTGGCGTAGGTCTCGGCCTTGGGCGGTACGGGGTACATTTCGGCGGTGTCGAGGAAGTTGATCCCGGCACCCTTGGCGCGTTCGATCTGGGCGAACGCCTCGGCCTCGCTGTTCTGCTCGCCCCAGGTCATGGTTCCGAGGCATAAGGCGCTGACATTCAGATCGGTACGGCCTAGCTTGCGATAGTCCATCGGGGACTCCTTGGGCAAAACAATCATAAAAGCAGGTTGAAATATTTTTCGCAATCTGCATAATTGCGCACCTCTTTCTGCAGTGGAAGTGATGCGCCGCCGCCGAAGAATCTTGCCGTTGAACGGACGCGCCGACCCGAGCCCCCGAAAGCGTCTGTATCCGGCTGCCTTTGACTTGTCAAAGTACGCACTATTCAGTAAGATCCGCCGTCTAATTTACAGGGCGGCCCCTGAGGCTATAAAGAATGAAAACTTTTACTGCTAAACCGGAAACAGTAAAGCGCGACTGGTTTGTCGTCGACGCTGCTGGTCAGACCCTGGGTCGTCTGGCCACCGAAATCGCGAGCCGTCTGCGTGGCAAGCACAAGCCTGAGTACACCCCTCACGTTGACACCGGTGACTACATCGTCGTGATCAATGCTGAGCAAGTACGTGTTACTGGCGCTAAAACCACTGACAAAATGTACTACTCCCACTCCGGTTTTCCTGGCGGCATCAAGTCGATCAACTTCGAAAAGCTGATCGCCAAAGCCCCTGAGCGCGTGCTCGAGACCGCGGTTAAAGGCATGCTGCCTAAAAACCCACTGGGTCGCGACATGTATCGTAAGCTGAAGGTTTATGCGGGCGCTGCTCACCCTCATACTGCTCAGCAGCCCCAAGAACTGAAGTTTTAACGGAATAGTTCATTATGTCGGCGACTCAAAATTACGGCACTGGCCGTCGCAAGACCGCAACCGCACGCGTCTTCCTGCGTCCGGGCACTGGTAACATCTCCATCAACAACCGCTCCCTGGATAACTTCTTCGGCCGCGAAACTGCCCGCATGGTAGTTCGTCAGCCGCTGGAACTGACCGAGACCGTCGAGAAATTCGACATCTACGTCACCGTTATCGGTGGTGGTGTAAGTGGTCAAGCTGGCGCAATCCGCCACGGCATCACTCGTGCCCTGATGGATTACGACGAAACTCTGCGCGGCGCGCTGCGTAAAGCTGGCTTCGTAACTCGCGATGCTCGCGAAGTTGAACGTAAGAAAGTCGGTCTGCGTAAAGCGCGTAAGCGTCCGCAGTACTCGAAGCGTTAATTTCGCTTCCGCGTTCAAAAGGCGCCCAGTTCCTCACGGAGCTGGGCGTTTTTTTATGGGTGAAATAATTGCTCTGTGACAACTTGCCACATTCGTAGAGCCCCTATACTACAAGGCTTGGCGGTTTGGCCGCATGGTAATTACCTTGTCAGAATTGGGGGTTTTCATTACCATTCGGCAAAATTTTTATAAGTTCAGATTTTTACTTAGTAGACGCCTGATCTAACAGGCCACAAAGCTGATGGGAGAGGACTGAATGAGCAATGACGGCGTGAATGCAGGCCGGCGTCGCTTCCTGGTAGCAGCCACATCCGTGGTGGGTGCTGCAGGAGCGGTGGGGGCCGTGGTCCCGTTCGTGGGGTCATGGTTTCCCAGTGCCAAGGCGAAAGCCGCAGGTGCACCGGTGAAAGTGAATATCGGCAAGATCGAGCCAGGGCAGCAGATGATTGCTGAATGGCGTGGTCAGCCGGTGTTCATCGTCCGCCGTACAGAGGAGATTCTGGGGAATCTGAAAAAGATCGAGGGCCAGCTGTCCGATCCCTCTTCCAAGAACTCGGTCCAACCGGAATACGTCAACCCTGAGACGCGCTCGATCAAGCCGGAGATCCTGCTTCTGGTTGGCCTCTGCACCCACTTGGGCTGCTCGCCAACGTTCCGTCCCGAAGTCGCGCCTGTCGACTTGGGCAAGGACTGGGTTGGCGGTTATTTCTGCCCTTGCCACGGCTCCCACTATGACCTGGCCGGTCGCGTCTACAAATCGCAGCCTGCACCTTTGAACCTGCCGGTTCCCCCGCATTCCTATGAGACCGATGACATCATTGTCATTGGCGTCGATACGGAGAAAGCGTGATGAGCAAATTCATGGATTGGGTTGATGCGCGCTTTCCCGCGACCAAAATGTGGGAAGACCATCTCAGCAAGTACTACGCACCGAAGAACTTCAACTTCTTCTATTTCTTTGGCTCCCTGGCATTGCTCGTCCTGGTCAACCAGATCGTTACCGGTGTCTGGCTGACCATGAGCTACACCCCGTCGGCGGAAGAGGCGTTTGCCTCCGTCGAGTACATCATGCGCGACGTCGAGTACGGCTCGATCCTGCGTCTGCTGCACTCCACCGGCGCTTCAGCGTTCTTCATCGTGGTCTATCTGCACATGTTCCGTGGCCTGCTCTACGGTTCGTACCAGAAACCGCGTGAGCTGGTCTGGGTCTTCGGCATGCTGATCTACCTGGCGCTGATGGCCGAAGCCTTCATGGGCTATCTACTGCCGTGGGGCCAGATGTCGTACTGGGGCGCCCAGGTGATCATCTCGCTGTTCGGTGCCATTCCGGTCATCGGTGACGACCTGACCCAGTGGATCCGTGGTGACTACCTGATCTCGGGCATTACCCTGAACCGCTTCTTCGCCCTGCATGTCGTGGCCCTGCCGATCGTGATCCTCGGCCTGGTGGTGCTGCACATCCTGGCGCTGCATGAAGTCGGTTCGAACAACCCGGACGGTGTGGACATCAAGAAGCACAAGGACGAGAACGGCGTACCGCTGGATGGCATCGCCTTCCACCCGTACTACACCGTGAAAGATATCGTCGGTGTCGTGGTCTTCCTGTTCATCTTCTGCTCCATCGTGTTCTTCTTCCCGGAAATGGGTGGTTATTTCCTCGAGAAGCCGAACTTCGAACAGGCCAACGCCTTCAAGACGCCTGAGCACATTGCGCCGGTCTGGTACTTCACACCGTTCTACGCGATCCTGCGGGCGGTTCCGGACAAGCTGCTGGGCGTCATCGCCATGGGCGCGGCCATCGCCGTGCTGTTCGTCCTGCCATGGCTGGACCGCAGCCCCGTCAAGTCGATGCGCTACAAGGGTTGGCTGAGCAAGATCTGGCTCTGGGTGTTCTGCATCTCGTTCGTGATCCTGGGTGTGCTGGGCGTACTGGCGCCGACCCCGGGTCGGACGCTGCTGTCGCAGGTCTGCACCTTCCTGTACTTCGCCTACTTCATTCTGATGCCTTTCTACACCAGGCTCGAGAAGACCAAACCGGTTCCGGAAAGGGTGACTGGCTGATGAAAAAGCTATTTTCTGTACTGATTCTTGCTGCGTTGCCTGTACTGTCTTTTGCGTCCACGTCGAGTGGGCCGGAACTGGAAAAGGTCGACATCGACGTTTCCGACAAAGCGGCCATGCAAGACGGCGCCCGTACGTTCGCCAACTACTGCATGGGCTGCCACAGTGCCAAGTTCCAGCGTTACGAGCGCGTGGCTGATGACCTGGGTATCCCTCACGAGATGATGCTCGAGAAGCTGGTGTTCACCGGCGCCAAGCTGGGCGACCACATGAACATTGGCATGCAGCCTGCGGACGCGAAGACCTGGTTCGGCGCAGCGCCGCCGGACCTGACCCTGGTGGCACGCGTGCGTGGTACCGACTGGCTCTACGGCTACCTGCGTTCGTTCTACGAAGACCCTGCGCGCCCTTGGGGCGTGAACAACAAAGTCTTCCCGAACGTCGGCATGCCGAACGTTCTGGTCGGCCTGCAGGGTCGTCAAGTGGTAGGCTGCAAGCAGGTTCAGATCGTCGAGGACGGCAAGAAGCAATATGATCCGCTGACCGGCACCGCTTTGACCCATGAAGCCTGCGACCAGCTGACCATCGTGCCGAACACTGGCACCCTGACACCTGAGCAGTTCGATGAGAAGGTCAAGAACCTGGTGACTTTCCTGGCCTACTCGGCCAACCCGGTGAAGCTGGAGCATCAGCGCATCGGTACGTATGTATTGCTGTACCTGGCGTTCTTCTTCGTATTCGCTTACCTGCTCAAGCGTGAATACTGGAAAGACGTGCATTGATAAAGCTGTAAGCCGTTGCTGTTAATCGTGCGCGCCCAAGGGCGTCTCTGAAGGTGTAACGAGCCTGGTTGATCAGGTGGTTACGGGAGGCGCCCTCTGGGCGCGCTCGTTTTTCCGTTTTTCGATAATTTCAACAAGCGAGGAGGATCGCCATGGGCGTGACCAATCGGTTGGCCTGTTACTCCGACCCCGCCGACCACTATTCCCACCGGGTACGCATCGTACTTGCAGAGAAGGGTGTCAGCGCCGAGATCATTTACGTTGAAGCGGGCCGTCAGCCGCCGAAGCTGATTGAGGTGAACCCTTACGGCAGCCTGCCTACGCTGGTCGATCGTGACCTGGCGTTGTGGGAGTCGACCGTGGTGATGGAATATCTGGATGAGCGCTATCCACATCCGCCTTTGCTGCCGGTGTACCCAGTCGCGCGTGCCAACAGTCGCTTGCTCATCCATCGCATCCAGCGTGACTGGTGCGGGTTGGTGGATCTGATCCTGGATCCGCGGAGCAAGGAGCCGGCGCGGGTGGTGGCGCGTAAGGAGTTGCGAGAAAGCCTGACGGGCGTGTCGCCGCTGTTCGTCGACAAGCCGTTCTTTCTGAGTGAGGAACAAAGTCTGGTGGATTGCTGCCTATTGCCCATACTCTGGCGTTTGCCGATCCTGGGTATCGAACTGCCGCGGCCAGCCAAGCCGCTGCTTGATTATATGGAGCGCCAATTTGCGCGTGAGGCTTTCCAGGCGAGTCTGTCTGGTGTCGAACGCGACATGCGCTAAGGCTTAGGGAGCCGCTATGAACTCCAGTCGACCTTATCTGGTCCGCGCGCTCTACGAGTGGATTGTGGACAACGATTGCACCCCGCACATGCTGGTCAATGCCGAGTATCCATCGGTCCAGGTGCCGCAGGGTTTTGCCAATGACGGACAAATTGTCCTGAACGTATCGCCGGCCGCTGTGCGTCATTTGCACATGGACAACGATGCGGTCAGCTTCGAAGGGCGCTTCGGTGGCGTGCCGCACACGCTGTACGTGCCTATCGCTTCGATCCTGGGGATTTATGCCCGGGAGAATGGCCAGGGCATGGTGTTCGAGCTGGAAGTGCCGTTGGACGGCGAGGAAGAGTTCGAGGCGGATGACGACCTGCCACCACCGGATGACGAGCCGCCGCGTCCTAGCGGGCGGCCGAGTTTGAAAGTGGTGAAGTGATCGGGTCTGTGTGAAAGCCTGGTTACTTGGTTGAGAAAAATGCCCGGGTCGTGAGATGCGGGCATTTTTTTTTGTGGGGTTGTGTGGTGTGTATATCCGTTGCTGCGGTTATGGCTGCCAATGGTTTCGCTTTTACAGCGACTCACTTTCGAAGGGCGCGAAAGTAAGCAAAGCGCCTTTGCCCCACCACTCGGTGCCTCGCCTAGGCTCGGTGTGCCCTCACTCCGGCATGGATGCCGGGATAGCCGCGGTGGGCCAGGGACGGCCCTTCGCGGCGGCCCACGGAGCAATGCCGGAGTGCGGGCATGCCGAGCCCAAGCGAGGCACCGAGTAGTGGGGCAAAAGCGTTTTGCTTACTTTTACGCTTTATAAAAGTGAGCCGCCGTAAGGGCGGAACCATTTGTAGCCGCAACCGCAGCAACGGATATACACACCAACCAATATCCATAAAAAAACGGCGCCTCTCCATCGCGGAGCAAGCGCCGTTTTCTTGAGCGAATCAGAGCTCGATATCAGTCAATGTACTCAAACAACTTGACGATCTTCTGCACCCCAGACACACCCTGCACCAGATTGGTCGCCTGTGCCGCTTCCTGCTTGGTCAGCAACCCCAGCAGATAAACAATACCGTTCTCGGTCACAACCTTGATGCGCGAACCCGGAATGCTCGCATCGGTGAGCATCTGGGTCTTGATCTTCGTGGTCAGCCAGGCATCGTTCTGGCGCGCCAGCAGCGAGGAGGGCGGCAGGACTTGCAGTTCGTTATGTACGGTCTTGACACGCTGCACAGCGCTGGCTTCCTGTTCGGCCTTGGCCTTGAGGTCGGCGCGTGGCGTCTGGCCGGCCAGCAGCACGACGCCGTTGAAGCTGGTGACGACGATGTGCGAGTTGTTGTCCAGGTCCGGATCGGCCTTGGCGATATTCACGCCGACCTTGGTTTCGATCAGCGAGTCGTCGATCTTGCTGCCGAAGGTGCGGGTGCCGCGGTCGTCTTCAATCGGCTTTTCCCGGCTGGCATTAACCACCGATGTGCAGCCGCTGATGCCGAGGCACAGGGTCAGGGCCAGTAGGCCTAGGCGATTAGGGGTCATTCTTCACTCCCGAACAGTTGGCTGTCGATCAAGTCACAAAGACAATGGATCGCCAGCAGATGGACTTCCTGAATACGTGCAGTGACATTGGCTGGTACGCGAATCTCGACGTCTTCAGGCAGCAGCAACGATGCCATGCCGCCGCCGTCGCGACCGGTCAATGCTACGACAATCATTTCGCGATCATGTGCGGCCTGGATCGCTTGAATAATGTTGGCCGAGTTGCCGCTGGTGGAAATCGCCAGCAACACATCGCCGGGTTGGCCCAGGGCGCGGATCTGTTTGGAGAATACTTCGTTGTAGCTGTAGTCATTGGCGATCGAGGTGATCGTCGAGCTGTCGGTTGTCAGTGCGATGGCCGGCAGGCTCGGGCGTTCGCGTTCGAAGCGGTTGAGCAGCTCCGAGGAAAAATGCTGCGCGTCGCCGGCAGAGCCGCCATTGCCGCACGAGAGCATTTTGCCTTCGTTGAGCAGGGCGTTGACCATCACTTGGCTCGCTTGCTCGATGTGCGGTGCAAGTACGTCCATCGCCTGTTGCTTGGTGTCGATACTGGCCTGAAAAAGCTGGCGGATTCGCGATTGCATGTCCATCTGTGTGACCTTAAGTAGCGCGACTTATCGGCACAAACATGTGCGGCGCGCAAAGCAAAGAGCAAAAAAGTTAAGTGAAGGTGTCCGGCTTGGCTGGGCGCTCAACTGTCGAAGGCGTTTTGTAGCCAGTTCAGCTGATCGACGTTGCTGTCGATGGCAACCACGTCGAAACGGCAGGGATGGTCGGCCCAGCGAGGCTCGCTTTGCAGGAAGTACTGCGCGGCGAAAACCAGCTTCTGACGCTTGCGTGCATCGATGCTATCGAGCGCGCCACCCCATTGGGTATTTTTTCTATAGCGGACTTCGACGAATACTACTGTATCGCCGTCAAGCATGACCAGATCCAGCTCGCCGCGTTTGCACAACCAGTTCTGCGCCAGCAGGCGCAGACCCTGTTGCTGAAGATGCGCGAGGGCTTGGCCCTCGGCATTCTTGCCGCTTTGCAGGTGTGATCGGTCAGGCATCAGCGCTGGGTGTCCGGCAGCCGCTGTACCTGGCCGTTGACGAATTGCGCCCAAGGCAACTGGCGTTGCACGCGCTGGGTCGGCGATATCGCCAGGCTTCCCGACAGGCCTTCGATCCGGCTGTCTGGCAACGCCTTGAGCTGGCCCAGGCGCGGAGCGAGGCGATAGGCGTCGGCACCCATCGCATACAGCCGGCCCAGGCTGCCGCCGGCCTGAGGCCATTGCGCGGTGACCTGCTGGCGCAGCGGGTCGTTGGCGTCGAGCAACCAAGGCGTTTCGCAGAAGCGCACGCCGTTCATGTCGTTGTACTGATTCTGGTCGCCGCTGACGCTGAATACGGAGGACGTCGCATAAACCGGCACGTCGCCGGCGTACTGGAAGTTCAGGGTCGGCTTGATCTGCTGGGCCTGCTGCGGGGTCGATGCCAGGAAGATGAACTCGATGTCCTGGCGACGCGATGGCTGCGCGGCGACCGTTGTGCCCACGGTGCTTTGCAGGCTCTTGGCGCGACCTTCGCTCTGGCGCAACTGGAACATGTCGGCGATCTGCTGGGCCAGTTGCACTGGCTGGTCGACGCGTTCGACTGCGACGATGGTTCCGCCGTTCGCCTGCCAATCCTGGCTGAAAGCTTTCAATACGCGATCGCCCCATTCCCCTTTCGGCACCATGGCCGCGGCGCGATGCAGACCGTCGGCGCGAGCGCGACGGGAGACTTCACGGGCTTCGTCTTCTGGGGCCAGGCCGAATTGGAACAGTTGGGGCGGGCCTTGTTCGCCTTCGCTGTAGTTCAGCGCCAGGGTGGTAATGGGTAGTTGCGGGCGGGTGCTGATTTGTTTGACCAAGGGTTTTTCCAGCGGGCCGACGACCAGTTGGACGCCGTCGGCCTGGGCCTTGCGATAGAACTCATCCATCGACGTCAGGCTTGCGCTGTCGTAGAACTGGATGCTCGGCGGCTTCTGCCCGGCCTGCTGCACCTGGTAGTGAGCTGCCATAAAGCCTTCACGCAGGGCCTTGGCGACCGAGGCCAGCGGACCGGTTTGCGGCAGCAGCAAGGCGATCTTGCTCAGCGGCTGGCTCGCCAGTTCTTTTAGCTTGACCAGCGGCGTCGGCAATTGCAGTGCGGCGGGGTGCTTGGCGTTCTGCTCGCGCCAGCTGTCGATGGCCGCTTGTTGTTGCTCCAGGGTGCCGGCGGTTTTCACGGCCTTGGCCAGGCTCAACCAGCCGCCGAGGTCGTCGGTGGTGGTCGGTTGCAATTGATCAGTGGGCAGCGAGGCGATCAGCGTCCAGATGGTTTCGTGATTTTTTACCGCGGCTTCGTTGTCGAGCAGCGGGGCAATGAAGATCCGCTCCTTGGCGGCGGCCAGGGTCTGGCCATCGGCCTCAAGGGCGCGAGCGCGGACGGTGCCGGTGCGGACTTGCTGTTCCACCGGCATTTCGCTCAGGTACTGCAGGCTTGGATGGCCCAGCGAAGTCAGTGCTGCCTTGGGCTGATTGCGAGTCATCGCCAATTCGGCCGACAGCGTGCTGGCAAAGATCTGCTGGCCGGGCTTGAGTTGTTCCATCGGCACTTGTTGCAGGATCTGTGCGGACTGGCCGGCATTGCCCTGGCGGTAGGCCAGGTCTGCGGCGCTCAGGCGCAACAGCGCTGCTTGCTCCGGCGTTTTACTTTGGGCGGCCTGTTCGAGCAACTGCTCGATACTGGCATCCGGGGTTCGTGGAAGTTCGCCAAGGCTGGACGAGGGCGAGCTGGCGCAAGCCGCCAGGAGGGCAGCGAGGCAGAGGGCGGAGAGCAGCCGCAGGCAAGCGATCATGTAAGTGTTCCTGATACGAGATCAAATTAGCGTCGAATTGTACCCAAGCGTTGGCCGGGGCGCGATGTTACTGGTGTGAATCGGTTGATTTAGGTGGTTCAAAGGGTGTGGTACCGCATAAAAGACGAGTTGTTGACGCCTGTGGCGAGGGAGTGCACAAGCCTTGATGCGCAGCAGCCGAGACCGTCGACACGCGTTACAATGCCGGTTTTCCCCAATCATGAGGTGTGCGTTTTGACTGCTCCAGGTGCTATGAATTCCGCCGCCGGCTCGCTTTACGTGGTGGCGACGCCCATCGGCAACCTGGACGATATCAGTGCACGCGCCTTGAAGATCCTGCAGGACGTTGCGCTGATCGCGGCCGAAGACACGCGCCATTCTCAGCGCCTGCTGCAACATTTCGGTATTTCCACGCCCTTGGCGGCTTGTCACGAGCATAACGAACGCGATGAAGGCAGTCGTTTCATCACCCGTCTGCTGGCTGGCGACAACGTGGCGCTGATTTCTGATGCCGGTACGCCACTGATCTCCGATCCGGGCTATCACTTGGTACGCCAGGCCCGCGCTGCAGGCATCAATGTCGTGCCGGTACCTGGGGCGTGTGCGTTGATCGCGGCGCTGTCGGCGGCGGGCCTGCCGTCGGACCGGTTCATATTCGAAGGTTTCCTGCCCGCCAAGGCCGTGGGGCGGCGGGCGCGCCTGGAAGCTATAAAGGAAGAACCGCGCACACTGATTTTTTATGAGGCGCCGCACCGCATTCTTGAATGCTTGCAGGATATGGAGCTGGTGTTCGGCCCCGAGCGCCAGGCGCTGTTGGCTCGGGAATTGACCAAGACCTTTGAAACCCTCAAGGGCCTGCCGTTAGCCGAGCTGCGAGCCTTCGTCGAGGGTGACAGCAACCAGCAGCGCGGCGAGTGTGTCGTGCTGGTGGCGGGCTGGACACCGCCGCAAAACGAAGAGGCCGTCAGCAGCGAGGCGATGCGCATCCTGGACCTGTTGCTCGAGGAAATGCCCCTCAAGCGCGCGGCCGCCCTGGCGGCGCAGATTACTGGCGAGCGCAAGAATGTGCTGTACCAGGTCGCACTGGAAAAACAGAAGAGCCAGTGAAAGCTGGGCGCCAGGCTGGCCATGGGCTTTTAGCGCTTGTTCTTGAGGCGCTGTACCGTTAACCTTCGCGGCGGAGAGTCGATCGGACAGTCGCTGCCCTCTATGAAAATTAGGGGGGGGAGGAAAGTCCGGGCTCCATAGGGCGAAGTGCCAGGTAATGCCTGGGAGGCGTGAGCCTACGGAAAGTGCCACAGAAAATAACCGCCTAAGCGCTTCGGCGCCGGTAAGGGTGAAAAGGTGCGGTAAGAGCGCACCGCACGTCTGGCAACAGTTCGTGGCTAGGTAAACCCCACTTGGAGCAAGACCAAATAGGGTCCCAAGGCGTGGCCCGCGCTGGGACCGGGTAGGTTGCTAAAGATGTCCAGTGATGGCCATCGTAGACGAATGACTGTTCAAGACAGAACCCGGCTTACAGATCGACTCTCCACCTTTTCCCTCCCTGCCGGAATCACTGGCAGACGCCGTTCCTAATACCAAAAAAATCTTACTCTTAACAAATCACTTTAACTTGTGCGCGCAGTCCCCTGTGCTTCCTCGAGTTGAGGCGAATTTTCCTACGTCAGATTCTTGTTGCCCCTCCTGAAACGCTCCTAAATCTCCGATCTATAAGGCTTTTCCTTCAATCCGCGCCTTGACGGTGCGGTGGGCGCATTCCTATAGTGTGCGCAAGTGGCGGAAAGTGGCATGAAGTGGGTTTTTTTGAACGTAAACCGCCCAAAAGTGGAGAAACGCAGACGTGTTTCGCGGAGCTAACGCAATCAGTCTCGATGCAAAAGGCCGGCTCGCCATGCCCAGCCGGTATCGTGACGAGCTCGTTTCGCGAAGTTCGGGTCAGTTAATCGTCACGATCGACGCTGTTGACCCATGTTTGTCGGTCTATCCGCTGGATGAGTGGGAAATCATCGAAACCAAACTGCGCGCACTGCCTTCGTTGCGTGAAGAAAACCGCCGCTTGCAGCGCTTGCTGATCGGCAATGCCGTCGACCTCGAGCTCGACGGTAGCGGTCGTTTCCTGGTGCCGCCGCGTCTGCGCGAATACGCCAAGCTGGATAAGCGCGCGATGCTGGTGGGCCAACTGAACAAGTTCCAACTATGGGACGAAGATGCCTGGAATGCGGTTGCTGCCGCCGACCTTGCTGCTATTCAACAACCGGGCGCCATGCCTGATGAACTGCGTGATTTGATCCTGTGACTACTGATAGCGGCTTTAACCACATCACCGTACTGCTTGACGAAGCCGTCGAGGCTCTCGCCGTACGTCCTGATGGCTGCTATCTGGACGGCACGTTCGGGCGTGGCGGGCACAGTCGGCTGATCCTCAGCCAGCTCGGTCCGGACGGTCGGCTGCTGGGGTTCGACAAGGATCCTCAAGCGATTGCCACCGGGCAAGCGCTAGCGGCCGAAGACGGCCGCTTTGTCGTTGTGCAGCGCAGCTTTGCGGAGCTCGGTTCGGAAGTCGCCCAGCGTGGCCTGGCCGGCAAGGTCAGTGGCGTGCTGCTGGACCTTGGCGTGTCGTCGCCGCAGTTGGACGACCCGGAACGGGGCTTCAGTTTCCTCAACGACGGCCCGCTGGACATGCGCATGGATCCGTCCCGCGGAGTCAGCGCCGCCGAATTCGTCAATACCGCTGCGGTGGAAGAAATCGCCCGTGTCTTCAAGGAATACGGCGAAGAGCGTTTTTCGGGGCGCATGGCGCGCGCGGTAGTTGAACGCCGCGACATCAAGCCGTTCGAGCGTACCGGTGACTTGGCCGAAGTGCTGAAAGTCGCCAATCCGGCCTGGGAAAAAGGCAAGAATCCAGCGACCCGTGCTTTCCAGGGGCTGCGCATCCACGTCAACAACGAACTGGGCGATCTTGAGGCAGGCCTCGAGGCCGCCCTTGAAGCGCTGGAAATCGGTGGGCGCCTGGTGGTGATCAGCTTCCATTCCCTGGAAGACCGCATCGTCAAGTTGTTCATGCGCAAGCTCACCAAAGGCGAAGCCGACAACCTGCCGCGCAACCTGCCGGTGCGTTTCGAAGCGTTCGTCCCCAAGATCAAGATCCACGGCAAAGCGCAGTTCGCCTCCGAGGCAGAACTCAAGGCCAATCCGCGCGCCCGTAGCGCTGTCATGCGTGTCGCGGAGAAGTTGCGGTGAGCAAGCTCTTCGCCAAGCCGTTGCCGGGCGGCAGCTTTTTCATGCTGCTGCTTTTTATTGGCGTGCTCGTGTCGGCCATCGCCGTGTCTTACAGCGCGCATTGGAACCGCCAGTTGCTCAACACGCTTTATAACGAGCTGAGCGTGCGCGACAAGGCTCAGGCCGAATGGGGCCGGTTAATCCTGGAGCAGAGTACCTGGACTGCCCATAGCCGCATCGAAGTACTGGCCACCGAGCAACTGAAAATGCGCATTCCCGGCGCCGCCGAAGTGCAGATGGTGGCGCCATGATGAAACTCGAAGGGGCGCTGTTCCCGTGGCGGTTTCGTCTGGTCCTGGGCTTGCTCGGGATCATGGTCGCGGCGATTGCCTGGCGCATCATCGACTTGCAGGTAGTTGATCGCGACTTCCTCAAGGAGCAGGGCGATGCCCGCAGCGTGCGTCATATTCCGATTCCGGCGCACCGTGGATTGATCACTGACCGCAATGGCGAGCCGCTGGCCGTGAGCACCCCGGTGACGACCCTGTGGGCGAACGCCAAGGAAATGCAGCAAGCCAAGGAAAAGTGGCCGGCACTGGCCGCGGCCCTCGGCCAGGATCCCAAGGCACTCGCCGAGCGTCTTGAAGCTCAGGCCAATAAAGAATTCATCTACCTGGTGCGCGGGTTGACGCCTGAGCAAGGCCAGAGCGTGCTCGACTTGAAAATACCCGGTGTCTACGGCATCGAGGAATTCCGGCGTTTCTACCCGGCCGGTGAAGTTACCGCCCACATGGTCGGTTTTACCGATATCGATGACCGCGGACGGGAAGGGGTCGAACTGGCCTATGACGAATGGCTCGCTGGAATCGCCGGCAAGCGCCAGGTCATCAAGGACCGGCGCGGCAGGCTGATCAAGGATGTCCAGGTCACGAAAAACGCCAAGGCCGGCAAGCCCTTGGCGTTGTCCATTGACCTGCGTTTGCAATACCTGGCCAACCGCGAGCTGCGCAATGCCATCGTCGAGAACGGTGCCAAGGCCGGTAGCCTGGTGATCATGGACGTCAAGACCGGCGAGATCCTGGCGATGGTCAACCAGCCGACCTACAACCCGAACAACCGTCGCAACCTGCAGCCGGCGATGATGCGCAACCGCGCGATGATCGACGTGTTCGAGCCGGGTTCGACCATGAAGGCCGTGTCCATGGCCGCTGCCCTGGAAACCGGACGCTGGAAGCCAAGCGACACCGTCGAGGTCTATCCGGGGACGTTGCAGATCGGCAAGTACACCATTCGCGACGTATCCAAGACGGAAGGGCCGGTGCTCGACCTGACCGGCATCCTGATCAATTCCAGTAACGTCGGCATGAGCAAGATCGCCTTCGATATCGGTGGCGAGACGATTTATCGCCTGGCCCAGAAAATCGGCCTCGGCCAGGACACCGGCCTGGGCTTCCCGGGCGAGCGCGTCGGCAACCTGCCCAACTATCGTGAATGGCGCAAGGCGGAAACCGCCACGTTGTCCTACGGCTACGGTGTTTCCGTGACGGCGATCCAGCTCGTCCACGCGTTTTCCGCGCTGGCCAACAATGGGCGTATCGCGCCGCTGACCTTGGTCAAGACCGACAAGGCGCCGCAGACCACCCAAGTGATTCCGGAAGACGTCGCGAAGACGATGCAGGGCATGCTGCAACAAGTGATCGAGGCGCCGCGCGGTGTGTATCGCGCCCAGGTGCCGGCTTATCACGTTGCCGGCAAGTCCGGTACGGCGCGCAAGACTTCCGTTGGCACCAAGGGTTATGCCGAGAACTCCTACCGCTCGCTGTTTGCCGGCTTCGGCCCGATGAGCGACCCGCGTTACGCCATCGTCGTGGTCATCGATGAACCGAGCAAGGCCGGCTATTTCGGCGGCCTGGTTTCCGCGCCGGTGTTCAGCAAAGTCATGTCCGGCACGCTGCGGCTGATGAACATCACCCCGGATAACCTGCCACCGACCCAGCAGGCGAGTACCGCCCCGGTCGTTCCATTGAAACCCGACGGAGGGCGTGGCTGATGTCCCTGAGCCTGAACAAGATTTTTGCCCACGCCGGCCACGACTTGCTGATTCGCGAGTTGGCCCTTGATAGCCGTGACGTACGTGCTGGAGACCTGTTCCTGGCGGTGCCGGGCGCCCGGTTCGATGGTCGCGCGCACATTGCCGACGCCCTGAAGCGCGGAGCGGCGGCTGTGGCCTATGAAGTCAACGGCGCCACCGTGCTGCCCATCACCGATGTGCCGCTGATTCCGGTCAAGGGGCTGGCGGCGCAGCTGTCGGATATTGCCGGACGTTTTTATGGCGAGCCGAGCCGTCACCTGAACCTGATCGGCGTGACCGGCACTAACGGCAAGACCAGCGTCACCCAACTGGTGGCGCAGGCGCTGGACCTGCTCGGGCAGCACTGCGGCATCGTCGGGACGCTGGGCAACGGTTTCCACGGTGCGCTGCAGAGCGGCCTGCACACCACGCCAAACCCGATTGCTGTACAAGCTACGTTGGCCGACCTGAAGAAGGCCGGTGCCAAGGCCGTTGCGATGGAGGTTTCTTCCCATGGCCTTGATCAGGGCCGCGTCAGCGCACTGGCATTCGACGTTGCCGTGCTGACCAACCTGTCCCGCGATCACCTGGATTACCACGGCACCATGCAGGCCTACGGTGAAGCCAAAGCCAGGCTGTTTGCCTGGAATAGCTTGAGGTGCCGGGTCATCAATATCGATGACGAGTTCGGCCGGCAACTGGCCGCCGAGCAACGCGAGTCCCGGTTGATCACCTACAGCCTGGAGGACAGCAGCGCCTACCTTTATATCCGCCAGGCGCAATTCAATGACGAAGGCGTGCGCGCCACGCTGGTCACGCCCCAGGGCGAGCATTTCCTGCGCAGCACCTTGCTGGGCCGCTTCAACCTGAGCAATGTTTTGGCAGCCATCGGCGCCTTGCTCGGGCTGGATTACGCACTCGACGAAATTCTCAAAGTGCTGCCGCAACTCGAGGGTCCGGCCGGTCGCATGCAGCGCCTGGGCGGCGGCACCCAGCCGTTGGTGGTGGTCGATTACGCCCACACGCCGGACGCGCTGGAAAAAGTTCTCACGGCCTTGCGCCCGCATGCCAAGGGCAAGTTGCTGTGCCTGTTTGGCTGTGGCGGTGATCGAGACCGTGGCAAGCGTCCGTTGATGGCTGAAGTCGTCGAGCGGCTGGCCGATGGCGTGCTCGTGACCGATGACAATCCGCGCAGCGAAGACCCGCAGCGGATTTTCGACGACATCCGCGCCGGTTTCTCACAGGTGGATAACGTCAACTTCGTGGCCGGTCGCGGCCAGGCCATTGCCCAACTGATCGCCAGTGCGTCGGCGGACGATGTTGTCGTCCTGGCCGGAAAAGGGCATGAGGACTACCAGGAAATCAACGGCGAGCGCCATGCGTTTTCTGATCTGGCGGAAGCCGATCACGCGCTGACTGCATGGGAGGTGGCCCATGCTTAAGGCCTGGAAACTCAGTGGGCTGACCAACGCTTTGAACGCGCGTCTCATCGCCGCGGACGCCAGTTTCGACGGTGTCAGCATCGACAGCCGGGCTATCGCACCGGGGCAATTGTTCGTCGCATTGGCCGGGCCGCGTTTCGACGGCCACGACTATTTGAACGAAGTGGCAACCAAAGGCGCGGTCGCCGCGTTGGTAGAGCGGGAAGTGACCAACAGCACGCTGCCGCAGTTGTTGGTCAACGACACTCGCCAGGCCCTGGGCCAGCTCGGTGCGCTGAATCGCGCAGCGTTTGCCAATCCGGTCGCGGCCATTACCGGTTCCAGTGGCAAGACCACGGTCAAGGAGATGCTCGCGAGCATCCTGCGCACCCGCGGTCCGGTATTGGCGACCCGTGGCAACCTGAACAATGATCTCGGCGTACCGCTGACCCTGCTGGAGCTGGCGCCGGAACACAGCGCCGCCGTCATCGAACTCGGCGCTTCGCGCCTGGGCGAGATTGCCTACACCGTCGGCATGACCAAGCCCCACGTGGCCGTGCTCAACAATGCCGGGACCGCCCATGTCGGCGAGTTCGGCGGCCCGGACAAAATCGTCGAGGCCAAGGGCGAGATCATCGAAGGGCTGGATGCCGAAGGCGTCGCCGTGCTGAATCTCGACGACAAGGCCTTCGAAATCTGGAAGGCCCGAGCGGGCGAGCGCAGGGTGTTGACCTTCGCCCTGAGCAACCTCGCCGCGAACTTCTACGCCAGTGACCTGGACCGCGACGCCCGTGGTTGCCCGGCTTTCAACCTGCACAGCCCCGACGGTGCCGAACGCGTGCAGTTGAATCTGCTTGGCACCCATAACGTCGCCAATGCCCTGGCTGCCGCTGCCGCCGCCCATGCCCTGGGCGTGTCGCTGCCGGGCATCGTTGCCGGCTTGAACGCCGTGCAACCCGTCAAGGGGCGTACCGTCGCGCAGCTGGCAAGCAACGGCATGCGCGTTATCGACGACACCTACAACGCCAACCCGACGTCCATGTGCGCAGCGGTGGATATCCTTGCCGGTTTCTCCGGTCGCACCGTGTTGGTGTTGGGGGATATCGGCGAACTGGGCGAGTGGGCGCAACAAGGCCATCACGATGTCGGCGCCTATGCACGCGGCAAGGTCGATGCGTTGTACGCCGTCGGCCCGATGATGGCTCATGCGGTCGCCGCGTTTGGCGAGAACGCGCAGCATTTCACCACTCAGGCCGAGCTGATCCAGGCCCTGGGCGCCGAGCAAGACCCGAACACCACCCTATTGATCAAGGGCTCACGCAGCGCAGCGATGGAAAATATCGTCGCGGCTTTGTGCGGCACCCGTATGGAGAAACATTAATGCTGCTGCTGCTAGCGGAGTACCTGCAACAGTTCCACAAAGGCTTCGCGGTCTTCCAGTACCTGACCCTGCGCGGGATCCTGGGTGTGCTGACCGCGCTGTCGTTGTCGCTGTTCCTGGGCCCGTGGATGATCCGCACCCTGCAGAGCCTGCAAATCGGCCAGTCGGTTCGTAACGACGGTCCGCAATCGCACCTGTCCAAATCCGGCACCCCGACCATGGGCGGCGCGCTGATCCTGTCCTCCATCGGCATCAGTACCTTGCTCTGGGCCGACCTGGCGAACCGTTACGTCTGGGTCGTGCTGCTGGTGACGCTGTTGTTCGGCGCCATCGGCTGGGTCGACGACTATCGCAAGGTCATCGAGAAGAACTCCCGTGGGCTACCAAGCCGCTGGAAATATTTCTGGCAGTCGGTGTTCGGCCTCGGTGCGGCGATCTTCCTCTATATGACCGCCGCCTCGCCGGTGGAAACCACCCTGATCCTGCCGATGCTCAAGGACTACAGCATCCCACTGGGCGCGGGCTTCATCGTGCTGACCTACCTGGTGATCGTCGGCTCGAGCAACGCGGTCAATCTCACCGATGGCTTGGACGGCCTGGCGATCATGCCGACGGTCATGGTCGGCGGTGCGCTGGGGATCTTCTGCTACCTGTCGGGCAACGTGAAATTCGCTGAATACCTGCTGATTCCATACGTACCGGGTGCGGGTGAACTGATTGTTTTCTGCGGCGCGCTGATCGGTGCCGGCCTGGGCTTCCTCTGGTTCAACACCTATCCGGCCCAGGTCTTCATGGGGGACGTCGGTGCACTGGCACTGGGCGCGGCCCTGGGCACCATCGCCGTGATCGTTCGCCAGGAAATCGTCCTGTTCATCATGGGCGGCGTGTTCGTGATGGAGACCCTGTCAGTCGTCATTCAGGTTGCCTCCTTTAAATTGACCGGCCGCCGGGTATTTCGCATGGCGCCGATCCACCACCACTTTGAACTCAAGGGCTGGCCCGAGCCGCGCGTGATCGTCCGTTTCTGGATCATCACCGTGATTCTGGTACTGGTCGGCCTTGCCACCCTGAAGCTGAGGTAGAACGAGTGTCCCTGATCGCTTCTGACCACTTCCGCATCGTTGTCGGCCTCGGCAAGAGCGGCATGTCCCTGGTTCGCTTCCTGGCGAACCGGGGCGTGTCGTTCGCCGTGGCCGATACGCGGGAAAATCCGCCTGAGCTGGCCACGCTGCGTCGTGACTATCCTCAGGTGGACGTGCGTTGTGGCGAGCTGGACGTCGAGTTCCTGTGCCGTGCCGATGAGCTCTACGTGAGCCCCGGCCTGGCCCTGGCGACCCCGGCCCTGCAGGCTGCCGCCGCCCGTGGCGTGAAATTGTCCGGCGACATCGAGTTGTTCGCCCGCAATGCCAAGGCACCGATCGTTGCCATCAGTGGTTCCAACGCCAAGAGCACCGTCACCACCCTGGTGGGTGAAATGGCGGCTGCGGCCGGCAAGCGCGTCGCCGTCGGCGGCAACCTCGGCACCCCGGCGCTGGACCTGCTCAGCGACGACGTCGAGCTGTACGTGATGGAACTGTCGAGCTTCCAGCTCGAAACCACTGATGACCTGGGCGCCGAAGTGGCGACTGTGCTCAATATCAGCGAAGACCACATGGACCGGTACAGCGGCCTGCCGGCCTATCACCTGGCCAAGCACCGGATCTTCCGTGGCGCGCGGCAGGTGGTATTCAATCGGCAGGACGCGCTGACACGGCCGTTGATGAGCGAAGGGCTGCCTTGCTGGACCTTCGGCCTCGGCGTTCCGGATTTCAAAGGCTTCGGTTTGCGCGAAGAGAACGGCGAGAAATACCTGGCCTTCGAATTCCAGAACCTGATGCCGGTGCGCGAACTGAAGATTCGTGGCGCCCACAACCAGGCCAATGCACTCGCGGCCTTGGCCCTTGGGCACGCGGTCGGGCTGCCGTTCGACGCCATGCTCTCGGCCCTGCGCAGCTTCGCCGGTCTCGAGCACCGCTGCCAGTGGGTACGCGACCTGGATGGCGTGGCCTGGTACAACGATTCCAAGGCCACCAACGTCGGCGCCGCGCTGGCCGCCATCGAAGGCCTGGGCGCGGACATCGATGGCAAGCTGGTGCTGATCGCCGGTGGCGACGGCAAGGGCGCCGATTTCAAGGATCTGCGCGATCCAGTGGCGGTCAACTGCCGCGCCGTGGTGCTGATGGGCCGCGACCGGGAATTGATCGCCCAGGCCCTCGGCGATGCCGTGCCGTTGGTTCGCGTTGATTCGTTGGACGAGGCGGTACAGCAATGCCGTGCCCTCGCGCACCCAGGCGATGCGGTGCTGTTGTCTCCGGCCTGCGCCAGTTTCGACATGTTCAAGAACTACGAAGAGCGCGGGCAGCTGTTCGCCCGGGCCGCGGAGGACTTGGCATGAACCTGATGAACATCATCAAGCCGTACCCGTCGCCGTTGATCACCGGCCGTGGCATCGACCTGGATTTCCCGATGCTCGCCGGTTGCCTGGCCTTGCTCGGCCTGGGCCTGGTGATGATCACCTCCGCGTCGTCGGAAGTGGCCGCCGTGCAGTCGGGCAACACCCTTTACCACATGATCCGCCACCTGATTTACCTGGTGATCGGGCTGGGCGCGTGCATTGTCACCATGATGGTGCCGATCGCTACCTGGCAGCGCTTGGGCTGGCTAATGCTGCTCGGTGCCTTCGGCCTGTTGGTGATGGTGCTGGTGCCGGGCATTGGCCGCGAGGTCAACGGCTCCATGCGCTGGATCGGTTTCAGTTTTTTCAACGTGCAGCCTTCGGAAATCGCCAAGGTGTTCGTGGTGATTTACCTCGCCGGTTACCTGGTGCGTCGCCAGAAAGAAGTCCGCGAAAGCTGGATGGGTTTCTTCAAGCCGTTCATCGTGCTGCTGCCGATGGCCGGCCTGCTGCTGATGGAACCGGACTTCGGCGCCACTGTAGTAATGATGGGGGCGGCGGCGGCGATGCTGTTCCTGGGCGGTGTCGGGCTGTTCCGTTTCACCCTGATGGTGGCGCTGGCGGTCGGCGCGGTGACCGTGCTGGTTCAGGCGCAGCCTTACCGGATGGCGCGTTTGATCACCTTCACCGACCCATGGGCCGATCAGTTCGGTTCCGGCTATCAATTGACGCAGGCGCTGATCGCCTTCGGGCGCGGCGAATGGTTGGGCGTCGGCCTGGGCAACAGCGTGCAGAAGCAGTTCTACCTGCCGGAAGCCCACACCGACTTCGTGTTCTCGGTCCTCGCCGAAGAGCTGGGCGTGGTCGGCTCGCTGCTGACCGTCGCGCTGTTCGTCTTCGTCTGCGTGCGCGGCATGTACATTGGCTTGTGGGCCGAGAAGGCCAAGCAGTTTTTTGCCGCGTACGTGGCGTATGGCTTGTCATTCCTGTGGATCGGCCAGTTCCTGATCAACATCGGCGTGAATGTCGGCCTGTTGCCGACCAAGGGCCTGACGCTGCCGTTCCTCAGTTATGGCGGTAGCTCCCTGGTGATCTGCTGCGCCTGTCTCGGCTTGTTGCTGCGAATCGAGTGGGAGAGTCGCACGCATCTGGGCAGCGAAGAGATGGAATTCCAAGAGAGCGACTTCGCCGAGGAGCCGACTCATGGGCGCTAACGTGCTGATCATGGCGGGCGGTACCGGTGGGCATGTGTTCCCGGCGCTGGCCTGTGCCCAGGAATTCCAGGCGCGCGGCTATACCGTGCACTGGCTGGGCACGCCACGGGGCATCGAGAATGAACTGGTGCCGGCCGCGGGCCTGGAACTCCATCGGATCAATGCCAGCGGCCTGCGGGGCAAGGGCAAGCTGTCGCTGCTCAAGGCACCGCTGATGCTGCTCAAGTCGATCTGGCAGGCGCGGGCGATCATTCGTCGGCTGCGGCCGGTCTGTGTCGTCGGATTCGGTGGTTATGTGACCGGCCCGGGTGGCGTCGCGGCGAAATTGGCCGGTGTGCCGGTGATCGTTCACGAGCAGAACGCCGTAGCCGGTACCGCCAATCGGTTACTGGTGCCATTGGCCGCTCGGGTCTGTGAAGCCTTCCCCGACACCTTTACCCTGTCGGGCAGCCGTCGCACCACCGGTAATCCAGTGCGCACGGAGCTGTTCCTCGATACACCGCGCCCGGCCCTGGCCGGACGCAAGGCGCGTTTGCTGATCCTGGGCGGAAGCCTGGGCGCAGAGCCGTTGAACAAATTGCTGCCCGAAGCCCTGTCGCAGGTCGCTCCCGAACTGCGCCCGGAGGTATTTCACCAGGCTGGCAAAAACCACGATGAAGTGACCGCCGAACGCTATCGCGCCGCCGGCGTCGAGGCGCAAGTGCAGCCGTTCATCAAAGACATGGCCCAAGCCTATGGCTGGGCCGACCTGGTGGTCTGCCGCGCAGGCGCGCTCACCGTCAGTGAACTGGCTGCCGCCGGTCTGCCCTCGATGCTGGTGCCTTTGCCCCACGCCATCGACGATCACCAGACCCGCAACGCCGATTATTTGGCCCGTGAAGGCGCTGCCTTCCTGATGCCACAAAGAACGACTGGCGCCGCGGATCTTGCCGCGCGCCTGACAGAGGTCTTGATGCAGCCGCAAACACTCGAAGACATGGCCCGCGCCGCGCGCCGCCTGGCCAAACCCGATGCCACCGCCCAAGTGGTCGATACCTGCCTGGAGGTGGCCCATGGTTGAGAATCGCAAAGCCATGCCACAACCGGAAATGCGCCGTATCCGCCGTATCCACTTCGTCGGGATCGGCGGTGTGGGCATGTGCGGGATTGCCGAAGTGCTGTTGAACCTGGGTTATGAAGTCTCTGGTTCCGACCTGAAAGCTTCCCCGGTCACCGAGCGCCTGGAGTCTTTCGGCGCGCAGATCTTCATCGGCCACCGTGCCGAGAACGCCGCCAACGCCGACGTGCTGGTGGTGTCCAGCGCCGTGAACACCTCCAACCCGGAAGTCGCCACCGCACTGGAGCGCCGCATTCCCGTGGTGCCACGGGCGGAGATGCTGGCCGAGCTGATGCGCTACCGCCATGGCATTGCCGTCGCCGGCACCCACGGCAAGACCACCACCACCAGCCTGATCGCCTCGGTGTTCGCCGCCGGTGGCCTGGACCCGACGTTTGTGATCGGTGGCCGTCTGAACGCCGCGGGCACCAACGCCCAATTGGGCACCAGCCGCTACCTGATCGCCGAAGCCGACGAGAGCGATGCGAGTTTCCTGCACCTGCAACCGCTGGTGGCCGTGGTCACCAACATCGACGCCGATCACATGGCGACCTACGACGGCGACTTCAACAAACTGAAGAAAACCTTCGTCGAATTCCTGCACAACCTGCCGTTCTACGGGTTGGCGGTGGTGTGCCTGGACGATCCGGTGGTGCGTGAAATCCTGCCGCTGATCAAGCGCCCGACCGTGACCTACGGCTTTGGCGAAGACGCCGACGTGCGCGCCATCAACGTGCGCCAGCAGGGCATGCAGACGTTCTTCACCGTGCTGCGTCCCGATCGCGAACCGCTGGACGTGTCGGTGAACATGCCCGGCAACCACAACGTGCTCAATTCCTTGGCCACGATCTGCATCGCCACCGACGAAGGCGTCAGCGATGAGGCCATCGTCCAGGGCCTGTCCGGGTTCCAGGGCGTGGGCCGACGCTTCCAGGTCTACGGCGAATTGCCGGTGGACGGCGGCAACGTGATGCTGGTGGACGACTATGGCCACCACCCGACCGAAGTCGCGGCGGTGATCAAGGCCGTGCGCGGTGGCTGGCCGGAACGGCGTCTGGTGATGGTCTACCAGCCGCACCGCTACAGCCGCACTCGCGACCTGTACGACGATTTCGTCCAGGTGCTGGCCGACGCCAACGTGCTGCTGCTGATGGAAGTCTATCCGGCCGGCGAAGAGCCGATCCCGGGCGCTGACAGCCGCCAGTTGTGCCACAGCATCCGCCAGCGCGGTCAGTTGGACCCGATCTACATCGAGCGCGGCGTGGACCTCGCGCCGCTGGTCAAGCCGCTGCTGCGCGCCGGCGACATCCTGCTTTGCCAGGGTGCTGGTGACATCGGTGGCCTGGCCCCGAAACTGTTGAATAGTCCGTTATTCGCTGGGGCAATCGTGGCCTCCAGCGAGGGGAAACTGAAATGACTGCTGCCTACGCCAACCTGGTCTCGACCCTGGACCCGAAAGCCTTCGGCCGCGTGGCCGTGCTGTTCGGTGGCAAGAGCGCCGAGCGCGAGGTGTCCCTCAAGTCCGGCAATGCCGTGCTGCTCGCTTTGCAAAGCGCCGGTGTCGACGCGTTCGGTATCGACGTGGGCGACGATTTCCTGCAGCGCCTGCTGAGCGAAAAGATCGACCGCGCGTTCATCATTCTCCACGGTCGCGGCGGCGAAGACGGCAGCATGCAGGGTCTGCTCGAGTGCTTGGGCATCCCTTACACCGGCAGCGGCATCCTCGCTTCCGCCCTGGCGATGGACAAGCTGCGCACCAAGCAGGTCTGGCACAGCCTCGGCATTCCGACGCCGCGTCACGCCGTGCTGGCGAGCGAGGCCGATTGTATTTCGGCGGCGACGGAACTGGGCTTCCCCTTGATCGTCAAACCGGCCCATGAAGGTTCAAGTATCGGCATGGCGAAAGTGAATTCGCTGCCTGAGTTGACCGCCGCATGGAAGGACGCCAGTTCCTACGATTCGCAAGTATTGGTCGAACAGTGGATCACCGGTCCGGAGTTCACCATCGCCACCCTGCGTGACCAGGTGTTGCCCCCGATCGCGTTGGGCACGCCCCACACGTTCTACGACTACGACGCCAAGTACATCGCCAATGACACCCAGTACCGCATTCCCTGCGGGCTGGATGCCGACAAGGAAAAGCAATTGATGGACCTCACGGCCAAGGCCTGTGAGGCGCTGGGTATCGCCGGTTGGGGCCGGGCGGACGTGATGCAGGACGCCGATGGGCAGTTCTGGTTCCTGGAAGTCAATACCGCCCCCGGCATGACCGATCACAGCCTGGTACCGATGGCGGCCCGTGCCGCCGGTCTGGATTTCCAGCAACTGGTGCTGTCGATCCTGGCCGCCAGTGTCGGCAATCAAGAGCCAAGAGGTTAAGCCATGCAAGGCGCATCGCTTCGTCATCAGCCATCCGCACCCGGTCGCAAGCCGGTGCCGCGGGGTGCCAGCCGAATGGTGGCCAAAGAGCCGATGTCGGCGCGCTTGCCGAAAGCCAATTTTGGTTTTCTCAAGAGCTTGTTCTGGCCGGTGCTGCTGGTGGCGTTGGGGTTCGGTACGTATGAAGGCGCACAACGCTTGCTGCCTTATGCCGACCGGCCAATCGCCCGGATCAACGTCCAGGGCGACCTGAGCTACATCAGCCAGCAGGCGGTGCAACAGCGGATCGCGCCGTTCGTCGCGTCGAGCTTCTTCACCATCGACCTGGCCGGCATGCGCACGGAGCTGGAGCAGATGCCTTGGATCGCCCACGCCGAAGTGCGGCGGGTGTGGCCCGACCAGGTGTCGATTCGCCTGGAAGAACAATTGCCAGTGGCCCGTTGGGGCGACGAGTCGCTGTTGAACAACCAGGGCCAGGCGTTCACGCCACGGGAACTGGCGAACTACGAACATTTGCCACAACTGTTCGGGCCTCAAAGGGCTCAGCAGAAAGTGATGCAGCAATACCAGGTGTTGAGTCAGATGTTGCGGCCGCTGGGCTTCTCCATCGCACGCCTGGAACTGCGAGAGCGCGGCAGTTGGTTCCTGACCACTGGCGCGGGCAGCTCGGGGCCGGGCATCGAGCTGTTGCTCGGTCGCGGCAACCTGGTGGAAAAGATGCGCCGCTTCATTGCCATCTATGACAAGACGCTCAAAGAACAGATTACGAACATCGCGCGCATCGATCTGCGCTACGCCAACGGCCTTGCTGTTGGCTGGCGGGAACCTGTAGCGCCGACGACGGCCGAACCCGCTGTCGCGAAGAATTAAGAAGAGGCAGGACCCATGGCAAACGTGCAAAGCGGAAAAATGATCGTCGGTCTGGATATCGGCACTTCCAAGGTGGTTGCGCTGGTAGGCGAGGTCGCGGACGACGGCACGCTGGTCATCGTCGGGATCGGTACACACCCGTCCCGTGGCTTGAAGAAAGGCGTGGTGGTGAACATCGAGTCCACCGTGCAATCGATCCAGCGCGCCATCGAAGAAGCGCAGCTGATGGCCGGTTGCCGGATCCACTCGGCGTTCGTCGGCGTCGCGGGCAATCACATCCGCAGCCTGAACTCCCACGGCATCGTGGCGATTCGTGATCGCGAAGTCAGCTCCGCCGACCTTGAGCGCGTGCTCGACGCAGCCCAAGCGGTGGCGATTCCGGCCGACCAGCGTGTCTTGCACACCCTGCCGCAGGATTATGTGATCGATAACCAGGAAGGCGTGCGCGAGCCGCTGGGCATGTCCGGCGTGCGCCTCGAAGCCAAGGTCCACGTGGTGACCTGCGCCGTGAACGCTGCACAGAACATTGAAAAATGCGTGCGCCGCTGCGGCCTGGAAATCGACGACATCATCCTCGAGCAACTGGCTTCGGCCTACTCGGTGTTGACCGACGACGAGAAAGAACTGGGCGTGTGCCTGGTGGACATCGGCGGCGGCACCACCGACATCGCGATCTTCACCGAAGGCGCGATCCGCCACACGGCCGTGATTCCGATTGCTGGCGACCAGGTGACCAACGACATCGCCATGGCGTTGCGCACCCCGACCCAGTACGCCGAGGAAATCAAGATCCGCTACGCCTGCGCCCTGGCGAAACTCGCCGGCGCCGGTGAAACCATCAAGGTGCCAAGCGTCGGCGACCGTCCACCGCGCGAACTGTCGCGCCAGGCCTTGGCCGAGGTGGTCGAGCCGCGTTACGACGAGCTGTTCACGCTGATCCAGGCCGAGCTGCGCCGCAGCGGCTACGAAGACTTGATCCCGGCCGGCATCGTGCTGACCGGCGGTACGTCGAAGATGGAAGGCGCGGTCGAACTGGCCGAGGAGATTTTCCACATGCCGGTGCGCCTGGGCGTGCCCCATGGCGTCAAGGGCCTGGATGACGTGGTCCGCAACCCGATCTATTCCACCGGCGTGGGCCTGTTGATGTATGGCCTGCAAAAGCAATCCGACGGGATTTCGTTCTCGGGGATCGGCAGCCGTGACAGCTACAGCACCGACGAGCCGAAAGCGCCGCTTTTCGAGCGGCTCCAGGCTTGGGTTAAAGGCAACTTTTAAACAGTATCAAAGCTTCACGCGGCAGGTTTCAGGCTTGGCGCTGGAAGACGCAACAAACGCAGTAGGCGAAAAAAAACTAGAGAATGTAAGGAGAGGGAACATGTTTGAACTCGTAGACAACATCCCCGCTAGCCCGGTTATCAAAGTAATCGGTGTCGGCGGCGGCGGCGGCAACGCTGTCAACCACATGGTCAAGAGCAACATTGAAGGCGTTGAGTTCATCTGCGCCAACACTGATGCCCAGGCGCTGAAATCCATCGGCGCACGGACCATCCTGCAATTGGGCACTGGCGTGACCAAGGGACTTGGCGCTGGCGCCAACCCTGAAGTGGGTCGTCAGGCCGCTCTCGAAGACCGTGAGCGCATTGCTGAAGTCCTGCAAGGCACCAACATGGTGTTCATCACCACGGGCATGGGCGGCGGTACCGGTACCGGTGCGGCGCCAATCATTGCCGAAGTGGCCAAGGAAATGGGGATCCTCACCGTTGCGGTGGTGACTCGTCCGTTCCCTTTCGAAGGCCGCAAGCGTATGCAGATCGCCGACGAAGGTATCCGTCTGCTGTCTGAAAGCGTCGACTCGTTGATCACCATCCCCAACGAGAAGCTGCTGACCATCCTCGGTAAAGACGCAAGCCTCTTGTCGGCTTTCGCCAAGGCTGACGATGTACTGGCCGGTGCCGTTCGCGGTATCTCCGACATCATCAAGCGTCCTGGCATGATCAACGTCGACTTTGCCGACGTACGGACTGTCATGAGCGAAATGGGCATGGCGATGATGGGCACTGGCTGCGCCAGCGGTCCGAACCGTGCACGCGAGGCCACCGAAGCGGCCATCCGCAACCCGTTGCTCGAAGACGTGAACCTGCAAGGTGCGCGCGGCATCCTGGTGAACATCACCGCCGGTCCTGACCTGTCCCTGGGTGAGTACTCCGACGTGGGTAGCATCATCGAAGCCTTCGCTTCCGAGCACGCAATGGTCAAGGTCGGTACCGTTATCGATCCGGACATGCGCGACGAGTTGCACGTTACCGTGGTTGCCACGGGCCTGGGCGCAAAAATCGAGAAGCCGGTAAAGGTCATCGACAATACCGTTCACACCTCCATGGCTTCGCAACCGCAACAACAAGTGTCCTCCCGTCAGGAAGCACCGGCGGTGAACTACCGTGACCTGGACCGTCCGACCGTCATGCGCAACCAGGCCCAGGCCGGTACTGCGACTGCCGCGAAGATGAATCCGCAAGACGATCTGGATTACCTGGACATCCCGGCATTCCTGCGTCGTCAGGCCGATTGATGGAATGTATCAGGGGTATACGGGTGATTGGTGTTCAGCAAAGGTCTGGTCTGCTATCATCGCCAGCCTTTGTTGATACCAGTTCGCAATTTGCGCTGAAGCGGCCCATGCCATGATTAAACAACGCACCCTGAAGAATATTATCCGTGCCACAGGTGTCGGCCTGCACTCCGGCGAGAAGGTCTATTTGACCCTCAAGCCTGCGCCTGTCGACACCGGCATTGTGTTTTGTCGTGCCGACCTCGACCCTGTGGTGCAGATTCCTGCTCGCGCGGAAAACGTTGGCGAAACCACTATGTCGACCACATTGGTCAACGGTGACGTCAAAGTGGACACGGTGGAGCATTTGCTCTCGGCCATGGCTGGCCTGGGCATCGATAACGCCTACGTCGAGCTCTCCGCGTCCGAAGTCCCGATCATGGATGGCAGTGCCGGACCCTTTGTATTCCTGATTCAATCGGCTGGCCTGGAAGAACAGGACGCGGCCAAGAAGTTCATCCGCATCCTGCGGGAAGTGACAGTGGAAGACGGCGACAAGCGCGCCACTTTCGTCCCTTTCGAAGGTTTCAAGGTGAGCTTCGAGATCGATTTCGATCACCCGGTTTTCCGTGACCGCACCCAAAGTGCAAGCGTGGATTTTTCCAGCACTTCGTTCGTAAAAGAAGTCAGCCGCGCCCGTACCTTTGGTTTCATGAGTGACATCGAGTACCTGCGCAAGCACAACCTCGCACTCGGCGGCAGTGTTGAAAACGCGATCGTGGTCGATTCCGACGGTGTCTTGAACGAAGACGGTCTTCGTTACGAAGACGAATTCGTCAAGCACAAGATTCTCGATGCAATCGGCGACCTCTACCTGCTGGGCAATAGCCTGATTGGTGAGTTCAGGGGCTTCAAGTCCGGCCACGCACTGAACAACCAGCTGCTGCGCAAGTTGATTGAGCAGAAAGACGCTTGGGAAGTCGTGACGTTCGAAGACGCCAGCACCGCGCCAATCTCTTACATGCGCCCTGTAGCGGCCGTGTAAGCAAAAAAACCTCTCTAGTTTTTAAGGGCTGCCTTCGGGTGGCCCTTTTTTATGGCCGGGTTCAGGGCATGAGCGCTTTTGGGCTGTCTTACATCGCGCAAACAACCCGGTTACGCCCGCTGGCCTTGGCCTGGTAAAGCGCCTTGTCGGCGGCGAGCAGCAGTTGTTCCAGTTCGCTGTACGGCCCCTGGGCCCAGGTGGCGATGCCGATGCTGACGGTCATGGGCATGTCGCCAGGCAGCTGCTCCACCGCTTCACGAATGTTCTGCGCCATGATGAACGCTCCGGCTGTGGTGGTTTCCGGCAGCACCACCGAAAATTCCTCACCCCCGTAGCGCGCAGCCAGGTCGGCCGGTCGCCGAACATGCTCGGCGATCAGTTGCGCCAGGGCGCGCAAGGCCTCGTCGCCACGTTGGTGGCCAAGGCGATCGTTGAACGCCTTGAAGTGGTCTGCATCGATCATCAGGACCGACAGCGGCTGGCCGGAGCGTTGCGCACGCAGCCATTCCAGGTGCAGCGTCTGGTCCAGGGTCCGACGGTTGGCCAGGCCTGTCAGCGGATCGACGGATGCCAGTTGCGCCAGCTCCCGTTCGGCGTGGTGGCGGCGTCGCAATTCCCGGCGCAGCAACCACGTGAGCCAGAGCAAGGTGATGCACAGCGCGCCCGTGGCGCCACTGACCACCAACGCCGTGCGTTTCCATGAAGCGAAGACTTCCTGGGAGGAGAGCGCGACGACGACTATCAAAGGCAAGTCGCCTACCTGGGAAAAGGTGTAGAGACGTTGCGTCTGATCCACGCTCGACACGCTGGTGAAGCTGCCATCGCCTTCACGCAGGATGCGCACGAAATTCGGCCGATTGCTGAAATCCTTGCCAATCATGTCTTCGGCCAGCGGTGGTTCCTGCGCGAGCAGGATGCCGTCACGGCTGACCAGGTTGACCGTTCCGCCGTGACCGATGTTCAGGCTTTTGAACAGTTGGCTGAAGTAGCCCAGGCGCATCGCTGCCTCGGCCACGCCCATGAAATCGCCCCGGTCATCGCTCAACCGATAGCTGAAGCTGATGCGCCAATCGTGCGGTTGGCTCCTGGCCCGGAACGGGCGACTGATCTTCATGCCCGGGTTGGGGTCCGGAAGGTGGGACTGGAAATATTCCCGATCGGCGTAGTTGCCTTTACGTGGTTCGACCGAGGCGGAATCGGCGATCACATCGCCACGCTTGTCCAGCAGCAGGATGTCACCTTTGTAGGGCGCGGCGGTGGCGCGGTCGAACAGGGCGAGATGGCGGATCGTTGGCGAAACCTCTTTCAGGTCGTCGCGCTTTGCGGCGGCAATCAAGCCTCGCAGGGACAGGTCGTAGAGTTCAACGTTGCGCAGCACGTCGGCGTCGATCAGCTGCACGATGTTGCTCGCCGCCCGCGTCGCCGCCTGTTGGGCGCTGGCGTGTTCCCGGATCAGCAGGAACGTCACGATACTCAGGATGGCAATCACAACCAGCGAGCTGGCCAATACGAGTACCCGTTCCGAACGTATCGAAAGGGGGGGCTTGCCGGGTGTTGCACTGCTCGCGTTCATGATTCCGATCTGCATTGTCATGTGACTGGGATCCTTCCCATAGGCTGCTCATCTTCAACCGCGGATGACTGGCATCAGACAATGCTGGCCTTTTGCAAGATTGTGCTTGTGGCACTGGAATTGAGCAATGCACATCGTGGCTTATTTCAGGCCGGCAAACGGATGCCGAAGGTGTTTGCGCCCCGGTCGCTGCGCACGAACACATCACCGCCATGCATCAGCGCAATCGCCTTGACGATGGCCAGGCCGAGCCCGTGGTTGGCGCCGCTGTTGCTGCGGGAGGCATCGACCCGGTAGAAGCGCTCGAACAGGCGCGGCAGGTGCTCGCCAGCGATCGGCTCGCCGGGGTTGGTGACGCCAAGGCAGACCTGGTCGCCGAGGACTTCAATCTGCACATCGATCACTTGTCCGGGCGCGGTGTGCTGCACGGCGTTGCTGAGCAGGTTGATCAGCGCCCGGCGCAGGTGGGCGATTTCGATCGTGGCTTGTGCGTCGCCGCTGACGCGAACCTGGACCTGGGCGTCTTCCAGGATGAAGTCGAGGTAATCGAGAGTGGTTGCCACCTCGTCGGCCAGGGAGGTGGTGGTCAGCTTGGTGGCCTTGCTGCCCTGGTCCGCGCTGGCCAGGAACAACATGTCGTTGATGATCGAGCGCAGCCGCTCCAGTTCTTCGAGGTTCGATTGCAGCACTTCGAAGTAATGTTCGGCCGAACGCCCGCGGGTCAGCGCCACTTGGGTCTGGCCGATCAGGTTGGTCAGCGGCGAGCGCAGTTCGTGGGCAACATCGGCGTTAAACGACTCGAGCCGGGAGTACGCCTGTTCCACGCGATCGAGGGTGGCATTGAACGAACTGACGAACTGGCTGAGTTCCGGCGGCAACGGCGACAAGCGCAAGCGTCCGGAGAGGCGGGGTGGGGCCAGGCGCTGGGCTTCATCGGACAACTTGATGAGGGGCTTGAGGCCGATGCGCGCAACCCAATAGCCCAGCAAGGAAGCCAGCAGCACGCCGATACACGCCAGGCTCACCAGCGCCACCAGCAGATGATGTTGGGTCTGGTAGAAGGTCTCGGTGTCGATGCCGATCATGAACCGCAACGGCGGACGCTGGTCCTTGGCCGGGAACTGGCTCACCAGGACCTTCATCGGATAATGCCGGTCGGGCAATACAAGGTCGTGCTTGCCCAGCGGGCCTTGGGCAACGGAGCGGACCTGAGGGGCGGGGTTGCCGTATTCAAAGCGCGGGTCGCCGCTGACGATCCAGAAATGGATGCGCTTGTCTTCTTCGCCCAGCAAGCGCAGTTTGTTGCCGATTTTCACCCAGTGCTCGGGCGTGCCGAAACGCCCGACGGTGGATTCAAGCACGCTGTAGCGGGCATCGAGTTCGGCTTCCGGCAACAGGCCCAGGCCTTTTTCGACCTGCTGGTACAGGGCGCCGCCAATCAGCAGGAACACCAGCGCCGCCACCAGCGTGAACATGCCGCTCAGGCGCAGTGCGATGCTGTTACTCACCTCGGTTCTCCAGCACGTAACCCATGCCGCGAATGGTGTGCAGCAATTTCTGTTCGAACGGCCCGTCGAGCTTGGCCCGTAGCCGTTTGATCGCCACTTCGACGACGTTGGCGTCGCTGTCGAAGTTGATGTCCCAGACCATTTCGGCAATGGCGGTTTTCGAGAGGATTTCGCCCTGGCGGCGGGCCAGGACGCTGAGCAGCGAGAACTCCTTGGCGGTCAGGTCCAGGCGCTGGCCGGCGCGGGTGGCCTTGCGGCTGATCAGGTCAATCCACAGGTCGGCGATGCTGACCTGCACCGGTTCATGGCCGCCGCTGCGGCGAGTCAGGGCTTGCAGGCGGGCCACCAGTTCAAGGAAGGAGAAGGGTTTGCCCAAGTAATCGTCGGCACCGTCGCGCAGGCCCTTGATGCGGTCTTCGACCCGTTCGCGGGCGGTGAGCATGATCACCGGCGTCTGCTTGCGGGCGCGCAAGGCACGCAGCACGCCAAAGCCATCCAGCCCTGGCAGCATGACGTCGAGCACGATCACCGCGTAATCGCTTTCCAGGGCCAGGTGCAGCCCTTCGACGCCGTCCCGCGCCACATCCACGGTGTAGCCCTGTTCTGTCAGGCCGCGGTGCAGGTAGTCAGCGGTTTTTTCTTCGTCTTCGATGATCAGAACGCGCATGGGCCCGCCTCAGTGGTCTGTGCTTGCCAGCGCCGCCGTCGGCGCCGGCCCTGGATGCTGGGCGGGCCGATGGAACAGTCGCTCGAGCCACAAGTATATGACCGGCGTGGTGAACAACGTCAGCGCCTGGCTTACCAGCAGGCCGCCAACCACCGCGATGCCCAGGGGCTGGCGCAGTTCCGCGCCAGCGCCGTAGCCGAGCATCAGCGGCAGGGCACCGAGCAGGGCAGCCAGGGTGGTCATGATGATCGGACGGAAGCGGGTCAGACAGGCCTGGAAAATCGCTTCCTGCGGCGTCATCCCGCCATTGCGTTGGGCGTCGAGGGCGAAGTCGATCATCAGTATGCCGTTCTTCTTGACGATGCCGATCAGTAGCACCAGCCCGATCAACGCCATGATCGAAAAGTCCTGGCCCAGCAGCCAGAGCATGATCAGCGCGCCAAGGCCGGCCGAGGGCAAGGTAGAGATGATCGTCAGCGGGTGCACGAAACTCTCGTAGAGCACGCCGAGGATTATGTACACCGCCACCAGCGCGGCGAGGATCAGCCACGGCTGGCTCGCCAGCGAACTTTGAAACGCCTGGGCCGCGCCCTGGAAATTACCGGTGATGGCGGCGGGCATGCCGATCTCGTTCTTGGCCTGGTCGAGCTGGCGCACCGCATCGCCCAGCGCCACCCCAGGCGCCAGGTTGAACGACAGGTTCGCCGCCGGGAACATGCCGTCATGGGCAATCGACAGCGGGCCGTTGGTGGGCGCATCGAAGCGGGCCAGGGCCGAGAGCGGGACCATTTCCCCGCTCAGTGGCGAGCGCAGGTAGAAATACGCCAGGCTTTCGGCCTTGCCACGTTGCTGGGTGTCGAGCTCCAGGATTACGTTGTACTGGTTGGTCTCGGTCTGGAATTCATTGATCTGGCGCTGGCCGAACGCATCGTACAGCGCCTGGTCGACATCGGTGGCGGTCAGGCCGAAACGCGCCGCCGCACTGCGGTCAATATTGATGTGGGTGATGCTGCCGCCCAGTTGCAGGTCGTTGGAGATGTCGCGGAACGCCGGGTTGCCGCGCAGCTTGTCGGTGAGTTTCTGGGTCCAGGCGTTGAGGGTCGGTCCGTCATTGCTCTTGAGCACGTATTGATACTGGGCGCGGCTGGGGCCGGAGCTGAGGTTGATGTCTTGCCCTGCCCGCAGGTACAGCACGACGCCGGGAATCTTCAGCAATTTTGGACGGATCCGGTCGATGAAGCCGCTGGCCGAGACATCGCGCTCGCCCCGGGGCTTGAGGGCGATCCAGAAGCGGCCGTTGGCGATGGTCTGGTTGTTGCCCGAGACGCCGACGGAGTGGGAGAAAGTCTGCACCGCCGGGTCGGCGGCGACGATCTCGGCCAGGGCCTTGTGCTTGGCCACCATGTCCGGGAACGACACGTCGGCGGCCGCTTCGCTGGTGCCCAGCACCAGGCCGGTGTCTTGTACCGGGAAGAAACCCTTGGGAATGAACACGTAGCCCACCACGGCGAGCGCCAGGGTCAGGCCGAACACGCCGATCATCAGCTTCTGGTGGGCGAGGGCCTTGCGCAAGCCCTGCTCGTACCAACCCAGCAGACGTTCGCCGAACCCGGGCTTGGCGTGAACATGGTGCGTCGGGGCGCGCATGAACAGCGCCGCCAGGGTTGGTGCCAGTGTCAGGGACACCACCACCGAAATCAGGATGGTCGAGGTGGCCGTCAGGGCGAACTCCTTGAACAGACGGCCGACCACGCCGCCCATGAACAACAGCGGGATGAACGCCGCGACCAGCGAGAAGCTGATGGAAACCACGGTGAAGCCGATTTCCCCAGCTCCCTTGATCGCCGCCTCGCGCATGCCGTCGCCGGCTTCCAGGTGTCGGTGGATGTTTTCCACGACGACGATGGCGTCGTCCACCACGAACCCCACCGAGATGACGATGGCCACCAGGGTCAAATTGTTCAGGCTGAATCCCATCACGTACATCAGGGCAAAACTGGCGATCAACGACACCCCGAGCACCGCCGAGACAATCAGGGTCGCCGAGAGCTGGCGCAGGAACAGTGCCATCACCGCCACCACCAGCAGCACCGCGATCACCAAGGTGATTTCCACTTCGTGCAGCGACGCCCGAATGGTCTGCGTACGGTCGATCATCACCTTGACCTGCACCGCGGCGGGCAACATCGCTTCCAGAGTCGGCAGGGCCGCCTGGATGCGGTCGACGGTCTCGACGATGTTCGCTCCCGGTTGGCGGAAGATGACCAGGTTGACCCCGGGCTGATCGTCGGACCAGGCCTGGACGTAGGCGTTTTCAGAACCGTTGACGACTTTGGCGATGTCCTTGAGGTGAACCGGCGCGCCGTCCCGGTAGGAAACGATCAATTCGCCGTATTCTTCGGGCTTGAACAACTGGTCGTTAGTGGACAGCGTGGAAATGCTCGACGCTCCGTACAGCGCACCCTTGGCAAGATTGAGGCTGGCTTGCTGGAGGGACAGGCGAAGGTCGGCCAGGGTCAGGCCGATGGCCGCGAGTCGGTCGGCCGAGGCCTGGACCCGAATCGCCGGGCGTTGCTGGCCGGTGATATAGATTTGCCCGACGCCGTCGATCTGGCTGATCTGGCGGGCGAGCAGGGTTTCGACGTAATCGCTCAGCTCGGTGCCTGGCATCAGGTCGGAGCTGATGCTGAGGATCAGCACCGGGCTGTCGGCCGGATTGACCTTGCGCCAGGTCGGCAGGTTCGGCATGTCGTTGGGCAGCTTGCCCGCGGCGGTGTTGATGGCCGCCTGGACTTCCTGGGCCGCGGTGTCGATGCTTTTGTCGAGGCTGAATTGCAGGGTCAGGTTGGTCGAGCCCAACGCGCTGCTGGAGGTCATCTGGGTGATGCCCGGAATGGCGCTGAATTGCACTTCCAGCGGGGTCGCCACCGACGAAGCCATGGTCTCGGGACTGGCCCCAGGCAACTGGGCGCTGACCTGGATAGTCGGGAACTCCGCCTCGGGCAACGGCGCGACGGGCAGGCGAGGGAAGGCGATCAACCCCAGCAACACCAGGGCGAATGTCAGCAGCACCGTGGCGATGGGGTGGTCGATGCACCACGCCGATATCGAGCCGCGGCCCTTCATGGCTGCGCCTGCCCGGTCTTGGCGAGGGCGGGCGGATCGCCGAGCACCTGGACGCTGGCGCCGGGCTTGAGCCGTGACTGGCCGTCGCTCACCAATTGGTCGCCGGCGTTCACCCCTTTGATGATGTGCATGCCGCTGTCCTGGTAGACCATTTCTACCGGCACGCTTTCCACCTTGTCGCCTTTGACCCGGTACACGAAGTGTTGCTCCAGCCCGCGCTGGACCACGGTGGGCGGCACCACCAGGGCGCCTTTTTCGATGGCTGTCTGGATTTTCAGGGTGACCAGTTGCCCCGGCCACAGCCGTTGCGCGGCGTTATTGAATTCAGCCTTGGCCCGCAGGGTCCCGGTGTTGGTATTGATCTGGTTGTCGATGAGGCTGAGCCGCCCCTCGCCGAGTGGGTCCCCGGTGGCGTCATCGGCGCCGATGTAGGCTTTGACCAAGGCTTGGTCGGGGGCGGCGATCAGCCGTTGCAAGGTGGGCAACATCTGCTGGGGCAAGGAAAACTCCACCGCAATCGGGTCGATCTGCGTCACCGTGAACAAGCCTTCGGTATCGCTGGTTCGCAGGAAGTTGCCTTCATCGACGTTGCGAATGCCGACGCGACCGGTCACCGGGGAGCGGATCTGGGTATAGGACAGTTGCACCTGCGCCGAGTCGATGGCCGCCTGGTTGCCTTGGGCAGAGGCCTTGAGCTGATTGACCAACGCTTGTTGCTGGTCGTAGGTCTGTTTGGATACGCCGTCATCGACACTCAGCAATTTATAGCGCTTGAGGTTGACCTGGGCCACGGCCAGTTGCGCCTGGCTCTCGCCGAGTTGGGCGCGGGCCTGGTCGAGGCTGGCGCGGATCGAACGATCATCGATGTTCGCCAGCAGGTCTCCCTTCTTGACCAGTTGTCCTTCCCTGACCAGCAGCCGGGTGAGGATGCCGTCGATCTGCGGGCGGATCACCACGCTGTGCAGCGACAGCACCGTGCCGATACCGCTGGCAAAGCGCGGCACGTCCTTTTCAATCACGCTGACGACCCTCACCGGTACGGCGACGGACGCGCTGGGTCGGGTGGCGACGGGCTTGATGGCAAACCAGAGGCCGAGGGCGGCCAGGGCGATCAACAGCACGACAAGCAGGACGGTTTTTTTCTGGATAGGCATGAACGTGAAACGCCGGTTCGGGACGGAGGAATTCCTGGCTTTCTTATATAGCGTTGTGAGCCCGTCAGGAAGGTGACGGCTAGCTGTCACGGCTGTCAGTTTTGTCCCGGCTTGCTGTCAGACGGTCAGTTTCGATTGAATCTGCCCGGTGCGCGGCGATAGCGGGCAGGTATACTGTTGCGTTTCGCGGCTCACTCACCGAGCCCGGCATACCCGCTTTACCGGAGCCTTACATGACTTCCCCGACACCTTCGCCCGTGGACGAACTCACGAGCGACGACCAGGCTGACCTGGCCAACAGCGAAAGTGGCAGCGCTGAAAGCGCCACGGCGGCGATCCCGACCTTCAAGTTCCCGTTCAAACCCGGCGAACTGGCAGCGGCCAAAGGTGCCGGGCAACAGCCCTGGTACAAGAACGGCGCGAAGAACGGTCACACCAAGACCCCCGGCGCGGCGCCTCCCGGGACGCGTCGTTCGATGGGCAAGCGCTGATATTCTCCAGGCACGATTCTCGATTCAGTTCACGACCCGGGTGCCTGTCAGGCTTGCACTCAACTCATACGCCGTCAGTTCGGCCTGGTGCGCCGCCAGGATCTCCGGCAGCGAACCTCGCAAGTACTCGACCCACGTCTTGATCTTCGCGTCCAGGTACTGGCGCGAAGGATAGATGGCGTACAGGTTCAGTTCCTGAGAGCGATAGTTGGGCATGACCCGCACCAGCGTGCCGTTGCGCAAGCCTTCGATGGCGGCGTACACCGGCAATACGCCCACGCCCATGCCGCTGGTAATGGCGGTTTTCATGGCATCGGCGGAATTCACCAGGAAGGGTGAATTGCTGACCGTGACCATTTCCTGGCCTTCCGGGCCGTCGAACACCCATTTCTCCAGCGGAATGACCGGGCTGACCAGGCGCAGGCAGGCGTGGTTGAGCAGGTCGCTGGGTTTTTGCGGACAGCCGCTGGCCTTCACATAGGCGGGCGACGCACAAACGATGCTGTAAGTGATGCCCAGGCGCTGGGAGACGAAACCTGAATCCGGCAGCTCGCTGGCGAGGACGATGGAGACGTCGTAGCCCTCGTCGAGGATGTCTGGCACGCGGTTGGCCAGGGTCAGGTCGAAGGTCACGTCCGGATGGGTCTTGCGGTAGCGAGCGATGGCGTCGATCACGAAGTGCTGGCCGATGCCGGTCATGGTGTGCACCTTCAACTGCCCGGCAGGTCGCGCGTGGGCGTCGCTGGCCTCGGCTTCTGCTTCTTCGACATACGCCAGGATCTGCTCGCAACGCAGCAGATAGCGTTTACCCGCCTCGGTCAGCGCAATGCGGCGCGTGGTGCGGTTGAGCAGGCGGGTTTGCAGGTGGGCTTCGAGGTTGGAAACCGCACGCGAGACGTTGGCCGTGGTGGTGTCCAGTTGCGCGGCGGCAGCGGTGAAGCTGCCGGCTTCGGCCACACAGCTGAACGCGCGCATGTTTTGCAAAGTGTCCATGGAGGGCTCTCTTGGGAGGTGCCAAATTGTGACATGAAGTTACAACGCTACGGGACCCCGACTTACGGATTATCACGTTAACGGTAACAAAGAATCACAGAAAGGTCGGCTTATCGCCGTTGGAGGCGATGCCTAGAATTGCCGCCACTGTGGTGCGGTCCGCTGCGTTACCACAGGTCCCCGACCTTCTCCCCCAGGAATTTGCGCCAGTGCCGCGTTGCATCAGCACAGAGCTGAAGACTCTCAGTGTTTGGGTTTTGACGTTGACCCTCGGCGGTTGCATCGGCACGGGAGGGATTGCGCCGCAAGGCAAGGCGCTGTCGGCCAACCAGCTGGCGACCGATGAAGCGATTCGCCAGGCCGCCGGCGAGGCCCGCTGGCCCACCCGTCGATGGTGGAAGTCCTATGGCGACTCGCAACTGGATCGCTGGATCGCTTTGGCCGTGCAAGACAGCCCGAGCCTGGCCGTGGCCGCCGCCCGAGTGCGGCAGGCCAAGGCCATGGCCGGTGTCGCGCAAGCCGCCGAGTCGCTGCAGATCAATGCCCAGTCCACCCTCAAGCGCCACAACTGGCCGACCGATCAATTCTATGGCCCCGGCGAGCTGGCCGATACCACTACCTGGGACAACAACGCCGCCCTGGGCCTGAGCTACGCCTTGGATTTATGGGGGCGCGAGCGCAACGCCAGCGAGCAGGCTGTCGATCTGGCCCACACCAGCGTCGCCGAGGCGCGGCAGGCGCAGTTGGAGTTGCAGAACAACATTGTGCGCGCCTATATCCAGTTTTCGCTGCACTACGCCCAGCGCGACATCGTCGCCGCGACGCTCGCTCAACAGGAGCAGATTCGGCAACTGGCGCAAAAACGCCTGGACGGCGGCATCGGCACCCATTTTGAAGTCAGCCAGGCCCAGGCGCCGTTGCCCGAAACCCATCGCCAACTCGACGCCCTCGAAGAAGCCATCGCCTTGAGCCGCAATCAACTGGCGGCGCTCGCAGGCAAGGGGCCGGGAGACGGCGCGTCCCTGCAACGGCCGAGCCTGGCGCTGGGGGCTCCGTTGAAACTGCCGTCGGCGTTGCCCGCCGAACTGCTCGGCCAGCGCCCGGATGTGGTTGCCGCGCGCTGGCAAGTGGCGGCCCAGGCCCGTGGCGTCGATGTGGCGCGGGCCGGTTTTTATCCCAATGTCGATCTGGTTGGCAGCCTCGGCTACATGGCTACCGGCGGCGGGGCGCTGGAGTTTCTGACCGGCAAGAAACTCACCTACAACGTCGGGCCGGCCATCTCGCTGCCGATCTTTGACGCAGGGCGCTTGCGTGGAGCGTTGGGAGAAGCCGCGGCGGGTCACGACATCGCCGTGGCGCACTACAACCAGACCCTGGTGGATGCCCTCAAGAGCGTTTCCGACCAGTTGATTCGCCGCGAATCGATGGACAAGCAACAGGCTTTCGCCGCCGAGTCGGTGGCCGCCGCCCAGCGCACCTACGACATCGCCATGGTGGCGTTCCAGCGTGGCCTCACCGATTACCTCAATGTGCTCAACGCCCAGAGCCTGTTATTCAAGCAACAACAGGTACTTCAGCAAGTAGAAGCCGCGAGATTGACTGCTCATGCCGATCTGGTGACGGCGCTGGGTGGCGGGTTGGAGGCTGGCAGCGACGTGCCTGCTGTGAGCCACGGTGCCAAATAGACATTTCATGAGGACTCTACGTGCCCCCTTGCGCCGGCTCCATCGCCTCGAATGGCGCCGTGGTTTCTTCGACTGGGCCCGTAGCGACGGAGTGACCTGGGTCTACATCTTCAAAGTGTTGTTGGCCGCGTTCCTGACGTTATGGCTGGCAATGCGCCTGGAACTGCCACAACCGCGCACGGCCATGATCACGGTGTTCATCGTCATGCAGCCCCAGAGCGGCCAGGTATTGGCCAAAAGCTTCTATCGCTTGCTCGGCACCTTGGCCGGTTCGGCGGTGATGGTCGCGCTGATCGCCTTGTTCGCACAGAACACCGAACTGTTCCTCGGCTGCCTGGCAATCTGGGTCGGAATCTGCTCGGCGGGAGCGGCGCGTTATCGCAATTTCCGGGCCTACGGGTTTGTGCTGGCAGGCTACACCGCGGCAATGATCGGCCTGCCGGCCCTGGCCCATCCAGAAGCGGCGTTCATGGCGGCGGTCTGGCGGGTACTGGAGATTTCCTTGGGGATTCTCTGTGCGACCTTGGTCAGCGCCGCGGTCCTGCCGCAAACCGCGAGCGCCGCCATGCGCAACGCGCTTTATCAGCGCTTCGGCGTATTCGCCCTGTTCGTCACCGATGGCTTGCGCGGGCGCGGCCAGCCCGAGGCATTCGAGGCGCGCAACGTTGGTTTCATCGCCGAAGCGGTGGGCCTGGAAAGCCTGCGCAGCGTGACTGTCTTCGAGGATCCGCACATGCGTCGGCGCAACGGCCGGCTCAGCCGCTTGAACAGTGAGTTCATGGGCGTCACCACGCGTTTCAATGCCTTGCACCAGTTGCTCGACCGTTTGCGCGAGGCCCGGGCGGATCACGTGGTAAACGCCATCAAACCCGGTTTGCAGACGCTGGCCGAATTGCTCGATGGCTTCAGCGCGCGGGCCTTGACCGATGCCGATGCGGCGCGTCTGGCGGCGGCACTGGCTGACTACAAGGCCGACTTGCCGGCCTTGGTGCGCCGGTTGCGGGCGCTCTTCCAAGAGACGGATCCCAGTGATGCGCAGCAGTTGGATTTCCATACGGCCTACGAGCTGCTCTATCGCTTTGTCGACGACTTGCACGGCTACGCCCAGACCCATGCGTCGCTGGCCGATCATCGCCACGAACGCGAACGCTGGGACGAGCCCTTCGTATCGCAGACCAACGGCTTGGCCGCTGCAGCTTCCGGGTTTCGCGCAGCCTTTATCTTGCTGGTGCTGGGCAGCTATTGGGTCGTCACGGCCTGGCCGAGCGGCGCGACCATGACGATGATCGCTGCCGCCACCGTGGGCTTGTCGGCCGCCACGCCGAACCCCAAGCGCATGGCGTTCCAGATGGCTTGCGGGACGTTGTTTGGGGCGTTGATCGGTTTCGTCGAAATGTTTTTTGTCTTCCCATTGATCGACGGCTTTGCTTTGCTCTGCGTGATGTTGGCGCCGGTGATCATGCTGGGCTCATTCCTCAGTTCACGCCCGCAATACGCCGGCGTCGGGCTGGGGCTGCTGATTTTCTTCAGCACCGGCTCGGTGCCGGACAACCTGACGGTCTACAACCCTTACACCTTCATCAACGATTACATTGCGATGATCCTCGGCATGCTGGTGTGCGCGGCGGCTGGCGCGATCATCCTGCCGCCCAACAGCCGCTGGATGTGGCGTCGACTCGAACAGGACCTGCGCGAGCAAGTGGTGTTTGCCATCAGCGGCAAGCTCAAGGGCCTGGCCTCGGGCTTCGAGAGTCGCAGCCGTGACTTGCTGCACCAAGCCTACGGTCTCGCGGCGGGGCAGCCGCAGGTGCAACGGGAGCTGTTGCGCTGGCTGTTGGTGGTGCTGGAGGTCGGCCACGCGGTCATCGAATTGCGTAAGGAACAGGCAATCCTGCCGGTGCACCCGGCCTATGCCGAAAGCCAGCCATGGCGACAGGCGATCCGCCTGATGGGACGAGCGCTGGTGCGGCTGTTCCGCCAGCCTGGCCAGAACAATCTGGAGCGTGCGCGGGTGGCGGTCGACGATGCGATCAGCCGCGTGCAAGCCACTGATGAACCTTTCGCCGCGCATTTCGACACCTCGGCCCTGCGCCGGGTGAAAAGCTACCTGCACTTTATCCGGACCTCGCTGATGGACCCGCAATCCCCCTTGTCGGCCCACGCCGCGCCGCTGCTCCAGGAACCTCGACATGCCTCGTGAGATCGCCTTCCATGGCGTGTACATGCCCACCATGACCCTGATGTTTTTCATCGCTGCCGGCTTGGCCTGGGTGCTGGACCGTTTCCTTTCAGGGCTGGATCTGTACCGTTTTTTCTGGCATCCGGCGTTGCTGCGCCTGAGCCTGTTTACCTGCCTGTTCGGCGCGCTGGCGCTGGCGGTCTACCGTTGAGAACGAAGCAATGAAAAAGTTTTTCAGCCTGATGGCGACGTTGCTGGTGCTGGCCCTGGCGCTGTGGATCGGTCGTACGCTCTGGGTTCATTACATGGACACGCCCTGGACCCGCGATGGCCGGGTGCGGGCCGACATCATCAACGTGGCGGCCGATGTCAGCGGCGAGGTGGTCGAGGTTCCAGTGCGTGACAATCAGCAGGTGAAAAAGGGCGACCTGCTGATGCGCATCGACCCCGAGCATTACCGCATCGCGGTCAAACAGGCCCGTTCTCTGGTGGCGTCGCGCAAGGCCACCTGGGAAATGCGCAAGGTCAATGCCCACAGGCGTGCCGACCTGGACAGCCTGGTGATCTCCCGTGAAAACCGTGACGACGCCAGCAACCTCGCCGACTCGGCCCTGGCCGACTACCAGCACGCCCAGGCGCAACTGGAGGCCGCGGAGCTGAACCTTGCCCGCACGCAAGTTCGCGCGGCGGTGGACGGCTACGTCACCAACCTCAACGTGCACCGGGGCGACTACGCGCGAATCGGCGAGGCGAAGATGGCGGTGGTGGATCTGAATTCGTTCTGGGTCTATGGCTTTTTCGAAGAAACCAAGTTGCCCAAGGTGCGGGTTGGCGATCCTGCGCAGTTGCAAATGATGAGCGGGGAGATGCTCAAGGGGCATGTGGAGAGTATTTCCCGGGGGATCTACGACCGCGACAATCCCCAAAGCCGCGAATTGGTCGCCGACGTAAACCCCACGTTCAACTGGGTGCGCCTGGCCCAGCGGGTACCGGTGCGCATTCACCTGGACGAGGTGCCGGATGGCGTGTTGCTGGCGGCGGGGATGACGTGCACGGTGGTGGTAGAACCTAAGCGCTGAGGTTGCATAAAGCTCCTGTGGCGAGGGGATTTATCCCCGTTGGGCTGCACAGCAGCCCTAAACTCGTTGCCCCTTTATGATTAAAGCGCCCGACCCAACCCAAACCGTTTCATCAATCCCTTCTCCAGCAGCGCCTTGGGTAACAAAGCCGCCATCAATGGCAACGCCCGGCTGCCATTGCCCAGACGCAACAAGCGCGGCGGTTTGGGTTGTTGCACGGCTTTGAGCAGCCCTGCGGCGAATTCGCTGGCCGGGGTCGGGTTGTCCTGGGAAGCCTTGGCCCGGGCACGGATACCTTCACGCAGCGGCCACCAGGGCGACTGTTCGCTGATCAGCCGTTCGGCTTCATGACCGGCATTCTTGGCGAAGCTGGAGGCGATGGCGCCGGGCTGGACTTCCATCACCCGGATGCCGAACGGCGCCAGTTCCATGCGCAGCGCATCGCTCAAGGCATGCACCGCTGCCTTGGAGGCGCAATAGGCGCCGGCGAATGGCGTGACCAGCACCCCGGAAACGCTGCCGATATTCACCACCAACCCCTTGGCACGCCGTAGCACTGGAAATAGCGCGCGGGTCACGCCGACGAGGGCGAACACGTTGGTTTCGAACTGGCGCTGCATGGCCGGCACACCGCCGTCCAGCAGCGGCCCCATGGCGCCATAACCGGCGTTGTTGATCAGGACATCAAGGCCGCCATGTTGCTGGTTGATCCTTTCACTCAACTGTTCCAAGGCCGCGCCGTCGTTAACGTCCAGTTGCACGGCAGTGAACCCGGCGGCGCTGAGCAGTGCCACATCTTCAGCCCTGCGCGCACTGGCCCAGACTTGGTAACCGGAGGCCTTGAAGACGTCGGCGAGGGCGCGGCCGATGCCGCTGGAACATCCGGTGATCAACGCAACGGGCATGGCGCTTTCCTTGGGTAACGTTGTGATGGAATCAGTTGGAAAAACTACCCTGCAACCGCTCGGCACGAAACTCCAGCGTTTGCGGGCGATAACCGGGGCGCAACGGCGGCAACGGCAGGCAGTCTTGCCAGTCGGCGCCAGGTTGCAATTCGCCAGGGCCGCGATAGCGGGGTGAGCTGTAGACGTTTTCGGCCAGGTTGATGGTGTCGCCGGGCGCGTAGGCCGCTATACGCCAGTGCAGCTCGGTCAACGGCACGTCGTTGCCATTTTTCAGGCTCAACGACAGCGGACGATCAGCAGGGCAGCGCTCAGGCGCATAGGCAATGCGCACATCCAGGCGATCCAGCTGCCGGGTTTCGCGGTTTTCCTGCCAAAGCACCCACGCCGCGACCAGCCCCAGCCCGATGAACGCCGCCAGGGAGACCGGCAAGGCCTTGGCCGGGTAGCGCAACAGCAGGATGAGCCAGGTGATGACCAGCAAAACGCCGATGAGCATGGTTGAAGCCTCCGTGACCTTCGCCACATCCTACCGAAGGGGGCGGGAAATGGGTATTCACCTGCCTTTTGGCCGCCGGTCGTCACTGTCACATCTGACAGTAGGCAACGTTGTGGAGTCGAGGTTTGATGGTCTGCGACCACCCTGGCGCTACGACGGGACACTGGATGATGGGTGTGGATTATCGAACACCAACGCTGACTGCCTCCGATCCGAGAGGCTTGGCGGTTCGCACGGTCGGCTATTGCCGCAGCCTTGTGGGCAGCCCCGCGCAGCGACGCATCAACCGCAGCCGCTTCGATATGGCCGGGCGCGCGGTGAAACAGTGGGATCCGCGCTTGTGGGCCTTGCAGGAAAATGACGAATCGACGCCGGCCAATCTTTCGGCGATCTATTCGCTGTCCGGCGCCACGTTGCTTACGGACAGCGTTGACGCGGGCATGCAGATCGGTCTGTCGGGCCTCGCTGGCGAAGGTTTACTCGGATGGGATGGCCGAGGGACGCAGCAGGAGAACCTTTACGATGACTCGCTGCGTCCGGTGGCCGTGTTCGAGCAAGGTCACGGGCTGCCACGTCGCTGCACCGAGCGCATGACCTACGGATATCCGGGCCAGGGCGATCAAGACCACAACCAGCATGGGCAATTGATCCGTCACGACGACCCGGCGGGGACGCTGGTGCTGGCGTCGTTTGCCCTGACCGGGCAAAACCTTGTCCAGGATCGTCGTTTCATTCTCGACGCGGCTCAAGTCGATTGGCCGGAGTTGGAGGCTGATCGCGAGCTCTTGCTTGAACCCGGTGACGGCGCCGTTTCGACGTGGCGCGTCGGGCCGCTGGGGGATGTGCTGGAGCAGGTCGATGCCAGGGGAAATCGACAATGGCAACGTCTGACGCTTGATGGCCGGATGTCTGGCAGTCAATTGCAGTTGGCGGGGCAGGGCGATTGGCAGTCGCTGGTGAGCGACATTCGCTACGACGCCTTCGGGCAGATCGAACAGGAGACGGCCGGCAACGACGTCCAGACCACGCTCACCTACAGCCCCGAAGACGGTCGACTGATCGAGCGCCAAGCCGTGCGCGCGGGCGATGTACTGCAACATTTGCTTTACGCCTATGACCCCATGGGCAACGTATTGAGCATCGAAGACAAAAAACAGCCGATCCGCTACTTCGCCAACCAGCGTGTCGAGCCGGTCAGCCGTTTTGTCTACGACAGTCTCTACCAACTGATCGAAGCCACGGGGTGGGAGGCGGGCGCCGCCAATCAGGGGCCGAACGCCGTGGAGCGCAACGACCCGACGGCGGTCAGCAATTACCGGCAGACCTACCGCCACGACGAGGCCGGTAATTTATTGGAACTGACCCACGTCGGTGCCCAAAGCCATGGCCGGGAAATCAAAGCGGCCCAGTACAGCAATCGCTGCCTGCCATACCGCAATGGCGTGCCGCCCACGGAAGAGGAAATCGCCGCTGCGTTCGACGCTCGGGGAAACTGCCTGGAACTGGATGCGGGACGGTTCCTGGCGTGGGATTTGCGCAACCGGTTGAGTTCGGTCACGCCCATCGAACGCGCCTCGGGGCTCAACGATAGCGAGGCCTATATCTATGACGGCGGCGGGCAACGCGTGCGCAAGCTTCGCACCCTGCAAACCGGCGCTCGCACGCTGTCCGCCGAAGTACGTTATTTGCCGGGGCTGGAACTGCGCGCAGACAGCGGCACGGGCGAGGCGTTGCAGGTAATCGTCGCCGATGGCGGGCTCAGCGGCGTCCGCGTCCTGCATTGGGAAAGCGCATCGCCGACCGGCGAGAACGACTGCTATCGATACAGCATTGCGGATCACTTGGGCTCGGTCGGCCTGGAATTGGCCCAGGACGGGCGGGTTATCAGCCGGGAGCACTTTTATCCGTTTGGTGAAACGGCTTATCTGGCCGGGAGCGATGCAACCGAGGTGAGTTACAAGACCGTACGCTATTCGGGCAAGGAGCGGGATGCGACGGGGCTTTATTACTATGGCTTTCGTTATTACGTCCCGTGGTTGCAGCGTTGGGTGAACCCGGACCCGGTGGGGGTGGTGGATGGTTTGAACCTTTACTGGATGACTCGAAACAACCCGGTCAGTTTTATCGATGACGATGGCGCCATTACTAAAAAGCTGTCCAATGGGCTGTGGAACCCGGTGATTGCGGTGGGTGCTGAACGCGATATCCCAGGGGCGGAGCGTGCTGATACCGGCGCTTTTCAGCGCAATGTACCGGCAGTCGCAACGACGACCAATATCCATAATGCGCTTACTGAAACCGAACTCAACAAAGTGGAGATAACCACTCAATTGTTGAACACTGCTCGCAATGTTTCTTCTGAGTTAAACAACAGGCAAGGCGGGGCCAAGCTCCTGTTCACAATGGAAAAATTCAGCTATTCCGGAGCAGGTAGCGGAACCTTTAATGCGCTGAAAGTCTTGGAAGGTCCGTGGGACATTCCCGAAAAAAATAATGCGATATTGGCGTTCTGGGCGCCTCAGGGCGGCTATGTCGACATACCGGTTGACCCCGGGCGGAGCCATCCAGACTATGTGTTCACCCCTGGGTTCAGCGGTTGTTCGCTGACGGTGGATCAGCTCAACGACAATGTACTCCGTGTTCGGCATGTCCAAGGCGGTAAGGAAAACGCCGAATACAATGATTTAGCTGACAGCGAGCATGGGTTCGGACTTGGCGCGGTAATGGGCTACAAGGACTACGGCTATGCCTTGGGCGCCAAAGGCCAACAGGAAGAGGTCACCACCGCCTTTGCCTTTATGAAATTCGACCAAGAGGCGCAAGCCTGGAAAATTATTTATCAGACCACCCAGGGGACGGCTTCGATCGAAAAATATACACCAGACCGAAAAGTCTCTCTGTTCAATCGCTCGAACGCATCGGTCACTGTTTTTTCAAAAATGAGGGTTCGCAAAGTCCAGTCCATGCGGGTGCACGTGACTAACCAATAATTGCAGCTAAATACTGCTTGGATGCCCCGATAATCAGCAAAAAAACGGCGGAATGCTCCGGATTGTCTTGTCTGCGTACCGCGATTGGTTGCCCGCCTGTCGCCACTGTCACATCTGACAGTAGGCAGTCTTGCCGGACCGTTGATTAGATGGCCTGTAGAACCATGGCGTCATGACGGGCACTGCTGAATGAGTATGGATCATAAAACACCAACACTGATTGCTGTCGACGCGCGCGGTTTGCCGGTGCGTTCGGTGGGCTATTGCCGCAACGTCGAGCATGGCCCTGCGCAGCGACGCATCAACCGCAGCCGCTTCGATATGGCCAGGCGCGCGGTGAAACAGTGGGATCCGCGCTTGTGGGCTTTGCAACGGACGGATGAGACGGCGCCGGCCAATCTTTCGGCGATCTATTCGCTGTCCGGCGCCACGCTGCATACGGACAGCGTCGACGCGGGCATACAGACCGGTCTGCCCGGTCTTGCCGATGAAGGCTTGCTGGGCTGGGACGGTCGAGGGACGCAACGTGAGGTTTTATATGACAACCTGCTGCGTCCCGTGGCGGTGTTCGAGCAAGGCACCAGCCAGCCACGTCGCTGCACCGAGCGCATGACCTACGGATATCCGGGCCAGGGCGATCAAGACCACAACCAGCATGGGCAATTGATCCGTCACGACGACCCGGCGGGGACGCTGGTGCTGGCGTCGTTTGCCCTGACCGGGCAAAACCTTGTCCAGGATCGTCGTTTCATTCTCGACGCGGCTCAAGTCGATTGGCCGGAGTTGGAGGCTGATCGCGAGCTCTTGCTTGAACCCGGTGACGGCGCCGTTTCGACGTCGCGCGTCGGGCCGCTGGGGGATGTGCTGGAGCAGGTCGATGCCAGGGGAAATCGACAATGGCAACGTCTGACGCTTGATGGCCGGATGTCTGGCAGTCAATTGCAGTTGGCGGGGCAGGGCGATTGGCAGTCGCTGGTGAGCGACATTCGCTACGACGCCTTCGGGCAGATCGAACAGGAGACGGCCGGCAACGACGTCCAGACCACGCTCACCTACAGCCCCGAAGACGGTCGACTGATCGAGCGCCAAGCCGTGCGCGCGGGCGATGTATTGCAACACTTGCTCTACGACTATGACCCCATGGGCAATGTGCTCGGCATCGAGGATCAAGTCTTGCCGATCCGCTACTTCGCCAACCAGCGCATCGAGCCGGTCAGCCGTTTTGTCTACGACAGTCTCTACCAACTGATCGAAGCCACGGGGTGGGAGGCGGGCGCCGCCAATCAGGGGCCGAACGCCGTGGAGCGCAACGACCCGACGGCGGTCAGCAATTACCGGCAGACCTACCGCTACGACGAGGCCGGTAATTTATTGGAGCTGACGCACGTCGGTGCCCAAAGCCATGGCCGGGAAATCAAAGCGGCCCAGTACAGCAATCGCTGCCTGCCATACCGCAATGGCGTGCCGCCCACGGAAGAGGAAATCGCCGCCGCGTTCGATGCGCGGGGCAATTGCCTGGAATTGGACGCAGGCCGATTCCTGGCGTGGGACCTGCGTAACCAGTTGAGTTCGGTCACGCCCATCGAACGCGCCTCGGGGCTCAACGATAGCGAGGCCTATATCTATGACGGCGGCGGGCATCGCGTGCGCAAGCTTCGCACCCTGCAAACCGGCGCTCGCACGCTGTCCGCCGAAGTACGTTATTTGCCGGGGCTGGAACTGCGCGCAGACAGCGGCACGGGCGAGGCGTTGCAGGTAATCGTCGCCGATGGCGGGCTCAGCGGCGTCCGCGTCCTGCATTGGGAAAGCGCATCGCCGACCGGCGAGAACGACTGCTATCGATACAGCATTGCGGATCACTTGGGCTCGGTCGGCCTGGAACTGGCCCAGGACGGGCGGATCATCAGTCAGGAGCACTTTTATCCGTTTGGTGAAACGGCTTACCTGGCCGGGAGCGATACAACCGAGGTGAGTTACAAGACGGTCCGTTATTCAGGCAAGGAGCGGGATGCGACGGGGCTTTACTACTACGGTTTTCGTTATTACGTCCCGTGGTTGCAGCGTTGGGTGAATCCGGACCCGGCGGGGGCGGTGGAGGGTTTGAATCTATACGCGATGGTGGGAAACAATCCGCTTACTTTTGTGGATACGGATGGGCGCGGAAAAGAGGATGTGGTGAGCGGGCCGGAGACAAAAAAAGGTGAGAAAGCGCCGTTCATCAATCCTGCTGTGCCGTTTCGCCGACTTGAATTCGTATCTGAACCTAAGCTAACGGCAAAGGGCATTTTCGACCGCTATTCGGCTAAGTACAGTGATAAGGACAGGCAACTACCTTTCACCATGATGGAAGAAATCACAGCGGGTAAATTGAATTTCATAACAGCCAAGGCAGCGCCCAACGTCATGGCAAAAACAGAGGATAAGCGTTTCAAGTTGCGGCACTACACTCAGTCCGGCGGCGAGCCGCCATTCAGTGAAATCACCTCGAATTTTGCCTTGGTTCAACAGGGCGTGAAGAAGCTGGGGGACAAGAGCGGTAACACAAATGAAAAAGACTGGACCCAGGCAGGCAATATGGGCTTCACCTTTTTTCTCTTGGTCATTAATGATGAGGTAAATGATCGCGCGTTTCTCGCTTCGGCGACTCACTATGCTGAGTACGATCTTGAAGACGAGCAGGCGTTGCAAGAGGCTCTTGGCGTGGACTTCAAAAATGTGGAGTTTTTCGCCTCTCCAGATGTTCTGGCCCCGGAGCACTCGAAACTCGAGACGGTACCTATGGTGAGAGGTCATTTGAAAGACTTGAAGGCAATGCTGTTGGCAAAATCAGCAGTTCCTGCTGTACAAGTCGGAAGAATGGAGCCTCGCGCCCTGCTCGATAAGATCGATACAGCCTTCGGAGGCAGTCTTGAAATCAAGATTCCTGGCTCGATAAAAGTCAAAACGTGGCTTAAAAAAGCCGTGACATCAGGCCCAAGGCGGCTCGCCGCCTGAACCCAAAAAAAGCCCCCGCCCAACCCGCTGCGGATAGGGGACGCAGTGGGCTGGATGGGGGCTTCTTGTACGGCTGATCGTTACTGCGCGATGGTCTTCACCGACACGCCACGTTCGATCGGGGTGGAGCGACCGTAGATGTCTTCGAAACGCTCGATGTCATCTTCACCCAGGTAGCTGCCGGACTGCACTTCGATGATTTCCAATGGGATCTTGCCCGGGTTGCGCAGGCGGTGGACCGACGCGATCGGGATGTAGGTCGACTGGTTTTCGCAGAGCAGGAACACGTTCTCGTCGCAGGTCACTTCGGCGGTGCCGCTGACCACGATCCAGTGTTCGGCGCGGTGGTGGTGCATCTGCAGCGACAGGCACGCGCCCGGCTTGACCGAGATGTGCTTGACCTGGAAACGACCGCCCATGTCCACCGAGTCATAGGAACCCCACGGACGATAGACCTCGCAGTGGTTCTGGGTTTCGCTGCGGCCCTGGGCGTTGAGGGTGTTGACCAGTTGCTTGACGCCTTGGACCTTGTCCTTGTGGGCGATCATCATGGCGTCTTTGGTTTCGACCACGACGATGTTGTCCAGGCCGATCACCGACACCAGTTTGCCGTTGCCATGGATCATGCAATTGCGGCTGTCCTGGATCACGACGTCGCCCTTGGTGACGTTGCCGTTGGTGTCTTTTGCATTGACTTCCCACAGCGACGCCCAGCAACCGACATCGCTCCAGCCGGCCGACAGCGGCACCACGCAGGCGCGCTGGGTCTTTTCCATGACGGCGTAGTCGATGGAGTTGTCCGGGCAGCAGGCGAAGGTGGCTTCGTCGAAGGTGATGGTGTCGGCGGTCTGCTCGCTGCGCTCCAGGGTCAGGAGGCAGGTGTCGTAGATGTCCGGATCGTGCTTTTTCAGCTCTTCGAGGAAACGGCTGGCGCGGAACAGGAACATGCCGCTGTTCCAGAAGTAGCCGCCGGCTTCGACGAATTCAGTGGCGCGCTTGACGTCGGGTTTTTCGACGAAGTGCGAGACGCGGCTGACGCCTTCAGGCAGCAGGGCATCGTTGGTCGACTTGATATAGCCGTAGCCGGTTTCCGGCTTGGTGGCCGGTACGCCGAACAGGACCATTTCGCCACGCTCGGCGGCCACGGTGGCCAGGGCCAAAGCGCGTTGCAGGGCTTTCTGGTCTTCCACCACGTGGTCGGCCGGCAACACCAGCATCAGCTCGTCGCGGCCTTCGTTGACCAGCATCATCGCAGTCAGGGCAACGGCCGGCGCGGTGTTGCGCCCGAACGGTTCCATCAGGATGCGCTGGGCTTCCAGGTTGCGAGCGGACAGTTGCTCGTTGACGATGAAGCGGTGGTCTTTGTTGCAGACCACGATTGGCGTGTCCATGCCTTCGAACACCAGGCGTTCGAGGGTCTGTTGGAACAGAGTGTGCTCGCCGGTCAGGGCCAGGAACTGTTTAGGGAACTGCTTGCGCGAAAGCGGCCAAAGACGTGAGCCGCTACCACCTGACAAGATCACCGGAATCATGTGTGTTACTCCTACAAAATCGAAATGGTTTTAGAGCTACTGCGTTCTGTCGTTTCACTCTCTTGTTTTTGTTCCGTGCCCGAGCAGCCCGCAGGCCGCCCGGGCAAATGATCAGCGGGTGGAAGCCGGACGCTTGACCCATACTGGCGACAGGCTGCTGCCCGAGCCGGTCACGTAGAGCACGGCTGCTTCGCCGCGTTCCAGGGCAACTGGCTTGAGGTCGCCGACTTTCTTGTCGCCTTCGAACAGGGCCAGGCTTACTTTCACCGGGTTGATTTCACGTTCGCCACGGCCCTTGGCCGCTACGTTCGGAACCACTTCGGTCTTGCCGTCAGCGGTCTTGAGGGTCAACGCCTTGTCGGTGAGGTTCTGGACGCGTACCAGGGATTTCTGCTTGTTCTTGAACGGTGGTTCTTCGATCAGTTGTGGCTGGCCGGTGGCGTTGTTCACCAGGGTGTAATAGTGATCGGAAGCCAGTTTAACCGGAACGGTCTGGCTGCCCACTTTGGCGCTGTAGTCGCCGCCAGGCATGAAGCTGAAGTCGCTGCTGGCCAACGGGGCCACGTCGCTGATGTTGGTGCTGCCGACGGTGGCGCTGATTTCGGCGTTGCTGGCGTTGTAGATCCGCACGAAGCTCGAACCTTTTGGCGCAACCGGGCCGTACAGGGCTGAGTCACCGGCGAAGGCGGAGAACGAAAGGGCACTCATGCTGGCGACCAGGGCAACGGCCTTGAAGGAGCGAGCAGCGAGACGGCGAGGAGTAGTGTTGAAAGTCATGGTGGACCTCTCTTTCAGTTTTGCGCCCGATCGGGCGTCTCGGATTGTGTGTTAGCAGCTACGTTCTGTTGGCGGGCACCGGCTTGCTTGAGCTCGGCGACCCACTGCGGATCGGCGTCGCCGATCTCGTTGTTCACTGGCAAATAACGTTCTGGAAACTCCCAGATCAGCACTTGTGGCGGGCTGTTCTTGAAGGCGTCGCTCTTGAGGTAGCTGAGCATCGGCAGAATCGGGCCATGGCCGTCTTCGGCGTAGTTGACGACGTCGCTGTGCAGGGCTTGCTTGAGCGCACCGACGAAGTTCCAGGTTGGGTTGGCGCTGTAGCTGGTACCGATCAGGGCCACGGGCACCTGGGCATCGGCAAACAACGCGTCGTCGCTGGCCGGCTGGTCGTCGGCTTCGCGGGTGTTGCGTTTGACCAGCGGCTCCTGGGCTGGCATCAGGTTTTCAAACAGCGGGTCCAGCGGCAGGAACTGACGCAGGTCGCCCTTGTGGATGATCTTTTCCGCAGGCTCGGTGACGAAACGCTGTGGCTCGCCGTTGAGAGGAGTACGTTCGGCAATCGCCTTGGCCAGATGTTCCGCAGCGATTTGCGCGCCTTCCGGTGTCCAGTGGGTGTCGGTGCGCAGGAACACTTGCTGGCCGCTTTGCTTGGCCTGTTGCATCGGGCCGAGCAGGTCCGGGGCGAGGATCTTGTCTGCCGCCACGCGAGCGTGGAAATCCTGGTACAGGTTGGCGTGAATGCTCGAAGGCTTCACTTCACCCAAGTGTTCCGGGTACAGCCGCGCTTTGGCCGGGACGATCGCCATGACCAAGGTGATGCCCTGTTCCTTGAGTTTCTGGCGCACGCCTTCGACCAGCGCGTAGTTGTCCTGCAGGTTCTGTTCTTCGTTGACGATCGGGTTGAACTCTTCGTCGCTGTATAGCCACTGGTCGCGGCCGAGGACCACGCCTTTGCGGCCTTCGTTGAACAGCTTGTAGTCCAGTGCCGCCCAGATGTTGGTGCCCAGGCGCTTGATCGGAAACTCTTCGTCGTAATGCGTTTCCACGGCCTTGGCCCAGCGACCGTTGAGCACGGTCGCATCGGGGTTGGTACTGAAGCCGAGGAAGCTGCGCATCGACCAAATACCCAGGGCTGTCAGGATCAGCATAAACAGCGCGACGTAGAAGATGCGTAATGAGCGGGTCATGTTCAGATCCCTCAGAACTGGAAGTAAAGGAACGGCGAGAAGCTTTGCGCCGACAGTTTGAGAATCGAGGCGATGAACAGCACCAACACCAGGGTGCGCATCACGTAGCGAGACCAGTCCACAGTCCAGTAGGCCGGTTGCACCTGGGCTTCGACGCCGACGGTGTAGCCCGGTTCATGGATGGTCGACGGGTTGTCGCCCGGTACGGCTTTGATCAGCCCCGGTTGCGCGGTAGCAGGACCGTTGGCTTCGGTGCTCTGTTCAGGCTTGGCCTTGACCGGCGGACGATTGGTGTAGAAGTCGCGCAGGCCGAAGAAGGCGAGGGTGATGTAGGCCACCGCCAACGTAGCGATCTGCAGGCCGGTGAGGTTGGCACGGGTCAGTTCCGACAGCGACCAGTCGCCGAAGCTGAACATGGCGCTGTACATGCGACCGGCCACGTGCAGGTTTTCTGCACGGAAGATCACCCAGCCCATCACTACCAGCAGGAACGTCAGCGCCCAGCGGATCGGGTTGATGCTGCGTGGGTTGGTGTCGATACCCACCGCTTTCTCGATGGCCAGCCACATGCCGTGCCAGGCGCCCCAGATCACGTAGGTGATGTTCGCGCCGTGCCACAGACCGCCCAGGAGCATGGTCAGGAACAGGTTGCGATAGGTCATCAGCGTGCCTTTGCGGTTACCGCCAAGGGTGATGTAGAGGTAATCGCGCAGCCAGGTCGACAGGCTGATGTGCCAGCGACGCCAGAACTCGGTGATCGACTGGCTGATGTACGGCTGCTTGAAGTTTTCCATGAAGCGGAAACCCATCATCAAGCCCAGGCCGATGGCCATGTCGCTGTAGCCGGAGAAGTCGAAGTACAACTGCGCGGTGTACGCCAGGGCGCCGAGCCAGGCATCGCCGGTGGTCGGGTTTTGCAGGGCAAAGCAATGGTCGGCCACCACCGCCAGGGTGTCGGCGATGAACACTTTCTTGATGAAGCCCTGCATGAAGCGCGTGCAGCCTTCGGAGAACTTGTCCAGCGTGTGGGTGCGGTTGTTGAACTGGTCGGCCAGGTCACGGAAACGCAGCACGGGACCGGCAATCAAGTGCGGGAAGATCGCCACGAATGCCGCGAAGTCGATCAGGTTGCGGGTTGCCGGGGTGTCGCCGCGGTAGACGTCGATGATGTAGCTGATGGACTCGAAGATGTAGAACGAGATCCCGATCGGCAACAGTACGTGGGTCAGGATGAACGGGTTCAGACCGAAGCCACTGATGATCGCATTGAGGCTGTCCACGCCGAAGTTGGCGTATTTGAAGTAGCCCAGGATCGCCAAGTCCACGCCCACGCCGAGCAGCAGCCAGCGCTGGGCCGGTTTGGTGCGCACACCGGCGGCGCCGACTTTCAGGCCGATCCAGTAGTTCCACAGGGTCACGCCTGCGAACAGGGCCAGGAAGTCCACCCGCCACCAGGCATAGAACACGTAGCTGGCGATCAGCAGCAGCAGGTTGCGATAGCGTTGCCCGCTCAAGTAATACAAGCCGAGAAAGATCGGCAAGAATAGGAACAGGAACACATTGGATGAAAATACCATCCCGATCTCTCCATGTTGAATCAACAGTCAAGGGCCAGAGCCCCCCCAAACCCCCCCATGAAAAAGAGGGGTGATGATCGTTCCCACGCTCTGCGTGGGAATGCCTCTACGGAAGCTCCGCGTTCGGCTTTTTGGGACGCAGAGCGTCCCCGGCTGCATTCCCACGCAGAGCGTGGGAATGATCAGCGGTAATCAGCTTCCTTTTTCGCCTTTCTCATGCGAAGGGTCGTACACCCGCGTCAAGTCACCGCCGAGTCGGAAGGTCTTGAACGGCTGCATTTCATGCTTGCGTTCCAGCACGTCTTCGGAGCAGGTGTAGAGGCTGCAGAACGGTTCGAGCCAGGCAAATTTCGAATCGATCTTCAGGTCTTTCATGTCCTGCTCTTCGCCGTTCTTCTCTTCGAAAATATCCGGGTCCTTGACGCCGGCCAGCACGCGGTCACCCAATCGCTTGAGGGCGCCGTTGTTTTCCTGGCGCAAGTCCACGCCATTGACCTGGGCGAAACTGGCGATCATCGCCAGTGGCGGCAGGGCATAGTTGTGGTAGGACAGGGCCCGTTGCTTGCGCTTGAGCTCATTGGGCAAGAAGCCTTCGGCGTCGACCTGGTTGACGCCTACCTTGTATTCCTTGACGGCCCAGTCGAACAGGTCGCGACGGTTGGTCGCCACGGACGTGGCCATTACCGACCAGGCGGCCCAGTACGAGTGGTTGTTGGTTTTTTCCAACGGCAAATTGTCCCAGTCGCTGACGACTTGATCCGCCATTTTGCTGAACCAGCCTTCGATCAATTGCGCTTGCTCTTGACGGTTGGCCAGCGGGCGCGACTCGGAGAACTTCAAGCGCACATAGGCCGAAGCCATGCTGCCCAAGGCCCATTTGCGCATGGACTTGCCGGTGTGGTTGAAGTCCTTGGACATCAACGCATCGGCCTGGGCCCAGGCGGTCAACCAGTTCAGCGTGCATTCCAGTTGCTCGGGACGACCGTCGCGCATGAACTGCATGACCTGCTTGCTAATGCCACGCTCGATTTTGGTGATGTCGGCGGTGCTGTCGCGGAAGGCTTTTTCCGATTGCACGTTCAGTGTCGAGCGAGCCTTGTCGGAGCCCTCGTACTTACTGCGAAACTGCAGCGAGCCGGTATACGGCGTTGGCACGGCATCGCAACTTTGGCCGCCATTACCTTCCTTGACCTTTTCGATCGGTGCGAAGTAGCCCTGCGGCGGACGCAGCGGGGCCGCGGCCTGCGTGGCCCCGGCGAACATCGCCAAGGCCAGCAGCGACGGCGCCAGCAGCGTTTTCAACGTTCGGGTGCGCATGGTTCTAGTCATGAGACGAGACCTCATTGTCCGATTTGAGCCGTTTGTTGCTCGGCTTGCGAAGATGCGTTGCGTTTGCAGACTTTCGCTTCGACTTGCAGCGGCTCTTTACCGGCTTCAGGACCCTGGACTTCGAGAGCCAGCAGGTTTTGCGAAGCCCAGTCTTCGTCGGTGCGCAATTGGAAGGCGAAACGTCCGTCGGTTTCGGAGGTGTTCGGTTTTTCGATCTTGATGTCCTCGTGGCGCCCATTCATGTACCAGAGGGTGGCTTGCAAGGTTTTCACCGAGGTGTCGGCGAAGCGGATATCGATCTGGTGACTGCCGTTACGCAGGTCCATATTCTTGCTGTTGACCATCAATTCGTTTTTGCCCGGCTTGAGCTTGGCCTTGCTGCTCATCAGCGCTGGCTTGCCTTCGCAACCGTTGTTGTCCAGTAGCGCCATCATCTGGCGGTAGATGGTTTCCTGGTCCAGGCGATACAGCGGCGAGAATTCCCAGATGAGAATCTTCGGCGGGCTCTTCTGGAACTCTTCGCTGCCCAGGTACTGGATCATCGCGCCCTCGAAACCGCCGCCGGGGAAGGCCACGTTGAGGATGTCGGCGCCGATGGCTTCTTGCAGGAAGCCGGCGAAGTTGTAGTTCTTGCCGCTGTGGCTGGTGCCCACGAGGGTGATCTGTGGATCGCCTGCATCACTGAACAGGTCGCCATCGCCGGCCTCGCCTTTAGGCTCGGTGGTGAACTGGTCCATGTACTGGATTGCGTAGCTGGTGCCGCAGAGTTGCCCGGCCATGTTGTGCAGGGTGCCGGTCTTGCCCATGCGGCCGGACTTCTTGGTCTCGAATTCACGCTTGGGGACGTCGGCGAAGGCCGGGAGCTGCTTGATCTTCTCGGCGACGATTTTTGCCGTGCGCTGGGCGCCGTACGGTGTCCAGTGCTGGTCGCCACGGAAGTAGAAATCGTGGGCGGGCAGGGTTTCGGGCAGGTTTTCATTGGTCAGCGGCGACAGGTCTGGCACCACATAACCCATCTGGGCAAAGCGGCCAAGCATGGACTTGTAGTTAGCCAAGGCCTTGTCGAAATTGAAGCTGGCCTTTTCCTGCGGGTTGAGTTTGTTGCGGTTCACCAGGCCCCGGGTCGGCTGGTAGACGAGTACCAGTTCAACGCCTTTTTTCTTGAAGGCATCGTGCAGCTGCTGCATGCGCTTGTAGCCGGCCGGCGTGGTATTGAATTCAGTACGCAGGTCTTCCTGGGTACGGAACAACCAGTCGCCCTGGGCCTGTACCAGCGTGGTGAAGTTCTGCTGGTAACGCGTGGTGTAGTTCTTCGCGTCATGGGCGGCAGGGCAGAGGTTGCAGCACGGTTCAGCGGTAAAGGTCGGTGCCTTTATTTCATCGGCACGCGCGCCGCTTGCGGCGGCTAGAATGCCGGCAGTCAGGGCGGACAGGCCCAGGAGCTTGATCATCTGTGGGTTCATAAAGGTCATTCCTCAGTCCCGCATTTCGGTCTGGCGTTCGACAGGGTCGATCAGCACGGCTTTTTGCTGGCGCACCAGCAGGTCGAGAATTTCGTCCTGGCGTTCGCCAAGAATCCCCGTGAAGCTGATGCCGCTGGATTTGGTCGGCGCGAGCATGGACACGCGGTACAGCTCGACACTCAATGGCGAGTCGATGGACAACGGGCCGCTGCCATTGCCGGCCAGTTCACCACCGACCACGATCAACGACACTTCGGCGTCGAACGGGTCGAGCTTGATGTCCCGGTCGGTGTCGGACAGGTCCTTGATGTGGCCATAGAGACCGGTCAAGCCGTTGGCCATGGACAGGTTTTCGTAGAGGCGAATGTTCACGCTGTTACGAATCCGGATGCCGTGGCGGCGGTTGCTGATCACTTTGTTGCCCCACAGCAGGTTGTCACCACTCTCGTACAGCGTGATGCCGTCGGTGTGGTTCTTGTAGATCTCGTTGTAGGCGATCAGGTTGTTCACGCTGTTACGGTCGATCACCACGCCGGAGAGTTTGTTGTCGTAGCTGCGGTTGTTGAAAATGAAGCTGTCGTTCACCTCACGGGAAATAATGATCCCGTGCTTTTTCTTGGTCCCGTAGACGGTGTTGTCGGCGATGATCAGCCGATGGGAACGGTCGTGGGGGTCGATGCCGTAGACGATGTTGTCTTTGTACGTGCTGCCTTTGATCACAAAGTCGCTGGTCTCGTAGCAGTAGAAGCCGTACCACATGTCCGAGAACTCGGAACCGATGATCCAGCCGGTCGGTTCCTTGCGCTTGAGGACCTTGGCCATGTTCGGCGTGTACTGGGAAATACTCACCCCGTACGACTTACTGTTGGCATAGCCGAAGCTCGCCATCTTGGTGTTGACGATGTAGGTCTCGGTGCCGCCCCAGGACAGCAGGAACGGCCGGAATTCGTTGGCCGAGCGGAACGTGGCGGGGCCGTTGTCCTTTTCGCGCCAGCCGGTGACCTTGGTGTCGCGAATGAACATATGTCCATCGTTGACCAGGAACGAGCCGCCCTCTTGGGACAGGCGCAGTTCCTGGGTCTGTTTGTCGATTTCCAGGATGCCTTTCTGCCCGACCACGATCGGGATCTTCGCCAGGTAGACGCCTGGCGAAGTTTCGATGATGTACTTGGGCACCTTTTTAGCCAGGTCCTTGAGATTCATATAACCGTCGTCAAGGAAGATGGCCTGTGGGATGCCGTGCTGACGCACCACCCACTCGGCCATCTTGTTGTCGCCGCCGATGAAGTCCTTCAAGGCGTTTTCCTGCATCATCCGCCGCACGCTGACTTTGCCGGGCTTGCTGCGCACGATCTTTGCGGCGACCGCTTCGGCGGTGTAGCCGGAAAGGTCGGGCAGGGTCGGGGCGGCCAGCTCCAGCGGTTCGGTTGGCGCGCTGCTGACGGTGTAGGTCTTGGCTTGTTGCAGTTCCTTGACCACGTTGCCCGGTTTGACCACCGGTTCAACGTTGGCGAACGCCGACGAGCCGGCCAGCAGCATCGCTGCGGCCAACAGGCTGATCGAACCTTTCATCGCCTGGCTGTTCCTGAGGTAGCGGTTCATATCGGGCACTCCCATGGCCGTTCGCATCAGAAGCGCCAGATCACGTCGACAAAGGCGCGATGCATGTACGAATCGACCTCTTTGCCGTAGGCGTCGCCTGGCTTGAATACGCCGCCACGAAAGCGCACCAGCGCCGACGGCTCATCAATGGATTGACTCAGCGCGGCCGGTAGCAGGCCTTGCTTGAAGTATTTGGTGACGACCAGATCGACTTCCTGGCCCAGGTCCTTGTTGCCGTCACGCAGCGGCAGGGACGAGGTGGAGAGGATGGCGCCGGTCACGTCGTCGGTGTTGTTTTCCACGGCATTGATGCCGTTGCTGCCCACCGGCTTGTTGCCGTCCACGCGCCAGAACTTGTGGTACACCAGGCTGGCGTCGTATTCGTCGCGCAGCTGCCAGGAACCGAACAGGCTGGCGCTCTGGGTGTTGGCCATTTCGCCCCGGAAGGCTTCGCCGAAACGGTGGACCCGTGAGCGAGTACCGGTGAAGTTCGACCGGTTGCTTTGCAGGCCGTTCTGTTCGTAGTCCTCGCTGGCGCGGGCATAGGCTGCACCGACTTGCCATTGCGGGTCGAGGCGCAGGCGGATACCCAGGTCGGTGGCCCAGCCGTCGACGTCGTCACTGCGCTTGAGTTGCGCGGGGCGGGTGCCGTCGGCATCGAGCGGGTTGACCGTGTCGCGATCGCCAGTCATGCCGGTAAGGCTTGCCCAGTAATTGACGGTGTTGGTGTTGCGCCAGTTGTAGGCGTCGCTGTTGGCTTCCAGGCCGAGCCAGGTCAAATCGCCGTTCTGAGTCTTGTCCAGGGTGTCGGTGGCTTCGCCCGGGGTCGGGTAATCCAGGCTGCCGCTGTCATGGGAATGGTGGGCACGGATACCCGCCCACTGGCCAGGCATCCACTGATAGCCGACGTCACCGTAGACGTGCATGCGATCCTTGTCCTGTGGCGACAGCTCCTTGAGGTCGGTGCGGTATTCGCTGAAGCGTTCGGCGATGCCGAGATTGGCCCGCAGCAAGGTGGTGTCGAAGGTCCAGTTCAGGGCTTCGATGTTGGTGTCGCGCCATTGGCCGTCGTCGTTGCGCAGGCGCTGGCGACCGAACTTCAACTGTTCGCCCGGATAAGGGGTCAGACCGCGGTAGCCAATCCAGAATTCGCGCATGGCCAGGTAGTTTTTCTTGGCCTCGCGGTCGCCGCTGTCGGTTTGCTGGGTCACGTCGTCCGACTGCTGCAGGGTGTCGGTCTCGATGATGTCGGTGGACGTCACGGCCTGGGCCATGGCGTAGGCGCTCCAGGCTCCACTTTCCCCATAGACCCATGGACGCAGGTCCAGGCCGATGCCGTTGACGTCGCCACCGCGTTGGGTGCCGAGGTCGCGGTCATCTTCGGACTGGCCGGTGATCTTCACTTCCAGGCCAAAATTCTTGCTGTCGGTCAGGGCCGCCAGGGTCGGGCAGGACCACAGCAGGGCAAACGACAGGCCAATACCAGCCTGCACAAAAGGATTGAGCTTCAAAAGCTTCATAGAGGTTCCTCGCCGTCATCTTCTTTTAGGGCTTGCAGTTCCAGCGTATCGGGGCTCATTGCGCCGCGAATGGCCTGCTCTTGTTGTAGCAGGCGTTGCGCTTGTGCAAGTTGCTGCGGCGGTAATTGTGCTTCGAGGGTCTGGGCAAGCTCGATGGCCTGCGGGGTGTTTTGCGCCTTGGCTAACTGGCTGAACACATAAGCGTTGACCGGGTTGGGCTTGGTGCCCTTGCCTTGGGAAAACAGCTGGGCAATGGCGTAGTCAGCGCTGTTCTGGCCGTTGCGAGCGGCCTTGAGCAGGTGATCCAGGGCTTTTTGCGAGTACACCTGGCCCAGGTAGCCACGGCGATAGATCTGGCCGAGGTAGTAGTCGGCGGACACTTCACGGCCAACGGCTTTCTGGAAATGTTCCTCGGCGGCTTTGGCGTCAGCCGGCACCCACTTGCCTTCGTAGTACAGCTTGCCCAGCAGCACTTCGGCACGCGGCTGGTCGGCGGCACGGCCGTTTTCCAGGTACTGCATCATCTTGTCGACATCACCCAGCTCGGGGAAGTCGTAAAGCAGTTGCGCCAGGCTGACCCAGGCAGCGGGGTAGCCGGGGGCGATGCCTTCGAGCAGCGACTGGGCGGTTTTCTCGTCGGTCTTGCCCAGGCTCGAATCGGCCAGGACACGAGCGACGCTGTCCACACGCTGGGCAGACACTACGCCACGGGCGTGACCGGCCTGCATCTGCTTGAGCAGTTCAGCCTGCTGTTCGGGCTGAGCGCGTTTCTGATAGACCGTGGCCAGTTCGACATAGCAGATGTCGGTGGTGGCCAAGGCTGCCTTGCAGACCTTTTCCACTTCGTCCAGATGCTGGTCGTAAGTGCCCTGGGTGCGATAGAGCAGGATTTGCGCCAGGCCCGCTTCCGGATAACCGGCGCTGCGCCATTGGCTGATCTGCTGCTGGGCGTTGACGTTAGGGAAGCTGTGAGGGTATTGCAGGTACAGCATCGCCAGCGGGATCAGGGTATTGCCTTCACCGTTGGCGAAGGCCTTTTTCAGCAAACCTTCGGCTTCATGTTTTTCCGCTTCGGTGGAACCGGGCTTGGCCACCAGCAGGCGACCCAGGCGAGCCTGGGCCCGTGGCGAGATGTCGGCAGCGGCGCGGTAGGTCGCCTCGGCCTTTCTCATCTGCTCGGGGTCGCGGCTGTCTACCTGGATATCGGCCAGGCCAACCTGGGCTTCGCTGTAGCCCAGGTCTGCCAATTGCTGATAGTTCTGCTGCGCCAACGCCGTGTCGCCGCGCTTGAGGGCTTCGTTGGCCAGGCGTTGGTCGGGCAGGCCGGCACAACCGGCCAGGCTCACGGCCAATGCCAAGGCACACAGGGTCCCCACTTGGGAACGCGCTTGCGGCATCTCATCCTGACCGCGTTGATCCTTTCGCGAGCATGCTCGCACCCACAGGCTCTGTGGGGTGTTAAGGATTTTTATAATGGTCACGGGCATATCCTCGACTTAAAGACCGACGGCCATGGCTTTGTCGATCAGCCAGTTCAGGTTCGGGCCACGGTCGCTGACGACTTCCACCGGACGACCGGCCAGGGAGCTGTCCAAGGCTTCGTCAGGCTGGATCAGCACACGGATATCGGAAGACAGGTCGGCGCTTTTCAGGCTGCTGCTGCTGACGATCTTGCCGGTGCGGGTGGCGTCTTCGCCTGCAACCTGGAAGCTGACCGGAGTGCCTGGGCGCACGTCGCCGAACTGGCGATAGGAGAAGCGCGCTTCGACGTTGGCTTCGGCGCCACGTGGAACCAGTTGGAAGATCACGTCACCCTTGCTGGCGTACTGGCCGTTGGAAACCATTTGCTGAGCCACGATGCAGTCGCATGGCGAGGTCAGGGTGCCGGTCATTTGCTTGCCGAACAGTTCCTCGACCTTGGCCGGCTGCAATTGGTTGTCGTCCAAGTGACCCTTGAGCACGTCGAGCATGCTGGTGCTGAAGGTCGCCAACGGGGCGCCTTTGGCGGCCAGGCCGTCGGGCTTGACCAGGCTTTGCACGGTGCCGTCGCGCGGCATGGTGATCGCCATGCCCGGTACGTTGACGATGCCGGCCTGGGCGTGGCTGACGAAGTACATGCCATATACCGACTTGAAGATGAAACCGAACGCCGCCAGGCCGACAATGAAAATCCCCAGGCTGAAGGTCACGGCGCGCAGGCGACCGAAGGCGCTCATGCCGCCGTTTTCATCTTTCTGCTTGCGAGCCTTGGTGAAGTTGTCGCGCTGCAGCGTCGCCAGCACGTCGCCGACGCCGACGATGTCGCCGGCCAGGTGCGAGGTGATGATGTGGCGCAGCGTCGAGATGTCCCGCGGCTCCAGGTTCTGGAACTGGCAACCGGTACGGCCGGTCTCGCGGTCGTAGGAACGGATCTGCAGTTCCACGTCCATGGCCAGGCCAAGGTTGTCGATCACGAACTGCAAGCGAGCCTTGTAGGTCTCGCCAACCTTGAGCGGCAACTGACCGGCGTTGAAGCACAGCCCACCGGCGGACAGGTCCAGGACCTTGACTTCCATGGGCGTACGGTCAGGGCCGAAGAAGCGCAACTTGGCCGGGATTTTGACCCGGGCGTGTTGGCGTTGGGCTTCGGATTCATGCACTACGTTGACATTCACGGCGGTGTTCATAGGGGCGATTTCCTAGTTAATTCATTCAAGTCCGGTCAGACCATCGTCAGCAGCACGGCGACAAAGATGCTGCCGGCGGAGAAGGTCATGGTCCGAGACGACCAAGTGTTGAACCAACGTTGAAAGCTGGCGAGATCACGGGTCAGGTGGGTGGGCTGGCGAGTCCAGGATTGTTGATCGAGGCGGAAGAACACGTAGATCTTCACCAGCGCGCCGACGATCTGGTTGTAATAGAGAATCGCCGGGTAGGCCGGGCCGATCCGGTGTCCGGAGCACGACAGCAACAAGGTCAACAGCAACCGTGTGATGCCGATCCACAGCAGGTACACCAGGATGAATGCGGTGCCGTACTTGAAGCTGGCGATGATCGCCACGGTCAAGCCCAGCAGCGAGGTCCACATCGATACGCGCTGGTCGAACAGCACAACTGAAGTGAACAGGCCCAGACGCCGCATACCCAGGCCGAGGGCCCGGGAGTTCTGCCGCAGGTTGTTGCCGTACCAGCGGAACATCAGCTTGCGGCTGGCCTTGATGAAGCTCTTCTCCGGCGGGTGCTCGACGGTGTTGATCGCCGCATCCGGCACATAGAACGTGTCGTAGCCCAGGCGCATCAGGCTGAACCAACTCGATTTGTCGTCGCCGGTGAGGAACTTGAAGCGGCCCAGGCGCCAGTGTTGCAGCGAGTCGCTTTCCACGTCGGCAATGAAGTCCGGATTGGTCACCACGCTGGCGCGGAACACCGACATACGCCCGGTCATGGTCAGCACGCGCTTGGACAGGGCCATGGAGCACATGTTGATGTGACGCTGGGCGAAGCGCAGCTTATGCCACTCGCTCATGATGTAGCCGCCGCGCACTTCGCAGAATTCGTTGGTGGTCAGGCCGCCGACGTTGCCGAACAGCTGGAACCACGGCACGGTCTTGCGTACCACGCCTTCGGCGAGCACGGTGTCGCCATCGATCACGGCGACCACGGCGCGGTCGTCCGGCAAGTGGCGGGAGATTGCACGGAAACCGTAGGCGAGGCCGTCACGCTTGCCTGTGCCGGGGATGCGCACGAAGTCCAGCTTGACGCGCTCTGGCGGGTTCATGCGGGCCCAGAGGCTCTTGACCAGCAATTCGTCGGACATTTCCACGATGGAGCAGACCACGGTAGTGGGCAGCCCGCACTCGATGGCTTCGCGAATCACCGAGCCGTAGACCTGGGCGGTGGTCAGTGCGTCGATCCGGAAACTGGTGACCATCAGGTACACGTGGGACGGATCCGCCGCCTTGCCCAACTTGCGTACCTTGCGGCGCAGGTGTGGGTAGACGATGTACAGGAAGATCATGCCGCGCACGAAATGCGTTGCTCCCATGGAGTAACGCCAAATGCCCACGGCGCCGATCAGGAAGATGAAATCCTTCGATTCGGCGTCGAACGTGGACGTGGGCAACGCCGTGGCGATGCCCATCAATAAACTCAAGTAAAACAGCCAACCGGCGGCCTGAAGCAGGCCGTGCTTTAGCCTGTGCATAATCTGCATCCGTCTCTATCTCGGGCGGGCCTTGTGGGCGGCCCGATGGGTTAAGGCAGGCGAAAGGCCGGCCGGGGCAAGCCCCGGCCGGCTAACAGACTTACCAGCAGATGCCTTCGGTCCGGCCACTCGGGGAGGTGGCCTTGGACATGAAACCAACCAGGTCGATGACCTGTTTGCCTTCCGGTACGTTCTCGGTCAGCGCGCGGAACTTCTCGTCGCGGTTACCGAGGATGATGATGTCGGAGTTGTCGATCACCGCGTCGAAGTCGGAATTGAGCAAGGACGAGACGTGAGGAATCTTCGACTCGATGTAATCCTTGTTCGCACCGTGGACGCGTGCGTATTCGACGTTGCTGTCGTAGATCTTCAGGTCGAAACCCTTGCCGATCAGCATTTCCGCCAGTTCCACCAGTGGGCTTTCACGCAGGTCGTCGGTGCCGGCCTTGAAGCTCAGGCCCAGCAGGGCGACTTTGCGCTTGTCGTGGCTGGAGACGATGTCGAAGGCGTTCTGCACCTGGGATTCGTTGCTGCGCATCAGCGAGTTGAGCAGCGGCGCTTCCACGTCCAGCGAGCTTGCGCGGTAGGTCAGGGCGCGCACGTCTTTTGGCAGGCACGAGCCGCCGAAAGCGAAGCCTGGGCGCATGTAGTACTGGGACAGGTTCAGGACCTTGTCCTGGCAGACTACGTCCATCACTTCACGACCATCGACGCCGACGGCCTTGGCGATGTTGCCGATCTCGTTGGCGAAGGTCACCTTGGTGGCGTGCCAGACGTTGCAGGTGTACTTGATCATCTCGGCAACGGCGATGTCCTTGCGGATGATCGGTGCGTCGAGTTCTTCGTACAGCGATTGCAGGACGTCGCCGGAGGCGGTGTCGAATTCGCCGATGACGGTCATTGGCGGCTGGTCGTAGTCCTTGATCGCGGTGCTTTCACGCAGGAACTCAGGGTTGACCGCGACGCCGAAATCGACGCCGGCTTTCTTGCCGGAGCAGTCTTCGAGGATTGGAATGACCACATTAGCCACGGTGCCTGGCAGCACGGTGCTACGAACCACGATGGTATGACGGGTGGTCTTGTCACGCAGGACAAAACCAATCTCGCGGCACACTGCTTCGATGTAGTTGAGTTCCAGGTCGCCGTTCTTTTTGCTTGGCGTGCCGACACAAATCATCGACAGGTCAGTATCGCGAATTGCTTCGGCGAAGTTGGTGGTACCGCGCAGGCGACCTGTTTGAATGCCTTGCGCCAACAGCTCGCCAAGACCCGGTTCAACGATCGGAGATTTACCGGCGTTGATCATGTCGATTTTGTCTTTGGCGACATCTACGCCAACTACATCATGGCCCCGTGCAGACAGGCAACCGGCACATACTGCACCGACGTAACCCAAACCAAATATGCTAATGCGCATCGCATTTACCTCTGTTTTCACGCCATTAAATGGCCGGAGTTAATAGTGTTCAGCGGTCATCGAGCACTCGGAAGTGTGGAATGCAGGCGCCACAATGCCGTGTGCAGGCATACTAAGTTCCGAGTGTCTAAATAATTGCACTCAAGTTGTGCGCAAAGCGGCCTAGTTGTTATGACCTGCCCTGTTATGCAGCCAGTCCTCGTTGTCGGGACGTCCGTGCAAAAGGTCGTTGACCTCCGATTTCTGGCAAAAAGCCCACAAAATCAGAAGCTTGTGTGCTCGTGAGAGCACTTGATAGGGGCACAGCCTTGGCCTTGTAGGGGGATAGTAGTGGTGCGTTATCTCCCGTCCCTTAAGTGTGGATCCAATTAGACGACCGTTTCGCTAAGTTGTCGTGACAACTCGGTTACTTCGGACGGCGTCCCACGTAAGTTATCTCGTACACGCTCGGCGAGAATCGTTACGGGTGGTATGAGCCGTGCAATTTCACATAGTTCCGATCCGCTCATCGCCATTTTCGAAATTTTTCGAAATATTTGCCTAGATGGCACTGCCCTCATATTGATAGCACTTACGGTTTGGCCCTTTAGTTACGGGCGGTTAAAGGGGGTCGATAGTTTTGTGCCACTACGGATTAAAAATTTTGGTGCCACTACGGAAAAATCTGACATTTGTCGAGTGAAAGAAAAGTTAGCGCGGGGGGTGTTTGATTTATTGGCGCCAAGAAAGTGGCAAGTTGGGCGGGGAAGTGGGATGACACATACGGCTTCAATCGAGGCCCCTTATCGGGGCCTGAAAGAGACGTTGCGTTATTGCGGGGCGTTGTCGCGCAGAAAGACCATTTTTTGCGAAGAGGACTGTTCAGCGTTATAGCGATAACCCTGTACGTCGAAGTGTTTGAGTTGCGCCGGGTCATTGATGCGTTGCTCTATAACGAACCGACTCATCAGGCCGCGGGCTTTTTTCGCGTAGAAGCTGATGATTTTGTACTGGCCGTTCTTGAGGTCCTTGAATTCGGTATCGATGACGCGTGCGTTCAGTGCACTGCGCTTGACCGCCGAGAAGTATTCATTGGACGCCAGGTTCAATAATACGTCGTCGCCCTGGTCGGCCAGGGCTTCGTTCAGCCACTCGCTGATACGGGTGCCCCAGAATGCATAAAGATCCTTGCCTCGGGCGTTGGCCAGCTTCGTGCCCATTTCCAGGCGATAGGGTTGCATCAAGTCCAGCGGGCGCAACAGGCCATACAGGCCCGAAAGCATGCGCAAATGTTGCTGGGCGTAATCGAAATCGGCTTCGCCGAGGCTTTGTGCGTCGAGACCGGTGTAGACATCACCCTTGAAGGCCAGCAGTGCTTGTTTGGCATTGTCTGGCGTAAACGCCGGATTCCAGCTGCCGAACCGCGCAGCGTTGAGGCCGCCGATCTTGTCGGAAACGTGCATCAGCTCGCTGATCTGGGCCGGTGACAGTTCACGCAACTGCTCGACCAGTTCCTGGGAGTGATCCAGGTATTGCGGCAGGGTAAAGCGCTCGATGGCCGGCGGTGTTTCGAAATCGAGGGTCTTGGCGGGGGAAATCACCATCAGCATGCAAACGTCTCCTTTAAGGGTGCGGCGATTCTAGGGGGTTGTTTGGGGGGACTCCAGCTATTGAGGTGATAGGGGATGGGTGGCGGGCCGGATTGATTGCTGGGAAGCCTTTGTGGCGAGGAGCAAGCTCCCTCGCCACAAAAGCAGGTTCGCCAAGTAAGGATACGGTCACAGGCCAGTGCTGCCCCAGGATCAGCTATCATCCCGCGCGGGTTTCGTTATGGAGACATCCCTTTTGCGTATCGCCCTTCTTCTATCGGCCTGGTTGCTGAGCCTCGGCGTCATCGCCGCGCCCAACGACGTCGCCACCCTGGACCGCAGCACCTGGCCTGAGCAACTCACCAGCCCGACCTTGTTCGATGTGGCCTCGCGGGCCGAGGTCCTGATGTTTGCCCGGGTGTTGCTGGACGTCGATGCCATGGACGAAATAGCCCTCAAGCAGTACCTGGGGCTACGCACGGTGAACATGGCAGCGGTCAACGCCCTGCGGGCACGGCTGTGGCAGCGGCTGCTGTCCAGCTACAACTTTGCCCAGCGCAGTTGCGGATTGGACGCGTCGTTTTGTTACCTGGTCGAAGACATGGCGACCTTGCGCGAAGAGGCGGGCAGATTCGAGCTCGATGACAATTCCTATTACATCAAGTGGGCCGAGCCGAGCCGGATCTTCCATACGCAATATCGGGACGAGCTGCTGCGCAAGGCGGCACTGTTTCCCCAAGTCAGCAGCGAAGTCGAGCGCTTCGGCGATTACGAACGCAACGGCGAGGCGATGAACGACCGACTGTTCTTGCTGACCTTTGACAGCGGCGCCAACGTCGCGCCGGACAATACGCCGTGGCTGACCGAGTACCTGCGCAAGTCGAACATCAACGGCACCTTTTTTGTGCTGGGCAAGGATTTCCAGGCGCGGCTGGTGGATCGCTCGGTCAATGATCTCCAGGCGTTGTATTCCGGGCAATGCGTCGGGGTGCAGGGCTGGGAGTTCCGCTCCCACAGCTATTGGCAGGATTGGCAGGACTCGGTGCGGCGCAGCGTCGATCTGGTCAAGGGCAAGCTTCCCGAGAATTACGTGCCGCTGTTCCGCCCGCCCCAAGGCCAGCGCCGAGGAGATGCCCAGTCCTTCTTCAGGACCCAGGGCCTGCAAGTGGCGCTATGGGATATCGATCCCCAGGACAGCACCAACCGCCTCAAGCCCGAGCAAAGCGCCCAGCGTGTGCTGACTCTGATGTTGCTGTGGCGCCACGGCGTCATCAATTTCAACGCCAAGCAGGATGCGGTCAAAACGGCGATGCCTTGGCTCATTGCGCAAACGGCGCAAAGCGGGATTGGTTGGGAGGATTGCCAGGACGCGTTTCGCTGAAAAGCAAAAGCCCCGTAAACGTTGGGCGAGGAGGGGATTCTGTCGTGCATTCGGGGCGACCGGACTTCCGACTTTAACGGCGCGACGGCGGTACGCCAAGGGCTATTCGTCACTCTGAAAAATAAACTTCAAAAAAGCGTCAAAGTACTTTTTCCTGTCATGGGTTTTGGAGTATCAAGAAGTCAGACCGCCGAAACCTGCAACACAGGTGGCGTCTTCCAAGACCCAGATTGTGTGCAGTTCACCTGAATCCTCGCGGGTGAATTCGGTGGCTACCTCGAGGCGCAGCACTGTCACGGTATTGCGTCGAATGGCCCCCACAAAGGTGACCGAGTATGGATGACCACGGACGTAGCCCTTCCTCCAACCAGCCAATCCTGTATGTACTCGATACCAACGTATTGATCCACGATCCAAACGCGCTGCTGAACTTCGAAGAACACCACGTTGCCATCCCGATGACCGTGCTTGAAGAGCTGGACAAGCTCAAGAGCGGGCATCACAGCGTGGCGGCTGAATGCCGGCAGGCGATCCGCCTGATCGACAAGACCTTGGGCGACGCCTCGCCCGAAGACGTTGAACTCGGGGTACCGATCCAGCGCGGCAAAAGTGGTCCCAAGGGCTTGCTCTCGATCCTGATGAGCAAACGCACCGAACCCAACCTGGTGCTGCCTGAACACCTGAACGACAACATCATCATCAACCAGTTGATCGACCTGCACGCGCGCAACAAGGACCAAGCTGTCGTGCTGGTGACCAAAGACATCAACATGCGCCTCAAGGCCCGTGCCTGCGGAATCGCGGCGGAGGACTACAGCACCGACCAACTGGTCGACGACGTATCGCTGCTGCCCAACGGCTACCACACCATGACCGGCTCCTTCTGGGACCGTGTGAGCAAGGTCGAGACTCGCCAGGACCATGGTCGCACCTGGCACCAGGTGCAACTGATCGACAACCTGCCGGCAGTGCACATCAATGAATTCATTATCGATGAACAAGGATTCGTCGGCTGGATCAAGGAAATCCAGGTCGACAAGCTGCTGATCCTCGATCTGCACCAGGAGCCCTTGCTTCACCAGGAGGCGTGGGGCCTCAAACCGCGTGACATCTACCAGAGCCTGGCCTTGTTCGCCTTGCTCGACCCGGACATTCACCTGGTCAACCTGTCCGGCGCCGCCGGTTCCGGCAAGACCATCCTGGCCCTGGCCGCCGCCATCGAACAGACCATGGTCAGCAAGCGCTACCGGCGCATTATCGCCACCCGCAGCGTGCAGGGCCTGGATCAGGAAATCGGCTTCCTGCCCGGCACCGAAGCGGAAAAAATGGAGCCTTGGCTGGGCGCCATCACCGACAACCTCGAAGCCTTGCACATGGATGATGAAAGCACCCATGGCAGCGTCGATTACATCCTCAGCAAAGTGCCGTTGCAGTTCAAATCCCTCAATTACATCCGAGGCCGCAGCTTCCAGCAGAGCCTGATCCTGATCGACGAATGCCAGAACCTGACCCCGCACCAGATGAAAACCATCATCACCCGTGCCGGTGCCGGTTCCAAGGTGGTGTGCCTGGGTAACCTGGCGCAGATCGACACTCCTTACCTGTCCGCGACCAGCTCCGGGTTGACCTACTTGACCGAACGTTTCAAGGATTTCCCAAACGGGGTCCATATCACCCTGCAGGGCGTACCGCGCTCGATCCTGGCCGAATACGCCGAATCTCACCTGTAATCCCAGCCAAACCGGGCGACCTCACCGTCGCTCGGTTTTTTATGGCTTCCACAAGGGGCTTTGCAGTGCCTGGCAATTGCAGGTGCGACAATCAGCCCTGCCGGAATCTGACTCACAGGTTTACAATCGACGCTCCTGATCAGGAGTTACCCTGTGCTGACCCATCTCGATTCCCAAGGTCGCGCCAACATGGTCGACGTGACCGACAAGGCCGTGACGTTCCGTGAAGCCACCGCCGAAGCCTTTGTGCGCATGCTGCCCGACACGCTGCAGATGATCGTCAGCGGCGGTCACCCCAAGGGTGATGTGTTCGCCGTTGCGCGTATTGCCGGCATCCAGGCGGCCAAGAAAACCAGCGACCTGATTCCGCTCTGCCACCCGCTGATGCTCACCAGCGTCAAGGTCGAGCTCAATGCCGAAGGCGAGGACCGGGTGCGCATCGTCGCCCGCTGCAAACTGTCGGGGCAGACCGGCGTGGAAATGGAAGCCCTCACCGCCGCCAGCGTCGCCGCGTTGACCATTTATGACATGTGCAAGGCCGTGGACCGGGGCATGACCATCGAAGGCGTGCGGGTGTTGGAGAAGCTTGGCGGCAAGAGCGGCCACTTCCAGGCGGACGCGTCATGAACATCACGGTGAAGTTCTTCGCCCGATACCGTGAAGCGCTTGGTGTGGATTCGCTAAAGGTGGAAGGCGATTTCGCCACGGTCGACGATGTGCGCGCGTTGCTCGCCCAACGTGACGGTGCCGAGGTGCTGAAGGAGCAGAACCTCATGTGCGCCCGCAACGAAGACCTGTGCCAGCTTGATGAACCGCTGTCGGAGGGTGACGAAGTGGCGTTCTTCCCCACCGTGACCGGAGGCTGAGCCATGGCGATTCGTGTGCAGGCCAATCCATTCGACCCGGGAACCGAAGTCAACGCGATGCACGCGGCCAACGTCGGCGTCGGGGCGGTCGTGAGTTTTGTCGGCTACGTGCGTGACTTCAACGACGGACTGGATGTGTCTGGCATGTTCCTGGAGCATTATCCGGGCATGACCGAAAAAGCCCTCGGCAAGATCGCCGACGAGGCCGAGCAGCGCTGGCCATTGCTCAAGCTGGAAGTGCTGCACCGCATCGGCGCCCTGGAGCCGGGCGAGCCAATCGTCTTCGTCGCCGCCGCCAGCGCCCATCGCCAGGCGGCATTCGATGCCTGCGCCTTTGTCATGGACTACCTCAAGACCCGCGCTCCCTTCTGGAAAAAGGAAAACACCGCTGACGGCCCGCGCTGGGTTGAAGGGCGGGACAGCGATCACGCGGCGGCGGATCGCTGGAAGTCATAAGCACCTGCAAAAAAAAAGCGCAGCTGTCACGGCTGCGCTGATCGGACCCATCACTTCAAATAATCAAGAGTGCTTGCGCTCAACCGGCCGCAACAAATGCGTCGGCGGGGTTTCGCAATTGATCTTTTTCCCCAGCAACGCCTCGATCGACGGCAACTGGTAGGAATCATCCTCGCCGGCGAAGCTGATCGAAACCCCGGCGGCCCCGGCACGACCGGTACGGCCGATACGGTGCACGTAATCGTCCGGTACTTCCGGCAGGGTGAAGTTGATAACGTGGCTGATGCCGTCGATGTGGATGCCGCGCCCGGCCACGTCGGTGGCGACCAGCACGCGGATCTTGCCTTCACGGAAACCTTCGAGCGTCTTGATGCGCTTGTGCTGCGGCACATCGCCCGACAGTTGCGCGGCGTTGACGCCGTCGCGCACCAGGCGTTCTTCGATGCGGCGCACTTCGTCCTTGCGGTTGGCGAATACCATCACCCGCTCCCAACCGTTGTCGTTGACCAGGTTGTAGAGCAGCTTGTACTTGTCGGCACCGGCGACTGCGTAGATGTGTTGCTCGACGTTTTCGCTGGCGACGTTCAGCGCCTCGATCTCGACAATGGACGGGTCGGTGGTCCATTGCTTGGCCAGGTTCATCACATCTTCGGTGAACGTGGCAGAGAACAGCAGCGTCTGGCGTTCGCTCTTTGGCGGCGTCTGGCGAATGATCTGACGCACCTGCGGGATGAAGCCCATGTCGAGCATGCGGTCGGCTTCGTCCAACACCATCACTTCGACCATGTCCAAGTGCACGTCGCCGCGCTGGTTGAAATCCAGCAGGCGGCCCGGTGTTGCGACGAGGATGTCGCAGTGGCGGGCTTCGAGATGCTTGAGCTGCTTGTCGAAGTCCATGCCGCCGACGAACGTCATCACGTTCAGGCCGGTGTATTTGGTCAGGTCGGCGGCGTCCTTGGCGATCTGCACCACCAGCTCGCGGGTCGGCGCGATGATCAACGCCCGTGGCTCGCCCATGTAGCGTTCCTTGGGCGGCGGCGTCTGGAGCAGTTGGGTGATGATGGAAATGAGGAATGCCGCGGTCTTGCCGGTGCCGGTCTGGGCACGGCCGATGGCGTCTTTGCCGGCCAGGGTGAAACCCAGCACCTGCGCCTGGATGGGCGTGCAATACGGGAAACCCAAGTCGTGGATGGCGTGCATCAGTTCCGGGGCCAGTTTGAAATCGTGGAAACGGGTCTTGCCTTCCTGGGGCTCTACGGCGAAATCATCGAGCTTCCAGGCGACAACCGGCGGTTTCGGTGCGCGTTCGCGGCGCGGCTTGGCGGCTTCGGGTGGCCGTTCCGGTGCAGGGGAAACGTCAGGCTCGGTGGCGGCAGCGGGCGCCGACGCTTTTTTATCGCTGGCAACCGGCGCGGCGCGGCGCGGCTGCTGGGGTGCTTCGGTACGGCTCGGGCCGTGGACCGGCGCGCTGGTGCCAGGCGCGAGCTGCTCGGCCTCGCTTTTACCGAACATCTTCTTGAGTGCTTTGAGCACGGTCATCTCATCGATTGGTTAAGGAATGTACGCCGGCCAGTGTAATGCAAGAAACGGGCGCGGCGTAGTGTGATCGTCAAAGGACCGGCGTGGCGATTGGCCGCTTAGCGCAACCGCTCGGCCAGCCAGTTACCGATGTCGCGGATCTCCTCGGGTAACACTTCGTGGCCCATTGGGTATTCCTGCCATGTCACGGTGACACCATGCTGCTTCAAATATTCTTTCGCGGTTCGCCCCATCGGGTTGAGTACCACTTCGTCGTACTGTCCGTGCAGCGCCAGTACCGGAACGCGTTGCTGGCTGGCAGACAACTGCAGTTCTTCGCTGAACGTTGGCGCGTACGTGGACAATGCGATCACGCCGCCCAGTGGCCCCTGCCATTTGACGAATGCCGTGTGATAAACCACCGCGCCGCCTTGGGAGAAACCCGCCAGGAAGATCCGCGAGGCGTCTATTCCGCTGGCTCGCTGGGTTTCCATCAGCTCGATGACCCGTTGCGAGGAGGCTTCCAGTTGCTGCTCGTCGATGGCCCGGGCCGGGCTCAAGGCACGGATGTCGTACCAACTGGGCATGGCGTAGCCACCGTTGATCGTGACCGGCTGCGTCGGTGCCTGGGGCAGGACGAACCGCGTGGTCAGCAAACTTTGCTGCAACATTTCGGCGACCGGCATGAAGTCGTAGCGATCGGCGCCCAGGCCGTGGAGCCAGATAACGCACGCGTCGGCGGTGCTGAAGGGCTCGATAATCAAGGGGTCGGTCATGGTGTGCTCCAAAAATGTGCGGGCGCGCTCAATCAGTGCGTGATTACGGTGCGGGCCTGGTGCCTCAGTTAATTAGATGTCGCAATGCTACAACTTTTTGTCTTGACGTGTTTAGTAAGGGGCAAGCGCAGCGGTGTGGTACGGGCTTTGCTATGGGGAAGCCTGAGTGATGATTCTTACGCTGCGCGGTAACACTATCAGCTCGACGCGACGCATGGGATATCAGAATCCGGTGATGGATGTTCGCCAATAGCCGCTACGGGCTTCGCGAACGTGAAGGGCTACAGCCCGTTCGGCCGATTGGTGAGAAGTGAGTAAGGCGCTGTTTATAGGCGCTCTCATGATTAGACTCATAGCGAAGGCCCAGACGTCGGTTGACCCTAAAAAAAGCCAACAAGGGTCGGCAATGCCTCAAAAGGGTGCGACAGGGCTCAAGCTCCGACACAACAAGAGCAAAACTGGAGGTTTGAATGAAGTTACTGAAATCCACCCTGGCAGTCGTGACTGCAGCAGCAGTTCTCGGCGCCAGTGGGTTCGCTCAGGCGGGTGCAACCCTGGATGCCGTGCAGAAGAAAGGCTTTGTACAGTGCGGTGTGAGCGATGGTTTGCCGGGTTTCTCGGTACCTGATGCCTCCGGCAAGATCCTCGGCATCGACGCTGACTTCTGCCGCGCCGTGGCCGCCGCCGTATTTGGCGACGCCAACAAGGTGAAATTCAGCCAGTTGAACGCCAAGGAGCGCTTCACCGCGCTGCAGTCCGGCGAAATCGACATCCTGTCGCGCAACACCACCATGACCAGTTCCCGCGATGCCGGCATGGGCTTGGTGTTCCCTGGCTTCATTACCTACTACGACGGCATCGGCTTCCTGGTAAACAACAAGCTGGGCGTCAAGAGCGCCAAGGAACTGGACGGTGCGACCATCTGCATCCAGGCCGGTACCACCACTGAGCTGAACGTTTCCGACTACTTCCGCGGTAATGGCCTGAAGTACACCCCCATCACTTTCGACACCTCCGATGAAAGCGCCAAGTCGCTGGAATCCGGTCGCTGCGATGTGCTGACCTCCGACAAGTCCCAGCTGTTCGCCCAGCGCAGCAAGCTGGCTTCGCCGAAGGACTACGTAGTTCTGCCGGAAACCATTTCCAAGGAGCCACTGGGCCCAGTCGTGCGTAATGGCGATGAAGAGTGGTCGAAAATCGTGCGCTGGACTGGCTACGCCTTGCTCAACGCGGAAGAAGCCGGCGTCACTTCGAAGAACGTCGAAGCTGAAGCCAAGTCCACCAAGAACCCGGACGTCGCTCGTATGCTCGGCGCTGACGGCGAATACGGCAAAGACCTGAAGCTGCCGAAAGATTGGGTTGTTCAGATCGTCAAGCAAGTCGGCAACTACAGCGAAATCTTCGAGCGCAACCTCGGCAAGGGCACCCCGCTGGAAATCGATCGCGGCCTGAACGCTCTGTGGAACGCAGGCGGCATTCAATACGCACCACCAGTGCGCTGATGGTTCTATCACCCGGTGGGCCAACCACCGGGTGATGTTCTGTTCCATTCTTTGCGGGGCACTTCATGCAAAATTCAATCGGCGCACCTAAGCAGAGGCTCAGCCTCAGCGATCCACGAGTGCGTGCGTGGGTATTTCAGATCGTCACTATCGTGGCGGTTGTTTCCCTGGGCTGGTTTCTGTTCGATAACACGCAAACCAACCTTGAGCACCGGGGTATTACCTCCGGCTTCAGCTTTCTGGAGCGCAGTGCCGGTTTCGGCATCGCTCAAACCCTGATCGACTACACCGAAGCGGACAGCTATGCCCGCGTCTTCGTCATCGGGTTGCTCAACACATTGCTGGTGACGTTCATCGGCGTGATCCTGGCGACGATCCTCGGCTTCATTGTCGGCGTGGCCCGGCTGTCGAAAAACTGGATCATCGCCAAAGTGGCGACGGTGTACGTGGAAGTCTTCCGCAACATCCCACCACTGCTGCAGATCCTGTTCTGGTACTTCGCGGTCTTCCTGACCATGCCTGGGCCGCGCGCCGCCCACAGTTTCGCTGATACCTTCTTTGTCAGCAGCCGGGGCCTGAACATGCCCGCGGCGTTGATGGCCGAAGGGTTCTGGCCGTTCGCGGTCAGCGTGGTGCTGGCGATTGTCGCCATCGTGCTGATGACCCGCTGGGCCAACAAGCGTTTCGAAGCGACCGGTGAACCGTTCCATAAGTTCTGGGTCGGCCTGGCGCTGTTCCTGGTGATCCCGGCACTCTGCGCCGCGATCTTCGGTGCTCCTGTGCATTGGGAAATGCCGGAACTCAAGGGCTTCAACTTCGTGGGTGGCTGGGTACTGATTCCTGAGCTGCTGGCTTTGACCCTCGCCTTGACCGTATACACCGCGGCGTTCATCGCCGAAATCGTCCGTTCGGGGATCAAGTCGGTCAGCCATGGCCAGACCGAGGCGGCTCACTCGCTGGGCCTGCGCAACGGTCCGACCTTGCGCAAGGTGATCATCCCGCAAGCCCTGCGCGTGATCATCCCGCCGCTGACCAGCCAATACTTGAACCTGGCGAAGAACTCTTCCCTGGCGGCCGGTATCGGTTACCCGGAAATGGTTTCGCTGTTTGCCGGCACGGTGTTGAACCAGACCGGCCAGGCCATCGAGGTGATCGCGATCACCATGAGTGTGTACCTGGCGATCAGTATCAGCATTTCCTTGCTGATGAACTGGTACAACAAGCGCATTGCGCTGATCGAGCGGTGAGGAAACGCGCATGACATCCCATACTTTCAAACCTGATATGCCGCCACCGAGCAAAGTGTTCGGGCCGATGGCATGGATGCGCGCGAACATGTTCTCCAGCTGGCTCAATACGCTGCTGACCCTGTTTGCGTTCTACCTGATCTACCTGGTGGTCCCACCGATTCTCAGCTGGGCGATTCTCGATGCCAACTGGGTCGGCACCACTCAAGCCGACTGCACCAAGGAGGGCGCCTGCTGGGTGTTCATCCAGCAGCGTTTTGGCCAGTTCATGTACGGCTATTACCCAGCGGACCTGCGCTGGCGCGTGGACCTGACCGTGTGGCTGGCCGTGATCGGCGTGGCGCCGCTGTTCATCTCGCGCTTCCCGCGCAAGGCGATCTACGGCCTGAGTTTCCTGGTGCTGTATCCGATCATCGCCTGGTGCCTGCTGCACGGCGGCGTGTTCGGCCTGGCCACCGTGGCGACCAGCCAATGGGGCGGCCTGATGCTGACCCTGGTGATTGCCACCGTTGGTATCGCCGGCGCCTTGCCGCTGGGCATCGTCCTGGCCCTGGGCCGGCGCTCGAACATGCCGGCGATCCGCGTGGTCTGCGTGACCTTCATCGAGTTCTGGCGCGGTGTGCCGTTGATCACGGTGCTGTTCATGTCGTCGGTGATGCTGCCGTTGTTCCTGCCTGAAGGCATGAACTTCGACAAGCTGCTGCGGGCACTGATCGGCGTGATCCTGTTCCAGTCGGCCTATGTGGCCGAAGTGGTGCGTGGCGGTCTGCAAGCGATTCCGAAGGGGCAATACGAAGCGGCCGCGGCGATGGGCCTGGGCTACTGGCGCAGCATGGGCCTGGTGATCCTTCCGCAGGCGCTGAAGATGGTGATCCCGGGGATCGTCAACACCTTTATTGCGCTGTTCAAGGACACCAGCCTGGTGATCATCATCGGCCTGTTCGACCTGCTCAACAGCGTGAAACAAGCTGCCGCCGACCCGAAATGGCTGGGCATGGCCACTGAAGGCTATGTGTTTGCCGCCCTGGTGTTCTGGATTTTCTGTTTTGGTATGTCCCGCTATTCCATGCATTTGGAACGCAAGCTGGACACTGGCCACAAGCGTTAGGAGTTGACTCATGAGTGAAGCGATCAAACAGCCTGTGAGCCCTGAAGGCATTATTCAGATGCAGGGCGTGAACAAGTGGTACGGCCAGTTCCACGTGTTGAAAGACATCAACCTGAACGTCAAGCAGGGCGAGCGTATCGTCCTGTGCGGCCCGTCGGGTTCCGGCAAGTCGACGACCATCCGCTGCCTCAACCGTCTGGAAGAACACCAGCAGGGCCGCATCGTGGTCGACGGCGTGGAACTGACCAACGACCTCAAGCAGATCGAAGCGATCCGTCGTGAAGTCGGCATGGTGTTCCAGCACTTCAACCTGTTCCCGCACCTGACCATCCTGCAGAACTGCACCCTGGCGCCGATGTGGGTGCGCAAGATGCCCAAGCGCAAGGCCGAGGAAATCGCCATGCATTACCTGGAGCGCGTACGCATTCCAGAGCAGGCGCACAAGTACCCGGGCCAGCTCTCCGGCGGTCAGCAACAGCGCGTGGCCATCGCCCGTGCCCTGTGCATGAAGCCGAAAATCATGCTGTTCGACGAACCGACTTCGGCACTCGACCCCGAGATGGTGAAAGAGGTGCTGGACACCATGATCGGCCTGGCCGAAGACGGCATGACCATGCTCTGCGTGACCCACGAAATGGGCTTCGCTCGCACCGTGGCCAACCGCGTGATCTTCATGGACAAAGGTGAAATCGTCGAACAGGCCGCGCCGAACGACTTCTTCGACAACCCGCAGAATGATCGCACCAAGTTGTTCCTGAGCCAGATCTTGCATTGATCCAGTCTTAGGCAGTGAAAATAGACCCGGACTTGTCCGGGTTTGTTTTTTCTGGGAGTCAGGGTGTCAGGACGATTTCCTGCTCCGGATGGCAGATAGCTAACAACTGCTTCAAATCGGTGCCCTCGCTCAGTGCGCGTACCTCAGCCATCAAATGTGGATGACGATCAAGCAGACGCATCAGCATGAACAGTGGTTGCGGTGGGGCGATTTCGCCCCGCTCGTAACGGGAAAAGGCGTTGTGTCCGCCGCCAGACAGCAGCTTCACCGCGTCTTTCTGCGTGAGCTGCAGTTTGCGGCGGATGCGTTTCATCTCTGTCCCTATCGCCTGGGCGTAATCTTCGAGCAACTGATCGCTCACGCGGGAATAACGTTCCGCGCTGTCGGTGTCGTGATCAAATTCGATCTCACCACAGCTCCTGCACTCCCATCCAGCGATGTCGTGCACCTGCCGTGCTACCTGCTTGTAGTCGATGGTAAAGCTGCGGCCCTCAAAGTGTTGCATTGCGTCTTGGGTACCGCAGTTGACACATTGCTGCGTTTTCATTGGTCTTTCTCCTTGAAGGAGACTACCGGATGGCCACCGCCAGGGCGGTAGGTCACCTTGATGTAAATCTCCCGATCCTGAAATGCTGTGTGATAAACGTCCTGCCAGACTCGATGATCGGCATAGGTCGTCATCGACTTGTGCAACATCCTGTACTCCAGCGAGGCAATGATTCGCAGCATCCTTGCAGTGCTTAACGACATTCTTCGACCGCCTTCCTGAGCGCTCAGTGTGAATGCCTTGCTCCCCAGCCTGAGTACTTTTGCCTTGACCACTGCCAGGTCGTAGTGGGGTGTGCTCTTTTCCATAGAACTGTTTGCCCTGTTCTTGAAATTACCCTTAAAGGGTAATTTTTACCAATCGAAAATTTCACTCCTTTTCCCTCCCATTGACCTTAGGTGGTTGCCGTCCTACAAGAAGCTGACTAACCTGTCAGAAAATTCGACCCATGCTGCCAGCCCCTGCGCTCAGCGAACGTTAACGCTACTTCTCCTGCGTCATCGGCGCAGTTGCGCCAGAGCCTCAAACTTGTCCTCGCCATCACCCTGTATTCGATCTGCACATCGAATCCTCGACGCTGTGGAACGACAGGTTCGGCAATGAGCCAAGGTCCTTTGCCGCCAGTTGATCAATGAACCCTGAACCCAGAGCTTTCCATGTACCGCGATCCGCTTGACCTCACCCCTGCGACGCCGAACAAGCGCGCCGCCGAACTCGAAGAATTGTTGATCGACGCCGAAGCCGACGATGAGCAAACCCAGCAGCGCCATCCGTTGGTGCGCCGGCCCTGGCTGCTGTTGCTTGGGTTGATCCTGGTGGCACTGAACCTGCGTCCGGCGCTGTCGAGCATGGCGCCGTTGCTCAGCGAGGTTTCAAAAAGCCTCGGTCTGTCGGCGGCCCAGGCCGGTCTGCTGACGACGCTGCCGGTGCTTTGCCTGGGGCTGTTTGCGCCGTTGGCGCCGGTGCTGGCTCGGCGCTTCGGTGCCGAGCGCGTGGTGCTGGGGATCTTGCTGACGTTGGCCGGGGGGATCGTGCTGCGCAGTTCATTCGGCCAGTTCGGGCTGTTCGCCGGCAGCGTCCTGGCCGGTGCGAGCATCGGCGTGATCGGCGTGCTGTTGCCGGGCATCGTCAAGCGCGACTTCGCCAAACAGGCCGGCGCCATGACCGGTGTCTACACCATGGCGCTGTGCCTGGGCGCCGCGATGGCGGCCGGTTCGACGGTGCCTTTGAGCGAGCGCTTGGGCGACAGCTGGTCGCTGGGCCTGGGTTTCTGGATGATTCCGGCGCTGGCGGCGGCGGTGTTCTGGCTGCCACAAGTGGGACAGAAGCACGGCGCGCACCAGGCGGCTTATCGGGTTCGCGGTTTGCTGCGTGATCCACTGGCCTGGCAGGTAACGCTGTATATGGGGCTGCAGTCTTCCCTGGCCTACATCGTATTTGGCTGGTTGCCCTCGATTCTCATCGGCCGTGGACTGACGCCGACCCAGGCCGGCCTGGTGCTGTCCGGTTCCGTGCTCGTGCAGTTGATCAGCTCCCTGGCGGCGCCGTGGCTGGCCACGCGTGGCAAGGATCAACGGCTGGCCATTGTCATCGTCATGGTCATGGCCCTGGGCGGCCTGTTCGGTTGCCTCTATGCGCCCCTTGACGGTCTGTGGGGCTGGGCAATCCTGCTGGGGTTGGGTCAGGGTGCGACGTTCAGCCTGGCGCTCACGCTGATCGTGTTGCGTTCGCGGGATGCACATGTGGCGGCGAACCTTTCCAGCATGGCCCAGGGCTTCGGCTACACGCTGGCGTCACTGGGGCCGTTCGCGGTGGGCGTGGTCCACGACTGGACCGGCGGCTGGAATGCTCTGGGTTGGATCTTCGGCCTGATTGGCCTGGGAGCGATCATTGCCGGCGTCGGTGCCGGACGGGCATTGTACGTGGGCGTCGTCAGCGAAAGGGTCGACGATCTTCACTGATGTCATTTCCATGGCGAATGACGATAGTCTTCCTCGCGCAGGCAGATTATCGTGCCGGTTACTGAAATCTTTTCGGAGCCCTTCCATGAGTGACACCCACAACGCCCTGGTGACCCGCTTCTATGAGGCGTTCCAGCGCCTGGACGCCGAAGCCATGAGCGCCTGCTACACCGACGACGTGGTGTTCAGCGATCCAGCGTTCGGCGAACTGCGCGGGCGTGATGCCGGTGACATGTGGCGCATGTTGACGACCCGGGCCAAGGATTTTTCCCTGACCTTCGATAACGTGCGCAGCGATGAGCGTACCGGTGGTGCGCACTGGGTGGCGACGTACCTGTTCAGTCAGACCGGCAATACCGTCGTCAACGATATCCAGGCGCGTTTCGTGTTTCGCGACGGCAAGATTTGCGAGCATCACGACAGTTTCGATTTGTGGCGCTGGTCCCGCCAGGCGTTGGGTACCAAGGGCCTGCTGCTGGGCTGGACGCCGCTGGTGCGCAACGCCGTCAGGGCCCAGGCGCTCAAGGGGCTGCGGGCATTCCAGGCCAGTCGCTGATAAGATCGCGGCTTGTTCTGTGCATCTGTTGAATATCTTGTGACGACCGCCGACCTTTCTCCCGATCTGCCTGCACAAGCCCCCGTCGAAGCGGACAAGCCCTGGTTCGTCTACCTTGTGCGGGCTGCCAATGGCTCGCTGTACTGCGGCATCAGCGATGACCCGGCGCGGCGCTTCGCCAAGCATCAAAGCGGCAAGGGCGCGCGCTTCTTCCTGTCCAGCCCGGCAGTGGCCCTGGTGTATACCGAGGCCTGTCGCGACAAGGGCGAGGCCCTGCGCCAGGAGCGGCTGATCAAAAAGCTCAGGAAAAGCGCCAAGGAGTGCCTGGTGGCCAGTGCGCTGGCGCTTCATCAGCCGGGCTGATAGGCCTTTATCAGGCCGGTAGGCTGTCCCGGCGAGGCGCGCTAAGCTGCAAGACTTCATTCCTGCAGTGGCGAATCCCATGTCAGAGCTGATTCTTCATCATTACCCGACGTCTCCTTTCGCGGAAAAAGCCCGACTGTTGCTGGGTTTCAAGGGCTTGTCCTGGCGTTCGGTGAGCATCCCGCCAATGATGCCCAAGCCTGACCTGACGGCGCTGACGGGCGGTTATCGCAAGACCCCGGTATTGCAGATTGGCGCGGACATCTATTGCGATACGTCGCTGATGGCCCGCCGGCTGGAGCAGGAAAAAGCCTCGCCGGCACTGTTTCCCGAAGGTCGGGAAATGATCGCCGCGTCCTTTGCCGCCTGGGCCGATTCAGTGGTGTTCCAGCACGCGGTGAGCCTGGTGTTCCAGCCTGAATCGGTGGCGGTGCGTTTCGCCAAGCTATCGCCCGAAGCGATCAAGGCGTTCATCAGCGACCGCGCCGGGCTGTTCAGCGGCGGCACGACCACGCGCTTGGCTACCGAGCAGGCCAAGCACCAATGGCCGACGATCATGGCTCGACTCGAACAGCAGCTGTTGCGCGAAGAGGGCGACTTCCTGTTGGGTGATCCGTCGATTGCCGACTTTGCCATGGCTCATCCACTGTGGTTTCTCAAGGGCACGCCAGTCACTTCACCGTTGGTGGATGAGTACCCAGCAGTATCGTCGTGGCTCGCGCGGGTATTGGGTTTTGGCCATGGCGCGTCGAGCCAGATGAGTTCCGAAGAAGCCTTGGAGGTTGCCCGCAACGCTACGCCGGCAGCGCTGCCGGACGAGTCATTCAACGAACCGAATGGGTTCACGGCAGGGCAACAGGTGACCATTGCGGCGACGGACTATGGTGTCGATCCGGTGGCCGGGGAGTTGGTGTTTGCCGGTAGCGAGGAATTGATTCTGCGTCGCGAAGATGAGCGTGGCGGGGTGGTGCATGTGCACTTTCCAAGGATAGGTTTCAAATTTCTTGCGAAAGCGTGAAGGTTGGTTAGATTACGAGGGGTTGCCCTTGTTTCTAAGGGCAACGCTGGATATTTATTGTTCAAAGATAGAACATGAAGTCTTTGGCATACCCAGATGAGTCCTTAGGAGTCCTGCAAATGCCTCCGATCACTAACACCGCGCCAGAATTTTGGTGGCTTGCCTGAGTGAGATCTAAGGAAGTGGAAAAATTTCCACCTGCATCGCAAATAGCGGTTCCCAGAGTGGCGTCGGTGTTGGTTTCCCAAATGGTTACTGAACTGTTTGGGTGAGCCGTACCAGTGACGACGTAAGGAGGGTTTCCGCTACTATCTAGTGCGGCGCTAATAAAGACGGGGGCTTGAAGAGTCATTGTTTTCTCCGATTGCTCTGGATTTTAATATTAAGAGGCCTGAAGTTCCTCTTAGTATTAGGTTACGCAGTAGCTTGAAGAGGGAGTACTGTCAGAGTTAACAGTTTTTTATGATGGTTCGCGATTAAATTCTATGTTTTAGCAGTTTAAAGGTTGCTCAGATCTATCACCACATGCCATCGGTCGTCGTGCAATGATTGTATGATCTTCTGCCCCTAAGGACTGCCCTAGCTGAAAATCCGTATTAGGTCGTCGAGCGTCGTATTGCTAAAAATACCCCGCTCATGCCTCGATGTCGGGGTCGAACAATAAAGAGTAAGTCGTGTAGCAGTTATCGCCCCAGCACTACGTTGGCAAAAAACGCTCAGTTGCGCCGCTTGAGCTGATCAGTCAGCGAAGTCGGCAAGCCCTTGATGATCAAGGTGCCGGCTTCCTCGTCATACTCGATCTTGGAGCCCAGCAAGTGCGCTTCGAAGCTGATGGACAAGCCTTCGGCGCGGCCGGTGAAGCGGCGGAACTGGTTGAGGGTGCGCTTATCCGCGGGGATTTCCGGCGACAACCCGTAGTCCTTGTTGCGGATGTGGTCGTAGAAGGCTTTCGGGCGATCTTCGTCGATCAGCTCGGACAGTTCTGCCAGCCCCATCGGCTCGCCGAGCTTGGCCTGGCTGCTGGCGTAATCCACCAAGGTCTTGGTTTTTTCCCGGGCGTCGTCTTCGGGCAGGTCTTCGCTTTCGACGAAATCACTGAATGCCTTGAGCAGGGTGCGAGTCTCGCCAGGGCCGTCGACGCCTTCCTGGCAGCCGATGAAGTCACGGAAATACTCCGAGACTTTCTTGCCGTTCTTGCCCTTGATGAACGAAATGTATTGTTTGGACTGCTTGTTGTTCTGCCACTCCGACACGTTGATGCGCGCCGCCAGGTGCAATTGGCCCAGGTCCAGGTGACGGGACGGCGTGACATCCAGTTCGTCGGTCACCGCCACGCCTTCGCTGTGGTGCAGCAGGGCGATGGCCAGGTAATCGGTCATGCCCTGTTGGTAATGCGCGAACAACACGTGGCCGCCCACCGACAGGTTGGACTCTTCCATCAGTTTTTGCAGGTGTTCCACCGACACGCGACTGAACGCGGTGAAATCCTTGCCGCCGTCCAGGTACTCCTTCAGCCAGCCGCTGAACGGATGCGCCCCGGACTCGGCATGGAAAAAACCCCAGGCCTTGCCTTGTTTGGCGTTATAGCTCTCATTGAGATCGGCGAGCATGTGTTCGATGGCGGTGGACTCGGCCAGTTCCGAGTCACGGGCATGGAGCACAGCAGGGCTGCCGTCGGGTTTTTTGTCGATCAGGTGGACGATGCAATGACGGATCGGCATGGTTTTCTCGGCTGACAAAAGAGAGGAGGGCGTGCTCCCCGAAAAAGGGCCCAGTGTACCGCAAACACTGGTTTTGGGAGGCGCCGAAGGTTCTTTCAGACCCGTCCGACACTCACAGAGCATTTTTTTACCGATTTAGCGCAATAAAGCTGACCAAATGGGTAGGTAGAGGCGGATATTTCACAGGCGTTGTGCTAGTTTTGCCCGGTCTTACGCGAAGTCTCTGCGTTAAGCGTGCATTCAGCATTTGTCAGGTCGAACCAAACCCGGATTTCGGCATCTATTACCCCGATCCGTCGTGGTGATGACCGAGGGTGGCTGATCAGATAGATCGGGCTCGATGGCTGACACTGCACTCTGCAATCCATATGAATTTGATAGGGAAGGAACACTACATGGCTCTTACTAAAGACCAACTGATCGCTGATTTGGCTGAATCTGTAGACGCACCAAAAGCTACCGTGCGTGCTCTGCTGGACCAACTGGGCCAAGTCGTTGCTGATCAGCTGGAAAACGGCGGCGAAATCACCCTGCCAGGTGTTGGCAAGCTGAAAGTCACCGAGCGTCCTGCCCGTACCGGTCGCAACCCTTCGACTGGCGCAGCCATCGAAATCCCGGCCAAGAAAGTGATCAAGCTGGTTGTGGCTAAAGGCCTGACCGACGCGGTCAACAAGTAAGATCGCTTTAATAAAAAACCGTGCCGCGGAGTGATCCGGGCACGGTTTTTTGTTGCCTTGGATAAAGTGGTCTGTGGCGCGTTAACCAAGGTCCTTGCGGACCCAGCGGGCCTTACGCCATGCCTGCTGTTGCGCCTCGTCCTGGAAAGTCCAAGCCACGAAGCGGCTTTGCTTCTGGCCTTGGGACATTTCCACCACCTGGCTGTGCAGCGCCCCGGCCTTCTTCAGCGCGGATTGAATCGCCGGCAGGTTCGAGGCTTTCGACACCAGCGTGCTGAACCACAGCACTTGCCCGGCCACTTGTACGCTCTCACTGATCAGTTGGGTCACGAAGCGCACTTCCCCACCCTCGCACCACAACTCCGCCGCCTGTCCGCCAAAATTCAGCACCGGCAACTTGCGTTTCGGGTCCGCCTTGCCCAGCGCACGCCATTTGCGCTGGCTGCCTTTGGTGGCTTCCTCCAGGGATGCATGGAACGGTGGGTTGCACATCGTCAGGTCGAACCGTTCGCCGTCTTCCAAAAGACCCAGCAGGATCTGCTTGCGGTTGGTTTGCTGGCGCAGTTGGATGGCCTTGTTCAAGCCATTGGATTGAACGATGGCCTTGGCTGAAGCAATCGCCGTCGGGTCGATCTCAGAGCCGAGGAAGTGCCAGCGGTAATCGCTGTGGCCGATCAGCGGATAAACACAGTTGGCGCCGGTGCCGACGTCCAGCACCTTGACCGCCGCCCCACGAGGGATCTCGCCGCCGTTATGGCTGGCGAGCAGATCGGCGAGGAAGTGCACATAGTCCGCACGGCCGGGTACCGGCGGGCACAGGTAGTCGGCGGGGATATCCCAATGGGCAATGCCATAGAAAGATTTGAGCAGCGCCCGGTTGAACACCCGCACGGCTTCGGGGCTGGCGAAGTCGATGCTTTCCTTGCCGTAGGGATTGATGATCACGAATTTGGCCAGTTCGGGCGTCGACTTGATCAGCGCGGGGAAGTCATAGCGGCCCTGATGGCGATTTCGTGGATGCAGGCTGGCCTTTTCCCGTGGCGCCGTGGCTTCGGTGGCGGGCTTGGATTTTGGGCGGGCAGGTTTGGGAGAGCGGGGGGCGGTCATGGCGGGTCGATTCGGGGCTGGCTCAAAAAGTGGCAGGCATTGTCCCACATCCAGCCTGGTCGTGATGACTGCGAGGTTTAAATGTGGGAACGATACGGTAGGGAAAGTGACAGGCAGAAAAAAGGAGGCCTCCAGGGCCTCCTTCTTCCGTTGCGCGTCGCCGTTACAAGCTGGCAATTCGCGCGTGCTGCTCGCCCAATTTGCCCAGGGCCTGCTCAGCCTCGGCCAGTTTGGCTCGTTCCTTCTCGATGACATCAGCCGGAGCCTTGTCAACGAAGCCGGCGTTGGACAGCTTGCCGCCGACGCGTTGGACTTCGCCTTTGAGGCGCAGGATTTCCTTGTCCAGGCGCGCCAGTTCGGCGGCCTTGTCGATCAAGCCAGCCATCGGCACCAGCACTTCCATCTCGCCGACCAGAGCGGTGGCGGACAGCGGTGCTTCCTCGCCAGCCGCCAGCACGGTCACCGATTCGAGCTTCGCCAGTTTCTTGAGCAGCGCCTCGTTTTCGTTGAGACGACGCAGGTCTTCGGCGTTGGCGTTCTTCAAGAACAGGGTCAGCGGCTTGCCTGGGCCGATGTTCATTTCGGCGCGGATGTTGCGCAGGCCGAGCATGAAGGTCTTGAGCCACTCGATGTCGTCTTCGGCCGCCGGATCGATGCGGCTTTCGTTGGCCACCGGCCAAGGTTGCAACATGATCGTCTTGCCTTGGGCACCGGCCAACGGTGCGACGCGTTGCCAGATTTCCTCGGTGATGAACGGCATGAACGGATGCGCCAGGCGCAGCGCCACTTCCAATACGCGAACCAGGGTGCGACGGGTGCCGCGCTGGCGTTCAACCGGCGCGTTCTCGTCCCACAGCACGGGCTTGGACAGTTCCAGGTACCAGTCGCAGTACTGGTTCCAGATGAACTCGTAAAGCGCTTGTGCCGCCAGGTCGAAACGGAACTGATCCAGCTGACGGGTCACTTCGGCTTCGGTGCGTTGCAGCTGGGAAATGATCCAGCGATCGGCCAAGGTCAGTTCAACGGCTTCGCCGTTCTGGCCACAGTCTTCGCCCTTGTCCAACACGTAGCGCGCGGCGTTCCAGATCTTGTTGCAGAAGTTGCGATAGCCCTCGACGCGGCCCATGTCGAACTTGATGTCGCGACCGGTGGACGCCAGCGAGCAGAAGGTGAAGCGCAGGGCATCGGTGCCATAGCTGGCGATGCCGTCGGCGAACTCTTCGCGGGTGGCCTTTTCGATCTTCTTCGCCAGTTTCGGCTGCATCAGGCCTGAAGTGCGTTTTTGCACCAGGGTTTCCAAGTCGATGCCGTCGATGATGTCCAGCGGATCCAGGACGTTGCCCTTGGACTTGGACATCTTCTGGCCCTGGCCGTCGCGCACCAGGCCGTGGACGTACACGGTCTTGAACGGTACCTGCGGCGTGCCGTCTTCGTTTTTGACCAAGTGCATGGTCAGCATGATCATCCGGGCGACCCAGAAGAAAATGATGTCGAAGCCGGTGACCAATACATCGGTGGAGTGGAATTTCTTCAGGAATTCGGTCTGCTGCGGCCAGCCCAAGGTCGAGAACGTCCACAAGCCGGAGCTGAACCAGGTATCGAGAACGTCGTTGTCCTGTTGCAGCGCAACGTCCGGGCCCAGGTTGTGCTTGGCGCGGACTTCGGCTTCATCGCGGCCGACATAAACCTTGCCCGACTCGTCGTACCAGGCCGGGATGCGATGGCCCCACCACAGCTGACGGCTGATGCACCAATCCTGGATGTCGCGCATCCACGAGAAGTACATGTTTTCGTATTGCTTGGGCACGAATTGGATGCGGCCGTCTTCCACGGCGGCAATCGCCGGCTCGGCCAACGGTTTGGTGGACACGTACCATTGGTCGGTCAACCACGGCTCGATGATGGTGCCGGAACGGTCACCTTTCGGCACTTTCAGGGCGTGATCGTCGACGCTGACCAGCAGGCCGACGGCATCAAATGCGGCAACAATCTGCTTGCGCGCTTCAAAGCGGTCCAGGCCGGCGTATTCGGCCGGGATCTGGCCGTCAATGCTTTCATTCAGCGTGCCGTCGAGGTTGAAGGCCTGGGCGGCCGGCAAGATATTGGCGTTCTTGTCAAAGATGTTCAGCAGCGGCAGGTTGTGGCGCTTGCCGACTTCGTAGTCGTTGAAATCGTGGGCCGGGGTGATTTTCACGCAGCCAGTGCCGAATTCAGGGTCGCAGTAATCGTCGCCGATGATCGGGATGCGACGGCCAACCAGGGGTAATTCGACAAACTTGCCGATCAGGGCCTGGTAGCGCTCATCGTTCGGGTTCACCGCCACGGCGGAGTCGCCCAGCATGGTTTCCGGACGGGTGGTGGCAACGATCAGGTAATCCTTGCCTTCGGCGGTCTTGGCGCCGTCGGCCAATGGGTACTTCAGGTTCCACAGGAAACCTTTCTCGTCGTGGTTCTCCACTTCGAGGTCGGAAATGGCCGTGTGCAACTTGGTGTCCCAGTTGACCAGGCGCTTGCCGCGATAGATCAGTCCGTCTTCGTGCAGGCGCACGAAGGCTTCCTTGACCGCTTCCGAAAGGCCGTCATCCATGGTGAAGCGCTCGCGGCTCCAATCCACGGACGAGCCGAGGCGACGGATCTGGCGGCTGATGTTGCCGCCGGACTCGTCTTTCCACTCCCAGACTTTCTCGAGGAATTTTTCGCGACCCAGGTCATGGCGATTCTGGCCTTGGGCTTCGAGGCGGCGCTCCACCAGCATCTGCGTGGCGATACCGGCGTGGTCGGTGCCCGGCTGCCACAAGGTGTTGCGACCTTGCATGCGGCGGAAACGGATCAGGGCGTCCATGATCGCATTGTTGAAGCCGTGGCCCATGTGCAGGCTGCCGGTGACGTTCGGCGGCGGGATCATGATGGTGTAGGAATCGCCCGCGCCTTGCGGAGCGAAATAATTCTCGGACTCCCAGGTGTTGTACCAGGAAGTTTCAATGGCGTGCGGCTGGTAGGTCTTATCCATGCGCGGCGGGACCCTATTGGCATTCATTCAGGAAAAGCCGGGAAGTATAGCGGGGCGAAGGACGCAGGGCGAGCCAGTACGCAGCGAGTGCGTATTTACAGGCGCAGCAAATCCCTCGCCACAAAAGCAACCGCAACCGGGTTGCCGGGTTATTCGTACTGGCTCAACAACCGCTCCATCCGCGCATCCAGCCGGCGCTTGATCTCGGTCTCGATGTGCGGGGCGAAATCGTCGATCACGTCTTGCAGGATCAATTGCGCGGCCGCGCGCAATTCGCGGTCCAGGTGCAGCAGGGCATCCGGGCCTTTGGGCTCGGCCTGGGGCGCTGGCTTGGGTTCGGGCTGTCCATTGATCGGATCGAACAGCAGTGGGATCTGTTCGTCGTGCACTGGCTCATGCTCGACCGTATCGGTCAGCAGCGGTGGTTGCAGGTTGTCGTCACCGAGCAGTTGGCGGATCGACTCGAGGTCGTCCAGCAGGTGCGTGGGCTTTTGTGGCGATTTTGGAGTGTCCATCGTAGGGCTCAGAGTCGCTGTAAACGGTGGTCTTGCAGAGGATAGCCCTGTTCGCGGTAGAAGCGGAAACTCTCCCGCGCGGCTTGTCGGATGGCCGGGTCTTCCACCACCACTTCCGCCACGCGGGCGAAGCGCTGGGCGAAGGCCGGCACTTTCAGGTCGAGGTTGACCAGCAGGTCCTGATGCTGACCGCAGTCATCCCCCAGGCCCAGCACGATCAAGCCTTCAGGTTCGCTTTCGGCCGGGCCATGGGGCACGAAGCTCTCGCCTTTGAACGCCCAAAGGCGCGCATCGAGGTCCTCGCGCTGGGCAGCATCGCTGCAATGCAGGTAGATGCGATGGCCCATGCGCCAGGCCTTTTCAGTGAGCTTGCAGGCGAAATCCAGCCGCGCCGACGGATCGGCGCTGGGCAGGATATAGAAATCGACTTTGGTCATTGCGGTTCCTGATTCCCGATGCGCCACCTGAAGGCGACGCACCGGTGATCATTGGTGTCAGGCCTTGGCGCGGTCCAGCAGGTACTGGGTCAACAGGGGCACCGGACGACCGGTGGCGCCCTTGTCCTTGCCGCCGCTGGTCCAGGCCGTGCCGGCGATGTCCAGGTGCGCCCAGTTCAGGTTCTTGGTGAAGCGCGACAGGAAGCACGCCGCGGTGATGGTCCCGGCTTTCGGGCCACCGATGTTGGCGATGTCGGCGAACGGGCTGTCCAGTTGTTCCTGGTATTCGTCGAACAGCGGCAATTGCCAGGCACGGTCGTCGGCTTGCTGGCCGGCGCTGAGCAGTTGGCCGATCAACTCGTCGTTGTTGCCCAGCAGGCCCGAGGTATGGGCGCCGAGGGCGACGACGCAGGCACCGGTCAGCGTGGCGATGTCGATCACCGCTTGTGGCTTGAAGCGCTCGGAGTAGGTGAGGGCGTCGCACAGCACCAGACGGCCTTCGGCGTCAGTGTTGAGGATTTCGACGGTCTGGCCGCTCATGGTGGTGACGATGTCGCCCGGACGCGAGGCCGTGCCGCTGGGCATGTTCTCGGCGCAGGCCAGGATGCACACCAGGTTGATCGGCAGTTGCAGTTCGAGCACGGCGCGCAGGGTGCCGAACACGCTCGCGGCGCCGCCCATGTCGTACTTCATTTCATCCATGCCGGCGCCCGGCTTGAGGCTGATGCCGCCGGTGTCGAAGGTAATGCCCTTGCCGACCAGTGCGTAAGGCTTCTCGGATTTCTTGCCGCCGTTGTATTGCATGACGATCAGGCGTGGCGGCTGGGCGCTGCCCTGGCCGACGGCATAGAACGAACCCATGCCCAGGTCCTTGATCTTCTTCTCATCGAAGACTTCGACCTTGAGGCCCTTGAATTCCTTGCCCAGCGCCTTGGCCTGTTCGCCCATGAAGGTCGGATGGCAGATATTCGGTGGCAGGTTGCCCAGGTCGCGAGTGAAGGCCATGCCATTGGCGATTGCGGTGGCGTGGGTCACGGCGCGCTGGACTTCAGCCTGGGCGGCCTTGATGGTCAGCAGGGTGATTTTCTTCAGGGCGCGGGGTTCGGCTTTCTGGCTCTTGAATTGGTCGAACTGGTATTCACCATCCACCAGGGTTTCGGCCAACAGGCGGTTCTTGCCGTAGCTGTCGCGGCCCTTGACCACCAGTTCGTCCAATGCCAATGCGGCATCGCCGCCGCCCAGGCTTTTGAGGGTGCCGAGCACGCCGGCGATGATCTTGCGGAACGGCCGGTCGCCCAGCTCAGCGTCCTTGCCCACGCCCACCAGCAGCACGCGTTCGGCCTTGAGGTTGGGCAGGCTGTGCAGCAACAGGCTCTGGCCGACCTTGCCAGCCAGGTCTCCGCGCTTGAGCACGGCGCTGATGGCGCCGCCGCTCAGGGCGTCGAGCTGGGTGGCGACTACGCCAAGCTTGCGGTTTTCACCAACGGCAACCACCAGCGTGGCAGTCTTCAACGTTTCTGGGCTGACGCTTTTTACAACCAGTTCCATGTCCGGATCCCTGAGTGAATGGTCAAGAGGCAGGCGCCGGGCAGTGGCGCGCTGAACAGCTGTCTTCTATATAAAAGAAGCGCCGGTGCATGCCGGCGACAAAGGCCGCAGTTTGAACCCCGGCGCCCGAGCCTGACAACCCTCGGCGTTGTTAACTTTTTGACGTTGAGGCGTCTGCATTAAAGCGTTCGCAGTGACAGGCGCCTCCAATCACAGGATAATGCGGCTCTTTTTTCGGCGGCTCGCTCGTATGGGCTGGCTCGATACGTGTCTTGTTTGGCCGCCTTAGCCTGACAATCCTGGAGTGTCTGGTTTGATCGTCTTCCGTTATTTATCCCGCGAAGTCCTGTTGACCCTGAGCGCTGTGAGCGCCGTGCTGCTGGTCATCATCATGAGCGGGCGTTTCATCAAGTACCTTGCCCAGGCGGCCTCCGGCGCCCTGGACCCAGGCTCGCTGTTCCTGATCATGGGGTTCCGCCTGCCGGGCTTTCTGCAATTGATCCTGCCGCTGGGGTTGTTCCTCGGCATCCTGCTGGCTTACGGTCGCCTGTACCTGGACAGTGAAATGACCGTGCTGTCGGCCACCGGCATGAGCCAGCAGCGTCTGTTTCGCATCACCCTGTTCCCGGCAACGCTGGTGGCGCTGGTGGTGGCCTGGCTGAGCCTGAGCCTCTCGCCCCAGGGCGCCAATCAGTTCCAGTTGCTGATCAACCAGCAGGACGCCATGACCGAATTCGACACCCTGGTGCCGGGGCGCTTCCAGGCCCTGCGCGACGGGACGCGTGTCACCTACACCGAGCAGCTCTCGGACGACCGGGTCAACCTGGGCGGGGTCTTCATTACGCAAAAGAACCTGTCATCGGATACCAAGAAGGATCGCGGCATCTCCGTACTGGTGGCCGAGAAGGGCCGCCAGGAAATCAACCCTGACGGCAACCGCTACCTGATCCTCGAAAATGGCTACCGCTATGACGGCAAGCCGGGGCAGGCCGACTACCGCGCCATCAAGTACGACACCTATGGCGTGCTGCTGCCCAAGCCCGAGGCCAGCGACGAAGTCACCGACCGTGATGCGATGCCTACGGCCAGCCTGCTGGGCAACGATGACATTCGGGCCCGCACCGAACTGCAGTGGCGCCTGTCGTTGCCATTGTTGGTGTTCATCGTGACGCTCATGGCGGTCCCGCTGTCGCGGGTCAATCCGCGCCAGGGCCGTTTCCTCAAGCTGCTGCCGGCGATTCTTTTGTATATGGCTTACCTGACCATCCTGATTTCCGCCCGCAGCGCCCTGGAGAAAGGCAAGATCCCGCCGGCCCTGGGCCTGTGGTGGGTGCATTCGATCTTCCTCGCCATTGGCCTGGGGTTGCTCTACTGGGAGCCGCTGCGCCTGAAACTGGCCAGTCGTCGCAGCGCGCTGGAGGTGGCCCGTGGTTAAACTCGATCGCTATATCGGCAGTAGCGTATTCATGGCGATCCTCGCTGTCCTGGGGATCATTCTCGGGCTGGCGACCTTGTTTGCCTTCATCGACGAAATGAGCGACGTCAGCGATACGTACACCCTGCTCGATGTCCTGAGCTACGTGTTGCTGACCGCGCCGCGCCGCTTGTACGACATGTTGCCGATGGCCGCGTTGATCGGCTGCTTGATCGGCCTGGGCAGCTTGGCAAGCAACAGCGAGCTGACCATCATGCGCGCCGCTGGCGTGTCCATCGGTCGGATCGTCTGGGCGGTGATGAAGCCGATGCTGGTGCTGATGCTGGTAGGTGTGCTGATCGGTGAATACGTCGCCCCGGCGACAGAGAACACCGCCCAGGCCAACCGTTCCCTGGCCCAGGGCGGCGGTGATGCGCAAAGCGCCAAACACGGCCTCTGGCACCGCCAGGGCGACGAATTCATCCATATCAACTCGGTCCAGCCCAACGGAACGCTGTATGGCGTGACGCGATATCGCTTCGATGACCAGCGTCACATGCTCTCGTCCAGCTTCGCCAAACGCGCAAAATTTACCGAGGATCACTGGCAACTGACGGACGTCACCACCACCCTGTTCCATGACAAACGCACCGAAGTGGTCACTGCCCCTGAGGAGCGTTGGGACGTGGCCCTGAGCCCGCAATTGCTCAGCACCGTGGTGATGGCGCCGGACTCCTTGTCGATTACCGGATTGTGGGGATATATCCACTATCTGGCGGACCAGGGCCTGAACAATGGTCGCTACTGGCTGGCTTTTTGGGTCAAGGTGTTGCAGCCGCTGGTGACTGCTGCCCTGGTACTGATGGCGATTTCCTTCATCTTCGGTCCGCTGCGTTCGGTGACCCTTGGCCAACGGGTATTCACCGGTGTGCTGGTGGGCTTCACCTTCCGCATCGCCCAGGATTTGCTCGGGCCATCGAGCCTGGTGTTCGGTTTCTCGCCGCTGTTCGCGGTGCTGGTGCCGGCCGGTGTCTGCGCGCTGGCCGGCCTCTGGCTGCTGCGCCGGGCCGGTTGACCGGCGCCCTTGTGGCAATGGCGCTTTTGTGGCGAGGGAGCTTGCTCCCGCTGGGTCGCGAAGCGGCCCTTGTTCTTATTCCACAAAAGCTCATCGACAGGCGAGCGTGACGCTTGCTCGATGGATCAGGTACAATTCCCGGCTATTTTTCCGCGGGCCATGCCTGCAGCCTTTTTGAGTGTTGATCCGTGAGTGATTTGAGTCATATCCGCAATTTCTCCATCATCGCCCACATTGACCATGGCAAGTCGACGCTGGCTGATCGGTTCATCCAGATGTGCGGCGGCCTGGCCGAGCGTGAAATGGAAGCCCAGGTCCTGGATTCCATGGACCTGGAGCGTGAACGCGGGATCACCATCAAGGCCCACAGCGTTACCCTCTATTACAAGGCCAAAGACGGCATCACCTACCAGCTCAACTTCATCGACACCCCGGGCCACGTCGACTTCACCTATGAAGTCAGCCGGTCGCTGGCGGCCTGTGAAGGTGCATTGCTCGTGGTCGATGCCGGCCAGGGCGTCGAGGCCCAATCGGTTGCCAACTGCTACACGGCCATCGAGCAGGGTCTTGAGGTCATGCCGGTGCTGAACAAGATCGACCTGCCCCAGGCCGATCCGGACCGGGTAAAGGAAGAGATCGAAAAAATCATCGGCATCGATGCCACCGACGCGGTCACGTGCAGCGCCAAGACCGGCCTGGGCGTGGATGAAGTGCTCGAGCGCCTGGTCGCCACCATTCCCGCGCCGACCGGCAACATCGAAGATCCGCTGCAAGCATTGATCATCGACTCCTGGTTCGACAACTACCTGGGCGTGGTTTCCCTGGTTCGCGTGCGCCATGGCCGCGTGAAGAAGGGCGACAAGATCCTGGTCAAGTCCACTGGCAAGATCCACCTGGTGGACAGCGTCGGTGTCTTCAACCCGAAACACTCCGCCACCGTCGACCTGAAGGCCGGTGAAGTGGGCTTCATCATTGCCGGCATCAAGGACATCCATGGGGCGCCGGTCGGCGACACCCTGACCTTGAGCTCCACTCCCGACGTCGATGTGCTGCCAGGTTTCAAGCGCATCCAGCCGCAGGTCTATGCCGGCCTGTTTCCGGTCAGTTCCGACGACTTCGAGGATTTCCGCGAAGCCCTGCAAAAGCTGACCTTGAACGACTCGTCCCTGCAATACACCCCGGAAAGCTCCGACGCCCTGGGCTTCGGTTTCCGTTGCGGGTTCCTGGGCATGCTGCACATGGAAATCATCCAGGAGCGCCTGGAGCGCGAGTATGACCTGGACCTGATCACCACGGCGCCAACGGTAATCTTCGAGCTGCTGCTCAAGAGCGGCGAGACGATCTACGTCGATAACCCGTCCAAGCTGCCGGACCTGTCGGCCATCGAGGATATGCGCGAGCCGATCGTGCGCGCCAACATCCTTGTGCCTCAGGAGCACCTGGGCAACGTCATTACCCTGTGCATTGAAAAGCGTGGCGTGCAGCACGACATGCTGTTCCTCGGAACGCAAGTCCAGGTGACCTACGACCTGCCGATGAACGAAGTGGTGCTGGACTTCTTCGATCGCCTGAAATCCACCAGCCGCGGCTATGCTTCGCTGGACTATCATTTCGATCGCTACCAATCGGCTAATCTGGTGAAGCTGGATGTGCTGATCAACGGCGAGAAAGTCGATGCCCTGGCATTGATCGTGCACCGTGACAACGCGCACTACAAAGGTCGCGCGTTGACCGAGAAGATGAAGGAACTGATTCCGCGGCAGATGTTCGACGTGGCAATCCAGGCCGCCATTGGCGGGCAGATTGTGGCGCGCACAACCGTCAAGGCGCTCAGAAAGAACGTATTGGCCAAATGCTACGGCGGTGACGTTAGCCGTAAGCGCAAGCTGTTGGAAAAGCAGAAGGCCGGTAAAAAACGCATGAAGCAGGTCGGCAACGTGGAAATTCCACAGGAAGCCTTCCTTGCGGTGCTCAGGTTGGATAGTTAGGTCCTATGTCGCTAAATTTCCCGCTGTTGCTGGTTATCGCCGTGTTCGTCTGCGGTTTGTTGGCGTTGCTTGATCTGTTGTTCCTGGCGCCTCGGCGCCGGGCCGCGATTGCCTCTTATCAGGGCAGCGTCAGCCAGCCTGATGGCGTGGTCATCGAAAAGCTCAACAAGGAACCGCTGCTGGTCGAGTACGGCAAGTCGTTCTTCCCGGTGCTGTTCATCGTGCTCGTGCTGCGCTCGTTCCTGGTGGAACCGTTCCAGATTCCGTCCGGTTCGATGAAGCCGACCCTGGACGTGGGTGATTTCATCCTGGTGAACAAGTTCTCCTATGGAATCCGGCTGCCGGTGATCGACAAGAAGGTCATCGAGATCGGCGACCCGCAACGCGGCGATGTCATGGTGTTTCGCTTCCCGAGCGACCCTAACGTCAACTACATCAAGCGTGTGGTCGGCCTGCCGGGCGACAAGATCCGCTACACCGCCGACAAGCGCCTGTTTGTCAACGGCGAGCTGGTGGCGGAGCAGTTGATCGGTTCCGAACCGGGCACCCTGGGCAGCGCCGAGCTGTACAAGGAAAAACTCGGCGAAGCCGAACACCTGATCCGCAAGGAAATGAGCCGCTACCGCGCCACGCCGGACCATTCGTGGACCGTGCCGGCAGGGCACTATTTCATGATGGGCGACAACCGCGACAACTCCAACGACAGCCGGTATTGGGATGATCCGAACATTCCCAAGGACATGCTGGGCATGGTCCCCGACCGCAATATCGTCGGCAAGGCCTTTGCGGTCTGGATGAGCTGGCCGGAACCCAAACTCAGTCACCTGCCGAATTTCTCGCGGGTTGGCCTGATCAAGTAATCACACACGGCGCTGTTGAACACAGCGCCGAATGCATTTCTGGAGCCTGCACAAGGTTGCCCGAAGGCATGAAGCCAACGATAGTCAGGACGTCATTTTTGAACACAGCGTTAATTGTCCCAAGCCAACGGCGCCTCGCCGCCGTGGCGGTGGAATCCAGCCACGAACTCAGCGTGGGTAAACCGTGAGCGTTTCTCTAAGCCGTCTCGAGCGCCAGCTCGGCTACACTTTCAAGGATCAGGAACTGATGCTCCTGGCCCTCACTCACCGCAGTTTTGCCGGGCGTAACAATGAACGCCTGGAGTTCCTTGGCGATGCCATTCTCAATTTCGTGGCCGGCGAGGCCTTGTTCGAGCGCTTTCCCCTGGCTCGCGAAGGCCAGTTGTCGCGTTTGCGTGCACGATTGGTGAAAGGTGAGACCCTGGCGGTACTCGCCCGCGGTTTCGACCTGGGCGAATACTTGCGCTTGGGCTCGGGTGAATTGAAAAGTGGCGGTTTCCGTCGCGAGTCGATCCTGGCCGACGCCCTGGAGGCATTGATCGGGGCGATTTACCTGGACGCGGGCATGGAAATGGCACGTGAGCGTGTGCTGGCCTGGCTGACTTCCGAGATCGACAGCTTGACGCTGGTGGACACCAACAAGGATCCGAAGACCCGCTTGCAGGAATTCCTGCAATCGCGCAGCTGCGATCTGCCGCGCTACGAAGTGGTGGATATCCAGGGTGAGCCGCATTGCCGAACCTTCTTCGTCGAATGCGAAGTGGTCTTATTGAATGAAAAAAGCCGGGGCCAGGGTGTGAGTCGTCGTATTGCCGAACAGGTAGCGGCCGCCGCAGCACTGATCGCCTTGGGCGTGGAGAATGGCAATGACTGATACAACCGTCACCCGCTGCGGCTATGTTGCCATTGTCGGACGGCCGAACGTGGGCAAGTCCACGTTGCTGAACCACATCCTCGGCCAGAAACTGGCGATCACCTCGCGCAAGCCGCAAACCACTCGCCACAACATGCTCGGCATAAAGACCGAGGGCGCCGTCCAAGCGATCTACGTCGATACGCCCGGCATGCACAAGGGCGGCGAAAAGGCCCTGAACCGTTATATGAACAAGACCGCCTCGGCGGCGTTGAAAGACGTCGACGTGGTGATCTTCGTGGTCGACCGGACCAAGTGGACCGATGAAGACCAGATGGTCCTCGAGCGCGTCCAGTATGTGACCGGCCCTTTGATCGTCGCGCTGAACAAGACCGACCGCATCGAAGACAAAGCCGAGCTGATGCCGCACTTGAGCTGGCTGCAAGAGCAGCTGCCAAACGCCCAGATCATCCCGATTTCCGCCCAGCACGGCCATAACCTTGACGCGCTGGAGCGGGTGATTGCCGAACACTTGCCGGAAAATGATCACTTCTTCCCTGAAGACCAGATCACCGACCGCAGCAGCCGTTTCCTCGCCGCCGAACTGGTGCGCGAGAAAATCATGCGCCAGATGGGCGCCGAGCTCCCGTACCAGATCACGGTCGAGATTGAAGAATTCAAGCAGCAAGGGAAGACCTTGCATATTCATGCCTTGATCCTCGTCGAACGTGACGGCCAGAAGAAAATCATCATTGGCGACAAGGGCGAGCGTATCAAGCGCATCGGCACCGAGGCGCGCAAGGACATGGAGCTGCTGTTCGACTCCAAGATCATGCTCAACCTCTGGGTCAAGGTGAAGGGCGGCTGGTCCGATGACGAGCGTGCTCTGCGCTCATTGGGTTACGGCGACCTTTAACCGACCGGTTCTGTGCGAGCGGGCTCTTGTGGCGAGGGAGCAAGCTCCCTTCGCCACAAGATCTGTTCATCCATTGATATCTAATTGATATTCAGGCCCCCGATGTCCCCCAACCAACCCCTCGCGCAATCCGCCTATGTCCTGCACTCGCGCGCCTACCGCGAAAGCAGCGCCCTGGTGGATTTCCTCACGCCACAAGGGCGGTTGCGGGCGGTGTTGCGTGGGGCGCGGGGCAAGGCCGGGACGCTGGCGCGGCCGTTCGTGCCGCTGGAAGTCGAATTCCGCGGGCGGGGCGAGTTGAAAAACGTCGGGCGCATGGAAAGTAATGGCGTGGCGGCCTGGCTCAACGGCGAGGCGCTGTTCAGTGGCTTGTACCTTAACGAGTTGCTGATTCGCCTGCTGCCGGCCGAAGATCCCCATCCCGCCGTTTTCGACCACTACGCCGCCACGCTGCAAGCCTTGGCCGAGGGTCGCCCGCTGGAACCGCTGCTGCGTTCATTCGAGTGGCGCCTGCTGGACGACCTGGGCTACGGTTTTTCCCTGGACACCGACCTGCACGGCCAGCCCATCGCCGCGGACGGTCTGTACCGCTTGCAAGTGGACGCGGGCCTGGAGCAGGTCTATCAATTGCAGCCCGGCCTGTTCAATGGCGTTGAGTTGCTGGCGATGGCCGAGGCCGACTGGACCGCACCGGGCGCTTTGGCGGCGGCAAAGCGTTTGATGCGCCAAGCCTTGGCGGTTCATTTGGGTGGTCGGCCGCTGGTCAGTCGCGAGCTGTTTCGCAAGCCCTGATCTACCCGTATGCTGTGGGCCGAATCTCTGTCCATTCAGGAGCGCTTTTCGTGAGCACCAGCAATCGCATTCTTCTCGGCGTGAACATCGACCATGTCGCCACCCTGCGCCAGGCCCGTGGTACGCGCTACCCGGATCCGGTCAAGGCCGCATTGGACGCCGAAGAGGCGGGTGCCGACGGCATCACCGTGCATCTGCGCGAAGACCGTCGCCATATCCAGGAGCGCGACGTGCTGCTGCTAAAGGATGTGCTGCAAACCCGCATGAACTTCGAAATGGGCGTGACCGAAGAGATGATGGCGTTCGCCGAGCGCATCCGCCCGGCACATATCTGCCTGGTACCGGAAACGCGCCAGGAACTGACCACCGAAGGCGGCCTGGACGTCGCGGGGCAGGAGTCGCGGATCAGCCTGGCGGTGGAGCGGCTGTCGAAGATCGGTGCCGAAGTCTCGCTGTTCATCGACGCCGACGAGCGGCAGATCGAGGCCTCCAAGCGTGTCGGCGCACCGGCCATCGAGTTGCATACCGGTCGTTATGCCGATGCCGAAACGCCGACGGACGTGGCCGATGAGCTGCAACGGATCGCCGATGGCGTCACCTTTGGCCTGGCCCAAGGGTTGATCGTCAATGCCGGCCATGGCCTGCACTACCATAACGTCGAAGCCGTCGCGGCCATCAAAGGCATCAACGAGCTGAACATCGGCCACGCCTTGGTGGCTCATGCGATGTTTGTCGGGTTCAAGTCGGCTGTGTCTGAAATGAAAGCGCTGATCCTGGCCGCCGCCAAGTCCTGACGGCAGCCACAAAACCTAATGTGGCTGCTCATTTGAGCTTGCAAATTCTATTGTGGCGAGGGGATTTATCCCCGCTGGGGCGCGAAGCGGCCCCAAGACAGGTCAACTCAATCCGCCTGACAAACCGAGGCGTCAGATTTTAGGGCTGCTGCGCAGCCCAGCGGGGATAAATCCCCTCGCCACAGGTTCATCACAGCATCAGGAGTTGTGTACAGCTTATAGCTGCGGGGATTCCTGGTTCGGCTTGCTCTTGTCCACGCCCGGCACGTGCAGGTTGCCTTCGGCCACTTGGTCGCCTTCAAGCTGCGGCTGGGTCACCCAGGTCAGGATGTCGTAGTAGCGGCGGATGTTCGCCACGAAATGCACAGGTTCTCCGCCCCGGGCGTAGCCGTAGCGGGTCTTGCTGTACCACTGTTTCTGGGACAGGCGCGGCAGGATCTTTTTCACATCCAGCCACTTGTTCGGGTTCAGGCCTTCCTTGGCGGCGAGCTTGCGCGCGTCGTCCAGGTGGCCGCTGCCGACGTTATAGGCGGCAAGGGCGAACCAGGTGCGGTCTGGCTCCTCAATGCTCTCGTCCAGTTGCTCCTTCATATAGGCCAGGTACTTGGCACCGCCCATGATGCTTTGCTTCGGATCCAGGCGATTGGACACGCCCATGGCCTGCGCGGTGTTCTGGGTCAGCATCATCAGGCCGCGCACGCCGGTCTTGGAAGTAACCGTCGGTTGCCAGAGCGATTCCTGATAGCCGATCGCCGCCAGCAGCCGCCAATCGACCTTTTCTTTCTTGGCGTAGGCCTTGAAGTGCTGTTCGTATTTGGGCAGGCGTTGCTGCAGATGCTGGGCGAACGTGGTGGCGCCCATGTAGCCGAGGACGTCAACGTGGCCGTAGTAGCGGTCCTTGAGGCGCTGCAGCGTGCCGTTTTTCTGCACCTTGTCCAGGTAGGCGTTGATTTCGTTGAGCAGGCTGTTGTCTTCGCCCGGGCCCACCGCCCAGCTTTGGCTGCGGGCATCGCCCAGGTCAAACGCCACGCGGACGTTGGGGAAGTACACCTGGTTCATCGCCACTTCGTTGGAATCCACCAGGGTCAGGTCGATCTGGCCTTCATCGACCATGCGCAGCAGGTCGACGACTTCAACCGCGTCGGACTCTTCGTATTCGATACCCGGATATTGCTGCTTCAACTGCGCCAGCTGTTCGGCGTGGGAGCTGCCCTTGAGCACCATGATCTTCTTGCCGGCCAGGGCCGACGCGTCGGTAGGGCGGGACTGGCCGTTGCGGTAGATGATCTGGGGGGTGACTTCCAGGTAAGGGTGGGAAAACCGTACCTGTTTCTTGCGCTGTTCGCTGCTGACCAGGCCCGCGGCGGCCAGCACCGGGCCGTTGGGCTTGCCCACCTGGCCGAACAGGTCGTCGAGGTTGTCGGCGGTCTCGATTTTAAGCTCGACCCCCAAATCCTCGGCGAAGCGCTTCACCAGCTCGTATTCGAAGCCGGTTTCACCGTTGCGATCCTGGAAGTAGGTGGCGGGACTGTTACGGGTGACGACCCGCAGCACGCCATCCTCCTTTACGCGCTCCAGTGTGTTGGGTTTCTCAACACAACCACTGAGCACCAGGAAGAGTCCGGTTGCGATCAGCCATCTGGCGTACCGCGGACGCAAAGCCGTTGGGGAAAACATCTGCGCAGTATACGCAAACGGCCTCGACCGCCATATATCGACAGTAAAAGGCCAGTCTGTTAGAGGTTGCAAAACGTGTCCGCAACTCAGGCGGGCCGGCGCGCGACGGGTTTTATGTCGGTAAAAAATAACTCCATGGCGTTATCGCAACAGCGACGCGACCAGGCCGTCTGCGCCACGACCGACGTTCGGCTGGCATTGCATCTACCGTTTCGGATGCCGTCGCCAGCGGTTTAGGCTAGAATGCACGGCCTCAAAGCACACCCCTTCCCGAGGCTGTCCCGAAGATGTTGATCCTGCGCGGCGCTCCTGCCCTTTCTGCCTTTCGCCACAGCAAACTTCTTGAGCAACTGAGCCAGAAAGTACCGGCTGTCAGTGGCTTGTATGCTGAATTCGCTCACTTCGCCGAAGTCACCGGCGGTTTGACCGGCGACGAACAGCAGGTGCTCGCGCGCCTTCTGAAGTACGGTCCCAGTGTTCCCGTCCAGGAGCCGACCGGTCGCCTGTTCCTGGTGTTGCCACGTTTCGGCACCATTTCGCCGTGGTCGAGCAAGGCCAGCGACATCGCCCGCAACTGCGGCCTGGCGAAAATCCAGCGCCTGGAACGCGGCATTGCCTTTTATGTTGCCGGTGAGTTCAGCGAGGCCGAGGCCCAGCTGATCGCCGATGGCCTGCATGACCGCATGACCCAAGTCGTACTGGGCAACCTGGAGCAGGCCGCCGGCCTGTTCAGCCACGCCGAGCCCAAGCCGCTGACCGCCATCGACGTACTGGGCGGCGGCCGTGCCGCGCTGGAAAAAGCCAACGCCGAGCTGGGCCTGGCCCTGGCTGAAGACGAGATCGATTACCTGGTCGACGCTTTCCTGGGCCTGAAGCGCAACCCTCACGACATCGAACTGATGATGTTCGCCCAAGCCAACTCCGAGCACTGCCGCCACAAGATCTTCAACGCCAGTTGGGACATTGACGGCCAGGAGCAGGAAAAAAGCCTGTTCGGCATGATCAAGAACACCTATCAGATGCACAACGAAGGTGTGCTGTCGGCCTACAAGGACAACGCGGCGGTCATCGTCGGCAACGTTGCCGGTCGCTTCTACCCGAACCCCGAGACCCGCCAGTACGGTGCGGTCCAGGAGCCGGTGCACATCCTGATGAAGGTCGAGACCCACAACCACCCGACCGCCATCGCCCCGTTCCCGGGCGCGTCCACCGGTTCCGGTGGCGAGATCCGCGACGAAGGTGCTACCGGTCGCGGCGCCAAGCCCAAGGCCGGGCTGACCGGTTTCACCGTGTCGAACCTGCAGATCCCAGGCTTCGAACAGCCGTGGGAAAAGCCCTACGGCAAGCCTGAGCGTATCGTCACCGCCCTCGACATCATGATCGAAGGTCCCCTGGGCGGGGCTGCGTTCAACAACGAATTCGGCCGTCCAGCCCTGACCGGTTACTTCCGTACCTTCGAACAGTCCATCACCACCCCCCGTGGTGAAGAAGTCCGTGGTTACCACAAGCCGATCATGCTCGCTGGCGGCATGGGCAACATCCGCGCCGAACATGTGCAGAAAGGCGAGATCCTGGTCGGCTCCAAGCTGATCGTCCTCGGCGGCCCGGCCATGTTGATCGGCCTGGGTGGCGGCGCGGCGTCCTCCATGGCCACCGGCACCAGCTCGGCCGACCTGGACTTCGCTTCGGTCCAGCGGGAAAACCCGGAAATGGAACGCCGTTGCCAGGAAGTCATCGACCGTTGCTGGCAGTTGGGTGAGCACAACCCCATCAGCTTCATCCACGACGTCGGCGCGGGCGGCCTGTCCAACGCGTTCCCGGAACTGGTCAACGACGGTGGCCGCGGTGGCCGCTTCGAACTGCGCAACATTCCGAACGACGAGCCGGGCATGGCCCCGCACGAAATCTGGAGCAACGAATCCCAGGAGCGCTACGTCCTGGCGGTCGGCCCGGCCGACTTCGAGCGTTTCCAGGCCATTTGCGAGCGCGAGCGTTGCCCGTTCGCCGTGGTGGGTGAAGCCACCGCCGAGCCGCAACTGACCGTGACCGACAGCCACTTCGGCAACAGCCCGGTGGACATGCCGCTGGAAGTGCTGCTGGGCAAGGCTCCGCGCATGCACCGTTCGGCCGTTCGCGAAGCCGAGCTGGGTGACGATTTCGATCCGTCGACCCTCGACATCGCCGACTCCATCGAGCGCGTGCTGCATCACCCGGCCGTGGCGAGCAAGAGCTTCCTGATCACCATCGGCGACCGCACCATCACCGGCCTTGTGGCCCGCGACCAGATGGTCGGTCCATGGCAAGTGCCGGTGGCCGACGTGGCCGTGACCGCCACCAGCTTCGACGTCTACACCGGCGAAGCCATGGCCATGGGCGAGCGCACGCCGCTGGCGCTGCTGGACGCCCCGGCGTCGGGCCGCATGGCGATCGGCGAAACCCTGACCAACATCGCGGCCTCGCGCATCGGCAAGATTTCCGATATCAAGCTGTCGGCCAACTGGATGTCCGCCGCCGGTCATCCGGGTGAAGACGCCCGCCTGTACGACACCGTCAAGGCGGTCGGCATGGAACTGTGCCCCGAGCTGGGCATCACCATTCCGGTGGGCAAGGACTCCATGTCCATGGCCACGCGCTGGAACGACGAAGGCGTGGACAAGAGCGTGACCTCGCCGCTGTCGCTGATCGTGACCGGTTTCGCTCCCGTCACCGATATCCGCCAGACCCTGACCCCGCAACTGCGCATGGACAAGGGCACCACCGACCTGATCCTGATCGACCTGGGCCGTGGCCAGAACCGCATGGGCGCCTCGATCCTGGCCCAGGTGCATGGCAAGCTCGGCTCGCAAGCGCCGGACGTCGATGATGCCGAAGACCTGAAAGCCTTTTTCGCGGTGATCCAGGGCCTCAACGCCGACGGTCACTTGCTGGCCTACCACGACCGTTCCGACGGCGGTTTGCTGACCACCGTGGTGGAAATGGCCTTCGCCGGTCACTGTGGCTTGAACCTGACCCTGGACAGCGTCGCCGAATCCGCCGCCGAGATCCCGGCGATCCTGTTCAACGAAGAGTTGGGTGCGGTGATCCAGGTTCGCCAGGACGCCACCCCGGACATCCTCGCCCAGTTCAGCGCCGCTGGCCTGGCTGAGTGCGTCTCGGTGATTGGCCAGCCGATCAACAACGCCCACATCAACATCACCTTCAACGGCGACACGGTCTTTGAAGGCCAGCGTCGCGTGTTGCAGCGCCAGTGGGCCGAGACCAGCTACCAGATCCAGCGCCTGCGCGACAACGCCGACTGCGCCGAACAGGAATTCGACGCGCTGCTGGAAGAAGACAATCCGGGCTTGAGCGCCAAGCTCAGCTACGACGTCAACGAAAACGTCGCCGCGCCCTACATCAAGAAAGGCATTCGCCCACAAGTCGCGGTCCTGCGTGAGCAGGGCGTCAACGGCCAGGTGGAGATGGCGGCCGCGTTCGACCGCGCCGGTTTCAACGCGATCGACGTGCACATGAGCGACATCCTCGCCGGTCGTGTCGACCTGAACGACTTCAAGGGCATGGTCGCGTGCGGCGGTTTCTCCTACGGCGACGTGCTGGGTGCCGGTGAAGGCTGGGCCAAGTCGGCGCTGTTCAACAGCCGCGCTCGCGATGCATTCCAAGGCTTCTTCGAGCGCACCGACAGCTTCACCCTCGGCGTGTGCAACGGTTGCCAGATGATGTCCAACCTGCACGAGCTGATTCCGGGCAGCGAGTTCTGGCCGCACTTCGTGCGTAACCGTTCCGAGCAGTTCGAGGCGCGTGTGGCGATGGTCCAGGTGCAAGAATCGAACTCGATCTTCCTGCAGGGCATGGCCGGTTCGCGCATGCCGATCGCCATCGCCCACGGCGAAGGCCACGCGGAATTCGAAAGCGAAGAAGCCTTGCTCGAAGCCGACCTGTCCGGTTGTGTGTCGCTGCGTTTCGTCGACAACCACGGCAAGGTCACCGAAACCTACCCGGCCAACCCGAACGGCTCGCCGCGCGGGATCACCGGCCTGACCAGCCGCGACGGCCGCGTCACGATCATGATGCCGCACCCGGAGCGGGTGTTCCGTGCGGTGCAGAACTCGTGGCGTTCGGACGACTGGAACGAAGACGCGCCATGGATGCGCATGTTCCGCAACGCGCGCGTCTGGGTGAACTAAGAGGGTGTACAAGCTCTGCTTCTTCGTCCCGGCCAGCCATGTCGACGAGGTCAAAAGCGCCGTATTCGCCGCCGGTGGCGGGCGAATCGGCGACTACGACCACTGCGCCTGGCAAGTGCTGGGCCTGGGCCAGTTTCGCCCCTTGGACGGCAGCCAGCCGTTCATTGGCGAGGCAGGGCAGGTCGAGCAGGTCGAGGAATGGAAGGTGGAGCTTGTTGTCGCCGATGAGTTGATTCGGCAGGTGGTGGAGGCACTGAAACAGAGCCATCCCTACGAGACACCGGCGTATGAAGTGTGGCGGCTGGAGGATTTCTGATTCCCCCCGCTGAAATAAAAAACCCGCTGATTGATTCAGCGGGTTTTTTATTGTCCCCGATTCTGTATACACAAACCTTTGTGGGCAAGGGATTGTGGAGTGTCAGCCGCCAGAGGCTTCAGCCTTGACCTCGTTCCGATTCGCAACAGCCTCCAACGCCCGCAACAGCCCCGGCGCTTTCTCGCCCAGCAACAAGTGCCACACACCGTCCGCTAGCGAGCTAACCCCCTGACAGCCAAGCGCCTTGAGCTGGCTTTCCGATAACCCCTTGCCGTCGGCCAGTTGCACCCGCAAACGGCTCATCGCCACGCAATCGAGCTGCAACACATTCCCGCAACCGCCCAGGGCCGCGAGCCACTGTTGCGCCTCGGCCTCGGAGACGGCCGTCGGTGTGACAGGCGCAGCCACGGCGGCCACGGGCGCGCTGGCCAATCGTTCCGAAGAGGGCAACGCCTGGCGAATTTCATCGGCGATGCTGTCGGCCATCGGCCCCACCACCACTTGCAAGCTGCCGCCGTTGCCAGGGCGAACCACGGCCATGGCGCCGAGGGCCTTGAGCTGGGCGTCGGACGCCTTGTTGCGGTCCACCATGTCCAGCCGCAGTCGCGTGGTGCAGGCGCCAATCGTGATCATGTTTTCGGCACCGCCCAGCGCCTGGATATAGGCAGCGGCGCGCTGGTTCTCGGCGATGACCGGCGTGTCGCCTGCGGGCACCTCCTCCCGTCCTGGGGTCTTGAGGTCGAAGCGGCGGATGCAGAAATCGAACACCAGGTAATAAATCGCCGCATACGCCAGGCCCACCGGGACGACCAACCAGCCGTTGGTGGATTTACCCCAGCCCAGGACCATGTCGATGAAACCGCCCGAGAAGGTGAAGCCCAGGTGAATGTCCAGCAGATTGGTCACTGCCATCGACAGCCCGGTGAGCAGTGCGTGCACCAGGTACAACAGCGGCGCGAGGAACATGAAGGCGAATTCAATCGGTTCGGTGACGCCGGTCAGGAACGAGGTCAGCGCCATGGACAGCAGGATCCCGCCCATGACTTTGCGCCGCTGGGGCAGGGCGTTGCGGTACATCGCCAGGCACGCGGCGGGAAGGCCGAAGAGCATCACCGGAAACATGCCGGTCATGAACTGGCCGCCCTTGGGGTCGCCGGCGAAATAACGGGTCAAGTCACCAGTGACCACCGCGCCGGTTTGCGGGTCGGTGAAACTGCCGAAGATGAACCAGGCCATGTTGTTGAGGATGTGGTGCAAGCCGGTGACGATCAGCAAGCGATTGAACACACCGAAGACGAACGCGCCGAAGCTGCCGCTGGCCATCAGCAGCTCGCCAAAGGTGTTGATGCCGTGCTGGATCGGCGGCCAGACCAGCCCGAACACCAGGCCCAGGCCCACGGCGCTGAAGCCGGTGACAATCGGCACGAAGCGTCGGCCGCCAAAGAACGCCAGGTATTCCGGCAGCTTGATGTCCTTGAACCGGTTGTACAGTGCGCCGGCCAACAGACCGCTGATGATCCCGGCAAGCATGCCCATGTTGATGGTCGCGTCGAGCACCTTCAGCGTCGCGATCATCACCAGGTAACCGATGGCCCCGGCCAACCCGGCCGTGCCGTTGTTGTCCCGGGCGAAGCCCACGGCGATGCCGATGGCGAAGATCATCGGCAGGTTGGCAAAAATCGCTTCGCCGGCGTCGTGGATGATCGCGATGTTCAACAGGTCCGTGTCACCCAGGCGCAACAGCAGGCCGGCAATCGGCAGGATCGCGATGGGCAGCATCAGCGCCCGGCCGAGGCGTTGCAGCCCTTCAATGAAATGCTGGTACATGGCGTCTCTCCTTTTATTGTTCTTCGACGTGGCTCAGCCCAAAGGCCAGTGTTGGTGACAGGCCTGGCGCACGGCGGCGGCACTGGCCAGGTTGAGCAAATCGGTACTGACGCGGCGGCACTGGCCGGCATCGAGGTGACGCACGCGGTCCTTGATTTCGCCGACCTGCGGCGGGCTGACCGACAGCTCCCGTACGCCCAGCCCGATCAGCACCGGCGTCGCCAGGGGATCCGAAGCCAGGGCGCCGCACACGCCGACCCAACGCCCGTGCTTTGCCGCGCCTGCGCAGGTTTGGGCGATCAGCAGCAACAGTGCCGGGTGCAAGGCATCGACCCGGGCGGCGAGACCTGCATGGTCGCGGTCCATGGCGAGGGTATATTGGGAAAGGTCATTGGTGCCGATGGACAGGAAGTCTGCGTGCTCGGCCAGTTGTTCGGCCAGCAAGGCGGCGGCCGGCACTTCGATCATCACCCCCAGTTGCGGACGTTCACTCAGGTCTAGTTCGGCGACCAGCGCATCGAGGCGCTGGCGGATGTGCAGCAGCTCGTCGACCTCAGTGACCATCGGCAACAAGATCCGGCAACGGTGCAGCGGGCGGGTTTGCAGCAGGGCGCGCAGTTGTTGATCCAACAGTTCCGGGTGCACCAGGGCCAGGCGAATGCCTCGCAGGCCGAGCACCGGGTTGGCTTCGGCCGGCAGCGGCAGGTAGTCCAATTGCTTGTCGCCGCCGACGTCGATGGTGCGGATGATCACCGGTTTTTCGCCCATGGCGTCGAGCACCGCCTGATAGGCTTGGCACTGTTCCTGTTCATCGGGGGCGGTACGGCGGTCAACGAAAAGAAATTCGGTGCGCAACAAACCGACGCCGTCGGCGCCGTTGGCAACGGCCTGGCCGGCTTCGGCGCTCGACGCCACGTTCGCGGCGATTTCAATCCCGACCCCGTCAATGGTCCGCGCCGGCGCGTGGGCGAGCGACTGTTGTTGGGCCCGCAGGGCTGCGCGTCGGGCTTGTGCTTGCTGAACCTGCGTCAGGCGCTCGGCGGTTGGCGCCAGTTCGAGGCGTCCGCCGTCGGCATCCAGCACCACGGATTGCCCCGGCGCCTGCGCAAGCAAGGCATCGCCCAACGCCACCAGGCAGGGCACGCCTTTACCCCGGGCCAGGATTGCCACATGGGACGTCGCGCCGCCCTCGGCCATGCACACACCGGCCACGCCTTGGGCGCTGAGGTGCAGCAGGTCCGACGGGGTCAACTCCTGCGCGGCGACAATCGCCCCCGCCGGCACCTCGAACTGCCAGGCCTCACCCAACAATGCTCGCAGGACCCGCTGGCGCAGGTCGCGTAGATCATTGGCGCGCTCGGCCAGCAGCGGACTGCCCAGTTGTCGCAGCACCTGGCACTGCGCGTCGATGGATCGGCTCCAGGCGTGGGTGGCGGCGTCGCCCTGGTCGATGGACACGTAGGCGGCGTCCAGCAAGGCCGGGTCTTCCAGCAATGCCAGATGGGCGCTGAAGATCGCCTGTTCATTGTCGTGGCGCCGGGCCTTGGCGTTTTCCAATGTCAAGCGGATGTCGCCACTGACGTGCTCCAGGGCTTGGCGCAACCGTTGCCGCTGCTCTTCGATGTCGTGACCACCGTCATCGTCGGGCAACTGCAAACCATCCAACCGAACTAACGGTCCGGCCACCAGGCCGGGCGCGGCGCAGACTCCTTGGAGCACGCCGTCTTCGGCGGCCCGACTGGGCGCTTTTACCGGGGGGGCGTGGGCATGGTCGTTTTCGGCCGCGGCTGTGGATAACGTTGCGAGCAAGGCTTGCAGCGCCGCTTCGGCGTCGCTGCCTCGGCAACTGACGTGCACTTGGGCCTGCTCGTTGATTGCCAGGCCCATCAAGCCCATGACGCTGTCGCAGGACGCCGACCGGCCGCCAAAATGCAGGTGCGAGCGGCTCTTGAAGCCTTGCGCAGTCTGGCGAACCAGGGCTGCCGGTCGCGCGTGCAGGCCGCCACGGTGGGCAATACGGATCTGGCCGAACACTTCAATGTCCATATCCGCATCATTGCCGCGTATTTCTCCCGGCCTCTTGGCGACAATGTGCAGCAACGGTTCGCCGACCTTGACCCCTTTAAGCGTGATGGGCCGTGCCTGGAAGTGTTCGCCATTGGTGATGATCAGCAGGCTGACCAGGCTTTTGCAGCGCTGTGCCACGCTGTCCACGTCATAACGCAGCAATGCCTGGCCGTTGCTGACCCGCGCGCCTTCCTTGACCAGCATGGAAAAGCCGTCGCCCTGCAACTCGACCGTGTCCAGCCCCAAGTGCAGGAGCAGTTCGGCGCCGTTGTCGGCCCGCAGGGTCACGGCGTGGCCAGTGCGGGCGACGTGGATCACCTCGCCGTCGCAGGGCGCGTAGAGGGTGTCGTTCAATGGATCGATGGCGATTCCGTCACCCATGGCGCCGCTGGCGAACACTGCGTCCGGGACATGGGCGAGGGTGAGCACCGGACCGCTGAGCGGGGCGCTGAGGATCAGCTCTTTATTATTGTTGGGCATGGGCTCGCTCTCTCTTGAAATCTCATTGGCCTTCGATGGAACAGGGCCGGCGGTTCAGTGGGTCCGGGTGACCTTGCTCAAGTGGCGCGGTCGGTCCGGGTCCAGGCCGCGAGCCACGGCCAGCCTGGCGGCCATGCCATAGAAACTCTGGATCGCCAGGATCGGGTCCAGGGCCGGGTGTTCGGCGCGGCTTAGCGTCAGGTCGCGCTCGGCGATGTCATCCGGCGCGGCCAGCAAGACCCGGGCGCCGCGCTGGCGCATGTCGGCGGCCAGGCTCAACACCCCAGCCTGCTCGGCGCCGCGCGGGGCAAAAACCAGTAACGGATAGTGCTCGTCGATCAGCGCCATCGGCCCGTGGCGGACCTCGGCGCTGCTGAAGGCTTCGGCCTGGATCGCCGAGGTTTCCTTGAATTTGAGCGCCGCTTCCTGGGCGATGGCGAACCCGGCGCCACGGCCGATCACCATCAAGCGCTGACTGTCACGCAGCGTCTCGACGGCGGTGCTCCAATCCTGGCTCGCGGCATCGCGTAGGCCTGCGGGCAGCGCGGCACCGGCTTCGAGCAACTCGGCGTCGTCTTTCCAGTGGGCCACCAGGCGCGCGCTGGCGCTGAGGGTGGCGATGAAACTTTTGGTGGCGGCGACACTGCTTTCGATGCCGGCGCACAAGGGCACGCTGAATTCACAAGCCGCCTCCAGCGGAGAATCTTCTGCGTTGACCATCGCCACGCTCAACGCGCCGCGCTTACGCAACAGGCGCAGGCTGTTCACCAGGTCCGGGCTTTGCCCCGATTGGGAGAACGCGAACGCCACCTGGCCGCTGACCTTCAGTGGCGCCTGCTGCATCGTCACCACCGACATCGGCAGCGAGGCCACCGGTAAACCCAGTTGTTGCATGGTCAGGTAGGCGAAGTAGCTGGCCGCATGATCGGAGCTGCCGCGGGCCACGGTCATCGCCACTTGCGGCGGTTGGCGGCGCAAGCGTCCGGCAATCTCCTGCAGGGCGGGGTCCAATTGTCGCAATTGGCGCTCGACGGCCTCGGACGAGGCCAGGGCCTCTTCAAGCATTTTTGAAGACAATGGCTTCTCCTTCGACCATCACGTCGGTCAAGTTCAGGGAACGGTCCAGGCGTACGCAATCGGCCCAGGCAGCAGGATGCAGGCGTCCGCGTTCAGGCAGGCCGAGGTAGTCGGCGGGGAATTGCGACAAGCGCTGCGAGGCTTCGGCAAGGGGCAAGCCAATCTTCACCAGGTTGCGCAGGGCCTGATCCATCGTCAGCGTGCTGCCGGCCAGGGTGCCGTCGGCCAGGCGCACGCCGCCCAGGCATTTGGTTACGGTGTGGCTGCCCAACTTGTATTCGCCGTCGGGCATGCCGGCGGCGGCGGTGGAATCGGTGACGCAATACAGGCAGGGGATCGAGCGCAACGCCACGCGGATAGCGCCGGGGTGCACGTGCAACAGGTCCGGGATCAACTCGGCATATTGCGCATGGGCCAGCGCCGCACCGACGATGCCTGGCTCGCGGTGATGCAACGGGCTCATGGCGTTGTACAAATGGGTAAAGCTGCTGGCCCCGGCCGCCAGCGCCGCGACGCCTTCCTCATAGCTGCCCAGCGTATGACCGATCTGCATGCGCACCCCGCGGGAACTGAGTGCGCGAATCAATGCGTCGTGGCCGGCGATTTCCGGCGCGATGGTGATCACCCGGATCGGTGCCAGGGCCAGGTACGCTTCCACCTCGGCCATCAATGCTGTGTGGGCGAAATTCGGTTGAGCGCCGAGTTTGCCGGGGTTGATGTAGGGGCCTTCCAAGTGCACGCCCAGGACACGGGCACTGCCGCTGGGCCGCTGTTCACAAAACTCGCCGAGGGCCTTGAGCACGCCGGCGATTTCCTCGCTCGGCGCGGTCATGGTCGTGGCGAGCAGCGCCGTGGTGCCAAAGCGCACGTGGGTGCGGGCAATGGTCTCGAAGGCCGGCGCGCCTTCCATGATGTCCTTGCCGCCACCGCCGTGCACATGCAGGTCGATGAAGCCGGGCAGCAGGTAGGGCAGGTCATTGTCCGCCGGATCGCAGGGCTGGCCTTCGATGGACACGACCTTGCCGTGTTCATGCAAGAGACGGCCGCGTATCCAGCCGTTGGCGGTGAGGATGTTGTCTTCGGACATGGGGATTCCCTGGTCGTCTAGCGCCGCAGTTCTGCGACAAAGTCGTAGTAGTCGTTGCGGCAGTAGGTGTCGGTGACTTCGATGGGGGTGTTGTCTTCCAGGTAGCCGACCCGCGTCATCAGCAGCATCGCGGTGCCGGGGGCGATGCCCACCAAGGCCGCGAACTCGTCCGAGGCGTTGATCGCCTGGATGTGTTGCAGCGCGCGCACGACCGGTTTGCCGATGCCATCAAGGAATTCATAGAGTGAATCGCCCACCGCCTGCGGCTTGGGAATGATCGAGGCGGGCAGGGTGCTCATTTCGATGGCCATGACCGTGTCGTCGGCTTTGCGCAGCCGTTTGAGCCGGGCGACTTTGTCATTGGGCGACAGGCCCAGGCGGATCAGTTCTTCGTGGGTTGGCGGGGTGATCTCTCGCTCTAGCCACTGTGACCCGGGCACGAAGCCCTTGAGGCGGAGCATTTCGCTGAATCCGCTGAGGCGCGAGAGCGGTTGTTCCAGGCGCGGGGTAATGAATGTGCCCGAGCCCTGGTTGCGGCGGATCAGGCCTTGTTCGAATAGCACTTCCAGTGCCTTGCGGGCGGTGACTCGGGAGATGCCCAGTTGCTCGCTCAAGCTGCGTTCGGATGGCATTGCCTGTTCGGCTTTCCATTGGCCGGCGTGGATGGCGGCTTCCAGGTTGCGGGCCAGTTGCAGGTAGAGCGGGGTGGGTTGGGTGTCGTCGGGACGCAGGGCCAGGATGTCGTTCATGTGAGCTGTGTCCGATGCTGTTGTAGGATTTTTCGCTCGGTGAGTGGGTGGGAAGCTAATACCACTTGAATACCATGTCAATGTGATGTTCGGCGGTTTTTGGGGAATTACGGGGTGCTTGGATAAGGTTGGCTTAAAGTGGTATTAGTGGGGGCAGAAGGGGGCGTGAAACTACGGCGCTGGTGGCTGCCTCAGAGGGGCAGTGGTATGCCCGGCCTGTGAGTTGTGAATTTTGATATTTATTTTCTGATGGCGGTGGTGATGGGCTGTTTTCAGCTGGGCGTGTATATCCAATGCTGCGGTAGCGGCGGCTAATGGTTCCGCTCTTACAGCGGGTTACTTTTGAACAGCGCAAAAGTAACCAAAACGCTTTTGCCCCACCACTCGGTGCCTCGCCTAGGCTCGGCATGCCTGAACGAAGACCTTGTTCCGTGGGCCGCCGCGAAGGGCCATCCATGGCCCAGCGCGGCTACCTCGGCATCCATGCCGAGGTGCCCACTGCGCAACGCCTTCGTTCAGCCAGCGTGGTTAACGGGGCGCCCTAGATCAACGTCCGCCACGAGGCGGCCTTATAGCCGACCTGTCTTTGGCGACTGTACTTCGATCCAATTGTGGGAGCGAGCCTTCTCGCGAAGGCGGAGTGTCAGCCGGTGGATATGCTGGATGTCATGGCATCTCGTGAGCAAGTACGCTTCCACCGGAAAAACACGGTCCCCACCAAAATCAGGTCGGCTATAAGGCCGCCTCGTGGTGGACGTTGATCTCGGCGCCCCATTAACCACGCTGGCCGAACGCAGGTATTGCGCAGTGGGCATCCCGGCATGGATGCCGGGATAGCCGCGCTGGACCATGGATGGTCCTTCGCGGCGGGCTCACGGAGCAATGCCGGAGTGAGGGCACACCGAGCCTAGGCGAGGTGCCGAGTGGTGGGGCAGAGCGTTTTTGGTTACTTTTGGCGCTCTTTCCAAAAGTGACCCGCTGTAAGAGCGGAACCATAAGCAGCCGTTACCGCAGCAACGGATATGCCCCCAATCCAACCCACCCAAAAAGACTACTCGGAAATTTGTGCGAAACATCCATGACCAGATGGATGGTCTGTCAGACGCACCGAAGTTTCCGACACGTTTTTAAGGTTGTCCCTCAGAAGCGAGGGCTCTAGCCTTTGGGTGTCGCTGCCAATTCAGCGACCGGGTTTGACCGTCCGAATAAATCAAGGGGCAACAGGCCCGGACGCTTTGTCCTGGGCTCCATGAAATTAAGGAGCTTCAATTGAAAAATAATTCTGACATCCCCAAACCCGCCTCAACCTTCCCCTACGGCGACTACGCTCCCGAAAAACTGAAAGAAGCCGCCGATCGCGCAATGGACCACTACCTCAAGCCCGATGACGAACCAGACCCCCAACCCTCGGTGCAGTTGTTCACCGTATCGGACAACATCGACACCGAAGCCCTGCTAGCCAACCTCAGCGAAACCCTGGCCTCGGCCAATGCGGTGCTTAACGACCTCATGTTTGACTTAGACGGCTCGCGGCGGCATGTGGCGTCGGCGGTAGCGCAGATGATCGAGCTGGGGACGTTGCTGGCGAACAAGGCCTTGGATCGGGTTGAGCTTCGGACTTGATGCCAACGTAACCTGTGGCGAGGGGATTTATCCCCGCTGGGTTGCGAAGCGGCCCCTGAAACCTGACAGCGCGGTGTGTCAGGCAGAATGGGTTTGCTGCCTTGGGGCTGCCACGCAGCCCAGCGGGGATAAATCCCCTCGCCACAAGAGCTCCGTCGGCGCATGGAAACATGAGTTACGGGCGAATCTCGATCATCGTCCCATCCGGCACCAGGTTCCACACCTCGCGCATGTCCACGTTGCGCATGGCGATGCAGCCATCGGTCCAGTCCAGGGTATGAAACAACTGCTCTGGGTTCTCTTCCGAATCAGGCGTGCCGTGGATCATGATCATGCCCCCTGGCTCAACGCCTTCGCGACGGGCGCGGGCGGCGTCGCTGATGTTGGGGTAGGAGATGTGCATCGACAAATAGAACCGGTCACTGGTCTTGCGCCAGTCGATCCAATAAAACCCCTCGGGGGTACGCTTGTCGCCTTCTATCAACTTGGGGCCTTTCTTGGCGCCCTTGCCCAAGGAGATGCGATACGTCTTGAGGGGCTTGCCGTCGTTGATCAATTGCAATTGATGGGCGGACTTGAGCACCAGGACTTTTTCGATGATCTTGCCGTTGTAGGTTCCCACGGCAGCGGCTTGGGACACAGCGGTAAACGACAGGCAGAACAGGACAAGCAACCAGCGCATTGAAACGATATCCCTAGAGGTGTCGCGGCTATATTGGATTTTTCAAGTATTGGCAGGCTGAGCAAGCGGCGGTATCGACTCGGATCGCACCGGGTAATCCTCGGCTCGCCGGTCAGCGTAGAAGTATTCTAGGGTACGGCCCACCGTGCGGAAAGCCAGCTCGTCCCACGGAATGTCGGCTTCTTCGAACAATTGCACTTCCAGGCTCTCGGGCCCGGCGGCGAAATCCACGTCCACCAGTTCGGCGCGGAAGAATACATGCACCTGGCTGATGTGCGGTACGTCGATCAGCGTATAGATGTTCAAGTTTCGGACCCTGGCACAGGCCTCCTCGGCGGTTTCACGGACGGCGGCCTGTTCGACGGTTTCGCCGTTCTCCATAAAACCGGCCGGTAAGGTCCAATAGCCACGTCGCGGTTCGATGGCGCGTCGACATAAAAGCACCTTGCTGCCCCAAGTTGGTACGCAACCGGCCACGATGTTGGGGTTCTGGTAGTGAATGGTGTGACAGGTGTCGCAGACAAAGCGCAGGCGCGAGTCGCCCTCGGGTATGCGCTGGGTCACCGGGTTACCGCACTGGCTGCAGAATTTCATGCTTGGATTCCTGAAGGCTGCGCCTATCTTGGCGTGTGCGCACGGGTATCGGCAAGTTGTCGTTTCGCGACATGACGCCGTTTCGGGGCTTGGGCCGCTTGCGTGATTGGTGCATGATGCAAGGTAGCGAATAAATCGAGAAGTCTCATGCTGGACGAGCTACTGCATCGAGTAAGCAACCATACCCCACGCGATCTGGAGACCGATCGGCGCTTCCCGGAAGCAGCGGTGCTGGTGCCGATTACCCGCAGCGGCGAGCCGGAACTGGTCCTCACATTGCGCGCCAGCGGGTTATCGACCCATGGCGGCGAAGTGGCGTTCCCCGGCGGACGCCGAGATCCGGAAGACCCTGACCTGATCTTCACAGCCCTGCGCGAAGCAGAGGAAGAGATCGGCCTGCCGCCCGGCCTGGTGGAAGTGATTGGCCCCCTCAGCCCGCTGATTTCCCTGCACGGAATCAAAGTCACGCCGTACGTCGGCGTGATTCCGGATTACGTCGAGTACCAGGCCAACGACGCCGAGATCGCCGCGGTGTTCAGTGTGCCGCTGGAGTTCTTCCGCAAGGATCCGCGCGAACACACCCACCGCATCGATTATCAGGGACGCAGTTGGTACGTACCCAGCTACCGGTTCGGCGAATACAAGATCTGGGGCCTGACGGCAATCATGATCGTGGAACTGGTCAACCTGCTGTACGACGCCGATATCGACCTGCACACGCCACCCAAGAGCTTCATCAATACCTGACGCCCCGAGGACTTTCATGAAATACCGCCTGGGCGATGCCCGTGTTGAAACCCACCCGCAGAGCTGGGTTGCCCCCAACGCCACGTTGGTGGGCAAGGTTCGCCTCGAAGAGGGCGCCAATGTCTGGTTCAACGCCGTGCTGCGTGGCGACAACGAGTTGATCCTGATCGGCAAGAACAGCAACGTGCAGGACGGTACCGTGATGCACACGGACATGGGCTATCCGCTGACCATCGGCACCGGCGTGACTATCGGCCACAACGCCATGCTTCACGGCTGCACGGTGGGCGACTACAGCCTCATCGGCATCAACGCGGTGATTCTCAACGGCGCGAAGATTGGCAAGAACTGCATCATCGGCGCCAACTCGCTGATCGGCGAGAACAAGGAGATTCCCGACGGTTCGCTGGTGATGGGCTCGCCGGGCAAGGTGGTGCGAGAGCTGACCGAGGCGCAGAAGAAAATGCTCGAAGCCAGTGCCGCGCACTATGTGCACAATTCGCAGCGCTATGCCCGCGACTTGGCCGAGCAGGAACAATGAACACGCCCGAACGCCCGGTTCCCTCGCCCTGCGTAAACATCTGCGCGCTGGACGATGACGACATCTGCACCGGCTGCCAGCGCACCGTGGCGGAGATCACCCTCTGGAGCCGCATGGATAACGATGAACGGCGTGGGGTCCTGGCGCTGTGTCATGAGCGGGCCAAGGCCAGTGGATTGGTGTGGATGCTGCCGACAAAGCGCGGATTGTGAATACGTTCCCCTGTGGCGAGGGAGCTTGCTCCCGCTGGGTCGCGTAGCGACCCCAAAGCAGGCGACTGAATCTGCCTGACACACCGGGTTGTCGGGTTCAGGGCTGCTGCGCAACCCAGCGGGAGCAAGCTCCCTCGCCACAAAAGCTTTTTATCCGCAGTTCCGTCAGTACGACCGTCGCCCCAACCACCGATCCAATCCCACCACCCCCAGAGCAATCCCGACAAACCCCGCCAATATTCCCCCGGCATTGACGAACACTTGTGGATAACCCAGGTTCGCCACGTCAATGAAGGGGTAGGGATAGGCCGCGAGTAAATCCCCGCGAAACAGGACGTAGCCGAAGTACACCAGCGGATAAATCACCCAAAGCCCGATATGGCCCAGACGCAGGGTACCTTTGGGCACACACCGCCACCAATAGATGAGGAACAGCACGGGCATCACGTCGTGCAGCAGTTCATCGGCGACGAATTGCCAGCCTTCGGGTTGCCAGAGGTGACGCAGCAGCAGGTTATAGGCCAGGCCGACCAGGGCGATGCTCACGGCAATGCCGCTGCGAACCGCAGGCTGCAGGAACCAGCGCCGTGCCGCTGACTCGCGGCGAGTCAGTTCCCAGGTCAGCACCACGGCTGCCAGGGTATTAGTCAGCACCGTGAAGAAACTCAAGAAGTTCACCAGCCCGCCCAACAGGCTCGCGCCCAATTCCCAGCGACCGAGCAGGATCAGGTAAAGCTGGATGCTCAATCCCATCCAGCCAAGCAAGGCCAGCGTCGCCACGAAACCGGTTCGCCTGCTCACGATTCAGACCGGCCGTTTAGTGCGCATCAGCTTGATGTAAAGGCGCTCGACTTTCTCTCGCGCCCAGGGCGTCTTGCGCAGGAAAGTCAGGCTCGACTTGATGCTCGGGTCGCTCTTGAAGCAACGGATGTCGATGCGTTCGGCCAGGCCCGACCATTCATAATGCTGGACCAAGGCGTTGAGGATCTGCTCCAGCGTGACGCCGTGCAGCGGGTTGTTGTTCGGTTCGGTCATGGCAGGCCTGCGCGAAAAGGCTGTAAAGCCGCGCACCTTAGCCGAGGTGCTGTTTGGGGGGAAGCATTGCCTTCATCGGCTCGCCTGAGAGGGGTAGCCGCTTGGCACACTGTTACCGAAACCGAAAGGATCCATGTCAACAAAAGCTCTTTCTCTATTGATGACAGGTCATTATCCTTGCGCCGCCTGCTGAAACGCTTCTTCTTGCGTGCCAGAGCCTCCGCATCCCACGCATCCCTACTGGACGATCCCACAACTCCCGCGCTTTGGCACCAGGATAGACAGCGCTGTCTCAGCGTGAGTGGCCGTCGGGGCTCTTGTTCTCCCAGATGAGCGTGGCAGTGGAATTTGCTTTTTTTAACTGAACCATGCCTCCGAAGGATCGTCATCTAAAGTGACAACTTGCGCGGGACTTTTTTTAAACGTCACGGAGAAACACGCTATGAGCACTGAGGGTGCTTTGAGTCGAAGCCGTCTGTTACCGAGCCTGCTCGGCATTCTGCTTCTATTGATGGGCCTGGCCCTGTTGGCCGGGGGAGTCAAGTTGAGCACGCTTGGCGGCTCGTGGTATTACCTGCTGGCCGGCATCGGCCTGGCGTTGACGGGCGTGCTGCTGATCATGGCGCGTCGCGCGGCGCTGGGGCTGTACGCCCTGGTGTTGTTCGCCAGTACGGTCTGGGCGCTGTGGGAAGTGGGCCTGGACTGGTGGCAACTGGTGCCGCGCCTGGCGATGCTGTTTGCCTTGGGCATCGTCATGCTCCTGCCATGGTTCCGCCGCCCGCTGCTGACCACCGGCGCTTCGCCGATGGGCACCCGTGCCTTGGGCGCTGCCGTGGTCATCGCCGGTATCGCCGCGCTCGCCAGCCAATTCACCAACCCTGGTGAAATCAAGGGCCAACTGGACCGCGACAGCGTGCCGGGCATGACCAATACCGCACCGGCCATGCCGGACGGCGACTGGAATTCCTACGGGCGCAGCGCCCATGGCGACCGCTATTCGCCGCTGGCGCAGATCACTCCAGAGAACGTCGGCAAGCTGAAGGAAGCTTGGTCTTATCGCACTGGCGACCTGCCAGGGCCGAACGACCCGGGTGAAACCACCGCCGAAAACACCCCGTTGAAGGTCAACGGCATGCTCTACGTGTGCACGCCTCACAGCCAGGTGATTGCCCTGGAACCTGAGACCGGCAAGGAAATCTGGCGTTTCGATCCGAAGCTTTCCACGCAAAAAGCGGAAAACTTCAAGGGCTGGGCGCACATGACCTGCCGCGGCGTGACCTACCACGATGACGCCGTCTACGCCTCCGCCGAGCAGAGCCCGACCGGTACCGCCAGCAACACGCCGGCCAGCACCGTGTGCCCACGGCGGATTTTCCTGCCGACCGCCGACACCCGCCTGATCGCCCTCAACGCCGACACCGGCAAGATGTGCGAAGACTTCGGCGACAAGGGCCAGGTCGACCTGACCGCCAACATCGGCGGCTTCACGGCCGGCGGTTACTACTCCACCTCGCCTCCGGCAGTCACCCAGAACCTGGTGGTGATCGGCGGCCACGTCACCGATAACGTCTCCACCGACGAGCCAAGCGGTGTGATTCGCGCCTATGACGTGCACACCGGCAAGCTGGTGTGGAACTGGGACAGCGGCAACCCGGACGACACCACGCCAATTGCCGAAGGCCAGACTTACACCCGCAACTCGCCGAACATGTGGTCCATGTTCAGCGTCGATGAAAAACTCGGCATGCTCTATCTGCCGATGGGCAACCAGACTCCCGACCAGTTCGGCGGATTCCGCACACCGGAATCGGAAAAGTACGCTGCCGGCCTGACCGCCCTCGACATCGCCACCGGTAAAGTGCGCTGGTACTTCCAGTTCACCCACCACGACCTGTGGGACATGGACGTTGGCGGTCAACCGACCCTGATGGACATGAAGACCGCAGACGGCGTGAAACCCGCCGTATTGGCCTCGACCAAACAGGGCAGCATCTACGTGCTGGACCGCAGCAACGGCCAGCCGATCGTGCCGATCAAGGAAGTCCCGGTGCCGCAAGGCGCGGTGGAAGGCGACTTCACCTCGCCGACCCAACCGATGTCCGACCTGAATTTCGTGCCGCCGGTCCTTAAAGAGCGCGACATGTGGGGTGTGACCCCGTTCGACCAGATGCTGTGCCGGATCGACTTCAAGTCGCTGCGTTATGACGGCATGTTCACACCGCCGTCGCTGCAAGGGTCGATCGTCTACCCAGGCAACTTCGGCGTATTCGACTGGGGCGGCATTTCGGTGGATCCGGTGCGCCAGATCGCCTTCGTCAACCCGAGCTACATGGCATTCAAGTCGAAACTGGTGCCGGCGGCCGAAGTGGCTGGTGGTCCGGGTCGCAAGAGCGAAACCGAAGGCGTGCAGCCGAACAAAGGCGCGCCGTATGGCGTGATCCTCGAAGCGCTGCTCTCGCCCATGGGCCTGCCATGCCAAGCGCCTGCGTGGGGTTATGTCGCGGCAGTCGACCTGACCAACAACAAGACCCTGTGGAAGCACAAGAACGGCACCGTGCGTGACAGCTCGCCGGTACCTATCCCGCTGAGCATGGGTGTACCAAGCCTGGGCGGCACGTTCACCACCGCCAGCGGCCTGGCGTTCCTGAGCGGTACGCTGGACCAGTACCTGCGCGCCTACGACGTGAAGAACGGCAAGCAACTGTGGGAAGGCCGCCTGCCCGCCGGCGCCCAGACCACGCCGATGACCTACACCGGCAAGGACGGCAAGCAATACGTGCTGGTCGTTGCCGGTGGTCATGGTTCCCTGGGCACCAAGCAGGGTGACTATGTGATTGCCTACAAGCTGCCGGATTAAGCCCGAGCGGCGCTCATGAAAAAGGCGACACCCTTGCGGGTGTCGCCTTTTTTTTTAGCAGCGGGGAGTCTCTGTGAACGCAAGCCTTTGAGCTATTGAGCTGTTGAGCTTCTGAGCTTTTGTGGCGAGGGAGCTTGCTCCCGCTGGGCTGCGAAGCGGCCCCCTGCTTTGCCAGCCATCCCACCGCAGGGGATGCTGACGCATCCAGCGGGAGCAAGCTCCCTCGCCACAGGGGATCGTGCTCAGCTTTGGACTTGTGCTTAGCCTTGGGGTTTTACAGTTCGATCTTGACCGCCTGGGAAGCCCGGGTTGCCTTGGCGCGGGCGGCTTCGATGGACTCGTCGCGCGCCAAGGCCACGCCCAGGCGGCGTTGGCCGTTGACTTCCGGCTTGCCGAACAGGCGCAGGGCGGTGTCCGGCTCGCTCAGGGCGGCGCCGAGGTTGGCGAACGCGGTCTGGGTCGACTGGCCTTCCACCAGGATCACCGCCGAAGCCGACGGGCCGAACTGGCGGATCAGCGGGATCGGCAGGCCGAGAATGGCGCGGGCGTGCAGGGCGAACTGCGACAGGTCCTGGGAAATCAGCGTCACCAGGCCGGTGTCGTGGGGGCGCGGCGAGACTTCGCTGAACCACACTTGATCGCCCTTGATGAACAGCTCGACGCCAAACAGGCCGCGACCACCCAGGGCCTCGGTCACCGCCTTGGCGACGCGTTCGGATTCGGCCAGGGCCACCGGGCTCATGGCCTGAGGCTGCCAGGATTCCTGATAATCGCCTTTTTCCTGGCGATGGCCGACCGGTGCGCAGAACGTGGTGCCGCCGACATGGCGCACGGTGAGCAGGGTGATTTCATAGTCGAAGTCGATGAACCCTTCGATGATGACGCGACCCTTGCCGGCGCGGCCGCCTTCCTGGGCGTAATCCCAGGCTTTCTGCACGTCATCGACGCTGCGCAGCAGGCTCTGGCCTTTGCCCGAGGAACTCATCACCGGCTTGACCACGCAGGGGAAACCCAGGGTCTCGACGGCCTTGCGGTAGTCCTCCACGGTGTCGGCGAAGAAGTATGGCGAGGTCGGCAGGCCCAGTTCTTCGGCGGCCAGGCGACGGATGCCTTCGCGGTTCATGGTCAACTGCGCGGCGCGAGCCGTAGGGATCACGGTGAAGCCTTCGGCTTCCAGTTCCACCAGGGTGGCGGTGGCGATGGCTTCGATTTCCGGCACGATGAAATGCGGCTTCTCGGCCTCGATCACCGCACGCAGGGCGGCGCCGTCGAGCATGTTGATCACATGGCTGCGGTGGGCCACTTGCATGGCCGGCGCGTTGGCGTAGCGATCCACGGCAATCACCTCGACGCCCAGGCGCTGCAGTTCGATTACCACTTCCTTGCCCAGCTCGCCGCTGCCACACAACAAAACGCGGGTCGCGGTGGGCGACAATGGGGTTCCGATACGGGTCATCTGAAGGTCCTCAAACAGGAGCAGGTCATCGGGGGCGCGCGCCGGGCGTGCTTCCCATGGGGAGAAAGCGCGGCATTTTACATGAACCGCGTCAGCCGGCGATGGCCTGTTTGCGCAGACGCCAGGCCATGATCAGCCAAACGGCCGTCACCCCTGCGAATTTCGAGAGCAGGGCAGTGATCACCACGGCGGGCGTGAGGGCGTCGATCAGGCCGAAGAAAATGAACGTGTCGATGGGGATGCTCAGGGCCGAACTGATCCACAACCGGTCATGGAGCGGGCGCTTGGTGATCGTGAACACCAGCCAGTCGATGCACTCGGACACCGCAAACGCCGTGGCGCTGGCCAGGGCAATGGTCGGGTCCGAGGTGACATAGGACAACACCAGCGCCGCCAGCATCGCCACGATGGCGCCATGACCGAAACGCGTCTGCACCATGTCCCGCAGGATAAACACCAGGCCGCCCCAGGCCGACCAGATGATGTCCAGGTGCGGCGCGGCGGAAAACGCGAAGTTGATCAGCACGACGCTGCTGATGTAGGCGAGCAGGAAAAGCATGGGGCGGGGGACCTGGTGATGGGGGATCAAGTATTAAAGGACAGCGATAGCACCTGTGGGGAGCAAGCTCCCTCCCCACGAAGTTATGTTCAGTCAGTGGGTGAAGGGTACTTCAGCCACCGCCAGTCCCTCAATCTTCCTCGCTGTCATCCAGCTTCCAGTACCCCACCGCCTTCACAAAGTCCTGGTCCAGGCCTTTCTCCTCCAGCAACACCTTGCGAATCTGCCGCGACACCTTGCTCTCGGTCGCGACCCAGGCGTACAGCTTACCGCCGGGCATGTCCAGCTGTTGCACGGTGCGCAGCAGGTTGTCCTGGCGGCCTTCACGCAATACCCAGATCACATGCACCTGCGCCGGGCTCTGGAGAATCTGCTGCTCGGCGCCGTTTTCCACCTCCACCACCACCAGGGCCCGCCGGTTGGGTGCCAGGCCTTCGAGGCGGCGGGCGATGGCGGGCAGGGCGGTTTCATCACCGATCAGCAGGTAGCTGTCGAAGATGTCCGGCACGACCATCGAGCCCCGTGGCCCGGCGATGTAGAGGGATTGCCCTGGCGCCGCCTGGGCCGCCCAGGTCGCGGCCGGGCCGTCGCCATGGAGCACGAAATCGATGTCCAGTTCCAGGCTGTCCAGGTCATAGCGGCGCGGGGTGTAGTCGCGCATCGGGGGCATCGGGCCCTGGGCCTTGTCGATGCTGGGGCTGGGGCTGAAGTGTTCCAGGGCGGCCTGTTCCTCGGCGTTCTGCGGGAACAGCAACTTCACGTGATCGTCCGTGCCCAGGCTGACGAACCCGGCCAGCTCCGGCCCGCCGACGGTGATGCGGCGCATGCGTGGGGTCAGGTCCTCGACCCGCAACACTTGCAGGCGACGGCGCTTGATCTCGTGGCTGACACGGTGAATGGTGTTTGGATCGACTGCGGTCATTGGCTTGACTCCAAAACAGGGGGACGGTCGGGGCCGTCGATGATGGCTTTGGCGGTGGCGTCGAGCAGGTCGCGCACTCGCTGGATTTCTTCCGGGCTCCAGTGGCCACGATGCTTTTGCAAGGCATGGCGCAGGTTATACACCGCTTCCTGGATTTGCGGGGGGCGGTCATGGCCGCGCAACGCGCGCTTGCTGATTTCAATGCGCGTACGCACCTCATCCAGCGCTTCGGCCTGCTCCTCAAGGGATAGACGTCCGGCATCGGTCACGCTGTAGCACTTTTTTCCATCTTCGACGCCGCAACTGATCATGGCGTTCAGTTCCAGGAAGGCCAGGGTCGGGTAGATGACGCCGGGGCTGGGGCTATAGGCGCCCTCGAACATGTACTCGATCCGGCGGATCAGGTCATAGCCGTGGCACGGCTGTTCGGCAATCAGCGCCAGCAACAACACTTTCAAGTCACCGGCGGCGAAGACCCGAGGGGCTCGGCTGCCACGTGAGCCTGTGGGACGTCGTTCGAAACCGTCTTGTTCGTGTTTGGAGGAAGCGTCGGAATGAGAATAAAGGGCGTTCATATGCTGTCTCCGTTCTGCATATAAATAGCACTCAGATATAGCTTGATTAAAAGATATATCTTTTGGCTTAATGATGTTTTGCAAACTAAGATATATCTTGTCCTTGCGGCGGATTATTACCGCTCAGGGAGCGACCTTACATGAATGCTCAATGGGTGCGGGGTGCGGCGGCATATATTTGCAGTGGTGAGAAATCGCCCAGGCTTAAATGTGGGAAGTTTCTGACGGCTAAACTTTAATTTTTCAGAAAGCTGCGTATTTTTCGCTCTTTCGTATGCTCGATTTACTACGAGTCCTTAGGAAGTTGCCTGCTTTTTTTTAGTTAAAGAGCGCCGATCATGCTCGGCGTTGGAGTGCAAACCAAGTTGCGCTTGGTTTGCAAATTCCAACCTTTTCTCTTTATCGCTAAGAACAGGTGTTAACAACATGCTCAAACAACTCGTATCCGGTACTGCCCTGGTCGCCGCTACCCTGGGTTCTTCGGTGGCGTTCGCTGTCGATGATGCACGCTCCTCCATCCACATCACCGCGAACATCCCGACCCAGCAGTTCCACGTGCAGCCGCGCAACCCAGACTTCGGTAAAGATGAAATCATGACCTACAACACGGTCAGCGGCACCTTGACGTCGCTGCGCCAGACCTTCGATGTGAGGAACACCGACGGTTCGGTCCATGCCTACATCGAAGGTGGCCCGGCAGCGTTGTACAACGGCAGCAACTCCATCGACCTGACCACCGCTTTCAACGGCATCACCCTGACGGCCACGCCTCAGGAAGTGGTGGACGATGCGACCTCCACGCCAGGTACCCAGGCTGACATGACCATCATCGCGGCCAAGCCTCTGGCTACCCAGAATGGTCTGTACACCGCCGACATGACCGTGATCTTCGACGCCGTGCCGCGCCCGTGATGCCATTCGATGCCCGGTGAGTCTCAACTCATCGCCACGGGCATTGTCGCAGGCCGGCCGGTTCTCCCCAGCCGGTCGGCCTGTACCTGAAACGCCCCGATAGCTCGCTGAATATGAGAATCCGTTGATGTTTCCGATGACACCCATCGCAGGTGCGCTCGCGCTATGTTTGTGTGCGACTGCATTGGCCGCGCCAACCGCCCCCGGTACGACGCCAAGAAGCCTGTTGTCCCAGGCCAAGGGCCTGCCGGCGGAGTTTGAAGCCCACTTCTTCGATGTGCCTCTCGCGGTTCGTATTGAACTCAATCAACAGTATCTCGGTGAAGCCATGGTGGTCTTGACGCGGGATGATCGCATCACCCTGCTGGAATTTACCGACACGCAAGACAGCACGATAAAAGCCGTCGACCGCGAACAATGGGAACAGCGCCTCAAGCAGGGACAAGCATTGGGCGCGTGCGAAACCAACTGCACTGGCGGGTTGCTGGCCGTGCACTACAGCCTCGAAAACTCATTGGTGTCGATCCTGACCCAGGACGTCGAGCGCGCAACTGAAACCAAGCGTTTCTACGATCAACCGGAAGGCGGCAGCCTCGGCCTGATCCTCAATAACCAACTCAATATCAATGGCGGCCAGGAACAGGACGCCGGCGGACGTTATGGCCTCAACGCCAGTTCCAGCCTGGGCAACTGGAGCCAGTCGCTCGACCTCCAGCTCTCACGCCTCGGCGGGCCGGATGACAAGATTTACCACGCCGTCCATGAGCTCTATACACAACGGGAAATGGAAGGAAATTTTTTTCGCCTGGGTTATTTCACGCCAAGCTCCGATGGCTTGAATCGGCAGATCCGTTCGTTCGGCGCCAATCCGGATACCGCGCTGGGGGTAATGTACGGCAGTTCCGACAGCCTGGTGATCGACAATCCCAAACCCAGCGTCTACCCCATCTATGTCACCGCCAGCCGTCAGGCGTCGGTGGAAATCTATCGCAACGGCTTGCTGATCAATACCCAGGCCGTCAGCGCGGGCTTGCAGAGCCTGGACACCCGGCCCTTGCCCGGCGGCATCTATGAGGTTGAAGTACGGCTGGTCGAGGACGGGCAAACGTCCGCCACCAGCCAAGAGCTTGTCTACAAGCCCAACAATTGGAACAGCACCGAAGACCGCTGGCGCTATAACCTGTTTGCCGGGCGGGAAACCCGCCTCTGGAGCAACTGGGAAGACCAGCCCTCGGGTTTCAACACGGCAGGGCTGGGCGTCAATTACCTGCTGCATCCTCGAGTGATTCTCGGCGCCTCCACACGCCAGGTGCAGGATAAATTGCAAGTTGGCACCTCGGTGGACTGGACGCTCGCCAGCAGCACCAGCCTGTACGCCAACGTCTACCAGACTCAGCAGTACGGCACCGGCTTGGATTTGCAAGGCCTGTACAGCTACGGCAACGGCAGCGTCGTCGCCAGCCACAACCGCAGTTGGCTCGACACCCGCAACACCTACGAGACCCTGCCGGACGGCACCCGTATTCGCCAGCGCAACGTGTTCGTCGGCCAGACCAGCAACTCGTCGCTGTCGGTCAATCATCGCTTGAGTAACAAGACCTCCCTCAACGGACGGCTGGCCTACAGCGAAGGCAATGTCCAGGGCACCGGTCTGGACCTGGGCTGGACCCAGCGCGGCCAATTGCGTGGCAGCGATGCCAACTGGCGACTGTCGGTATTCGACCGTCCGGGCACGTCGAGCACGGGCGACAAGCGCAATCGCGGCCTGGACCTGAGCGTCAGCGTGGCCTTGGGCGGGCCGGGCGAGTATTGGTCGGGCAGCATCGGCACCCGCACCTCCCGCGATGGCGAGCGGGACAACAATGCCTCGCTGTCGTATCGCCGCAGCCTGGAGGACCACGTACTGCAAAGCGTTTCCGGCACGGTGCTGGCCGACACTTATGGCGTGGGCCTGTCCGGCCTCGCCAGCTTCGAGACCGATTCACTGTTCGGCGATGGCTTCGTCCAGCGCTCGTCCTACAACGACAACCTCACCGGCGGCCTGAACTTGACCAGCACAGTAGCCGTGGGCGGCCAGAAAGCGGCGATCACTGGCGTACCCCAAGGGCGCGGCGCGGGCATGATCGTCGACGTGGAAACCGACTTGGACGGGGTCGCCCTGCGCGCCGACGACTTGACGGGTGGCAGCACCCTGCTGCGCGCTGGCCGTAACTTCGTGCCGATCACCGCTTACAAGAACAGCATGGTGACGTTCGATTTCGAGGGTGTTCATCCACCGGCGGCCAACATCGAGCCGTCGCGTACCCGGTATCACTTGAACAAGGGTGGCGTGGACTATCGCAGGATTCAGGTCATGCGCACGGTCACCGTGCTCGGACGTTTGCTGGATGACCAGGGGCAACCCCTAAAGGGCCATCACGTGATCAACCACGCCAGCCGTGGCATCAGTGAGGTGGATGGGTTCTTCTCGATGGAAATGAACGCCGGTTCGCCGACCTTGGAAGTGCGCTACGGCAACGAATTGTTCTGCCGCTTCCGCCTCGACCCGGACAGTGCGAGCAGTGAAGGCGATGTGCTGATGATCGGGGATTTGCGTTGCACGCCGGATACCTTGGCCGATACGGCGGTTGCCGAGGTCGGAGCGAAACAACGCTCATGAGGCCCTGGAAGCAAAGCTTGCCCGCGATGAACGATAACGCAGTTCACCTGAAGACCGGGGCGCCTGCATCGCGGGCAAGCCTTGCTCCCACAGGTGAATGGCTCACCCCCTATTTGCAGTGATTTGTCTTGATGTATGAGGTTGTATAAATGAAACCCTTATCGGTTGCAGTGTGCAGTGTGGTCTCGGTGTTGTTGTTGGCCTGTGCACCAGTGGCCAATGCCTTGAGCAGGGACATTACGGCGGTCTTCAGGCCTGATCCCTCGAAGCCCCAAGAAAACAAGTTCGTTAATACCACTCCGGTCAGTGGCTACTGCACAACCTTCCCAGGGCAGTGTGGGAAGACGATGTTCAGTATTCGGTTGCCCCTGACGTTCAGTTCGACCGGCCCTATCGAGGCGAACCATGTAGATGCCCGGCAAGGTGCGATGTTTAAAGTGCCCAGCGATTGGCGACCCACGCAAGTGACCCATGAAAGTACGGGCGAGACCGAAGTTGTCGAGGTGCGCGTGAGCGCTATAGGTTCCAGGTACAAACTCCCTCGCAGAGCGGTCGACTTGGTAGGTGGAGGGGTCAGCGATTCGGAAGCTCATAATAAATTATGGAGCAGCAGATGGCTTTATCCCCCATCACCATGTCAGTTCGGTGGTAATGCGCCCCTGGGCAGCAATTGGTACGGTTTTTTCTGGAAAACCCCGGTTGAACGCATCTGCGCAAAAAAGGCCCATTACCTTATTCCCAGTATGACTTACGAATATTTGGATTTTGCCTATGAGCTGCGTACACCCAACCCGTTGAAAATGTCGTCCGGCCAATACACAGGGGCGCTGAACTATAGCGTGGGGCCGGGGCAAGACTTTGATATGGGCGACATCATGCTTCCCAGCGATTCTGCGCTCACCTTCAATTTCAAACTCAATGTCGAGCATGCACTCAAAGTTGAAGTGCCTCCCGGCGGCAATCGCGTGGAATTGGTCCCCCAGGAAGGCTGGCAATCCTGGCTGAACAGCGGACGTAAACCGACGCGGTTGTTTCGTGACCAACGTTTCCATATATCGGCCTCTTCGCGCTTCAAGATGGCCCTCGAATGCCAACAAAACAGCGGCAATACCTGCGCCGTTTCGGAAACCGGCACCGGTCATGCCGTGCCGGTGGACGTCAGCGTGAGCCTACCCGTCGGCTTGACCGACGGCACCGGCCAACCCGTCAATCGGCGTCCGTTGTTGCGTGACGGCAGCGGCACCCACCTGTTCCAACCGAGCCTGTATGTCGATCGCGGGTTGGGAACCCTGCATTTCGAAATTGGCAGCAACAGCGTCGAGCAAATGCTCGACAGCGGCGCCAAGGCCTACACCGGTAGCGTCACGGTGATCTGGAATTCGGAAGTATAAAAGTCTATTCAACGGATCTGAATATGAGGTTGTACCCATGAAAGGAACACCGACCATCGCGAGCTGTGTGCTTTCAGCGGCCTGCTTTGCCTGCCTGCCGCCTGTCGATGCCGCGACGCTGGACATCACCGCGCAATTTCGAGCGGATAGTTCGAAGCCCCAACTGAACACGTTCGTCAATACCACTCCGAATGCCGGTTATTGCGTGCAGTTCGCTGCGCTGTGCCAGTCGGCAGGGATATTCAGCCTGAGTTTGCGCACCGGCGCTTCAGGGGGACCCATCCAGGCCAATCATGAGGATGCCCGCCAAGGTGCGATGTTGAAAGTACCGGCCAACTGGCGAAGGGCAGACGTTATCCATTCAGGCACGGGCCACACCGAAGCGGTTGAAGTGCGCGTGGTCGGAATAGGCGGGGCCATCGGGCTCACGCCCAACGCGACTGAAATTGTCGGTGGCGGCGTGGGTGAGGAAACCGCCTATAACATGATATTTGGCTCGAGTTGGTGGCACGCCCCGGGGCCCTGTACGAGCCTGGGATCCAGCATTTCGCACGCGTGGTTTTTCTGGAGAGCGTCGGTAGAAGACGTCTGTGCGAAACCGTCCCGATACCTGATTTCCCAATTCAAATATCAGGACTTGAGTTTTGCCTACGAGCTGCGCACGCCCAACCCCTTGAAAATGGCGGGCGGCCAGTACCGGGGCTCGCTGACGTTGGGCATTGGGCCGGGCCGCGATTTTGATTTCGGTGACGTCGTGGTCCCTGATGACTCGGCGCTCACGCTCAATTTCACCTTGGATGTCGAGCACGTGCTCAAGGTTGAAATTCCACCGGGAGGAAACCGGGTTGAATTGGAACCTCGCGAGGGTTGGCAAGCCTGGTTGAACAATGGAAGCAAACCGACAGTGCTGTCACGCGACCAGTCGTTCCATATCTCGACGTCTTCACCTTTCAGCATGAAGCTCCAGTGCCGGTATATGGCCGGCACCGAGTGCGGTATGACGGTACCTGGGTCAGGTATCTACTACCCGGTGGATGTCTACGTAACGCTGCCCGACGGTTTGACCAATACCAGCGGGCAACCGGTCAGTCGCCGACATTTGCCTGTTTCAGGCTTTGCCAATCCTGTTCAGTTTCTCCCGGTCAGGTATATCGATCGCAAGCCAGGCACTTTGCATTTCCAGATCCGCAGCAGCAGTGTCGCGGCGATGCTTGACCGCGAGCCAGGCGCCTATTTTGGCAGCGTCACGGTGATCTGGGATTCAGAGGTTTGAACGGCCCTCAGGTCCCGCAATATTCAGTGAGTTGCGTTTAATGCACGAGGTTAAAGAAGTGATGAAACATTTATTGGCATGGATCGGATTCTGTCTGTTTTGCAGCGTGGCCCAGGCCGGGCCGCAGATTGGTGTCGGGGTGGTCTACGACTACCTCGATGGTGACAAAAGCACCTACATGAAACGCGTGTTCAACGGCGGGACGTCCACGGCCTTCGTCAAGGTCAACATCCTGGAAATTATCTATAACCAGGACGGCACCTATCAGGAAGTGCCCTTGCAGAGCCAGGCCAGCGCCACAGCCAAGGACGGCCTGATGGCCAGTCCGGCGCGGCTGATCGTCCCGGCCAATGGCATGCAGGGTACGCGGTTGCTGTTCATGGGCAACCGCGACAAGGAGCGTTACTTCCGCGTTCGTTTCGTGCCGGTGGTGCCGGAAGCCGAGGACGAGTTCGCGGTCAGTGCCGAGGAACGTGAAGCGTACAAAAAGGAGCGCGTGGCAGCGGGAGTCAAGGTCCTGGCGGGCTACGGCACGGTGTTTTTCGTGCGGCCCAAGAATACCCGTTTCGAGACGGTGATCGATGACAGCGCCGCTCGTTATTCGATGCGCAACAACGGCAATAGCGTGTTGATCATCGATGAGTTCAAGGACTGTGTCGCGAAGAAAGAAAACGATTGCCGGCCAACCACCAAGCATCACGTCATGGCCGGCCGTAGTTTTTCCTTCGATAAAGAAGCGGGGCGTGAATACCGCTTCACGCTGATCGAGGGTGGCAAGGAAAAAAACGTCGAGATCAAGGGGTGACGGTTGCCGTCGCCGCATCTTCGTTGACGCCAAAGGTAATCACTATGTTCAAGACACTGGCAAGACCCCTCGCGTTGACCGTCCTGATGCTGCCGTGGGGGCCGGTCTGGGGAGCAGTCGAGCGGGAAACTTTCGAGCTCTACGTGACCATCCCGACGGTTGATTTCTATGTGCTGCCGCTCGACCCGCAACTGGTCCAGCGTGAGCAACGCTTGCCTTTCAGCACTATCACCAATGAGCTCAGCCCGTTGCGGGCGACCTACGAGGTGAAGAACAGCAACGGTTCCATCGGCGCGCGCCTGGGGGAAGAGGCGTATTTGTCCAATGGCCGTGACCGCATTGATTTGCGCGTGACGTTCAACAACGTTGAGTTGAGCCTGGACTCGACTCAGGTGGTATCGGCCAACGAGGCCAGGCCTGGGCGTCAGGTGCCGTTGGTCATTGCCGCCATTAAGCCCGATGACGAATACAAGCCGGGGGATTACTACGGCACGGTGCATATGGTTTTTGATGCCGTTGCGCCGTAGGGCTTTCGAAGACGTTTGTAATTTGTTCCATGAGAGCTTGTTCCCGCCAGCTTGCAAGGCCGGCCCAAGTGTTAAAGGTGCGTGCCGGTCTTTTGGCTGGCGTGCATTTCCGTTGTCTAAAATCCGACCAATAGGAAGTAAACATGCTTAAAAAATTACTCTGCGCGACTGTATTGGGTGCCGGTGCCATGAATGGCTCTTTGGTATTCGCTGCCGACGACGCGCGCGCGGCGATTCATATCACTGCGAACATTCCGAACCAGCAGTTTCATGTGCAGCCGCGGGATCCGGAGTTTGGCAAGGACGAAGTGATGCAATATGACCCCATCACAGATCGTTTAAGAAATTTGCGCCATACCTATGATGTAAAGAACACCGAAGGCTCCGTGCATGCCTATATCGAGGGAGGTCCGGCTTGGCTCAGCAGCGGGTCAGCCAAGATTAACCTCAATGTGTCATTCAATAACAAGTTCCTGCACGGCTTCCCTCAGGAGGTCGTGGATGATGCTACGTCCACGCCGGGCACCCAGGTGGAGATGGTTATTGGCGCCGACAGATATCTTGATGGGAATCCACCAGGCCTGTACACCGGGAACTTCACGGTCATCTTCGACGCGGTGCCTCGCGTAGCGCTCTGAGTCTTGTGGCGAGGGATAAATCGCCTCGCCACATGTGCTTGACCCACATGTTGCTGTCACTCACTGCTTCGCCACCAATGGCTTGCACTGGGTATGAGTCCCTGGCTGCAAGTACGGCGAGAGAAACGGCGCCATGCCCTTGAGCACCTGCACCGGCAAGGCCGACGTGAACTTGAAATTCTGCGCCGATGCGCCTGGCACGAAGGCGGTGAGGGTGCCGAAATGGTTGTCGCCGATGTAGAACACGAAGGTGGCGGTGCGGTTGATTGATTTGGAGCTGATCACCCGACCGCCCGATCCGACCGCTTCGATGCGGTTGTCGCCGGTGCCGGTCTTGCCACCCATGGCCAGCGGCGTGCCGTCGGCCAGTTTGAAACTGCCGGCCACGCGTTTCGCGGTACCGGCATCCACCACCTGGGATAAAGCACTGCGCAACGCCCGGGCCACTTCTACCGGCATCACACGCTTGCCGTTTTCCGGGTTGCTGACCAGCCGCGTTTCATAGGGCGTATCGACGGCGAACTGCAGGCTGTCGACACGCAACGCGGGGCGGCGGACGCCGTCATTGAGTATCGTGCCCACCAGTTCCGCAAGCGCGGCGGGGCGGTCGCCGGAGCTGCCGATGGCGGTGGCCAGCGATGGCACCAGATGATCGAACGGGTAACCGACTTGCTGCCAGCGTTGATGGATATCGAGGAAGGCTTCAATTTCGAGCATGGTACGGATGCGGCTATCGCGGGCGCTCTTGTGCCGACTCTTGAACAACCAACTGTAGACTTCCTGGCGCTCGAACTGGCTGGCCTTGACGATCTGGCTGAACTTGGCCTCCGGGTTGTTGAGCAGGTAGCCCATCAACCACAAGTCCAATGGGTGGACCTTGGCGATGAAGCCTTGGTCCGGTAGGTCGTAGGCGCCGGGGCCATAGCTTTGATAGAGCCGTTCGAGGCGTTCGTCGGTGAGTTTTCCGGCGCCCTTGGCTGACTTCAAATGCGCGCGCACGAAGCGGTTGAAGCTTTCCTGGCTGTCGTTGGGAAAGAAGTAGCGGTGCACGGCGGCCAGGCGGATCGCGGTGGGACGCATGCCGTCAAGGAAGGTTTCGAGGCGCTGGGCGGTGTCCTTTTTTTGATATCTCTTCCAGAACTTGAGCAGGAACGAGGTACCTTCGCGATCCGCGAACTGGGCCAGGTATTCCTGGCGACGCGGGTCCTTGTCGTCCTTGAGCAATTCGGAGCTGTTGTTCGGCCCGGCGTAAGTGGTGTAGCGCACCAGATCGCGCATCAAGCGAATGAACGGCAGGTTGATCGATTCGCGCAGGGAATCGCGCAGGGTGGGGATGCGGCCGTCGTCCTCCCTGCGGAAGTTGTGGAAGGTGTGCAGCCCGCCGCCGGTAAAAAATGCCTCGCCGGGGCTGGCCGAATAGGTGCGGTCCAACGCGGCTTCGAGCATCTTCGGCAGGCTGCGGTCGGTGTTTTCAATCAAGTAGTCCACCGCCCAGCGGGACAGGCGATCCTGCTCGGCGATCTCGGTTTTCTTCAGCGCTGCCGGGGTCTGCTGGGCATAACGTTCGTGCAGTTCGGCGATGATCTGCAGGTAGGTAGTGAGCACGCGCAACTTGGCGGTGGAGCCCAGTTCCAGCTTGCTGCCTTCGTTGATGTCGAAGGGCTGGTCGGTGTTGTCGGTCTGTACCCGCACACGCGAGCCATCGGGAGTCAGTTCAAGCAAGGTGAAGCTGTAGCGCACCTGCGTAGTGCTGGTGGGGGTCAGCAGGCGTTCTCCCATCAGGCCGATCTCGGCGGCGAAGGCCGGGTCGGCCAGTCGCTTGAGGTACTCGGTGGCCTGGGCCTGCAAATCGCTTTGCAAGGTGCTGGTGGCGGAGAGGTCGAGGCGGTCGAGGTCGTACAGCGGGCGGTTGAGCAGCGCGGCGACGCGACTGCGGGCGGCGCTGATGCCCTTATTGGTTTCGTTGGGCTGCACGGTCGGGTCCTGGACCCAGTCGCGATAGCTGACCTTGCCCGCCAGCGCGGCCTCGGACAGCGCGCCGTCGATCACGCCGTTCTGGGCCAACAGGCGGATGTGACTGTCAGTCAGGCGCGCCAGTTCGTCGCGACCCTTGGACAGGTAATGGGATGGCCGGCGCTGGGCAATCATCAACGACAGCATTTCCCGCAGGGCCAGGCCTTTTTCCGCCAGGCTCTTGGGATCGGTGGCGGTGCTGAACAAGCGTTCATTGGCGCGCTTGAAATCGGCGCCATACCAGACCCGCAAGCCTTCGGCCATGCCGTGGACTTCACCATGCCCCGGCACGGCGGAGAGCGGCACGCTGTTGAGGTAGTCGCGGATGATCCGCTGCCGCGCCTCAAGGGTCTGCGGGCCCGCCTGGTAAGCACGCACGCTGGCGGAAATCATCTGGCGGATTTTTTCCCCGCCCGACACGGTGAGGCCCTCGGGGGAGTGACGGTACTTCTCCAGTTGTGTCGCCAGGGTGCTGCCCCCGGCGGATTGTCCCGGCAGGCTCAACAGCTTGGCGACTTGCGACCAGGCCGCCATGCCGAAGCGTGGCCAGTCCACTGCCGGATTTGCCAGAGGTTGCTTGGGGTCGAGCAGAAAACGGTTTTCGATGAACAACAGGCTCTGCACCACCACGGGTGGGATCGCTTCGAAGTTCGCATACAGTTGTTGCGGGTACTTGAACTGATACACCGGTGCGGCGCGGCAGTCGGTGATGGTCAGCCCAGCCTGGATCTTTTCCGCGTAGGGCACGAACAGGCCTTTGTTGACGTAATCCATCAAGTCCGGGGAAAAACGGGTCTGGGCCTCGATCACATAATCACGCTTGAGCAGGCGCGGGATAAATTCCCCCAGGGCGCTGTAGCCCAGGCGCCGGTCGAACGGGCCTGCGCCCGGGTAGACGATGGCATCGCTGGGCCCCGGCTGCACCGAATAGCTCAGGGACTCGGCGTATTTGCTGAGCTCCCGGGCCTGGAACCGCGACGTGCGCATTTCCTTGGCCGCCGCCAGGCCGACCACCACGACGATAATCAGCAGCAACAACCAGAATGCCCGCCAGCCATGCCGTGCGCGGCGTTTTTTTTGAGGTAAAGGTGCTTCTTCCATACGTTCAGTCGGGACCACAGGTTTGTTCGAATCGGTTTGCCACAAAGCGCCCATAGTCGACTGATCCATTCACGCAGATTGATCGGACTTGCTTGAAGCTTAGACGGTGGTTGGCGTGGGGGGCGGGGAAATTGTGGGGAAGCCCGCACATGAGCACATGTGAGATGCCACTGGCCAACAAGCTTTTTGTGGCGAGGGAGCTTGCTCCCGCTCGGCTGCGCAGCAGACGCAACGGTCGCATGGGCGAAGCGTTTTCCGGGTTGAAAAGCGAGGGCGGCTGCGCCACCCAGCGGGAGCAAGCTCCCTCGCCACGGGGACTACGTTGTTTTCGGAAAAGTCGCTCAATCATTATTGCGTCGGATCGTCGCAGGTGAGGCTACCGTAAGTAGACCCCCCACCACAGGAAGCCAAGGAATGCATCCTCCACGCCCAATTCTGATCGCTTGCGTCGCGGGCGCTCTTCGGAACCTGGGCGAGGTTATCTCGTCACTACGGTCGTTCACCGACGCACACCGATCTTCAAGGATTGGCGACTGGGCCGCTTACTGATTGCAGAAATGCGCTTGGCTCATGAGCGAGGTCAGGTCAATTCGCTGGCCTGGGTTGTGATGCCCGACCATCTGCACTGGCTGGTGCAGCTAGAGCAAGCCCAGCTCACGCATGTGATGCAGGCAGTCAAATCTCGCAGCACTCTCACAATAAATCGAGCCATGAACAGAAAGGGCGCATTCTGGCAAAGCGGCTTCCATGACCGCGCGATCCGCGACAACGAGGACCTGCGGCCTTCCGCCCGCTACATCATTGCCAATCCGCTTCGGGCAGGGTTAGTAGACCGTATTGGCGATTACCCATTGTGGGACACGGTGTGGCTTTAGTCGCTTTTGTGGCGAGGGAGCTTGCTCCCGCTGGGGGGCGAAGCCGCCCTCGCTTCAGCTTTTTAAAGCAGGCGGCTGCTGCGCAGCCGAGCGGGAGCAAGCTCCCTCGCCACGAGCTGGTGGTAGCTTGAAACGCTTGAAATAGAGCCTTCTACATCCGCCAAGACATGACGCTGCACCATCGCTGTGCAATACTCTGCGCCGTTTTCTGAATGGCCGGTAATTCAGCCAATCCCTCTCCAAAAATGCCGTTCCGGCTGAGGCTTATCCCTGAATTTCCCTGGTTTTACAGTGAAACTCTCTATCCCTGGCTTTTTATACTGCACGGTCTGCTGATCCTGAGGCGTTGTTCTACAGGACGGTCTGTCCACAAGGCAGGCCCGGTTTCGGCAAGGCGGCGGGCTTATCGGCTTGCGGCTTTGGAGACTCGGTGGCTAATCCAATAACAAGACGAGGTTGTACTCCTATGCCTGTCGGCAATCATCTGCCCCATGGCGAGACCGCTCAGGGTGGTCCGCTCAAACGTGAACTCGGCGAGCGGCATATCCGCTTGATGGCGCTCGGCGCTTGCATCGGTGTCGGGTTGTTCCTCGGTTCGGCCAAGGCCATCGAGATGGCGGGTCCGGCGATCATGCTGTCCTACATCATTGGCGGCCTGGCGATCCTGGTGATCATGCGCGCCCTCGGCGAGATGGCCGTGCATAACCCGGTGGCCGGTTCGTTCAGTCGTTATGCCCAAGATTACCTTGGCCCATTGGCAGGCTTCTTGACCGGCTGGAACTACTGGTTCCTGTGGCTGGTGACCTGTGTGGCGGAAATCACCGCGGTGGCGGTGTACATGGGCATCTGGTTTCCCGACGTGCCCCGCTGGATCTGGGCCCTGGCCGCGCTGGTCAGCATGGGCTCGATCAACCTGATCGCCGTCAAGGCCTTCGGCGAGTTCGAGTTCTGGTTCGCCCTGATCAAGATTGTCACCATCATTGCCATGGTCATCGGCGGCGTCGGCATCATCGCCTTCGGTTTCGGTAACGACGGCGTGGCCCTGGGCATCTCCAACCTCTGGACCCACGGCGGCTTCATGCCCAACGGCGTCTCCGGCGTGTTGATGTCCCTGCAAATGGTGATGTTCGCCTACCTGGGCGTGGAGATGATCGGCCTGACCGCTGGCGAAGCGCGCAACCCGCAGAAGACCATCCCCAACGCCATCGGCTCGGTGTTCTGGCGGATCCTGCTGTTCTACGTCGGTGCGTTGTTCGTGATCCTGTCGATCTATCCGTGGAACGAAATCGGCACCCAGGGCAGTCCATTTGTGATGACCTTCGAGCGCCTGGGCATCAAGACCGCCGCCGGCATCATCAACTTCGTGGTGATCACCGCCGCGCTGTCCTCCTGCAACGGCGGGATCTTCAGCACCGGCCGCATGCTCTACAGCCTGGCGCAGAACGGCCAGGCACCGGCCGGTTTCGCCAAGACCTCCAGCAATGGCGTGCCGCGCCGCGCGTTGCTGCTGTCCATCGCCGCCTTGCTGCTGGGCGTGTTGCTCAACTACTTGGTGCCGGAAAAAGTCTTCGTCTGGGTCACCTCTATCGCCACCTTTGGCGCGATCTGGACCTGGGCGATGATCCTGCTGGCCCAGCTCAAATTCCGCAAAAGCCTCAGCGCTTCCGAGCGAGCCGCGCTGAAATACCGCATGTGGTTGTACCCGCTCAGCTCATACCTGGCGCTGGCGTTCCTGGTGTTGGTGGTGGGCCTGATGGCGTACTTCCCGGACACGCGCGTGGCGCTGTACGTCGGCCCGGCGTTCCTGGTGTTGTTGACGGTGTTGTTCTACACCTTCAAGTTGCAACCGACCGGTGATACGCAGGGTTCGGTGCGTTCGGTTTCGTAACGTGATTACGCTGTAAAACAAGAGCCCCGGTCGGAAATGACTGGGGCTTTTTTGTCGGCGTTGATTTTGACCGTCCGTCGGGTTTGGCGTCCGACCTGTAAGTTCTGACAGTAGACCGCCGCAGCCCCCTGGCCTAGCTTGGAAGCCCGCCAACTGGCAAATGGCAAGGCAGGCACAATGAAGGGTTTCTCCGCGTTGATGGTGATCGCGCTGGTCAATGGATTGATCCATTGCCAGGTTTTTTTCCTGCTGTATGGCGCTGTTGGACTGACTCAGGCGAACAGTAATCTCGCGGCGTTCGGCGTGGCGGCGGCGTTTTCGTTTTATGTGAATGCGCTTTTCATCTTCGAGCCCGGAGAGCCGTGGCGCGGCTATCTGCTGTTCAATGGTTTGATGGGCATCGCGAGCTATGGGATTGGCTCGATCGGCGATGCTTTGAGTTCGCCTGGCTGGCTGGCGGTAGCTTTGTATTTCTTGCTGAAACTGACGACGGGCTACAGCTTGTTCCGGTTCAAGTTGCTTCGTGACGCTCAGCAGCTATGAACGTGTTCCGGAGCGCTTTTTTTACTTACTCATTGGTCGGCCTCGCCAATACACTGCTTCATTGGCAAATATTTTTTGTGCTGCGCGTGGCGGTCGGTCTCGATCAGTCGATCAGCAATCTTGCTGCGTTTGGTATAGCGGCTTCGTTTTCCTATTACCTCAATGCGCTCTATACCTTCGAGGCCAAACTCTCGGTGACGGGATACATGGTTTTCCTCTGCGCCATGGGAGCGCTTAGTTATGCCGTGGGGTATCTGGGAGATCGTTGGCGGCTCCATGGATTGCTGACGGTGGCGGTATTTTCGCTGCTGAGTTTGGTTTTCGGTTTCCTGCTCTCTCGGTTCGTGGTGTTTCGTGGACACCGCCCATGAAAATCTCGCTGGTTGTGCCGGTGTTCAACGAAGAGCAAACCCTTGAACTGTTCTACAAAAGTGTTCGCCAGCATCCAGCGCTGGCCGGCTATAGCGTCGAGATCGTGTTTATAAACGATGGCAGCGCGGACCAGACTGGTTTTCTGGCTCGCGACATTGCGCTGGCCGATAACTTGGTCGTGTTCATCGAACTCTCTCGAAATTTCGGTAAGGAGCCAGCGTTGTTTGCCGGGATCGAGCACGCCAGTGGCGATGTGGTGATTCCAATGGACGTGGATTTGCAAGATCCCCTCGACGTTATTCCTAGGTTGATCGCAGAGTGGGAGAAGGGCGCCGAGGTGGTGCTGGCCAAGCGTCGCGATCGTTCATCTGATAGTTATCTCAAGCGTGGATGCGCTGCGCTGTTCTATCGCCTGCTTGATCGAATCGCCTCTCCTCATATCGAGCGCAACGTGGGTGATTTTCGCCTGATAGACCGCAAGGTCGTGGAGGTGATAAAGACCCTTCCCGAATATCAGCTGTTCATGAAGGGCGTGCTGTCGTGGGCCGGGTTTAATACCGTGATCATCGAATACGACCGCGCCGGTCGCGCCGCTGGCAGCAGCAAATTCAACGGCTGGAAGTTGTGGAACCTGGCGCTCGAAGGCATCACTTCGTTCAGCACCGTGCCGTTGCGGTTGTGGACTTATGTCGGCGGTTGCATCTCGTTTTTGTCGCTGGTTTATGCCGGGTACATGGTGCTTAACAAGCTGTTCTTTGGGAATGATCTGCCCGGTTATCCATCGTTGATGACGGCGATTTTGTTTTTGGGTGGGGTGCAACTGATCGGCATTGGTGTGTTGGGTGAGTACATTGGGCGGATCTATTTGGAAACCAAACATCGACCACGGTATGTCATCAGGGAAATGATCCGCGGCGGGCAACCCAAGAGAGGAGATGAAGCATGTGCCGGTTCTTCACGATAAAAATCTTGACGCAACGGGAGGTGTTGCTGTTTTTTCTGGCGGCGAATTTTCTTTATATCTTTCCCTTAGTGCAGGCTGACTATTTTTATAACGATGACAACTGGCGGACGTTTGCGACCGGAGAGAACTGGAGTGAGGAGGGACGAGTTGTTATTGAGATTTTTTACAACCTTATTTCGTTTGGTTCGACGGCGCCAGATCTGTTCCCGTTGCCGCTTTTCATTGCTGTGGTAGGAATCTCATTGTCGTTAAGGGCTCTGACGTTTTTCTATTTTCAGCGACCAAGTGTTGTCCAGTGTCTGGTGGTTCTACCTATTTGGTACAACCCTTACTTTCTACAGAACCTGACCTATCGCTACGATGGACCGGTTATGGCGTTGGGGATGGCGGCACTCATTTATGCTCTTATTTGGCCATCCGACCGGGTCTGGCGACATGTTTGGGGCCCTGGACTGTTAATAGGACTGGCTCTGTCAATCTACCAAGTATTCATTGGTTTTTTCATCGCGCTGTGTTGCCTGGAAGTCATTCGATTAGTTTGGGAAAGAAAATCTTCGGTTTGGGTGTTGAATTTTGTTGCGCGAAAATTCTTGGCGATTGGAATCGGCGTGCTGGTGTATTACTTAACTGCTCACCAACTTATGAGCGGGTCACGACAGGTGTTGTTGCCTATGGAGGTTAATAGTTTGTTGGAAATTCGCGACCGATTGTTGTCTCTACAACAGATGTTCGATGCTGGTGGGACCGGAGGTTTACGGCCGTTAGCGTGGGGGGCAGTGGTGTTGGCTCTGGTCGGATATGTATGGGCAGGGGTGAGACTTTTATTGTGCCCCGAACAGCGTTGGCTCAAGATGCTATTGCTGGTTTTTTATGTGTTATCGATTCCGGTATTGTTGTTCTGTATCCCAGGGGTCACGTTATTATTTGCCGAATTCAACGGTGGTGCCCGAACCTTCGTGGCATTTTCTGTTTTACTCGTATTGATTTTTTTTCTTTGCTTACGGGTCTTGGTATGTATCCATCAGCGTCTGGGGTTTTTTTTGTTTGTCCCGGTACTTGCGATGTTGTCATTTTCTTTCTCATACGGTCGGATCCTCTTACTGCAAAAAGAACAGGAGTCGGCGGTGCTGGCCTCGCTGGTTTATGACATCACCCATTCGTCTCTGTATGAAAAGAACCATATTTATTTAATACCCGAGTTGAGTGCCAACTGGCTCCCGGCGGCCAGCGCCGCATTCGCTGCGATGCCAGTCCTGAAACAAGTGCTCGGTGTGGATTATGTGTTGATGCTGGGTCCCTTGCGGCGAGGGGGGATAGCAGACGTTTATCTTGCCAGGGATCGACAAGTAATCGCCTCAATTCGGCGAGGGGATCATCCGTCGGTCATGTCCACTTTGTTCTATGACCTCTATGTTATTGCCGACAGCGGATATATTTTCATGAAAAAGGTCGAGGGCAATCCCTATGCCATATCCGAGTTGTGTTTGATAGCCGATATCGAACGTTGTCGCTAAATTATCAGCGATGGACCGGGTGGATCCGAACTAAAAAACGCACCGTAAATCCCCTCGCCACAAGAGCGCGTTCGCTGCGGTTATGAGGGGTAGCCGCTCACCCCGCCAATTTCATCTGCCGCACCGGCAGTTCCACCCGGAACGTCGTCCCGACGCCGACTTCGCTGCTCACGGTAATTTCGCCGTTGTGTTTCTTCACGATGCCGTAGGACAGCGATAACCCCAGCCCCGTGCCTTTACCGATGGGTTTGGTGGTGAAGAACGGGTCGAAGATTTTCTTCAGGGTTTCCGGCGGGATGCCCGAGCCGTTGTCGGCGACTTCGATCCAGACGGTGTCGCCTTCGACGCCGTTGCGCAGGGTGATGGTGCCGCGTTCCGGGCCGATGGCTTGGGCGGCGTTGACGATCAGGTTCATGATCACCTGGTTGATCTGCGACGGCAGGCATTCTACTTCTGGCAACGGGCTGTATTGCTTGACCACGTCGGCTTTGTACTTGATCTCGTTGGCGACGATGTTCAAGGTCGAATCCATGCCCTGCTGCAAGTTCGCCATCTGCCATTCCTGGCTGGAGTCGACGCGAGAGAAGTCCTTGAGGTCCTTGACGATTTGCCCGACGCGGGCGATGCCGTCCTTGGATTCCTTGATCAGCACCGGAATGTCCTCCACCAGGAAGTCGAGTTCCACCTGTTCGCGCAGGCGCTTGAGTTCCGTCAGCAACTGCGGCGAGGCGATGGCTTGTTCGGCACTGCCGTAGGCCTGGAGCATTTCTTCGAGCTTGCTGAAGTACCCGCCGAGGGCGCCGAGATTGGAGGAAATGAAACCGATCGGGTTGTTGATTTCATGGGCGACGCCGGCGGCCAGTTGGCCCAGCGAGGCCAGTTTCTCCGACTGCACCAATTGGCTTTCGAGCATCTTGCGTTCGTCGATTTCCATTTGCAGCAGCTCGCTGGCCTGCTTGAACGCCAGGGTGCGTTGCTCCACCAGGTCTTCGAGCTTGTTCATTTTCAACCGGGCGCGGGAGGTCATTTCCCATTTGGTGGTCAGGGTGTTCGCCATCTGCTGGACTTCGATATTGTCGAAGGGCTTTTTCAAGATCAGCAGGCGGTCGTGGCCATTCAGGCGATCGAGCAGTTCATCCCAGGAATAATCCGAATACGCGGTGCAGACCACCACTTGCAACTGTGGGTCGACTTTCCAGAGTTCTTCGATGGTCTTGGCGCCGTCCCAACCTTCGGGCATGCGCATGTCGACAAACGCCAGGGCATAAGGAAGCTCCTTGGCCAACGCTTGCTGCAATTTGGCCAAGCCCTCCTGGCCGCCGTAGGCCGAGTCGAGCTCGAATACCGTGGCGGTGGGTTTCGGGGCTTCGCCGAAGAGCGCGCTTTCCATGTCCTGCAGGTCGCTGTCGTTCTCGTTCTCCGGAGTCAGGATCTTGCGAAAATCGTCATGGATGGCGGGCGTATCGTCGATCAGGAGGATGCGCCGGTTGCTGATGCTGTTCATGGCTCACCTTCCGCGAGTTTCAAGGGCAATTGCAGGACGAACGTTGCCCCGGTTCCTGGCCCCTCACTGTGTGCGGTGAGGTGGCCGTTCATTTCTATCGCTGCCAGTGCGCAACTGTGCAAGCCGAACCCGTGGCCCTCCTTACGGGTGGTAAAGCCGTGGGCGAAGATGCGCGTCATGTTGTCCGCCGGGATCCCTTCGCCTTCGTCCTTGACGCTGATCTGCAACATATCGCCGTCCACGACGGCGGCCTTGAGCGTCATGTTTCGCGCATGGTTGGAAACGCCGGCCATGGCGTATTTGGCGTTGCTGATCAGGTTGATCAGGATCAGCAGCAAGCGGTGCTTGTCGCCCATGATCCGCGGCACCTCGCCGTATTCCTTGAGCACCGTCACATGGTGGCGGGTCAGGGCGCCGGAGTTCATGCGTAGCGCGTCCTCGAGCAACTCGCTGACCACCAGCGGTTCCATCAGGCTGTTGGCGCCGGCGTAGGATTGCTGGGTGGAAACGATGTCCTTGATGTGGTCCACGCTCTTGCTCAGTTGGGCCAGTTCATCGGTCATGCCTTGCTGTTCCACCGCGATGGCCTCCACCAATTGATTGAGGTAGCCGGGCAGCAGCTTGCCTTTTTCATCTTCGGTGAGGAAATGCCCCAGGTCGTGGTGGTGTTCGTTGATCAGGTTCATCGCCTTGCCCAGGCCCAGGGCCTTGCTGCTGCGCAGTTTGCGGCTGACGAGGTCGGCGGATATGTTGACGCTGTTGAGCACGTTGCCGACGTTGTGCAACACGTTGGTGGCGATCTCCGCCATGCCGGCCTGGCGGGCCGTGTCCATCAGTTCGCTCTGGGTGTCCTTGAGTTGACGGGTGCGTTCTTCGACGCGTTGTTCAAGTTCGTCGTTGGCGGTTTGCAGGGCGTTGTTGACCCGCTTGATCTCGGCGAAGCTGCGAATCAACCGGATCGCCAGCCAGATCAGGATCAGCACCAAAAGCGTGGCGAACACCAGCAGGTAAACGTGGTTGCGCTCGTATCTGGCGGCGGCTTTTTCCTGGTCTTTCTCGAGCAGGCGGGTGATGGTATCCAGCTGATCGGCCACGGGGATGGCGCCGATTCCGAGCAGGAGTTCGTTGACCTTTGGCTGTTCGCGCAGGATCACCCCAATGTGTCTGCGCAGCACTTCGATGGAGTTGAGCAGCCCCTCGGGCAGGCGCTCTTTGTTGACGTCCAGCTGATTCAAGCCCAGCAATACCTCGGCGGCTATCTCGGGGGAACCGAGCTGGGCGAACTCCATGCTGCTGAGCAACAGGTCGTAGGTGTCGATGGCAACGTTCTGCAACTCCAGCCTGTAGGTGTCGGGCAGCCGAGCGAATTGGCCCTGGATGTCGTCCTCGCCAGTGGGCAGGAAGGCCAAGGAATTACGCAGCACTGCGTTATGGGATTTGAACTGTTCCACCAGGCGGGTTTTTTCCTTCACCGCCTTGAGGTATTCGTTGCGCTTGGCCTCCCAGAGTGACGGCCCGTGGCGGCCCGGCTCCGACTCGATGGCATCCAGGCGCTGCCACAGGCGGGCCATCTCCTGCAGCGGCGAGACCAGCGGATCGTAATTGTGGCTCAGGGCAATCCGCGCCTTGAGCACCTCGTTGTCCCAGATGGCGTCCTGCTGCTTGAGCAGGCGGATCAGGTCCCGGGACTCGATGTACGAGGCGGCCTGCTGGGCCCCTGAATTGATGTACATGAACAGCAGGACCGAAGCCAGCAACAGGCCGATGAACGCAAGACCGAGACGACGGAGAATGGTCATAGGGGTTTGCCCTCCGATTCGCCGGTCAGTGTCTTGAGGAATTCGACGATCAGGGTCGTATCGTTCTTGAGGGGCTCACGACCCAGTTGATACTTGAACATGACCTCTACCGCGCGCTCCAGGGTCGGCGCCGACCCATCATGGAAATACGGGGCGGTGACGGCCACGTTGCGCAGGCTGGGCACTTTGAAAACCTGCCGGTCCGCTTCATCGCCGGTGACGTTGAAGCGTCCTTCGTCGGCTCGGGTGGGGTTGCCCCGGTCATTGATGTAGTCGCCCATGATCCCGAGTTTCTGGAACATGTTGCCGCCAATGTTCACGCCTTGATGGCAGGTGATGCAGCCGTACTCCTTGAAGCGCTGGTAGCCGAATTTTTCCCGGGGCGTGAGGATGTCGGTGTCGCCCAGCAGGTATTGATCGAAACGCGAGTTGGGCGTCTGCAAGGTGCGCTCGTAGGCCGCCAGTGCGCCCTGGACATTGGGTTTGGTCACGCCATCGGGATAGGCGGCCTTGAAATCCTTGGCATAGCCGGGGTCATCGGCGATGCGCTTGACCACCGACTCCCAGGTGCTGCCCATTTCCACCGGGCTGGTCACGACCAGATGGACCTGTTCTTCCAGCGTATCGGCGCGCCCGTCCCAGAATTGGTGGAAGTTCAGGCTGGCGTTGAACACGGTGGGCGTATTGACCTCGACCGGTTTGCCATCCAAGCCCAGGGACAACGGCTTGTCGTCGGCGCCGCCCTTGTCCAGGCGATGGCAGCTGGCGCAGGACAGCGTGTTGTTGGCGGAAAGCCGCGGGTCGTTGAACAGGCGTTGGCCCAGTTGGACCCGTTTGGGGTCCAGTGCTGGTACGGGAGGCAGCGGCTTGAGCGGTTCGTCCAATGGCTCGGCGTGAGCAGTCACACTCCATCCCACCGGCATCCATCCCACCAGCAGGCCGAAAGCCAGAATCAATCCGTGTGACGCCATGGAGTGCTTTCCTTTGAAACTCTGGTTGATGAACCCGGATGCTCATGAAAGCGGGTTCGGGCGTTGTTCCCATTCGGCCATCCATTGGCTGAAGGCTTGCGGCTCCACGGCCTTGCTGAAGTAATAACCTTGGGCTTCCTCGCACTGGTGGCGCTTGAGGAATTCCAATTGCTCGCGGGTTTCCACGCCCTCGGCAATGATGTGCAAGTTCAAGCTCCGGCCCAGGTTGATGATGGTGCTCACCAGCTTGGCGTCGTTGCTGTCGATACTCAGGTCGCCGACGAATGACTGATCGATCTTCAACACATCCACCGGAAATTTCTGCAGGTAGCTCAGGCTCGAATAGCCGGTGCCGAAATCATCGATGGCCAGTCGTATTCCCAGCTGTTTGATGGCCTTGAGCGTGGCGACGGTCGTATCGATGTTCTGCATGAGCACGCTTTCGGTGATCTCCAGTTCTAACTGTGTCGGGTCCAGGCCGGTTTCCTTGAGGGTGCGTGCGATGCCATCGACAAAACCGCGCTGGCGAAAGTCAATCGCCGAGACGTTGACCGACAAATACAGCGGCCGCATGCCCTCGGCTTGCCAGCGACAAGCCTGCTGGCAGGCTTCCTGGAGCACCCACTGGCTGAGCGGCACGATCAGCCCGCTGTCCTCGGCCACCGGGATGAAATCCGACGGGAAGACGAGGCCCTGGTCGGGACGGTTCCAGCGCACCAGGGCCTCGGCACCGACCACCCTGCCGTTCGTCAGGTCGAGCTTGGGTTGGTAGTGCAGCACGAATTCCTTGCGTTGCAGGGCCAGGCGCAGGCCGGATTCGATGGTCTGTTGCTGGCGGGCCCGGCGGTTCATGTCTTCAGTAAAAAAGCGGTAATCGTTGGGGCCGTTTTCCTTGACGTTGCGCATGGCCGTCTCGGCTTTCTTGATCAGCGCCACGGCATCGAAACCATCGGCCGGGTACACGCTGATGCCCAGGCTCGCCGTCACCGTCAGGTCGTGGCCGTCGATCGGGTGCGGGGCGTTGATCGCCGCCAGCAGTTTTTCCGCCACGCCCTTGATCAGTTGCGGGTCGGCGATGTCCCCGAGGATCACTACGAATTCGTCAGAGCCGTAGCGAAACACCGAGTCGGATTCGCGCACCACCATCGCCAGCGTCCGCGCCACGCGCTTGAGCATTTCATCGCCGACCGGATGGCCCAGGGCATTGTTGATGCGCTTGAAGCGGTCCAGGCCGATGAACATCACCGCCAGCTGCCGATCGTGCCGACGACATTGGGCCAGGGCCTGGGTCAGGCGATCACCGAGCAACATGCTGTTGGGCAGCTCGGTGAGCACGTCGTATTGCAACAGGTGCGAGACTTTCAGCAGTTCCTGGACGCGCTCTTCAATGGTGCGCTCCAGGCTGCGCATCTTCCGTGCCGCGTCCTGCGCCAGTTGCCATTTCCAGGTCATGGCACTGGCCATCTGGCGAATTTCCAGGGTGTCGAACGGTTTCTTGAGGATCAGCAACTGGTCGTCGAACTCGATGCGTTCGGACATGGTTTCCCAGGAATAATCCGAGTAGGCAGTGCACAGGGCGATCTGCAGGCGCGGGTCGGCTTTCCACAATTGTTCGATGGTTTGCAGGCCGTCCCAGCCCGGCGGCATGCGCATGTCGGCGAACACCAGCGCGTAAGGCTGCCCCTCGGCCTGGGCGCGCTTGACCAATTCCAGGGCTTCTTCACCCTGATAGGCCGAGTCGATCTGAAATTGCAGCCGATTGACCTGGGGCGTGCCGAACAGCAGGCTTTCGGTGTCGTCCAGCGAGTCGTCATTGCCGGCGCTGGGGCTGAGGATCTTGCGAAAGTCCTGGTGAATGGCGGGCGTGTCGTCCACCACCAGGATCCGCCGGTTGGCAGGTACCGACATGGGGTTCATGGATTGCTCTCCGATAGCTCGCTTGCCGGCCGGGTCCAATGATCCGTCACCGGGACGATGGTGCCGGCCTTGAGCAAGGCGGCGGCCTGGTCGCTGTCGACCACGGTGCTGAAGTAATGCCCCTGGGCCTGCATCGAGCCGCCGCTGGACATCAGGGTGGTGCGTTGTTCCTGGGTCTCGACGCCTTCGGCAATGATGCCGATGCCCACGTCCCGGGCGAAGTTGATGATGGCCCGCAGGGTCGTGGCGTTCTCCGGGTCGTCATTGGCGCTGTCGAGAAACCGCTGGGCGAGCTTGAGGTGGTTGACCCGGTAGGTCTTGAGGTAATCGAAGGACGAATACTCGGTGCCGAAATCATCAATGGCGACCTGCACGCCGAGTTCGCACAGGCGTGGCAGCACGTCATTGTGGGTCCATTTGGTCTGGGCCAGGGTCGCTTCGGTGACGTCGAAGCGCAGGTCCCACGGCGCCAGCTCCCAGCGGGCGGTGGTGCGCAGCACGTCATAGATCAGTTCCGGGCCGGTCTTGAGCTGGGTCAGCGACAGGTCAATGGCAATCACCGGTGGCGCCACGCCCTGGTCGCGCCACTGGCGCATTTGCTGGCAGGCCTGTTCCAGCACCCAATGGCCGAGGCCGATGATGATCCCGGTCTTCTCCGCCGCCGGCATGAACGCCGCCGGTTCCAGCCAGCCCTGTCGGGGGTGGTTCCAGCGCACCTGCACGCCCATGCCGAGGATTTTTCCAGTGCCGAGGTCGACTTCCGGCAGGTAATGCAGTTTCAGTTCGTTGTGCTCGATGGCGTGGCGCAGGTCGTTGGCCAGGGCGACCCGGTCGGTCACTTCCTGATTAATTTCCTCGTTGTGGAAATGATACTGGTTGCGCCCCTTTTCCTTGGAGCGGTAAAGGGCCATGTCGGATTGGGCCATCAAGCTGTCGGCGCTTTGGCTTTGCGGGGTATACAAGCTGATGCCGATGCTCACGGAAATGCGCACGTCATTGCCGTCCAGCGAATAGGGCGCCACCAGCGCGTCGCGGATCTTGGCCGCCAGCGCGGCGCAGTGGGTCGCTTCGTGGACGTCCAGTTGCAGGATGGCGAATTCGTCGCCGCCCAGGCGGGCCACCACGTCGTTTTCCCGGGTACACGCCTTGATCCGTGCGGCGACTTCCTGCAACAGCAAGTCGCCGATGGGGTGCCCCAGCGTGTCGTTGATGCGCTTGAAGTGATCCAGGTCCAGGTAGAACATCGCGAACGGCGCCGCCCCCCGGCGCGCACCGGCGAAGGCCTGGTGCAGGCGCTCGATCATGGTGGCGCGGTTGGCGAGCCCGGTCAGGCCGTCGGTGCGCGCCAGCAAGGCGATTTTTTCCTCGGCCAGCCGGCGTTCGGTGATGTCGAGGATGATGCCTTCGACTTCCAGCAGCAGGCCTTGCTCGTTGCGCACCGGAATGTAGCGGTTCTCCACCCAGCGGAACGCGCCGTCGCCGGTGCGCATGCGAAACTCGATGGACGCCCCCGCCGTGTCACGGTCCAGGACGCGGACCATGGCTTCCTGGACCTTGCTCTGGTCGTCGGTATGGATCAAGGTCTGCGCCCAATCGGGTGAGCTGATCAGCTGCGCCGCGACATGGCCGAACTTGGTGATGTTGTGGGAGATGTACATCAACGGGAACGGTGGTTCGCCGCGCAGGCGATAGAGAATGGTCGGGCTGTTCTGCACGATGATATTGGCGTCGGCCAGCTCCCGGGTACGCTCCTCCACGGCCCGTTCGAGCATGTCCATTTTCAACGCGGCGTCTTCGGTCATCTGCCATTTGACGGTCAACGTACTGGCCATCTGGCGGATCTCGATCGCATCAAAGGGTTTTTTCAGGATCAGCAGGCGGTCGCCCAGTTCCAGGCGATCGGCGATGTCCTCCCAGGAATAATCCGAGTAAGCGGTGCATAGGGCCACTTGCAGCTTGGGGTCGACGCGCCACAGCCGCTCGATGGTTTCAAGGCCGTCCCAACCCGGCGGCATGCGCATGTCGATGAAAGCCATGGCGAAGGGCTGGCCCTGGGCCAAGGCCGTTTCCACTTTATTCAAGGCTTCCATGCCCTGGAAGGCCGAATCGAGCTCGAAATTCTGAACGGAAACGGCCACGGGGGCGCCGAACAGCGCTTCTTCGGCGCTGCTCAGGCTGTCTTCCGGGGCCGCTTGAGGGCTGAGGATCTTGCGAAAATCTTCATGGATCGTCGGCGTGTCATCGACGATCAGGATCCGCCGATTGGATCTGTCCATCGGCAGGCTCATGGCCGTGCACCGTCATGATGCTGACTGTAGAACCGTGGGAACATCTGATATCCCTTTCGCTGGCATGAGGATTCGGCCTGTACTTGGCCCTTCATGGGGTACAGCATAGTCGGCTCATCGGAAGCGTGCGGTGGGGTGGTGGCAAAATATGTCTAAATGTCGGTGATCTACTAGCCTGTCTCTCAGGGGTAAGGTAGAACGGTGGTCGTCAATAGGAGGGGGTGCCAATGGAAGATCAAGCGTCAAACGTTCCGGTCACGAAGCCGACGGTGTTGCTGGTCGATGATGAAGAGTCGATTCTCAACAGCCTGCGCCGGCTGTTGCGCAGCCAGCCGTATGAAATCCTGCTGGCCGACAGCGGTGCCAAGGCGCTGGAAATCCTCAAGGAGCGGCCGGTCGACCTGGTCATGACCGACGCGCGCATGCCCAACATGGACGGCGCCACGCTGCTGGCTGAAATCCGCAGGCTGTATCCGTCGACCTTGCGCATCCTGCTGACCGGCTACGCCGACGTCGACATGATGACCAAGGCGATCAACGAGGGGCAGCTTTATCGCTACCTCAGCAAGCCCTGGAATGATGAAGAGCTGGTGCAGGCCCTGCGTCAGGCCCTCGCTCACCAACATTCGGAAAGCGAGCGCCAGCGCCTCGAAGCGCTGAACCGCGAGCAGAACCAGCAACTCAAGACCCTCAACGCCACCCTGGAAAAACGCGTGGTGTCGCGCACCTCCGAATTGCAACAGACCGCCGACATGCTTGACCTGGCCTACGACGAGCTCAAGCGCAGCTATGTGACCAGCACCGAAGTGTTTTCGTTGATCGCCAACCTGCGCCTGCCTAAAGCCAAGCAGACCAACCGGCAGATCATCGAGCTGATCCGGGTCTACAGCCGGCTCAACTTTCTCGACGAGTCCACCGACCGCGACCTGACCATGGCCGCCGCGCTCTACAACATCGGCAAGCTGAGCTGGACCGACAACATGATGGTCACACCGGCCGACATGTTGCACCACACTGAACTCGATCTTTACCGCGCCTATCCGAAGCAGAGCGAATCGCTGCTGATGACCCTGGACCCGATGAAGGACGCGGCGCGCATCATCCTTCATCACCAGGAGCGCTGGGACGGCAGCGGTTTCCCCGATCACCTCAAGGGCGAGGCCATTCCGTTCGGCTCGCGGCTGCTGAAATTGGCGGTGGATTTCATCGAGCTGCAGCGCGGGTTGATCCTGGAGCGGCAGATGAACAGCGACGAAGCGCTGGTCTACATCCGCAAGTACGCCGGCAAGCTGTACGACCCGGACATGGTCGAGGCCTTCATCAAGGCCTGTGCCGAGTACCTGGAAGACGTGACCTTGTCCGACCCGACGGTGAAGGTCGCGACCACCCGCGAGCTGGCGGCCGGCATGATCCTGGCCCGCAACCTCAATGCCGACAACGGCATGCTGTTGCTCAACGCCGGCAAAGTCTTGAGCGGGCCGCTGATCGAGAAACTCATCGCCTTCGAAGCGATGGAAGGGGCGCGCTACAGCGTGTTCGTCAAGATCCCGGAAGAGGAGGCGGACCCTACGGCGCCGAAGCCGATCCTGGGTTGAGACGCCTCTAGTGGAAGGCGTTGGCTGCAGATGCGACGACAGGCTTTGCGCCTGCCGCCGCGATCTGTAATCTGCCCCGGCATTTCCTGCCCGAGATTATTGAAACATGACCACTTCCCTCATCCGCATCGCCGCCGCCCTGCTCATCGGCCCGGACGGTCGGACCCTATTGGTGCGTAAGCGCGGCACCCTGGCTTTCATGCAGCCCGGCGGCAAGATCGAGCCGCATGAACAACCGCTGCAGGCGCTGGCTCGCGAACTGGAAGAAGAGCTTGGGCTCGCGATCGACCCGGTACAGGCCCGTCACTTGGGGCAGTTCAGCGCCCCGGCCGCCAACGAGCCGGGATTTACCGTGCTGGCCGAGGTGTTTTTGCTGAGCATCGACGCCCCGGTTGTCCCCGCCGCCGAGATTGAAGAAGTCCGCTGGATCGATCCGCTTGGCGCCATTGATCTGTTGCTGGCGCCATTGACAGGCGAGATGATCCTGCCGTTTTATCGAAGGCACTGCCTCGCAACCTGCTGATTCAAGGACTGACGCCCATGATTCCTTTTCCGGACCTGCTGATTTTCGCCGCTGCTGCGTTGCTGATGGTGCTCACGCCCGGCCCGAACATGATCTACCTGATTTCCCGTTCGATCTGCCAGGGACGCAAGGCTGGTGTCACGTCGTTGTTGGGCGTGGTGGCGGGCTTCTTCGTGCACATGTTCGCGGCGGCGGCGGGGCTGACGGCGGTGTTCCTGGCGGTGCCGATGGCTTATGAGGTGCTGAAATGGGCAGGTGCGCTTTACTTGTTGTGGCTGGCTTGGCAAGCCGTGAAGCCGGGCGCGCGTTCGCCGTTCCAGGCCCAGCAGTTGCCAGCGGATTCAACCCGCAAGCTGATCACCATGGGCTTTCTGACCAGCGCCCTGAATCCGAAGATCGCGGTGTTCTATCTCTCGGTGTTCCCGCAGTTCATCAGCCCGGAACACGGCTCGCTGTTCACCCAGAGCATCATCCTCGGGCTGACCCAGATCAGCGTCAGTTTCAGCGTCAACCTGCTGATCGCCCTGTTCGCCGCCGGCATTGCCTCATGGTTCGTCCACAACCCGACGTGGCTGGCGGCGCAGCGCTATTTCATGGGATTCGTGCTCGGCGCGCTGGCGTTGCGGCTGATGCTTGAGCAACGGCGTTCGGCGTGAATATTCGGCGGTTGAAGGCGGGGGATGCCCAGGCGTATCGCGAGCTGATGCTCGAGGCGTACGAGTTGCATCCGCAGGCCTTCACCTCCAGCACCAGTGAGCGTGCTGCGCTGCCCATCAACTGGTGGGAATCGCGCCTGACCAGCCGGCTCGACGTGATTCTCGGCGCGTACGTGGCGAACGCGCTGGTCGGTATCGTCGGCTTGTCCCTGGAGCCTCGGTTGAAGGCGCGGCACAAGGCAACGCTGTTCGGCATGTACGTTGCCGAGGGCCATCGCCACGCAGGGCTTGGCGAACAACTGGTGCAGTCAGCCCTCGACGAAGCCCGTCGCCATGCTTTTCTAAGGTTGGTGCAACTGACCGTCACCGCCGGCAACGCCCCAGCGATCAAACTCTACCAGCGCTGCGGTTTCGTGCTGTACGGGCTCGAACCGATGGCGATCCGGGTGGACGACGAGTACTTCGACAAGATCCATATGTGGCTGGAGCTGTAACTTGCCCCAGATATGGGTTGCCGAGCTTTGAGAGCCTGGAATTGTCGAGCTTTTGTGGCGAGGGAGCTTGCTCCCGCTGGGCTGCGTAGCGGCCCCATTCTTTTGCGATCGCTACGCAATCGAGCGGGAGCAAGCTCCCTCGCCACAAAAAGCAGTCAGCGCACGGCACTGACACCGTCGAGGGTAGAAAACGACGTGTCCTTGGCCGTCAGCAAAAAGTCGCGCATGTACGGCGCGTCGAGCATGTCGGTGCGCACCGCCGCGTAGAGCGTGGCGAACAAGCCTTTCTCCCCCAGCCGCTTGGCCTTCACATAGCTCCGCGAGCTGTATTCATGCAGCGCCCAGTGCGGCATGCCGCAGACACCTCGGCCGCTGGCGACCAGTTGCATCATCATCACCGTCAGCTCTGAAGTGCGGACCTGGGCCGGTTCGATGTCGGCCGGCTCGAGGAAACGGGTGAAGATATCCAACCGATCTCGCTCCACCGGGTAGGTGATCAGGGTTTCGCTGACGAGGTCTTCAGGCACGATGTAGGGCTTGCCCGCCAGCCGATGCTGGTTGGCGACGGCGAGCATCGCTTCGTAGGTGAACAGCGGCACGTAGGTGATGCCGGCCAGTTCCAGCGGGTCGGAAGTCACCACCAGGTCGAGGTCGCCCCGGGCCAGGGCCGGCAGCGGGGCGAAGGCGAAGCCCGAAGCCAGGTCCAGCTCGACTTCCGGCCAGGCATCGCGGAACTGGTCGATGGTCGGCATCAGCCACTGGAAGCAGCTGTGGCATTCGATGGCCATGTGCAGGCGCCCTGCGGTGCCGCCGGCCAAGCGGGCGATGTCCCGTTCGGCGCCGCGCAACAAGGGCAGGGTGGCGTCGGCCAGTTGCAACAGGCGCAGACCGGCGCTGGTGAACCGAACCGGCTTGGTCTTGCGCACGAACAGCTGCATGCCCAGGCGCTCCTCCAGTTCCTTGAACTGGTGGGACAGCGCGGACTGGGTCAGGTGCAGGCGTTCGGCGGCCTCCACCAGGCTGTCGGCTTCGCGCAGGGCGTGCAGGGTCTTCAGGTGACGGAGTTCAAGCACCGAGATTGCTCCATGAGTAAAACTTGGGATCAACACGAAAAGGTTGAGTTTGTCTCATGTGGTGCTGGCTGTCGACAATGGCGCCATCTTTTACAGAAGGACACACACCATGGCCCTGGCCCATACCCTCGGTTTTCCCCGCATCGGCGCCGACCGCGAACTGAAAAAAGCCCTCGAAGCCTATTGGAAGGGCGATCTGGCCCCGGTCGCGTTGCAGGCCGTGGGCCGTGAATTGCGGGCGCGTCACTGGCAGTTGCAAAAAGATGCCGGCATCGACCTGCTGCCCGTGGGCGATTTCGCCTGGTACGACCAGGTGCTCAGCCACACCTTGATGCTGGGCGCCGTCCCGCAGCGCTTTCAGGGCACGTTGACCACCGAAGGTTTGCCGACGCTCGAAACCTTGTTCGCCATGGCCCGAGGCGCCACGACGACATGCTGTGGCACCGATCACGGTCCCGCGCAACACGCCCAGGAATTGACCAAGTGGTTCGACACCAACTACCACTATCTGGTCCCCGAATTCACCGCCGGGCAAACCTTCGCACTGAGCTGGGAACAGTTGTTCGATGAGGTCGACGAAGCCCACGCGCTGGGACTTCGGGTCAAACCGGTGATCATCGGCCCGCTGACCTACCTCTGGCTGGGCAAGGCCAAGGGCTGCGACTTCGACAAGCTCGACCTGTTGGAGCGCCTGCTGCCGGTGTACGGCGAAATCCTCAATCGCCTCAAGACCCAAGGCGTGGAGTGGGTGCAGATCGATGAACCGATCCTCACCCTCGACCTGCCCCTGGCCTGGAGAACCGCCTTCGAGCGGGCCTACCACATCCTTCAATATTCGCCGCTGAAAAAACTCGTGGCCACTTATTTCAGTGGCCTGCAAGACAACCTCGGCCTGGCGGTGAGCCTGCCGGTGGACGGTTTGCACATCGACGCGGTGCGCGCCCCGGAGCAACTGGGACAGGTGCTCGATCGGCTGCCGACCTACAAGATCCTCTCGGTGGGCCTGGTCAATGGCCGCAACGTCTGGCGTTGCGAACTGGAGCAGGCACTGGCGCAGTTGCGACCGGCGCAGGAACGGTTTGGCGATAACCTTTGGGTCAGCACGTCTTGTTCATTGCTGCACAGCCCGGTGGACCTGGAGCGCGAAGACAAACTCGACCCCGAGCTCAAGAGCTGGTTGGCGTTCGCTGTGCAGAAGTGCGGTGAAGTCGCCGTGTTACGTGATGCGCTTAACGATCCGCAGGCACCCGGCGTACAGCAGGCGTTGATCCATAACCGTGAAATACAGGCCAGTCGCGCGGGCTCGGCGCGCATTCACAATGCCGAGGTCCAGGCACGTCTCGCGGCGATCGGCCCACGGGACAGCCAGCGGCGTTCGGTGTTTGCCAAGCGCATCGAACAGCAGCGCGCGCGACTCAAGCTGCCGACGTTTCCGACTACCTCCATCGGCTCCTTCCCGCAGACCCCGGCGATTCGCCTGGCGCGCCAGGCTTACAAGCAGGGCAAGCTCTCGGCCAGCGACTATCAAGACGCCATGCACACCGAGATCCGCCATGCCGTGCAAATCCAGGAACGCCTGGGCCTGGATGTGCTGGTGCACGGCGAAGCCGAGCGCAACGACATGGTGGAGTACTTCGCCGAACAACTGGACGGCTACGCCTTTACCCGTTTCGGCTGGGTGCAGAGCTATGGTTCGCGATGCGTGAAACCGGCGATTGTTTATGGCGATATCAGCCGGCCCAAGGCAATGACGGTCGACTGGATCCGTTATGCGCAAAGCCTGACGGACAAGCCCATGAAAGGCATGCTCACCGGTCCCGTGACCATGCTGATGTGGTCGTTCCCCCGCGAAGACGTGTCACGCCAGGTCCAGGCGCAGCAATTGGCCCTGGCCCTGCGCGACGAAGTGGTCGACCTGGAAAAAGCCGGGATCGGCATTATCCAGATCGACGAAGCGGCCTTTCGCGAAGGCCTGCCGCTGCGACGCGGACAATGGCAGGACTACCTCGACTGGGCGGTGGAAGCGTTCCGCCTGTGCGCCTCGGGCGTGGACGACGCAACCCAGATTCATACCCACATGTGCTACAGCGAATTCAACGACGTGATCCAGGCCATCGCCGCCATGGACGCCGATGTCATCACGATCGAAACCTCGCGTTCGGACATGGAGTTGTTGGAAGCATTCGAGGCGTTCGACTACCCGAACGATATCGGCCCGGGTGTTTATGACATCCACTCGCCACGGGTGCCGGATACGGCCGAGATGGTTTCGTTGATGAGCAAAGCGGTAAAACGGATCGCCGCCGAGCGGCTGTGGGTCAACCCAGATTGCGGCCTGAAGACCCGGGCGTGGCCGGAGACGGAAGCGGCATTGGTGAACATGGTGGCGGCGGCGCGGCAGTTGCGTAGCCAGTTGGCTTGAATCTTGTTGTTTGGACAAGCTTCCTACCTTGTGGTGAGGCAGGCTTTTGTGGCGAGGGAGCTTGCTCCCGCTGGGCTGCGCAGCAGCCCCAACATTTCATGCCTTGAGCCTATTTTGAGGTTGAAACCTTTTTGGGACCGCTTCGCGGTCCAGCGGGAGCAAGCTCCCTCGCCACAGGGTGCGCACCTGGCTTTAAATAACCACTCGGCAATCTTCATCAAACTGTCACGCAACTGTGGCAGCGCGCTTGAACAAACTTCATCAGACTCGCGCTCTACTGGGGTTCTGCGTTTTGGTGTTTGTTCATGCGTGTATTCATTTTCCTGGCCGCCTTGCTGTGCGGCCTGCCGTCGTTGGCGGCTTCTCGTTGTGATGTCAATGTCGCGACCCAACGGGTCGACCTGGACCAGGTAAGCCTGGCTTACCAGAGCATCGGGCGTGCTTCCGATCCTGCGCTGTTGCTGGTGATGGGGTTGGGTGGGCAGTTGATTCATTGGCCGGACGAAGTCGTGGTTGCCCTGTGCGAACAGGGTTTTCGGGTGATTCGCTACGACAATCGGGACGTGGGCTTGTCCGCCTGGCGCCAGGCGCCCGGTAGCGCCAACCTGACGTTCGAAGCCCTGCGCTACAAGCTCGGCTTGCCGGTGGCCGCGCCGTATTCATTGACAGACATGGCCGCCGATGGCCTGGGCTTGATGGACGCCCTGCAGGTGCAGAACTTCCATGTGCTAGGCGTCAGCATGGGCGGGATGATCGCCCAGCACATGGCCGCCATGGCGCCGCGGCGCGTCGAGAGCCTGACCCTGATCATGAGCACTTCCGGCGCTGCGGGCTTGCCGGCGCCCAGCGAGACACTGGTGCAGTTGCTGTCGCGGCGCGGCGCTGCGAATCGTGAAGCGGCGCTTGAGCAACAGGCCGACCTGCTGGCTGCGCTGGGCAGCCCGATGGTGGTGGATGATCGACAAGCGCTGCTGCATCAGGCCGCCGTCGCCTACGACCGGGCCTTCAACCCCGAAGGGGTAAAACGCCAGATCATGGCGATCATGGCCGAGCCAAGTCGGGTAGCACTGCTCAATCAACTGCAAGTGCCAACGCTGGTGGTCCACGGCACCGCCGATCCGTTGCTGCCGGTGATGCATGGCGTGCATTTGGCGGCGCACATCCGCGGCAGTCAGTTGAAGCTGATTCCAGGCCTGGCTCACCGCTTTCAAGAGGCGTTCAAGGAACCGTTGCTGGGCGCGGTGTTGCCTTATCTGCAACAGCACCGCGAGGACACTTCGCATTGGGCGCAGCTTGAGTCGGCGCAGGTGCCGAACGTGCTCTGAAGGCTTTTGTTGCGAGGGTAGCCGCTACTGGGCGTGAGCCTGCTCCACCAGCCATTCCATCAACTCCCGCAACGGGCCCGGCGGTTGAGGTTTGCGTGGGAAAACCAGGTGATATCCCAGGCCGGTCCTGACCTTCAGGTCGAACGGCATCACCAGCCGTCCGGCGCTCAGGTCATCGCCGATCAGCGACCAGTCGCCAATCGCCACGCCCGTGCCCTGGGAAGCCATGGACATCGCCAAGTCCAGTGTTTCGAAATGCTGGCCTTTGCTGACGTTGCTCAGGTGCACGTTGGCCTCCGCCAACCAAGCGTTCCAGTCGCGCTCATCGGTGGCGGGGTGCAGGAGCAGATGCTGTTGCAGGTCATCAGGCGTGCGCAGCGGCACCGGGCCTTCCAGCAAGGGGCGGGAGCAGACGGGCGTCAGTTGTTCGTCGAACAGGCGCAGGCACGCCAACGTGGCGTCAGGCGGAGGGCCGTAGACCACCGCCGCGTCGAACGTTTCGCGCTGAAAATCCACCCCATGCCGGACCGTGGTGGTCAACTCCACCGGCACGTCCGGGCGTTCCTTTTGCCATTGCTGCAGGCGCGGCAGTAACCAACGCATCACACAAGTGGGTGCCTTGAGTCGCAGGGCTTGGCGTTTTTCACCGATCTGCGCCACCGCCTCGCCGATCAGGCTGAACACCTGCTGGATCCGGGGCAGCCACGCCTGGCCCTCGGCGGTCAGGCTCAAGCCCCGCGCCTGGCGCAGGAACAGTGGATAACCCAGATGGGCTTCCAGCGCGGCGATCTGTCGGCTCACCGCGCCTTGGGTGATGTGCAACTGTTCAGCCGCGCGGGTGAAGTTGCAGCATTGGGCCGTGATCAAGAAGGTGTGCAGCGTCGGCAGCGGAGGAAGCCGTTTCATTGGATCTGAGCCATGAGGTGTGGACATGGCTAGTATGACTTTTTATCGATTGTTGCCGCCATGGCCCGACCGCTCCAATAGCGCCATCCCTGGAGAAAAAGGCATTGACGATGGCGACGTGCGGCGAAGTGTTGGTCAAGTTACTCGAAGGCTATGGCGTGGAGCAGGTGTTCGGCATTCCCGGCGTGCACACCGTCGAGTTGTACCGCGGGCTGGCCCGTTCCAGCATCCGCCACGTGACGCCACGTCACGAGCAGGGCGCTGGTTTCATGGCTGACGGTTACGCCCGGGTCAGCGGCAAGCCCGGCGTATGTTTCATCATCACTGGCCCCGGCATGACCAACATCACCACCGCCATGGGCCAGGCCTACGCCGATTCGATCCCGATGCTGGTGATCTCCAGCGTGCAGTCGCGCAGCCAGTTGGGCGGTGGGCGCGGCAAGTTGCATGAACTGCCGAATCAGAGCGCGCTGGTGGGCGGCGTGGCGGCGTTTTCCCACACGTTGATGTCAGCCGCCGAATTGCCGGGCGTACTGGCCAGGGCGTTTGCATTGTTCCAGGCCGGGCGGCCGCGCCCGGTGCACATCGAAATTCCGTTGGATGTGCTCATCGAAGAGGCCGATGATTTGCTTGCCAGCACGCCGGTAAAGATCACTCGTGCCGGCGCGGCGCCCGACGCCGCGGCGCAAATGGCCAGGCTGCTGGCATCGGCTGGACGCCCCTTGATCCTGGCCGGCGGTGGTGCCATCGACGCGGCAGCCGAATTGACCGAACTGGCCGAACGCCTCGGGGCCCCGGTGGCATTGACCATCAATGCCAAGGGCTTGCTGGCGTCCCGTCATCCGCTGTTGATCGGCTCCACCCAGAGCCTGGTTGCGACCCGTGCCTTGGTAGCTGAGGCCGACGTAGTGCTGGCGGTCGGCACCGAACTGGCCGAGACCGACTACGACGTCACCTTTGCCGGCGGCTTCGAGATCCCCGGCGCGCTGCTGCGCATCGATATCGACCCCGACCAGACCGTGCGCAACTACCCGCCGAAGTTGGCGCTGGTGGCCGACGCCCGTGAGGCTGCCCGGGCTTTACTCGATGCGTTGGCTCAGTCTGCGCTTGGCCAGCGCCACGACGATTGGGGACCGGTTCGGGTTGCACGGCTGCGGGCCGAACTCGACCGCCAGTGGGACGGCCCGACCTGTGCCCAGACGGTGTTCCTCGACACCGTTCTGCAAACATTGCCCGACGCGGTCTTCGTCGGCGATTCCACGCAACCGGTGTACACCGGCAACCTGACCTTCAACCCGGAACAGCCGCGCCGCTGGTTCAATTCCTCCACCGGCTACGGCACCCTCGGCTACGCCTTGCCAGCGGCTATCGGCGCCTGGCTCGGTGGTGTCGACCAAGGCCATGGCCGCCCGCCGGTGGTGTGCCTGATCGGCGACGGCGGGTTGCAGTTCACCCTGCCGGAACTGGCCAGCGCCGTGGAAGCGCGCACACCGATAATCGTGCTGCTGTGGAATAACCAAGGCTACCAAGAGATCAAGAAATACATGGTCAACCGCGCCATCGAACCGGTGGGCGTGGACATCTACACGCCAGACTTCATCGGCGTCGCCACGGCGTTGGGCTGCGCCGCCGAAGCCATCGACGACGTGCCGTCATTGCGATCCGCACTGCTCGCCGCCCGCGCCCGGCCAGGCCCGACATTGATCGAGGTCGATCAGGCGCGCTGGCAACCGACAGGCTGAGGCCTTTGGGGGATCAAACAGTCATTCGCAACCGCGCCAGATCCCGCAGCGGCGGCGCGCCGAACAGGCGGCTGTACTCGCGGCTGAACTGCGACGGGCTTTCATAACCGACCCGATACCCCGCCGCCGAGGCTTCCAGCCCTTCGGCCAGCATCAAGCGCCGGGCTTCTTGCAGGCGCAATTGCTTCTGGTATTGCAGCGGGCTCATGGCCGTCATGGCCTTGAATCGATGATGCAAGGTCGAGACGCTGAGGTTCACTTCCCGGGCCAGGTCATCGATGCGCAACGGCTGTTCGAAGTGGCCGTTGAGCCATTTGATTGCTTGGCTGATGCGATGGCTTTGACTGTTGGCGATAGCGATTTCGTAGAGCCGATAGCCCTGTGGACTGCGCAACAGACGATAGAGGATCTCCCGGCGGACCAAGGGCGCGAGCATGGCGATGTCCTTCGGTGCATCGAGCAGGCGCGTCAGGCGCAGCACGGCGTCGAGCATCGGCGTATCCAGGCGTTCGATATACAGGCCGCGCCCGGCGGGGCGGGTCGGTACACCCAAGGGCCCCGCGTCGGCGATCAGCGCAGTGATTTCCGCCGGGTCGATGTCCAGGCGCAGGGCCAGGACCGGCTGTCCGGCGGAAACGTCGGTGATGCAGCCACTGAGTGGCATCGAGACCGAGACCACCAGGTAATGGAGCGGGTCGTACTTGAACGATTCATCCGCCAGGCACACCTGTTTGCTGCCCTGGGCCATGATGCACAGCGCCGGCTGCGCCAGCACCGGGGCGAACCTGTGCGGTTGGCTGTGTCGCGACAGATGCAGCGAACCGATGGCCGTGGCATAGCTGCCGTCCTCGCTGGTGTTGCGCTCGATGATCGAGGCCAGTTCGGCGCGCTGGTGCTCCAGGTACGAGTCCAGCGGGACGTGGGCGTGATCGAGTGGCGACATGCCGGGATCCTCAGGCGATAGAGAACGATGAACAAAGCTTATGTTTGTGCAAGGCGCAGCGGTAGTCACATCCTGTTGAAAGCTTGCCTGATCCTGCACGACGGGTCGAAACCGGACCGGGCAACCCGGTGGAAACTTGCTTGAAACCTTTTGTTTCATCTGTCGTGTTTTTCAGCGCATCCGGGCTGGATGCGATGTGTTCGGTGGGCAGGATCGTGCAATAGCTCGGCAGGAATCGACTAACGAAGCTGGCGCATGGGCGCTTAACCTTTGATCCTGTCGCGGCCTGTCCCCGGCTGCACAACGGATTACCTGGGAGGGTTGAACATGACTACACAGAACTCCGTCAGCCACATGGCTTTTGTCCGGGCACGCGCCGGTTGCAGCCAGCCGCTTGGCGCGCGCCTGAGCACGTTGATCACGCCATCGCGCCAGGCGCCCGGTTGCCTGCACTTTGCCTTGCAGCAATCGCAATGTGACGCCGACTTGTGGCTGGTGTCCGGGTTGTGGGTCAACCAGCAGGCGATGGACGCCTATTTCAATTCCCCGGCGATGGCGATCTTCGCCGAGCTGGTGCAAGACCTGGTGGTGAGCAGCCTGGATTTTCATACTTTCCGCGAAGTCTCCGCCGCCCAGGCGACCGAACGGTGCATGGCGAAGGTACACAAACTGGCCGGTTGAAGGTTTAATGACGGACATTTTCAATCGCCAGGATGCGCGTTATGGCACGTAAAGCTTTTGACACTTTTGAAGCTGTTTCCGCTGTCGTTCCCAAGGAGGGTGGCGGCTATTATGCAGCCATCGCCACCAAGGCCATCGGCAGCGCCGATAAGCCGCGTTTCAACAAAGTGCTCGAAGAGCAGACGTTCGAGACTGCTACCAAGGCCGATGAAGCGGCCGCGGTGCAGCTGACTCACCTGCAGGGTGTCGACGGCGAGGGCGGGTTGGTCTGGTAAGTGGGCTTTTGATCGTTCCCACGCTCTGCGTGGGGATGCCGCCAGGGACGCTCCGCGTTCCGCTTCTGGAAGGTGACGCAGAGCGTCACGGGATGCATTCCCACGCGGAGCGTGGGAACGATCCTCGCCATAGGGACCGCGCTGGTCTTACTTCGGGCGATGCATCTTGAACAACGCTTCCGGCCCCAACTGGAAATAATCCGCCGGTCCGCCGCCGCGCAAGATCGGCTCGGCGGCGGCGGTGTCATAGACCCCATCCTTCAACAGCCATTTGGCGATATGCACGGCGACCACTTCGCCTAGGATCAGCCAGCTCGGCACCAGTGCCTGGTCAGCGCGCCGCAGTTGAATGATCTGGGTGACCTTGCATTCAAAAGACACCGGGCTCTCGGCCACGCGTGGCACCCGGATCACCCGCGACGCCGCCGGCGTCAGGCCCGCCAGCTCAAATTCATTGACCTCTGGCGCGACCATCGCGCAGCTCTGGTTCATCTGCTCGGCCAGCGGGCGCGTGGCCAGGTTCCAAGCGAACTCGCCGGTCTGCTCGATGTTGTTCAGGCTGTCCTTGCGCCCGACACTGGAGAAACCAATGATCGGCGGAACGTAGTTGAACGCGTTGAAGAAACTGTAGGGTGCGAGATTCAGGCGGCCCTCGCCGTCCTGTGAAGAAATCCAGCCAATCGGCCGCGGGCCGACGATGGCGTTGAACGGATCGTGGGGAAGGCCGTGGCCGTTGGCGGGTTCGTAGTAGTGGATGTCATCGGGCATGGCAGAGGGAGGTCCTGCGGTGGAGTTTCAAGGGATTGAAGATAGTGCAGGGCCCCGCTGTTTTTGTCAGCACCCCAAAAAGTCGTGAGAGATTGCCTGTTTCCTATACCCCATAAAGAACTAAGCCCGGCCGAAGCCGGGCTGTGAGGGTTTGGATATTGGATTAGCTGATGGCGGCAGTGTTGGTGCGGTCAAAGCCATCTTCAGCGACGGTGGCGCCGTTGGTGCGATCAAACCCATCTTCAGCGACGGTGGCGCCATTGGTGCGGTCGAATCCATCGGCAGCAACGGTGGCTGCGCCGGTGCGGTCATAACCATCAGCGGCGATGGCCGAGCTGGTGCGGTCGAAACCGTCGGCGGCAAACGTGTTGGCGGCCAGTACGGACAGGGTCAGGGCGATGATCAGTTTGGTTTTCATGGTCGTGCTCCAGAATGTTTGGCGTTAGGCGCCTTGGGTGTGGAGTTCATATTACGCTCGTTAAATCGATTAAAAAGCGCAAAAAAACGCTTAAAACAATCGATTAAATCGATCTAAATGAGATTGTCGCAGAACGGTCAATGAGGCCCATTACCGGCGTATCGAGCGGCGTTCTGTGGAGGGTGAGGATGGGGGGAAGGCATTAACAAGGGATTAATGTCAGATAAATCTCTCGTCATGAAACGACAAAAGGGGTGAACCCGTTCAGGTTCGCCCCTTTTGTTTGTGCGAGTGAATGGTCAGTCAGTCACGATCCGCGAGTGCTTGCGGGTGTCTTTCATGGTGATGTAGACCAACAGCGATACCGCGATGCACGCCGTCACATACCAGTAGTAACCGGTTTCCATGCCGATGCTCTTGAACCACAGGGCGATGTATTCAGCGGTGCCGCCGAAGATCGACACGGTCAATGCGTAGGGCAGGCCGACACCCAGCGCGCGGATTTCGGTGGGGAACAACTCGGCTTTCACCACGGCGTTGATCGAGGTGTAGCCGCTGACGATGATCAGCGCGGCCATGATCAGGAAGAACGCGCCCCACCAGGTCTGAATGGTGTGCAGAGTGGTGAGGATCGGCACAGTGAACAAGGTGCCCAGGACGCCGAAGGCGATCAGGATCGGCCGGCGCCCGACCTTGTCCGACAGCCCGCCGATCAAAGGTTGCAGGCACATGAACAGGAACAGCGTGGCGGCGGAAATGGTGGTGGAGTCGGAAATGCTCATGCCGACCGTGTTCACCAGGTATTTCTGCATGTAGGTGGTGTAGGTGTAGAACGCCAGCGTGCCGCCCATGGTCAGGCCGACCACGGTCATCAATTCCTTGGGATGGCGCATCAAGGTGCGCATGGCGCTTTCCTTGGCTTTTTCTTTCTTGGTGAATGACTCGGTTTCTTCCATGCCGCGACGCAGGTACAGCGCAACGACCGCGCACAGCGCGCCGATGGCGAACGGGATGCGCCAGCCCCAGGCATATAGTTCTTCGGTGGTGAGGGTCTGTTGCAGCACGATCAATACGCCCAGGGCGATGAGCTGGCCGGAGATCAGGGTCACGTACTGGAAGCTGGAGAAAAATCCGCGACGTTCCTTGGTCGCCATCTCGCTCAGGTAGGTCGCCGAGGTGCCGTATTCGCCACCGACCGACAGGCCTTGGAGCAAGCGGGCGAACACCAGCAGGATCGGCGCGCCGACGCCGATGGTTTCGTAGCCGGGGCTCAAGGCGATGATCAGCGAGCCGAAGCACATCAGGTAGACCGAGGCCATCAATGCGCGTTTGCGACCGGCGCGGTCAGCGTACAGGCCCATCAGCCAGCCGCCGATCGGGCGCATCAAGAAGCCCACGGCGAAGATTGCGGCGGTGTTGAGCAATTGGGCGGTGGTGTCGCCCTTGGGGAAGAAGGCTTTGGCGAAGTACAACGAGAAAGCGGCGTAGACGTACCAGTCGTACCACTCGACCATGTTGCCGACCGAGCCGCTGAAGATCGATTTGATCCGGCTGGCGGTGGTTCTTGCACGGGCGGGCGCGGCAGCCGACCCGATGGGCAGGGCGTTGGAGTTATCCATTGAAGGATCCTTCGTTTAATTGTTTTTGTGGAGCGCGTTGGAACGCAGCCTGCCAGGGCTATAGCAGGAGCTGTGCCAGGTGGGAGAAGGCCGGTCTAGAGAGGTTTGTAATGTTTGATGAGCGGAAATCCGCTCATTGCGGATGGAGGCGTGGGCGGGAATCCGCTTAACGATCGTTCCCACGCTCTGCGTGGGAATGCCTCTACGGACGCTCCGCGTTCGGCTTTTGGGACGCGGAGCGTCCCGGGCTGCATTCCCACGCGGAGCGCGGGAACGATCAATCACGCGATCAAACCGGCGGCCTTACAAAAACGTTTCTCGACTCAAACCATGCCGCTGCATCTTTTCATTGAAGGTGCGGCGCGGCAGTTGCAGCTCTTCGAGCACCGCTTTCACGTCGCCTTTGTGCCGTGTCAGGGCAGCGCGCAGGCACTGAGCTTCGAAGGCTTCCTGCTGGGCGGCGAGGGACTGGCCCGGTTCCGTGTCCAGGACGGGCAGTTGATCCAGCCCCAGCACCTGGCGTTCGGCGACGTTGGCCAGTTCGCGCACGTTGCCCGGCCAATCGTGGCTGAACAAATGGCTCAACTGCGGACCGCTCAACGGCAGGGCAGGGCGGCCCAGGCGTTCGGCAGCGCTGTGGGCGAAATGTTCGAACAGCAGCGGAATGTCCTCGCGCCGCTCACGCAGGGGCGGCAGGCGCAGTTCGGCGATGTTCAGGCGATAGGCCAGGTCTTCGCGAAAGCGCCCGGCCCGGGCTTCGTCCAGCAAGTCTGGCTTGGTGGCGGCGATGATGCGCAGGTCCACGTGGATGCTCTGGTTGGAGCCCAGTCGCTCGAGTTTTTTCTCCTGAAGCACGCGCAGCAGTTTGGCCTGCTGGGCCAACGGCATGCTTTCGATCTCATCGAGAAACAGCGTGCCGCCGTCGGCGTATTCAAGCTTGCCGATGCGCTTGCCCTGGGCACCGGTAAAGGCGCCGCTTTCATGGCCGAACAGTTCGGCCTCGAACAACTGTTCGGGAATGGCCGCGCAGTTCAGCGCGACGAAGGGCTTGCTCGCCCTCGGGCCGAAGTCGTGCAGGCAACGGGCGACCAGTTCCTTGCCGCTGCCGGTTTCACCGCGGATCAACACATTGACCGGAAGGCTCGCCAGGTCCAGCACTTGGCGCCGCAGGTTTTGCAGCGCCCGGGAGACGCCAAGCAGCGTGGTGTCCAGCTTGACCCTGGCATCGGCCTGCTCGTGCAGTCGACGGTTCTCCAGCACCAGGAAACGCTTGTCCAGGGCCCGGCGCAAACTGCCAAGCAGGGCTTCCGGGCTGAAAGGTTTTTCGAGGAAGTCATAGGCGCCGTCGCGCATGGCTTCCACCGCCATCGGCACGTCACCATGGCCGGTCAACAGGATGACCGGCAGGTCCGGGTCGCGTCGGCGTACTTCGGCCAACAGCTCCAGGCCGCCAAGTCCGGGCATGCGCACGTCGCTGAGGATCACCCCCGGGAAATTGTCCGGCAACTGCGCCAGGCAATCCTCGGCGCGACTGAACAATTGCACGTTGAACCCCGACAGGCTCAGCCATTGCTCGACGGCCGTGCGGATGCTGCTTTCGTCGTCGACGACGATGACCGAATCAAGCATGCAACTGCGCCTCCTGATCGATGGGCAAGGACACGCAGAATACCGCGCCGTTTTCATGGTTGTCCGCCGTCAGCCGCCCGCCGGATTCGTGAATGATTGCAAACGAAACCGCCAGCCCCAGGCCAAGGCCATCGCCCACGGCCTTGGTGGTGAAGAACGGGTCGAATACCTGGGCCAAGTGTTCCTCGGCGATCCCGCTGCCGCTGTCTTTCACGGTCAGGCTCCACAATTGGTCATCGGCTTGCAGGCGCACTTCCAGGCGCTTGAGCGGTTGGTCCGCCATCGCATCGAGGGCGTTGCGCAGCAGGTTGATCAGCACCTGTTCGAGGCGGATCGCATCGCCGCGCACCCACGCCGGGCGAGTCAGGTGCAACACGGTGCTGACTTGCTCGTCGCGCAAGCGTGTCTCCAGCAGCTGCAGGGCCTGGTCCACCACCGCCGCCAGGTCCAGGCGTTCGCGCAGGCCGCTGGGACTTTTGCGGGCGAAGGTTTTCAAATGGCCGGTGAGGGCGGCCATGCGGGTCAGCATGTCGTCCACCGGCTTGAGGGCCTTGTAGGCATCGTCGACGCGGCCGTGATCCAGCAGCAGGCGCAGGGTCGCCAGCTGCATGCGTTGGGCGGTCAGCGGCTGGTTGATTTCGTGGGCGAGCGCCGCCGACATCTGCCCCAGCGCCGCGAGTTTGGCCGATTGCACCAGGCCGTCCTGGGCGGTGCGCAACTCTCGGGTGCGTTCATCCACCAGCCGTTCGAGTTCCTGGCGGCTGCGTTGGCGCAGTTTCGCCAGGCGCCAGCGCTGGTTGAGGAACAGCAGCAAAAACACCAGCGCCAGCCACAAGCCGGCGGCGGCGAGCCCGGCGTTGCGCAGGTCTTCAAAGGCGACCTGCGGGCGGCGCAGCAAGTGCAGCGTCCAGCCTTCGCCGGCCAACGGCAGCGACTCCCATAAATAGTCCGCCATGCCTTCGGGCGCCTCGACCCGCGCCAAGTGACTGTTGTCGTCAAAGCGCCGCAACGGATCGAAGGCCAGGGGCTGCAGTGGCTGCTTGTCGTATTGGCGGGTGGCCTTGAGTTCGGCGCGGTCGCTGTCGGTCAACGGTTGCAGGTGGCGATAGCGCCAGCCTGGACGATTGGCGATGAAGATAATCCCCCGCGAATCGCTGACCAACAGCGTGTCGCTGCCCTGGCGCCACTCGCGTTCGAGCTCCGGAAACTCCAGCTTCACCACCATCGCGCCGAGGAACTCGCCGCTGTCGCCAGTCACCGCACTGGACAAAAAATAGCCTGGTATGCCGCTGGTCACGCCCACCGCATAAAACCGCCCGGTGCCCTGGGTGCGGGTCTGGAGGAAGTAGGGACGAAAACCATAGTTGTGCCCGACATAGCTGCTGGGCAATTTCCAGTTGCTGGCGGCAACGGCGAGGCCGGTGTGGTCGAGTAGTTCGAGGGTGGACGACTGCGCGGCACCATTGATTTTTTCCAGCTTGCGGTTCAATGCATCCTGCTGCGCCGCGCTGACCGGGCCTTTGAGGGCATCACGCAACTGCGGGTCCAGTGCGAGCACGACGGGCAGGGCGCGGTAGCGTTCGATCAGGGTGTGCAGGGAATTGGCGTACAACGCCAGTTGCTGGCTCGCGCGGCTGGCGTCTTCCTCCAGGGCGACGCGTTCAGCGTGGCGCACGGCCAGGGTAGCGGCGAGGGCGGCGCCGGCGAGGATCAGGGCGATGGCCAGAAGCAGGCGCAAGGTGCGGGGAGTCGGCAGCATGCAGACGCAAACCGGTAGAAGTCGGGGGGCGAACCATAGCATGTTGCCAATGGCCAACCAAAAAGAGCAAGCCAGGACGATGCCAATCAATCGATGGGCATCATTCTCTGGCTCCGCTTCCCAATCAGCTCTTCGACTTCCGAGACCTGGTCACGCAGTGACTTGCGCACGTGTTCCGTTACGCTCTCTTCCAGGCGCTGCGTGTTCACTGGGCAGCCCCCGGATCCGTATCGTTGTAATCGTGATCGCACTGGTACCACGGATGGTAGACATGCCAGGCTTCATGCCCCTTGGCATTGATGACCTTGACCAACCGCCCCGGCGGGTCATAGAACTGCTGGTCGTGATAGCCGTGTTCGCGCAAAGAGGCGTCATTGATGTAGCGCCAGGCATCGGCGAAATAAGGGCGGTAGACCCGCGTTACCAAGCCTTTATTGTTGTACTCGACCCGTTCGCTGACGCGCCAGCGCAGGTCGGCATCCCGCTGAATCGGTTGCCCTTCGGAGTCCAATTCCAGCGAACCGTCCTTGGCCACGGCATAGGCTTGCCCAGGCTCGACCAATTGCTTGCTTTGCAAGGGGCGGCCAAAACCGTCGACCGTGCTGAGGGCGATGCGGATCTGTCGCAATGGATCATCTGGATAGCGGTCGGCGCTCAGCACGACGCTGTGGGCTGGTTCTCGGGCCGCTGCCTGGATCAGTGCCCAGAGCGAATCCTCGCTAACGGTGCGCGTTTCGAGTTGGGCCAGGCGAGCGCGTGCCGAGGCGCGGATGTGACCACTGGGCAGCAGGTAGCGGGCGCTGATCCACTCGTCGCGTATCTGCGACAGCTCCAGCGCACCCATCCAGCTCCTATCCTCGATACGCACGGCGCTGGCGATTCTTCCCAAGGTGCCCGCCGGGTCTTCTATGGCGTGGCCCGGTGTGAGGTCTTCGGGCAGCTCATAACTTTCAATGGCGTCGAAGCCCGCTGCAACACCACCTTCGGTGCCATGGAAGGTGACGCCCAAAGGAACCCCGTCCGGGCCGTAGAGCGCTTCCTGAATGTTGTCGTTGGCATCGGTGATTTTTCGCGGCAACAGCGAGTGGTAGTCGTAGTTGACGAGGGTCGTGCAGCCGTCCGGCAGGGTGACGCTCGTTGTCAGCAAATGATAGGCATCGTAGGTGACGGTCGTGAGGCCATGGTTCTGCGTCTCTTGCAGGGCGGTGACCTGGAAAAAACCGGCGAGGTCACTGTAGGTGGCGAAGCCGACCTTCTTCGACCAGAGGTTCTCGTTCGCGTCTTCGTCGGGATCTTCCGGCATGAACAGCGCCATGAGCTCGAAACCAATCGTGCGCAGCTCTGTGCGAATGTCAAAGGGTGAGGGCACGCCAACGTAGGCTTCCAGCGCCTGCTCGTCGAACTCGGCGACTTCCAGCGGGCCGCGCAAGGCCTGGAACAGGGGAGCGCCCGCTTCATCCTGCTCGTAGGTTTGTTCCTCAAGGGCCGTCAGCACTCTGGCAGCGTTCCATTGCTCTGAATCCCAGTAGGCCAGGAACTCTTCGTAGCTGACCTGATGCGGGGCCAACCCTGTGGGCAGCGCACCTTTAGGAAGTTGCAGCCCGTTGGTTCGGGCGCGCCACGGCAGGCCTAGACGCTGGCGAGCCTGGTCAGCGGTGAGGTTATGATATTCGGCCCGACTCTCGACGATGTGGAATACCTGCTGTTGCTCATCATGGGCATCGCGCCACCAAGTGCGTTCATCTTCATCTTCATCTTCGAAGGGCGGGTCGTCGGCCGGGATCAGGCGACGGGCGTAATGAACGGTGAAACCATGGGTCGTCTGACCGTAGATGTCCCAGGCCAGATTGATGCTGTGCTGGGCTTGCGGGTCCTTGATAAAACCGTCGTATTGATGGCTGACTGATTCCACCGCCAGTACCAGCAGACTCTTGTGTCCGCTGTGGGGTTGGCGCAACAGGTACCGTTGTTGCGTTACGGTGTAAGGGGCGAGAAGGCTGGTTGCTTCGGCAGGGTGGGTCTCGCTGCGCAGTACATGGCCGCCCAGGGCATAGGCCATTTCCCTTGCGGTGTCCGGGTCGGGGACGATGGTCTCGTCGGCTCCGCCCGACTCATGAAGCCGAGTCAGCAACGTGGGGCCAAGGGGCGGTGCGTCGGGGTCAGCTTTGAAACAATCCTTAAGGGGCTGGTCGACGGTGCGACCGGTGTGGAACCACGTCTTGACCAGCACCGGCGCGGTGAAGTCGGCCGTCGCGGGGCCCTCGGGTTGCTCGCTGTCGAACTGATACAACCGAGCGAAGCCTCGGAACTCACGGTGATAGCTGTCGTAATCGCCCTCGAGATAGGTGAAGTGCTGAGTCAGGCGATTTCCGGTGATTTCGTCCAGCTGTTGTTGGCGTGCCACCAACGGCAGGGCCATGGGCAAGTAGCAATCCAGTGGTTCGCCGTCGGCAACACGTTGGGCTTTCTCGTCCAGCCAGAACTGCGCGCTGCTGCGATAGGTCAGCGTGCTTTTGCAGCCCATGTTGTTATCCGTGAGGCTGAGCAGATAGGGCCGCGTCGCGACAAAGTCATAGCGCCAATGCCGGGGTTTCAAGCCCGGGGTGTGATGGGGCACGCTCAGGACCAGGCTGGCGCAGCCCAAGCCTTGCAGATCGGCCAAGGTGACCTGGCAGAGGTTGTCATAGCGCACACCGGCGGGCCAAGCGACCTGCGTCGGTATTTGCGCCAGGCCATTGCCGCCGTGGTTGAAGTAGATCTCGAAACAATCGCTGCGCAGGTAGATCAATGCCGGCGCCCCGGAGCCATCCAGATCGGCGATCCGCACCCGCTCGGCATCGAACTCGAGGTAGGTAAATGGCAGGGCACTCATCACAAAGCCCTTGCCGAAACGCCCATGGCCCAGGTTCGGCCAACACTTGATTTCATCGTAGCGAATACGGCACAGGTCGGAGCTGTCGCTGCCCAGCATATTGCCGAACAGCACTAGCTCGCTGCGCACATTGCTGAACAAGGGCAGGTCGCTGTCCGGCTCATGGGGAACGTCCACACCCGAGGCAAAGCCCTTTTCACGAAGATTGGCGTACAACCGCACGCTTTTGGGGCCGATCATGGCCAGCGAACGCAGTCCGTCGCCGACCAGGTCGCCCAACTGCGCGGCGGGGTGCAAGAGCTCAGTGGGGAAGCGCTTGAAGTTCGTGAAGGCTGACCAGCTGCGGTCCGGGTTGAGGGTATAGAAGCCGCTCATGCCCGGTTGGGCGATGACCCAATTGAGGCGACCGCTACCGGTCAGGTCGGTGAGCACTTGCATCACCGCCGAGTTGTCGGCGGCGACCGGGATGCTGGGCAAGAGTGACCACGGGCCGTAGCCGATCTCATCGCTTTCATCGGTCGTGGCGCGTTCAGGCTCGCGGTAATACCAGCCGTTGCTGTAGCGGCACAAGAAGCCAGGAATGCCTTCGCCGTACAGGTCGACACACTGGTAGTGCAAGCCGTCTTCCAGGGCGGGCATGGTCTGGAGAGCGAAGAACGGTTTGGGCTCGTGGTTCAGGTCGAAAACGCTGTAGTCCAATTCAACGGGCGGAGCGTTCTCGATCCGACTTTCTGCGTCCCATGCTTGATAATGGGCGGCGGTCAGCAGGCTATAGTCCAGGTCGGTGGAGGTATATTCCAGCAACAGTCGCCGCACCAGTGCGGGTTCGGCGCCAGCGGGGAAACGGTGGAACAGCAACGCTTGGTGACACAGGCGCCGCGTGCCGACTTCGAAACCGTACCGGTAAGCGTGGACCGGATCGCTGCGCAGTAGCCAGTCATTCTCGGGAGGAGGCGCCCAGGCAGGTTTTTCCTCAAGATCGAGGGAGCGTTGTCCGTAGTCCAGTACCAAATGAAAGTGCCAGTCCAGCGTTGCCGGGTCTGTTTCTTCGAAGCAGTAGAAGGTGTCGCTGGCCGTGGCATTGCCGTAGCAGACCCGGACCAGGTAGCGTTGGGCGCGGTAGTCATGCGGGTTATGCGGGTCATCGGACTCAGCGGGATCGGTCGCATATTCATAGTAGATGTGCTCGCCCAACGGGCTGACTTCCTCCAGCAATAGCCACTCGGCGATGCGCGACGGGGCTTGCGGGTCGGCAATGCGCGACTCTGGACTTTTACCGTAGCAATACAACTCGCCGTTGCTGCCCTGTACGCGCCAGAACGGTAGGCTGTCGATGCAGGTCCAGAGTTCATAAATGTCGAAGGTGCTCTCGATCCTTGGGAAATAGCGCACCACTGCGAAAATACGGTCGCCAACCTTGCGGCTGGTCCGCCCCTCAAGATCAGGCCAACGATCTACCCCGTCGGGGCCGACCATGACATCGTCATCCTCGTAATGCGGTACGCCCTTGAGGGTTTTGCGCGTAATGCTGGGGATCGACAACTGCATGCCGATGCCGAACGTGCCGTTGCCGCTCTGGCTGTTGTAGTGCAGCGCCATGGCGGGCGTCAGGTGCCGGGCGCTGGACACGGGCAGCGGCAACTCAATGGAGGCGGCCCCTCGTGTGCCAACGGGGCCGAGGCCGTTGCCAATGGCGGCGATTGACGCGCTACCGGCGATGGTGGGTGTGATGATCTGGAGGGGCGCTTGCTCTGCCATTGACATTCATCCCTTTGGCCGCGCCAGGGTTGATTCCCGACCTGGGTGAGGATGCCAAGAGAGGGCGAAGGTGTAACCTGTCAGATCTTACAGGTAGGACAGAAATTGCGATCAACGGCCGCATCCCAGGGCCGCTTCGCAACTCAGCGGGAGCAAGCTCCCAGGCCAGCACCTTGCTTCAAGCGTACAAAAAAAGGCCGGTGAGCTTGTCGCTCACCAGCCTTCCTCACAGCGGCTGGAGCGCGTGTTACTGCACCTCTACCGCCAGGCTTTCGCTGATCTTCTTCTGCCAGATCGCTGGACCTGTGATGTGTACCGATTCGCCTTTGCTGTCGACCGCAACGGTCACCGGCATGTCCTTGACCTCGAACTCGTAGATCGCTTCCATCCCCAGCTCGGCGAACGCCAGGACCTTGGACTTCTTGATCGCCTGGGCCACCAGGTAAGCGGCGCCGCCGACGGCCATCAGGTAGACGGCTTTGTTGTCCTTGATCGCTTCGATGGCGGTCGGGCCGCGCTCGGATTTGCCGATCATGCCCAACAGGCCGGTCTGCTCGAGGATCTGGCGGGTGAACTTGTCCATCCGCGTGGCGGTGGTCGGGCCGGCCGGGCCGACCACTTCGTCGCCGACCGGATCGACCGGGCCGACGTAGTAGATGAAGCGGCCCTTGAGGTCAACCGGCAGGGTTTCGCCCTTGTTCAGCATCTCGACCATGCGCTTGTGCGCCGCGTCGCGACCGGTGAGCATCTTGCCGTTGAGCAGCACGGTTTCGCCCGGCTTCCAGCTCTGCACGTCTTCCGGGGTCAGGGTATCGAGGTTGACGCGACGGGCCGACGGGCCGGCTTCCCAGACGATTTCCGGATAGGCGTCCAACGGTGGCGCTTCCAGCGAGGCCGGGCCAGTGCCGTCCAGCACGAAGTGGGCGTGACGGGTGGCGGCGCAGTTGGGGATCATGCACACCGGCAGCGAGGCGGCGTGGGTCGGGTAATCCATGATCTTCACGTCGAGCACGGTGGTCAGGCCACCCAGGCCCTGGGCGCCGATGCCCAACTGGTTGACCTTCTCGAACAGCTCCAGGCGCATCTCTTCGATACGGTTCTGCGGGCCGCGGGCCTTGAGCTCATGGATGTCGATGGATTCCATCAAGACTTCCTTGGCCATCACCGCGGCTTTCTCGGCGGTGCCGCCGATGCCGATGCCGAGCATGCCCGGTGGGCACCAGCCGGCGCCCATGGTCGGAACGGTTTTCAGCACCCAGTCGACGATGGAGTCGGACGGGTTGAGCATGGCCATCTTCGATTTGTTCTCGGAGCCGCCGCCCTTGGCCGCCACGTCCACTTCCACGGTGTTGCCCGGGACGATGGAGTAGTGGATGACCGCCGGGGTGTTGTCCTTGGTGTTTTTGCGCGCGCCCGCCGGATCGGCGAGGATCGATGCACGCAGGACGTTTTCCGGCAGGTTATAGGCGCGACGCACGCCCTCGTTGATCATGTCGTCCAGGCCCATGGTCGCGCCATCCCAACGCACGTCCATGCCCACGCGCACGAACACGGTCACGATGCCGGTGTCCTGGCAGATCGGCCGATGGCCGGTGGCGCACATGCGCGAGTTGATCAGGATCTGCGCCATGGAATCACGGGCCGCCGGCGATTCTTCGCGCAGATAGGCCTCGTGCATCGCCTGGATGAAATCCACGGGGTGGTAGTAGGAAATGAACTGCAGGGCGTCGGCAACGCTCTGAATCAGGTCGTCTTGCTTGATCACGGTCATGAGTCGCGCTCCTCTCTAAGGCGGGAACATTCTATAAGGCAGCTTCAAGCCGCAAGCTTCAAGCTGCAAGCTCAGAGCAGTATGAGTACTGCTTCAGCTTGTTGCTCGGAGCTTGCGGCTTGCAGCTGACCTCAGGTCAAGGCACGCCGGGCATGCTGGCGCGACGCTAAAAAGGCGCGGCAGTATATCGCAGGCCGGCATCCTGTGGGAGCGAGCTGCCTTTGTGGCAAGGGGATTTATCTGTGGCCAGCCGTCTCAAACAGCTGCGTCAATCTAGGCCATTGCTTTGACGCCATTTTTCTGAGCCAGAATTGAATGGTCATTTGTCGAACACGCCACTAAAGTGGCGTCTGGCCTGTAGCGTAGGACACCTCTATCAGCCCCCTTTCCCATGGTGAGTCACCGATTGACCCATAACGCCATCCAACGCCTTTTGCTGAAACGCTTCGCCCTGGCAGCCGCGACTTATGCGCTGGCACTGGTGTTGCTGTGGCTGGCGTTCTTCAGTGGCCATTACCTCGACTCGTTGCGCGGCGTCGTCATCGGCACGGTGTTGGTAGTGCTGTGCCAGGTCGGCTTGTTCACGCTGTTCATCACTGACCGCAACCTGCGCTTCGCCGACCCCAGCCTCACGGAAATACAGGTCTGGATTGGCCTGGGCTGGCAGACGTGGATGATGGCGCACCTGGACCAGGCCCGCGGTGTGTTCCTGGTGTTCTATGTGCTGATCCTGCTGTTCGGGCTGTTTCACTTGACTCGCCGCGCCTTCGTGCGCTGCGCGACGCTGGTGTTCCTCAGCTTCACCGGTATCACCCTTTGGGACGGTTACTTCTTCCGACTGCCCGACCCGACGCTGGCCGGCTTGCAGGTGTGCGTGCTGTTCATCGTGCTGGTTTGGCTGGTGTTGTACGCCCGCTACGTCCAGACCTCGCGTCAACGCATGCGCCAGCGGCGATTTGCCTTGCAGGCGCACCAGGACACCCTGCGGGGCATGATGCGCCAGCTCGAAGACCTGGTGGCCACCGATGAACTGACCGGGCTGTTCAATCGTCGGCATTTCTTGCGCCTGGCAAGTCGCGAACTCAATACATTGCGACCCGGCGTCGCCCATGGCCTGGCCTTGATCGATCTCGATCATTTCAAACGCATCAACGACCTGCACGGCCATGCCGCTGGCGACCAGGTGCTCCAGGCATTCGCGGCCGTGGCCACGGCCTGCCTGCGTGAAGGTGATGTGCTGGCCCGTTATGGCGGCGAAGAGTTCGTCATGTTGCTGCCAGCGTGCGACCCGGCGCGCCTGACGGCTTGTTGCGAACGCTTGCGGCTGGCGTTTACCGAAGTCCAGGTGATCGAGTTGCGCGTCGGCAGTCTCAGCCTGTCGGTGGGCATGACGATGCTGGAAATGGGTGATGACCTGGACAGCGCCTTGCAGCGCGCCGACCAGGCCTTGTACCGTGCCAAGCGGGACGGCCGCAATCGTTGCGCCGCCGCCTGGGAGAACGTCGATGCCTGAGCTGAAAGTCACTGACCGGCAATGGACGGTGGCGGTGGGCGCGAACTTGCTGGACGCGCTCAACCAGGCCGGCGTGCCGGTGCCCTACAGTTGCCGTGCCGGCAGTTGCCATGCGTGCCTGGTTCAATGCGTGAGCGGCGATGTTCGTGACAGTCGACCTGACGCCCTCAGTCCTGCGCAGCGTGACCAAGGCTGGCGACTCGCGTGCCAATGCCAAGTCGTCGAGGATGTGCAGATCCACACGTTCGACCCGCAACGCGACGGCCAAGCCGCCGAGGTGGCGGCGGTGGACTGGCTGGGGCTCGACGTGCTGCGTCTGCGCATCACCTCGCAGCGGCCGTTGCGTTATCGGGCCGGGCAACATCTGGTGCTGTGGGTCGGTGGTGTTGCCCGTCCGTATTCCCTGGCGAGCCTGCCCGAGGAAGACCGCTTCCTGGAGTTTCACCTCGATTGCCGCGCACCGGGCCAGTTCATCGATGGGGCGCGACAGCTACAGGCCGGCGACCCGATCCGCCTCGGCGAACTGCGTGGCGGCGCGCTGCATTATGACCCCGACTGGCACGGCAAACCGCTGTGGCTGCTGGCCGCCGGCACCGGCCTGGCGCCGCTGTTTGGCATCTTGCGCGAAGCCCTGCGTCAGCAGCATCAGGGCGCGATTCGCCTGATTCACCTGGCCTACGATGCCGACGGGCATTATTTGGCCAAACCCCTGGCGGCATTGGCGGCCAAGTATCAAAACCTCACCGTGGAACTGCTGACAGCGGCCGAGGCGCCGCAGGCAATGGAGCAATTGCGTCTGTCTTCCCGACAAACCCAGGCCCTGGCCTGCGGTCATCCGGATCGGGTCGAGGCGTTTGCCAAACGCTTGTACCTGGCGGGGTTGCCGCGCAATCAATTGTTGGCGGATGTTTTCCTGACCCGTGAGGACGGCGCGGCCTGAGCCGCTGCTATCGCGAGCTCCGGCAACCCATTCCTTGCAATAAATAAAAAGCCCCGTCATTCGCATGACGGGGCTTTTGTCGTTCAGCGAGCGGTCTTTCAGACCATTGGATCGCCGACGTGCAGGATTTTCATCCCGTTGGTGCCGCCGATGGTGTGGTAGCTGTCGCCCTTGGTCAGGATGACCCAATCGCCGGTTTGCACCACGCCACGCTTGACCAGTTCATCCACCGCCGCCTGGCTGACTTCGCCCGGTTGCAGGGCGGCCGGGTCGAACGGCACGGTGTAGACGCCACGGAACATGGCGGCGCGGGCCTGGGTTTCGCGGTGCGGGGAGAACGCGTAGATCGGCACCGAGGAACGGATGCGCGACATGATCAACGGCGTATAGCCACTTTCGGTCAGGGCGATGATCGCCTTCACGCCCGGGAAGTGGTTGGCGGTGTACATGGTCGCCAGGGCAATGCTCTCGTCGCAGCGCTCGAAGGTCTTGCCGATGCGGTGGCTGGAGGTCTTGCTGGTCGGGTGCTTTTCAGCGCCGATGCAGATACGCGCCATGGCCTGCACTGCTTCGAGCGGGTAGAGGCCGGCGGCGCTTTCGGCCGAGAGCATCACGGCGTCGGTGTAGTCGAGCACGGCGTTGGCTACGTCGGACACTTCGGCGCGGGTCGGCATCGGGTTCTGGATCATCGACTCCATCATCTGGGTCGCGACAATCACAGCCTTGTTGTGGCGGCGTGCGTGCAGGATGATCTTCTTCTGGATACCCACCAGCTCGGCGTCGCCAATTTCCACGCCGAGGTCGCCACGGGCAACCATCACCGCGTCGGACGCTTTGATCAGGCCGTCGAGGGTTTCATCGTCGGCCACGGCTTCGGCGCGTTCGATCTTCGCCACCAGCCAGGCAGTACCGCCGGCTTCGTCGCGCAGTTGACGGGCGTATTCCATGTCGGCGGCGTCACGTGGGAAGGACACGGCGAGATAGTCGACTTCCATTTCCGCGGCCAGCTTGATATCGGCCTTGTCTTTTTCGGTCAAGGCTGGAGCGGTCAGGCCGCCGCCGCGACGGTTGATGCCTTTGTGGTCCGACAGCGGGCCGCCAATGGTCACGGTGCAGTTCAGTTCGGTGGCGGTGGCGGTATCGACGCGCATCACCACGCGACCGTCATCGAGCAGCAGCTCGTCGCCCACGCCGCAATCCTTGACCAGGTCCGGGTAGTCGATGCCGACGACCTGTTGGTTGCCTTCGGTCAACGGGTGGCTGGTGGAGAAGGTGAACTTGTCACCGATCTTCAGCTCGATGCGCTTGTTGGCGAATTTGGCGATGCGGATCTTAGGGCCTTGCAGGTCACCCAGCAGGGCGACGAAGCGGCCGTGCTTGGCGGCGAGCTCGCGCACCAGCTTGGCACGCGCCTTGTGCTCTTCGGGGGTGCCGTGGGAGAAATTCAGGCGGGCAACGTCCAGGCCAGCCAGAATCAGCTGTTCGAGAACTTCCGGCGAGTTACTGGCCGGGCCAAGGGTAGCGACGATTTTGGTGCGACGGACGGACATGCAAGACTCCTCAAGTTCAAGCGCCAGCGAAGGCTACTATGGTCTTTGGGTGTAGTCATTGTTCATGTGCACTACTTATTCGTTTCTTTTTCGAAATGAACATTCGTGAAAATTTTTGCGCCTTCAGGGCTTTTCATATTCTTCGGTGGCGAGGGATTATCTGTGGCGAGGGGATTTATCCCCGCTGGGGCGCGAAGCGGCCCTCCAAGCCAGTCACCTGGGTGTGTCAGGTTGATCGTTCCCACGCTCTGCGTGGGGATGCATCCCGTGACGCTCTGCGTCACCTTCCAGAAGCGGAACGCGGAGCGTCCCTGGCGGCATTCCCACGCAGAGCGTCACTAGTGTCCGGTAAAAACTGAAGGGGGAGCTTGCTCCCCCTTGCTGTGCCTGCTTCGTAAGCAATAATCAGGTTTTCAGACTCGATTTTCGCCCATGTTCAACAGCACTCGATTTTCACAAATGCTCCAGGCCCTTCCTCATCAGCACTTCAAAGCAGCCGTCAAACGCTGTGGCGCTGATCGTTATGCCAAGCAGTTCACTTCGTGGGATCTACTTGTCACGCTGATTTACGGCCAGCTTGTCCAAGCTAAAAGCCTGCGCACGTTGTCAACAGCTTCTCAGTCGCTGAAACCTCATAGTTACCACCTCAACGCCAAGAACATGGTGCGTTCGACCCTTTGTGACGCGCTGAATAAGCGCAGCCCAGAGCCGTTTCGACTGGCCTGCGAACACTTGCTTCAAGGTATTGGACGCAAACAACGCAAGTCGCTCGAGGCGATGATCACCTTGATCGATTCGACCTCGATCAGCCTGCGAGGGCCTGGTTTTGACGAATGGACCACCGCAACGAAAACTCGTATCACTCAAGGCCTGAAAGTGCATGTAGCAATCGATCCACGGCAAACAGCCCCGACTTACGTAAACATCACCGCCGCCAACGTCAACGATCTGAGCGATGCCCTGACCATGCCGCTTGAAGCGGGTATGACATACGTTTTCGACAAGGGTTACTGCGACTACAACTGGTGGCACCAGATTGATCAGACGGGCTCTTTCTTCGTCACACGCTTGAAGAAAAACGCCAATCTAAAGCAAGTAAAAAATTTGAGGCAGGAGGATGCACCGCAATTCATTGAGGCAGACGAATCGGTGTTGTTCGGTAAGAAATATCTGAACACTCGACGTCCCAATCACTACCAGAATCAGGCTGTACGTCGGATTCAGGTCCGTCGCGACGACCACGAAACGCCGTTGGTGCTTGTCACCAACGACTTCTCCCGCCCAGCTGAGGAGGTGGCTGACTTGTACAAACAACGTTGGCAGATCGAGTTGTTTTTCAAGTGGATCAAGCAAAACCTCAAGCTCAAACGATATTTCGGCTTCTCCGAAAATGCCGTCCGTCTGCAGATATACAGCGCCTTGATTACCTACCTTTTGCTGCACCTTTATCAGCATCGCTCAGGTTGTTCGGGGTCAATTTCAGACTTTGCCATTCGGCTGACCCACAGCTTGTTCGAACGCCCATCAAGCATCGAACAGCTTGAATACCGAAGGCAAAAGCGAACCGAGCTGAAGACTGCTCAAGGCAGTCTTCAGCTTTGAAAAGGTTTTACCGGACACTAGTGACGCAGAGCGTGGGAACGATCAGTATGTCTTTCAACCTTAAAAATCAGATGGTTGCACTTTGTTCCATGAGAGCTTGCTCCCGCTCGGTTGCGTAGCGACCGCAAAATCTTGGGCCGCTGCGCAGCCCAGCGGGAGCAAGCTCCCTCGCCACAAGAGCACTGCCAAGCTGTGTTTTCAGGCTGAAGATTTTCCTACCCAGGTCGATACAGAGCTCAAGACAGGAGAACCTCCCCATGCGATTCGTGCTTTTTATTGCCCTGGCCCTCAGCGTTACGGGCTGCACCCGTTGGTCGATGAACCACCACATGAACCTCGCCTACAAGGCCTACGAGCGTGGCAACTGCGAGCAAGTCATGCTCGAGTTATCCAAGGTCGACCGCGCCAGCCGTGCCCGTCGCTACATGCAGCCGGAAGTCTCGATGATGCGCGGCCAGTGCCTGGAGCGGCAGAAGCTGTTCGTCGATGCGGCGCAAACCTATCAATTCATCCTCAGCCAATACCCCAACAGCGAATACGCCTACCGCGCCCGCGCACGGCTCGAAACCCTGCAGAGCCTCGGCCATTACCCGACTCGCAGCGCCACGGCTGTTCGCCCCACATCGTTCTGATCGCGTCGCGTTGAAACCATTGGCGCAAAACGATTGTCGGACCGATGACTGGCAGCGTGTCGACCTGACGCTTGTGCCTGCGTGAGCTATATTTTTGTACAAGTCGTGACTAGAGCCTATGCTCTAATTTCGCAGCGTCACCTGTGACCGGCAGAAGTCCGCCAGCATGCTCGCAAAGCGTCTGGCACCGGGCTCGGGGAGAGCGGGCTGGTGTAGGCTCGTTCCGAAGCACTCGATTGGCCGTGTACGCGGCTGTTCAAAAAAGCGATACAAGACATGTACAAAGAGCGTCGCATTGAACGACATCAGTTGTCGTATTTTCTTGAGGTGTTTAACGGTATCAACAATAAATCCATCGGTTTTCTGGGCAATGTTTCAGAAAACGGATTGATGCTGATCAGCCATTTGCCCTTGATGGTCGGCGCACGCTTCGACCTGCGCCTGAAGATGCCTGCCGACGACGGGCCGCAGCAGCACATCAAGTTGAAAGCCACTTGCCTGTGGTGCCAGGAAGACGTGACCCCACAACATTTCGACGCCGGTTTCAGCCTGCAATGGGCACCGCCGGAGTACGGGCAGTTGGTGAGTGCGTTACAGCAGTATTTCTGTTTTTATCCGATGCCCGCATCGGCTTGAGCCGCCGACTGCTTGCCGGGTAGTCCGCTAAACCGTGGCGAGCGAGCTTGCTCGCTCGCCACGGTTGCGTCAGCTGCTGTTATACAGCCATCAACGCTGCACCTTCGCCTCGCTATCGAGCAATTTCTCCAGCAACAACACCCCCATCTCGCCCATCTGGTGAATCGCCAAGGCCAGGTTGCGCGGGGCGCCTTCCAGGTCTTCCGATAAATCCAGGATCAGCGTGCTCACCGAGCAGAAGGTTTCGTAGGTGTGTGCGAGCAAACCTTCGGCGTCGGCGTTGGGCGCAACGATGAAGTAGTCCAGTTGCCGTTGGTTCTTGGCCGGTTTGTCGGCCTTGGGCTTGAGGTAATGGTCCAGGGCTTTTTGCGCGGCTTTGTCGAGGTTGATTTCTTCGGGGGTTTTTGCGGTGGGGCGTGAGGCTTTTTTCGGGGGATTGGGTGTTGGCTTGATCATTTTCGTTTTTCCGTGATTGACGCTGCTACCCGGTTCGCGACTAAACGAGGGGTGGCGGCTGGACGCAGGTTAGTCGACCGGTGGAAAAACGAAGCCCGGCGCGCCCGAGGGCGCCCTGCGAACAGCCACCATCAAGTGCGGGCAGGGAGCCCGACTGGATGACGCTTGTGCGCATCGTTTTAGCCACCGGGCGACTAAACCCGATCGCTGAGTTGTCAGCGACGCGGACCAAGTTACGGGGCAAGGCCAAGGCGCACAAGCCGGCGGATTCTGGCGCAGCTGTAGTCCGTTGCGCAAGGCGTTGTAGTCAATTTGCAGCTTTCTTACACCGGGTGGTGCCGTTGGTCGAGACTGTCAGAAGTTACAGGTGTCGCGCGGAGCGTTTTAATCTCAACTGAGCAAGAGTCAATTGAGTTGTCCCCCGGACTCATCTTCATGTTCAGGAGGTGGTTATGGAAAGTATCGAAAGCGGAAAGGAACCTACGGTAACAATAAGGGCAGCAAGGGATGGTGATTTATCGAACACACGCACAATCGAGAGTTTGTCGGAAGGTTGAAGGGAGACATTAAATGAACAAGTCAGCTGTTGCATCAACACAAACTATTGTAATAAGGGCTGCCATGTTTCCTGAATGGGCAGACCTGGAGGTGGAATGTACTTGGTCGCTAGGCGGGACGACATTTACGGCGAAGACGCTGCGCTATCGCGCCCGAGATAATAATCGCCGCAAGGGTAATATAAAAATGGGCCTTGTTTCACAAGGCGACACCGGCTGGATCGAGTTGAACAACGACGACGGAATACAAGACGGTGAGTGGCACGCCTTTGAGCGGTCGCTTTCAGTGGCGGCAGATGCTCGCTTGGCAACGGTACATTTCAATTGGATATATGACAATTTTTTAACCGATCTGAATATGACAGGACGACAGGAAGTCAGGTTTGGGAAGTCTGGTGGGGGTGGCCGCAATCCGGCGAGTTCTGCAGGTCAATAATCCGTTGGGCAGGTAAGCTATGGAAGCTCTAAAAGTTCGGTAAACCCGTGGTGAGGGGAGCTCCTTTCCCCCCTCTGGACCGGTCCGACGTTGGAGCAGCCCCGGTATTCCCTGACGCGCGCATGGGAACGCTGCGTCCAGCGGGAGCAAGCTGCCTCGCCACGGGTGCGCGATTACGGTTTATAAGGTAAGTGCGACACTCACGCCGACCTCAACGCTGCACCTTCGCCTCGCTATCGAGCAATTTCTCCAGCAACAACACGCCCATCTCGCCCATCTGGTGAATCGCCAAGGCCAGGTTGCGCGGGGCGCCTTCCAGGTCTTCCGATAAATCCAGGATCAGCGTGCTCACCGAGCAGAAGGTTTCGTAGGTGTGTGCGAGCAAACCTTCGGCGTCGGCGTTGGGCGCGACGATGAAGTAGTCCAGTTGCCGTTGGTTCTTGGCCGGTTTGTCGGCCTTGGGCTTGAGGTAATGGTCCAGCGCTTTTTGCGCGGCTTTGTCGAGGTTGATTTCTTCGGGAGTTTTTGCGGTGGGACGTGAGGCTTTTTTCGGGGGATTGGGTGTTGGCTTGATCATTGGTGAACTTCCTTTCAGTGATGCCTTGACCTCTTCGCGACTAAACGAGGGGGTGGCGGCTGTACGCAGGTTAGTCGACCGGGGAAGTGTCACCAAAAACCGGCGCGCCGAAGCGCCCTGCGCACAGCCACCATTAAGTGCAGGAATAGGGAAGCCTGACTGATGGAAGCGCAATGCACCTGATGACATACCCCGAGCGACTAAACCCGATCGCTGAGTTGTCAGCGACGCGGATCACGTTACGGGGCAAGGCCAAGGCGCACAAGCCGGCGGATTCTGGCGGAGTTGTAGTCCGTTGCGCAAGACATTGTAGTCAGTTGGGCACCCTACTTACACCGAGTGTTGCCGCTGGTCGGGACTGTCAGGTTTGACAGGTGTTTGAGCTCGGTACCTTGCCGTTTACTGCAATCGAGAATGGTCTTGATGGCGGCGCCAACCGAACGTTCATGAGGTCCCGCGGAGGGCGGCAGGCAGACGAGTCCAGCGTGTGATTAGTCCGATACGCACGGTGATGTAGTCAGTTGGGAGTTCTCCTGCATCGGCGCCGCCATTAGTCGGGACCGTCAGGGCTGACAGGTGCTGAACTCAAAAGCAGGGCGTTCAATGAACTGAAAGCGTCCAACCCTATCGCCAACCTGTTGATGAACAGCTGTGGAGTGACTAATGAATACTGACGATGAAATTGAAGAAATTGAGCCTTACGACAGTAAAAATCAAGAACCGGTTAGCAACGCTACTTTAAGAATTATTTCTCCGTCGGGTTATATCCCAGAGCGAAGTTTTGTCGTTTCAGGGGACGGTGCTGTAAAACAAGGCCTCTCCCTTATCGAGTTGTTTACTACCGCTGGTAAAAGATTTGGTACAGCTCCTATCGACAATGACGGCAGTTGGCGGAATAGGGTAGAAATGCCTACCGGGATTGAGGAACTGGTTTATTTTGCCCATCAAACTTCGTACGGCACTTCAGCAAGAAAGGCTGTGAACCGACACCCGACTACGCTCCTAGAACCTCAATCCGACGTTTCGTTACGCCCAGACCAAGTCATCTTTAGAGGGGATTGCTTCCCGGAAGACGGTTTCGACCCAGGGATGCGTATCAGGGTGCTCGAGGGCAATAACGTGTTGGCTTCAGTCACTGTCCGGGGGGGCTCCCCTGCGATCATTTCAAGGGTTCCATGGGAAGCCCGCCCATTGGCGCAATTGTCCATTAAAACCTATACGGTGCGGGCTGAATATAAATCTTCGAGCAGTGAGATTCTGACTTTTACAGAAAATCTAACTTTTAGCGTTATCGGACTCGATCAAGTTGTCATTACCCCTGTCACAACCCCCCAGGAAATGGACTTCATCCTAACAGGCACACGCGGCCTGGAGGGGGCCTCAGTGGAAGTGAAGATCGACCTCAGGGATGTAAAGGTAGGAGAGGGTCACGTAGTAGCGGGTGGCGCTTGGAGCGCAACCGTGAAAATGCCTGAGGCGGGGCCTACCTCTTTGGTGGCTATACAGACCTATCAAAACGTCCCTTCACCCGCCAGTGCAGCCAGGCCTTTCAAAATCAAACCCCCGAGGTTGGTGGATATCAGTACGGGCTACCTCCCTCCCGACACATTGACGTTTTCGGGGGGTGGTTATACCGGCGCAACCGTCGAGATTTCCATTATCAGTGGGCCACCCGGAGCTACTCCACCTTCTCCGAAAATAGTGGTGAACGGCACATGGGAAACGACGGCGACGAATTGGCCGTTTGGCACCTACAGCCTGAAGGCGATTCAGAAAGTATCTGACAATGCCAACGGTTGGATTGAGTCACAGCCGTACACCTTTGCTCTTGATCGCGGGCTGCCGGATGTAAGCGATGTGATCTACACGCAGCATTATCAACCAACGATCTCGGGTAAAGGTGTCACCGGAGCACGAGTGAAACTGGCCGACCCCGGCGGCGCCTCCGAGGCCGCCCCGCCTGTGGATGTGCGCAATGGCGCGTGGTCGAGCCAGGTAAAAGAGGTTTGGGGCCCGACATTCAAGCGTGAGGTCCACATCCAGCAGTCCTTGAACGGTCAGTCGTCACCGGACTGGTACAAGCTGGAAATCACCATTGCGCCTTTGGCTCCGGTCATGGACTCCCCCGTGGAAAACGGCCTCTCGCCAAATCTGAGTGGCACTTGCTGGCCGGGCGCTTCCCTCAAGCTCAAATACAGCGACAGCAACACTGAGCACCCGGTTACCAATAACAATGGCAGATGGACGTTCCGACGCGAGACGCCATTCGCCCCAGACATCACCCACACCGCGACACTTATCCAGCATGCCGCGAGCCAAGACTCACCACCGGCATCCAGGACGTTCACGGTTTCCGTGCCCATGCGCAAACCGGAAATTACCCACCCGAGCCCTGGTGAGGTGGGGCGCGATGTGACCATCCGAGGGCGGAACGGCATGAGCGGCGCTTCGATGCAACTGCGCGACGCTCAATTCGGCAGGCTGCTGGGCGCGCCAAAGTTACTCACCACCGATGGCGAATGGTTTATCAACCTTGCGGGACTGGACTTTCGCGAGTACACCCTCGATGCGCAGCAGACGCTCGATGGCCGGCCATCCGAGCGCAGTGCCCATTTGGTGCTGACGGTGGTGCTGTTGCCACCACAATTCGACGTGCCACAGCCCGGTGGGAAGCTGCCGCGCACTGCTGAACTGTCGGGCAACGGCATGCCGAATGGGCGGGTCAATGTCTGGCTACAGGGCCAAGCTGAACCACTGCTGGAAGAAGTCCCCGTGAATTCCGGCGGCAACTGGAAACGCATAGTGACGTTGCCGGTTGGCCAGACCACGATCCGGGCCAAGCAGTTCTTTAAAGACGAGAAAGGTAAAGACCAGGAATCCGAGTACGGTCCATGGCTGGCTTATAACGTTGTCCCTGCCGCGCCGTTCATCGAAACCCCGGCGGCGGCTGAGCACATCGGACGACGGGTCGTGGTATCCGGCTTCGGTGTACCCGGGGACACCGTGACGGTGAGGTTGGACGATTCCGAGCTGAAAATACTGGGGCGCAGCCCGGTGCTGGAAGATCGCACCTGGTCAGTCACCGTGACGCTCGATCAGCCCGGCGGTGCCCATGGCCTTGTGGCCGTGGCGGAGTATGACGAGTTCGAATCAGATGATTCGCAGCCGCGAGCGGTGGTGTTGGGGACTTATCTGCCTTCTATTGATGTACCGACGACAGGACGTTGGATCGATAACCCGGTCGGGTTCGAAGGCCAGGGCAGGCCGGGTGTCGGGCAGGTCGTGAGTTGGTACAACCCCGATCGGGCCTGGGCGGCCAATCTTGCAGTCGATGCCGGCGCTTGGCGCGGCGAGGCGGTGCTGTCGTTACCTAGTGGCGGTCATTGGTGCCGGTTCAAGCAAACCCTCACGGACAGCGCGGGGGACGGCACGGTTTCCGATTGGGTTGAAAGCGAGCGCTTCGACGTCCTGCCTCCCTCTTCGCAACCCTGACGCTGGGCCGCCGACGGACGGTTTTATGAACTGTCATATCTGACAGTAGCCGAGAAGCCTTCGCTGACGCCAATCTATCCCAGCAAACTCATGGCCTGGCCGCATCGTCAGGTCACTTAGGTTTATGTCGACTCAAGGAAACCCGTCATGGCGGACTCCAGGCCTGTTGTACAGCTGATGAATCAGTTGTTCAGCCAAAAGCAACTCGGCGAATACCCCGCGCTTCGAACATACATTGAGGCAGACGGCTCCATCTTCCCGCTGGTGGAAAAGGGCGTGCGGGGGCTGGTCAGGGACTATGGCGTGACGCCGGATGATGCTCATCGGTTCCTGCGCCGGGCCAATAGCATGGCGCTTTATGTGCGGCGCCAGTTCATCGAGCACAGCTTGTACGCAAAACGATCTGACACCAGGCCGGTCGGGGCGGGCGGTGGTTTGTTGTCGATGGTTCAGGGGCCCAACTTCGAGCAGCTGTTCATGCGTGGGGATAGCTTCGATAGGTTATGCCCACCGCAGGCGTTGGAGTCCCTCACTTCGCCGGTGGCCTATTTGATTGAGCTGTTGAGGTGGATAGAGCAGCGTATCGAGGCGGTCTCGGGCGATTCGCTCAAGTTGCCGTTGCATGATCGGCGTAAAGACTTGAAACCGCTGGCTGTCGATTTCAATGCGGTGCATCAGTCGGTGTCGGCGGTGGACATCATCGTCCCTGTGCTGGAAACCTTTATCAATTCCCATGAACCTCCAGCGGATATTGAACAGGCCTTGATCGAGGCTCGGTACCCCAACGGGCTTCCTTACTACCAACATTGGGTCACGCTGGATACGGTCGCGCGCCAGCATGATTTGTCCGTGGGCGATTTTGCCCACAGGGTTGACCTCTCGTTCCCTTATTTTCTGCAGCCTCAAGCCTGGGGTAACGATGCGGGTCGTGCCTTGGCCCACGCGTCGCGGCTGGGGCCTTTTCAGCGAAAGTTACTGACTGAGCCAGCTATAAAAGAGGACGACCGCGACGAATTCTATTTGCAGAATTACGGTGGTGAGGGGCTGTCGTGGCAGAACCTCAACCAAGTACCGTTTTTCGGTGAGCGAACCAAACTCGGCACACTTGGGCTCGAGGCCTTGTTGTCGGTGCGCGGCTTCGCGCCCGTGCGCTCTGCCAACGTCCAGACGTACCCGGAACCGCAGCCCGTAGAACCGGAAAGCGGCCGCTCCGGTTCCGTGTACCTCAATGCCAATGCCCATCCGGCTGTGCACATTACGGATAGCGGCAGCGACCCGTCTTTCCTCCATAAACTTTCGGTCGCTCCTGACGAGTCCATAGGGCTGGATCGGTACGACCGGATGAACCGCAAAGTGCGCTTGGACCAATGGCTGGCGCTGCCTTGCGAGCAGGTTGACGCGCTATTGGTGGCCGCCATGAATGCTGAAGTGCGCGGAGGCGCACAGCGTAAATGGTGGATTAGCGAAAGTGTCGTGCGTGCACTTGGACTGTTTCAGTCGCTACGCGAGCGATACGGCTGCACCGCGCCCGACTTTGCGGTATTTATCGACACGTTTTCGATTTATGGTCGCGGCGAAGCGCATTCGAAATTCGATCAGATTTTCAATGATCAGGGCGACTATAGCGAGCCCTTGGTGCTTGATGAAGGAACCTTTCCAGTCATGCCCGAGCCCGGGCAGTCCGACCTGACAGTCGCCAGGCTATGCAGCGCATTGAATATCGATCTGAAAACCTATGCCTATCTGGCTCAAGTGGTTGCTGGTGCTCATAGTGTCCAGAACGGCAGCTTTCAGCGCAGCGCGGCGATCATCTCCAGTTTTTACCGTTTGGTCAGGTTGCCCAGGCTGCTGGGAATCACACCGGTCGAAGGCGTTCTGATGTTGACGTTGCTCGGTGGAGAGCCTTGGCTCAACGGCGTGGCGGGGGCTCCTCGCGTCAATCCAACCCCGGGCGAGTCACCGGATGTGCTCAACCTGCTACATGCCATGCAGGCCTGTACGCAGTGGTGCGCGGACCGCAACCTTCCGGTGCTTTGGATGTTGCAACAGGTGTCGTCACCGCAAGCTCAGGCCGCCACCGATGCTGAGCGCCAATTTTTAGAGCAGGTGCTCAATCTGCTACCTGGCGCGCTTTTCACCGAGACGGCGTTACTGATGGCCGGTGTACCTCCCTTGGCGGGGGGCAACTGGCTGGATTTGCTGACGGTGCTGGTTGATCCCGATGGGCTGGTCATTGCCTATCCGGGAACTGAACTCGAGTACCTGATCTTCGCGCGGGAAAAACTCGACGATGCGGTAAAGGATGGTCTGGGCGAAGCGTTCGAGCCCGAGCGTCCAGCCATTGTCGAGATAATGCTCAGCGTTTTGTTACAGGTCAGGGCCGCCCAAGCATCGGTGGCCAAGGAATGCCTTGCGGTTTACGCCGGTGTCGATTCGGAACAAGCGTTACATGTCTTGACCTGGGCCAATGCAACGGTGCATCGGTTGTTGCGTCAAGTGCTGGAACGGGCACCTCTACCCCCCGATAGCCAGGAGCCTGCCAGGGGACGCAACGAAGAGCCTGATCCGCTCCTTGCGCTGCTGACGGATGTGCGCCGTCGTGGCGCCGTGGTGGCGAAGCTGGCGCTTGGCGCCGGGTTGTTGCAGGACTACCTGGATTACGGCTATCGGGCTTGGCTGGGGCAGGACGACAAGCACGCATTCACGACGCGCACGCTTTATTACCTGACGTCGCTCACCCATGCCTTTGAGCTCAGTGAACAACCCGCGCAGAAACTGCTTGATTATCTGCGTGAGGTCGACGCGTTGGATCCCAGTTTGTCGGTAGACGCTCTGGGGTTGGTCCAACAAGCATCGTGGGTCAGGCTCGCCGAGTTTTTTAACTGGAGCGTACAAGAGGTGCGTGAATGCCTCAGGCACATCGATCCGACATCTCAGGTCCTGAAAAATCTTACCCAGCTGGATCTGTTGATGCGCGTTCGCGAGTTGGCTACACACACCGGCATGGATGCCCTGACGATTTTCCTGATCGGCATTTTGCCGGAAGGAATAGACAAACCGGCCTATAAGGAAGCCGCTGAGCACGCCTTGCTGAACGAAACCGAATCCGGTGCGTCTGCGTTTACCTCCTCCCCCGAGGATCTGAAGCAGCTCGTCAAGATCACCGTTGCCGTGGATAACACTGAGGTCGTGGCTAATAAACCCAACGAGAAAATCACTTTCACCGTCACGCTTCGCGACCGCGCCGGGGCACCGTTGAGCGGTGTCTTCGTTCGGTGGAGCGCCACACTGGGGACTATCGAAGCGAAGGCGACTGGTGTCGACGGGAAAGTTGCGGTGGAGTTCATACCGGGCAAGGTGATGGGCACGGACACCCCACTGTATTGGCTGGACCTGTTCGAACCGCAGTACGCGCCCAGCATTCATGTCACCGCCGACGTTCTATCCCTTCGAGTTCCGGTACCGCTGCGGTCACCGGTGCCGTTGGGTGAGGTGACGTACGGCCAGGAAATCGAACTCTACGGCACGTTGATGGACGATTGTGGAAACCTGGGAAAAAACAGCCTTGTGCAATGGCTCATCGAAACGTCAGAACCCGCAGATGGACAACTGGTTTTTCGCCCCAGGCAGGCATTCGCCAACCAGGAGGGGCAGGCACGGTCGTTTGTTTCCAGCCCGACGGGTGGAACATTCGAAATCAGCATTTTGGCCGAGGGCAGTGAGCGCAGATCCCACTTCGAGCCCATTACGTTTGCTAGCCAGGAGTAAGGAGCATGGCGCTTAATAATCTCGCTGAACTTCTCGAAAAGCGTCGTACTGCCCTGGTGGAATACTGCCTCGGTCAGGTCAAAACAGCTGGCGGGAAATACAACTTTTTGCGAACCCCGGCGGACCTGTTCGAACTGCTGCGCATGGATCCGCTGGACAGCTACCCGGTGCAAAGCTCCTGGGTCGCCGAAGCGACCAGCTGCGCTCAGCAGTTCATTCATGCCGCTTACCGTAAACTGGAGCCCGGCTACGAAAAAATCGAATTCGACAAGCGCGATCTGGCCACGTGGGAACTGTATAACAATTATCCGGACTGGGCGGCACTGCAATTGATCGCCCTCTACCCGGAAAACTTCATCAATCCGTTTGTGCGGCGCCGCAAGACCAGCCTGTTCAAAACCCTGGAAAACAACCTCAACCAGACACGCTTGAACGCCGACTCCGTTCAGGCGGCTCTGCAAGATTATCTGCAATCCTTCGAACAAATCTGCAACCTGGACGTGATCAGCGGCTATATGGATGGCGCCACGCCCGACCGTGCCGATTATTATTTTGTCGGTCGGCAGCGGGTGCCGCCTTTCCAATACTTCTGGCGCAAGGCAGAAGTTGAACTCTCTTCTGCTTGCGTCGCGATCAATCCGGCGGCATGGAGCGAATGGCAACCCGTGGATATCCCGGCCGGCGCAATGGTCCTGGACATGCGTCCGGTGTTCTGGAGCGGTCGACTTTGCCTGGTATGGGCGCAGTGGCAAGCGAAGGTGGAGGGGCAGGAAGGCAGTGAAGGCTTGCCGCCCAGGTTGGATATCAATGTCTCTTTCATGGCCCAGAACGGCAACTGGTCGGCACCGCTGAGCCTGCACAGTTCCGCGCGGGACGAGGATAATCCTCCCCAAAGCGCCCGGCTGATCGCGACCGTTTGGGCCGATCAAAGTCATCCCAAGGGCAGGCTGGGGGTTATGCTGATCGGCGAGGACTTGAAGGTATTTGCGGTGCGTGATGTGCTGTTCCGTCCCGTGGATTGGGACGACGGCGGTTGGTTGGAAAAGGCTGCACTCATTCGTTTTACCACTGCCGAGACCGTTCAACATCCGCTGACGAATCAGCCGACGATGGTTATTTCCGATGCTGCGTCAGGCTCCTTGACGCCGTACTTGGGTTTGCAGGCGGTGGCGTTTCGTGTGGGTAATGACGACAAGTTGTTCGTGCAGGGTTTTTGTAGGCCAACGGGGCTGACTGGGAATGATGTAACTCTGAAACTGGAACTGCAAAACCCTGCATCGGGCGATCCGGCCCCGATCGCTAAAGCGTTCCCCGTTGCGGGTGGCTGGAGTACGCAATGGCTGGAGCTCAAGCGGCTGAGGGGCTCGTGGCAAGATCCGGTCTTTTTGTTCGGCGCTGAAACAGGCGGCCACGGGCGCAAACGATTTCAACTGACGGTCAAAGACCTAACGGACTTCACGCCCGTCACTCTGTCCAAGAACACGCTCGATGCGGCGCAGTTCCTTTCCCTCAACCAGTCGGGGCTTGCACTCAAATACACCCGCCTGAATTCGCTGTTTGGTCCGGAACTGGTGCAACGTTCCAATATTTCCGTCGATGCGGTACTGGATTGGGATACACAATTCCTGTCGGAACCACCTCCCCTGGGCGTGCCTGGTTTTTCGGAACCCAACGGTGCTTTCAACGGCGCCAACGGTTTATTTTTTTGGGAGCTGTTTTTTCATCTGCCCCACTTGGTGGCTGCACGCTTGCGTGCTGAGGACCGTTTTCTCGAAGCGCAGAATTGGCTGCACTACCTGTTCGATCCACAAGCGCCGGCCGATCCCGGACAGTCTGCTGTTGCGAATCCAAAGCCTCTATATTGGCGCTGCCGGCCCTTGAATGGTCCAGGTAACCTGGGTTGTGAAGCCGATGCCCCCACCGATCCCGATGCCATCGGGTATTCGGCGCCCCGGCACTTCCAGATTGTGGTGTTCACTGAATACGTTAAAAACCTGATCGCCTGGGGCGACTGGTATTACCGCCAGCTCACCCGCGACAGCTTGGTGGCGGCCAAGCTGTGTTACGTCCAGGCCGAGTTCCTGATGGGCAAGGCGCCTGAGGTCCGGACGGTGAACCGTTGGGAGACGGACACGGTGGGAAGCCTGATGAACAAAAGTTTGTCGCGGCCGGCGCTTGAACAGTTCGAGAAAGAGCTGGTGTTCAGTCTGGCGGACTTTCCGGCCACCGCCGAGGCGCCACCTCTGTTGGGACTGCTGGCAAACGAGCCGTTCAAAGCACCAATCAATGAGCAATTGCTGGCGCTCTACGATTTGCCCGACCAGCGCCTGTATAACCTGCGCAATAACCTCACGCTCGATGGCAAGCCGCTGGACATCCCACTGTTCAGCCCACCCACCGATCCCAATCAATTGCTACGGGACCTGGCGGCTGGGAGTGGGGGGGCAAGGCCTATGGGCGGGCGTCTGGTGGTCGGTGCGTTCCGCTGGCGCGTGACCTACGAGACGGCGTTGCGCGCCGTGCAGAGCTTGCAGGACCACGGGAACCAGGTCCTGCGTTTGCTCGAGCAGCGCGACCGGGCCGAGCAGGAGGAAATGCAACAAAACCACCTGGTGGAACTGGGAAGCTACGCCCAGACCGTTCAAGAACAGAGCATTACCCAATTGCAAGCGAGCACGGCCGCGTTGGAGCAAAGTCGTGCCATGGCCCAGGAGAGGGCCGAGGCGTACGCACGGCGCTACGATGAAAACGTCTCGGAGGTTGAATATCAGGTCATGGAGAACCTGCAGCTGTCGAAAAAGCTCGAATTGGCCTCGTCGAGTATCAAACCGGCGGGAGCGGTCGTGGCGGCGGTGCCCACAATCTTCGGCTTGGCCAACGGCGGGCATCGTCTGGACAAAGCCTTCGACGCGGTGAGTTTTGTATTGAGTGTCGCTGCGTCGGCGATGCAGATCGACGCGGATAAGCAGGCGACCACCGAGGGCTATCGCCGGCGCCGTGAAGAGTGGCAACTGCAACGCGATCAGGCGCTGGCGGAGGTACGGGCCATCGACGCCCAAATCACCGCACAGACCCACGCCTTGCAGGCCGCGCAAACGACCCTGGCGCAAACGCTGACAGCCAACAGCCAGGCCTTGACGGTTTACAACTTCATTAAAAAACGCGCGAGCAATGCCGAACTGTTCGGCTGGCTACTGGGCCAGCTCAAAGCGTTGCATTATCAGGCTTATGACGCGGTCGTCAGCCTGTGCCTCAATGCCCAGGCCGCATTGACTGCCGAGACCGGCGATTACGATGCCCAGATCCCTTTGCCACAAGTCTGGCTGGACAACCGCCACGGCTTGACCGTCGGCGAACATTTACACGGACATTTGTTGCGCATGGAGCGTGAGTATCTGCAACGCCATGAGCGACGGATGGAGCTGGTCAAGACCGTTTCCCTGCGTCGGCTTTTTGATGATCCGGTCGAGCGTCAAGCCGGCGTTGATAGTTGGGAGGCTGCGCTGCTCCAGTTACAGACCCATGGGACGCTGGAGTTCGCACTCACCCAACTGCTTTTCGATCGCGATCATCCCGGGCATTACTGCCGGCAAATCAGTGCAGTCGAGGTCGATCTGCCAGTGGTGACCGGGCCCTTCGAAAATGTGCGAGCCACCTTGCTGCAGATCGGCAGCATGATCGCCACCAAGGCGTCGGTGCAATCGGTGCGTTATCTGCACAGTCCGGGAGAGTTCGTGGCGCCTTCAGATATCCAGATAAACCTGCGCAGTGGTCAGCAAATAGCCTTGTCAATGGGGCTGGGTGATAACGGCATGACGGCGATGAAACCGGATGAGGGATTGCTCAACCCCTTTGAAAATACCGGCGTTGTCTCGCGCTGGATGGTGAAGTTCCCATGGCCGACGAAGGCCCCGCAACAACAAGTGCTTGCGTCTTTGACCGACATTATCGTGCGCATTCGCTACACGGCGAAAGCCGGCGAGCCGACCTTCACACGGGCCGTCGAGGACCGGGTAAGAGCGTCGGAAATCCCCGATGGGTTCAAGCAAGCTTCGAAGGAGTAGACGCTTATGAATAGCTCGATCAGGGCCAACGACAGCCTGGTGATTAATGGAGATTTTGCACAATCGTTCAGTCACTGGAGGAAGGGGCCAACCAATCCGAGCTGGCTGGGTATAGATAGCGAAATGTATAACGGAGAGATGATTCGTCTGCTATCTGCTGGCAATAGCTCATCAGTCAGTCAGCCGTTGACGGCTCCGAAGGACCCAGGCATTCAGGCTCGCTACATCCTCACTTTTCTTTGCGAGATGCGACACGCCGAAGCAGGTACGTTGAGGATTGAAGTTGATGGGCGGGAGGAGCAGTTGGATATCCCGTTGTCGCCTGGCCAAACCCGCAATGCAAGGGAGGATCAGGCTCGACTGAAGAGCGGAGAGCTACTGGAGTTCTTGCCGAAGGAATATCAAGTCGAGCTGGATCTGTCCTTCAACGAGCAGGATACGCTGATTGTCAGCGTATTCAGCCCCCCCAACGCACCCGGGGACTACATATCGGCGGTCTGTATCGCCCGCATCAAGCTCCACTTGCATCTGGACCCTGTTGTCATGCAAGTGCTCAAGCTCGACGAGCAATCCCTCGCGCCAACCGGTCCCTTATATATTTGCCTGGGGGCAACGGAGTCCCAGTCCCATCAACTTGAGTTTATACCCGAGCCGGACAGCATCTGGTTGGGCACACAGGCAGCGCTGACCGACCACGACAATCCACTGGAGGCGATTGTCGCCACGCCGGCCTGGGGCGAGAATCAACCTCTGGATTTGCCTTGGACACTCGACTGTCCATTGATCGGAGAGGACGAACCCTACCTGTTTTCGATGGATCTGCTCAACCAGTACACCGCCGACCCTTATCCGCTGGAGGTTTCGTTGGGGCACCACCGGTTGGCCTTCCTCGACGTGCGTGAAGCGGCCTATTACCCGGTGCTCGAGTACGAACAAAGTGTTCGCCTGGGGGTTCAGGTCGGTTCGTATTACACCCATCAGACTCTGAGTGGGCGGACGGTGAATTGGACCGTCACGCCTGGCCAGGTCAAAACGGTTGCCCTGACTGACGACCAAGGCTGGGCCTATTTCGATTACCAGCCAACCCGGGCCGGCCAGTTTGAGATCGAGGCGTCGGTCAAAAGCCTCTATTACGCTACCGGTGTCGTGACGCAAGCCTTAGCGGTTCGGGTCCTTGAGACGGATCCGTGGAACGACGTATTGGTGGTCGTTGAGGGGGAGGAGGCGCGCTGGGACGAAAAGACCGGCTATCCCAATCGGGGCACGGATTATGCGTTGGACTTGAAGTTGCCGGCGGCCAGTCCGTTGTTGGGTACGGATTTGTCCTTGCATTGGAGCGGTGATCCCCATGAGCAGTTGCGCGTTGTTGTCGAACCTGCCCTCGAAGTTGCGGTACCTGTACTCGAGGACAGGATCATTTGGACCTTGATCTGCGAAGATGAGCTCGATGGCCGATTCTACCTGGAGTTGGCCTGCTCGAAACTGTTGCTGCCTTCGCCGAAAAAAACCATGTCGCTGGCGCGTAATCTGGTCAGGGTTGGCGAAGTCCGCGGGGCCAATAAGTTTCCAATCGTGGACGAAAACGAAAGCGTGTTGTTGCGGGTGCAAGTGGTGCACGTTATAGCTGCTGGTGACGGTGATCCGGTCGTCAACGCGCGGGTCGAATGGAAGGATACGGATGGACCGATTTCCAGCGTTCCCACGGGGGCCGGTGGTTGGGCGAGCGTGCTATACCAGCCGCGAACCGCAGGGGACAAAGTTGTCACCGCTAGCATCAAGGCCCACGCCGAGGCCGTTGCGGTGGAGCATCCATTCGATGTGAAAGCGATCGCGACCAGCCCCTGGAAAAACGAGGTCACGATTTTCCTCGATGAGCTAGAAGTCGAGCGTAATGCCCTCGGCGTGCTCTGCAGGCGTGGTCGGACCCATACGTTGAAGGTAGTGCCGAATAGCGGTAGTAGCTGGATCGGAAAAAACATCAGCTTGCATTGGCGAGGGGCCGCACCAGACATTGGACTGGAGCCCGCCGATCTTGGAACACCCAAGCCGCTGGTGGCAGACGGTGCGCAATGGACGCTGTCATCGCAGGTCAATGGCAGTACCAGCAGCCTGTTTGAATTGGAGCTACGCCTTGAAAGTGTCTCTGCCTTCCGGGAATTGGCTGGGCGCTTGGTCTCCGAGAGTCTGGCGGAAGAAGTCAGCCTGAGACTCGACCAGATACCGGCGCAGTTGAATGACCAAGCACTTTATCCGTGCCTGGGGGCTCTCCACCGTTTCAGTGTTTTGCCTAATGCATTGAGTCCTTTGGTTGGGCTGGCATCAATATTGGTATGGTCCGGGACTTCTGCCGAGCAGTTGAACGCAACCGTTGAACCGCCCCTCGCCAATGCGCAACCTGTCAATGACGGCGGTGCAATCTGGACGCTGGATTTTACCGTCAGTGAGCAATCGGGGCAGTTTGCCCTTGCTTGGGGACTGCCACAGCTGGACTTCGCCGCAACCGCCAAGCCAATGATGCTGGGGCATAACAAAGTCCGAATTCAGGACAGGCGCGATTCGCCGGTAGACCCGGTTGTGGGGCAGGCCCCTGCGTGGCTGTGGGTACAGGTTTTTTCTCATTTCACCGAACTTGCTGTCGATCAGGTGCCGGTGAGTTGGAGGGCAGGGGGAGCGCCAACTGACGTATCCACCGACGCCGATGGTTGGTCCGGGTTTGCGTTGGCGCCGTCCGACGCCCAGCCCCATGAAGTGACGGCATCGGTCAGCAGCCCGTATGACGACTTCGAGAACCCTCAGGTGCTGACTGTCACCCCATTGGCCGATGATCCCTGGGCAGCGCTGACTGTCCAATTTGATGGTAAACCGCCGCAGCGTTGGGGCGAAAAGACTTATTTTCCTCGTCGTAAAGGCAGCCATAACTTGATGCTGCAAGCGCCGGAGAACAGCCCCTTGTTCAATCATGAGGTGACATTGGGCCTGACCGGGAGCGGACCTGCTGAGCTGGGCCTGGAGTTTTTACCGTCCGCTCTTGGCGTGGCGAGAAAATTCCCGCGTGAAGGATTGGATTACGCATTCAAGGTGAATGACCTTAAAGACGGCAGTTTCGCCTTGCGTTTGTCGGCAACGAGACTGGCGCATTTATCACCTGCCAATGCGATGTCCGTGGGGTCAGGTTCGCAGGCGCTGAAGTTGATCTTGAGTGGCAGCGCCCTTCAGGTTCTGGATTGGGAAAGCGAGCTTTACGCCGAGGTCAAATTGCTCTCGGCGATCAATGGTAAGCCGATGGCCGGGTGGACAGTGACCTGGCGCAGCCCCGATCTTGGTGAAGTGACCTCAGTGACCAACTGGTATGGGGTGGCGAAGGTATGTTTTGTTCCTGTTACGCCGGGCGCGGCCCAACTGACTGCGACGGTAGGCGATGAGGCGTATTCGGAATCGGTGACGTTGTCCTATTTCCTGAACGAGCCCCGGGAAATCCAGTCGCTCACTAGCCCTAAGCCAAATGGGCATCTAGGGGAGTTGGTTTCAGCGGTGGTAACGGTAGTGTCGGCCTTGACCGGCGAACCGTTGCAGGGTGTCGAGGTAATGTGGGATTACCCCAGCCTGACGCTCGCTCCGACGAGCACGGACGATCATGGGCAAGCTCGCGTGGCGTTCAATTTGCCCAGCGTGAGACGGGGACTTTTAGTAGCCACGGTGCGGGGTGGGTACGTTGGGTGGGAGGTTGAGCATATTGAATTTGAGTTGGTGCCCGATGAGACGACGTGGTCGAGTGAATTCACGCCTTACGTCAACAACACTCGAGTACAGTGGCCTGAAATAAAACTGAACGTATTCGCCGGACAGCTTTGTACATTGAAGCTCGACTATAAGGATAGTTGGCTGATCGGCGATCCGAATGCCCGGATTCTTCTGGAATACAAGCCTGGCGAAGAGGCACAAGACCTTGTTGTCGATCCGCCGTTGGGGCAGCCGGTTGCGATGGAGCAAGGGAGTCGTTCCTTGAGCTGGTCCATATCTACCGACCAAGCACACAACAGGGCTTTTGTGTTGCAGTTCGCCATGCCCTTGATGAATGACATGCCAACGTCACCACCCGTGCCAGGGATTACACGCGACGAAGATAGCTGGCTGGAGGAGTTCACGTTCTACCTGAACGGCCAGCTGTTCGAGCTGGAGTATAGGGACCTCCACCTTATAGATGGAACCAATAACACTTGGGAGTTGAGAATCAAGGAAGGCAGCAGTTTGATTGACACAACCAGCGTTGCTTTGGGAGCGGGAGCAGGAAATCCTGGAGTGGAATTCGATCCGCCGTTGTACCTACAGCAACCGGTGACGGCGACCCCCTTGAGTTGGTCCATATTGACCAAGGAAGCGCATCACGGGAGCTTCATGGTGGAGTTACGCAGTCCAGATCTGCCCATGCGGGAGGTCCGGACGGAGGTGAAACCATAGGCATGATCCTCTTACAAATCCCCCGCCTTCTTCCACCCCAGATACAACGTCACCAGCTCGGCCCCCAACTCCCCGGGCCGGGCTTGCAGCACCGTCATCCCATGGGCGCTCAGCCGTTCATGCAGCGTGGCCCGGGCATTCGAATACTCCACCGTCCCGCAATAGGCCAGCGCCTCGGGCAGTGTCTGGACCGGCGCCTGGCGCAGCCGGTCGAGTGCCTCTTCCCGCAGGCTCGCCACCAATACCCGGTGCCGTTGGCCCAGCCGTTTCACGGCGGTCAGCAGTTCTTCATCGTCTTCATCCCGCAGGTTGGTCACCAGCACCACCAGGGCGCGGCGTTTCTGCCGGGCGAGCAGTTGGGTGACGGCAGCCTGGTAGTCGGCGGGACGTTGGCTGCTGTCGAGGTCGTAGACAGTATTGAGCAATACGTTGAGCTGGCCGGTGCCTTTGACCGGCGCGAGATAGCGTGGCTGTTCGCTGGCGAACGTACTCAGGCCCACGGCGTCGCCCTGGCGCAGCGCGGTGTAGCTGAGCAGCAGGCAGGCGTTGAGGGCGTGATCGAAATGCGCCAGCTCGCCGTCCTGGCTGCGCATGCGCCGGCCGCAATCGAGCATGAAGATGATCTGCTGATCGCGCTCGTCTTCGTATTCCCGGGCGATGGGCGTGCGGTGGCGGGCGGTGGCTTTCCAGTCGATCTGGCGCAGGCTGTCGCCTTCGCGAAATTCACGTAGCTGATGGAATTCCTGGCCCTGGCCGCGGCGTTGGCGCTGACGGATGCCGAGTTGGCTGAGCCAGTTGTCCACGGCCAACAGTTGGCCATCGTACAACCGGGCGAAATCCGGGTAGACGCGGGTGTTGTCGAGCACCTTGATCAGGCGTTTGTCGCTCCACAGGCCTAGCGGGCTGGGCAGGTTGATCTCGCAGTGTTCGAAGGTGAAGTGACCGCGTTTGAGTGGGCGAACGCGGTAGCCGAGTTGGGTGAGCTGACCGGGCTGTAGCTCAGCGGACAGAGGCAAGTGTTCAAAGCTCAGGCCGTCGGGCAAGTGATCGAAAACCACCGTTTCCAGCGGCTGGGTAAAGTCGTGGCTGATCGTCAGGCGCACTTCGCTCCAGCGGCCCAGCGCCAGGCTGCCAGGCATTTGCCGTTGTACGCGTGGCGAGGGCAAGCGTCGCAGGCGCACCGCGTCGAGTATCGCCAAGGCCAGCAAGGCCAGCAGCAACCCCCAATGGATCGACAGCAGCGTTTCAGGCACCGCGACACCCAGCGCACGCAATGCACCCAGCACGATGCCGACGGCCAGCAGAATCGCCAGCCAGGTCAGCAGCAGGCGCGAGGGTTTCATCGACACATTCCCTTTAGAGGAGATGCAGAGCGGGCTTTTGTGGCGAGGGGATTTATCCCCGCTGGGGCGCGAAGCGGCCCTAAAGCCAGGCAACTCGGTGTGTCAGGCCGATTGAGCTGATTGTTTTGGGGCTGCTTCGCAGCCCAACGGGGATAAATCCCCTCGCCACAGATATATCCCCTTGCCACAGGAGTTTCCTTTCCCCCAATAAGTATGTTCATCACTCTATCGATGCTCACAACCGTGGCGCCGGCACTTGGTCGAGCAGTTGCCCCAGCACCTGGTCCACCGACAGCCCTTCGATGTCCAGCTCCGGCGCCAGCCGCACACGATGGCGCAGCACGGCCAGGGCGCAGCCCTTGATGTCGTCCGGCACCACGAATTCACCCCCACGCAACAACGCCCGGGCGCGGGCGCAACGCACCAGTGCAATCGAAGCCCGAGGCCCGGCGCCCAGGGTCAGGCCTGGCCAGGTGCGGGTGCTGCGGGCCAGGCGCACGGCGTAGTCGAGCACCTGGTCGTCCATCGGCAGGTCGCTGGCAATGCGTTGCAGCGCTTGCACATCCTTGGCCTGCAACACCGTGCGCAATGGTTGCACGTCGAGCATGTCGGCGCGGGTCGAGCGACTGACCTGGCGCACCATGTTCAATTCCTGGTCGGCGTCGGGGTAATCCATGCGCACCTTGAGCATGAAGCGGTCGAGCTCGGCCTCCGGCAGTGGGTAGGTGCCTTCCTGTTCGATAGGGTTCTGGGTGGCAAGCACCATGAACGGTTGAGCGATGGGCAAGGCGCGGCCTTCGAGGGTGACCTGGCGTTCCTGCATGGCTTCGAGCAGTGCGGCCTGGGTCTTGGCCGGCGCGCGGTTGATCTCGTCGGCCAGCAGCAGGTTGGTGAACACCGGCCCCTTGCGCAGTTTGAACTGCTCGGTCTGCAAGTCGTATACCGCGTGGCCGGTAACGTCGCTGGGCATCAGGTCCGGGGTGAACTGTATGCGCGCGAACTCGCCGCCAAAACAGCGAGCCAGGGCCCGCACCAGCAAGGTCTTGCCCAGGCCGGGAACGCCTTCGAGCAGGACATGACCACCGGCGATCAGCGCCGTGAGCACATCGTCGATCACCGCGCCCTGGCCGACCACCGCCTTGTGCAATTCGGTGCGGATGGCCTGGGCCAACTGACTGGCACGCTGGCGCTGTTGGGCGGCGTGGGTCTGGCCGGCGGCAGGTTCGTTCTGTTCAGTCGTCAATTCTTGCGTTCTCCTAACGGTTAAATCCTATTTACTCGTGATCTAACGCTTTCATCCTTCAGTGCCGGGCGGTGATAGCTGAGTCGCCGGCACACCTTAGCCCATTTGCAAATGCAGGTTTGGAAAGATCAACCCGGCGAAGCGTGCCGGCAAGCCCGCTTCCACCGTCCGGGACCGGGGGGTGCCGCTGACCACGATCCCCGCTTCGATCAGGCGCCCCAGTTCTTCCGTTGCCAGCCGGTCCTTCAAGCCTGTGAACACCTTGAACTCCGCACGCGGCATAGCCCCTTGGGTGAGTAGCGCCAGCACGGCGGCAGCACTGGTGGGCCGGATGCCGACACGGCGAAGCTCAGGGTCCGTTGAAAACACATGAACAACCTGCTCGCGCAACCTGGCTGGGTTTAGCGAGGTGGTCATGTATTCAATCTGGTCGTGGCAGACATCGAGCATGAATTCGATGAAATTGAAGTAATGACGCTGTGAAAGTTGGCCGCGCCCGTCACAGTCACCTTCACGAGGGCGATCAGCCAAGGCCAGGAAGCGATAGTAGTCTTCTTGCCTGCGAGCCAGTCCGCGAGACAGCGACCAGAGGAAAGGTTTTAGCCCCAGGTGAACCAGTTGCAGGTGGGTGAGCATCCGAATCACTCGACCATTGCCGTCCAGGAAGGGGTGAACAAGCGCCACCCGGTGATGGCCGGCCAGGGCTGCGATCAATTGGCGCCGCGGATCCCTGATTCGTCCGTAGTGCAACTGCAGATGTTCAAGCATGGGTAATACAACGACCGCCGCTGGAGCGACATGTGCGCCGACCTGGACCTGTTCATTCTCTTCGGCCCGCAGCCTGCCGGGTTCCATCAGGCGCCCATCGCTCAGGGTCAGTTCCTGCGTGGAAGCGTCCTTGAACAATCGACGATGGATGGCCGTGATTAACTTCGGATCGAACAGGGCGGAGAAACTCTCCGTTGGTCGCATGCGAAGCAGCCGCTCCATCACCTCCTGCTGCGTCATGTGTTGCACGGCCAGCTCTTTGAGTGCCTTTCTTTTCCGTTTCGGAGTCGTGCGAGCAGCCTGCAGCTCGGCAATCTCGGTGCGATGTCCTTCGATCAGGTTCGAATAATAGGTATTGGTGATGCGCAACAGGCCCGCCAATTGCCTGGATGTCTCATCGGCCAGCCGTCCGGCAAGAAATTCTGCCTTGCGCGGCAACTGATCCGCGGCCTGAATGATCGAGTCGGGCAGATTTTCTGGCAGTACGGGATCAAGGTACGTTTTCGAAGTGATCATCGTTTTGCTTCCAGCGAACACAAACGGCTATTTTTTGGGTAATGCCTGCGGAAATTTTTGCGGAAAATAAAACGTCCTATAACGCCTGTTATTACTAGCTATAGGGATACCGTACGATAGGTTATCTCCAGTGTTTTTGCGGATCTTTCTGCGGAAAAATCTATAAGGCATTCCTAAGGGTTTGCAAAAGGGTGACCTGGCGGCAGAACTCGGCGCTGGACAAGCGCTGTTTCGGCCGGGGGCTGAGGGCCTGGCTGATGGTTCGGGTGGGTTGGCGAGTCAGGCGCGCAAGCACCTGCCATTGATCGGCGACGACCAATTGCTCGAAGCCCGGATGAAGCTGGCGAGCCCGACGCAGCACGTCCTGCTGCAAGGTCTGCAGCAGCTGTTGTTGACCGTTATGACGCAGATGGAACGCGGCGCTGGCTTGCAGGTGTTCTTGCAGTTGGCGGCGCGCCTTGGGCGCCGGTTGTTGCAGCGGACCATGGCGCACCGCCGAACGCCAGAACCACAGGGCAACCAGGGCCAGCAGCGCCACCAAGGCCTGGGGGAAATAGCGCAGCAGCAAGGTCAGCAGATTGTCATGGTCGGTATTGAATAGCAGCGTGACGTCCGTGTCGGCGCTCAGGTACCAGAGCAGCCAGGCGTTGTCGTATTGGTCGATCTGGTCGCTCTTCCACAGCTCGGCGTCGGTGAGCACGGTGATCGTGCCCAGGCCGTGGTTCAGTTGCATCAAGTGGGTCGCCTGCGCACTGTTGGCCCAGGCCTGGACAAGGTTCAGCGGGTCTTCAAGGTGGAAGTCGGTGTCGAAGCCGAGATAGGCCGGCGCCTCTTCGTCCTCCAGGTACAGCTTGGTCAGTTTCGGGTAGGGGTCCTTGATGAGCTCCGGATCGGGCTCCTTGAGGTCCTTGCTCAGCAACTGGCGCAGGCGCACGCGGTCCAGCAGTAGATCGCCGCTGCTGCCGGTGCTGTCATCCCACAGGGCCTCGGCAACGAACAGCAGACGCCCTCCGGCGCGGGTCCAATTCATCAACTGGTCGACGTCCCGTGGGGTCATGTTGCTGCGTTCGCCCAGCAGCAACAGGCTGCGCTGGTGCGGCTCCAGGGTCGGCAGGACGTCCAGGCTGTTGGCATGCTCGACGTTGATGCCGTGCTTGCGCAAGAAGTGTTCGGCGGCCAGGTAGGGATTGGCCTGAGCCTCGGGGGAGGGGCCATGCTCGATGACTTCCTGATAAGGCACGGCCTTGAGGTACAGGTAAATGGCCAAGGCACCGGTCAACGCGGCGACCCCGACCCCGATCAGCAACCCTGTGCGCCGGCTCATCGGGACGCCCCCGGGCCGAACAGCTGACGCCATCCATTGCACAGTTCCTGTTGCAGATGGGGCGGCGGGGCACGGTGCCCATAGGCAATGTTCTGCCAGTGCAGCGTCAGGTTATTGCTGAAGACCAACAAGTGCTCGTGCTGGAGCTGTTCGACACGTTGCAACACTTGGCCTTCGGTATCGGCGGGTTTCAGAGGAACGTCGAACTCATGGTGCAAACGGCTCAGCAATGCTCGATACAGCAAGCCCAGCGCCTCTCGGGGAGCACCGGACCATAGCTGCTCGGCGCTGGTCGCGACGTCGTCCGGCAGGCTTTCCTCACGAATATCCAGGCCGAACATTCGGGCGGGCGTGGGCCGCTCTGCGCTCAGGCGCTTCGTCGGGCGCAGGTTCACCAGGGCCTTGAGTCGCTCGCGATAATGCCAGCCCAGCCAGACGACCGCGCCCACCAGCGCGGCCCAGAGCACTACTTGGATCAGCGTGGCGATGGTGTCGAAGCGTTTGGCGCTCCATTCGAACATCGATTTGAGCCAGCCCGGGGCTTGGCCAGCCTCGGTTGACTCGCTGGTTTGCTCTTCACCGAAACGATAACGGGTGACTGTTTCCGGATTCTTGAACGGTGGGGCTTCGAGGATCGTCTTGATGCTGTCCCGGGAGGCCTCGCTGGTAAGCGGTTGGTTGAGCAGTCGGGGACTGTCGGGCGCGTTGCTGTCTTCGGCGGCCCAGGCCGGTGGCGCCAGCGGTAGCAGGGTCAATGCCAGCAGTATCAGCATCGGCGCTACGGCGCTCAGGCGCTGGCGCAGTCGGCGGAATACCAATTCGATGTCCCAGGCCTCAAGCATGGTGCGCCGGTTCAGGTAGAGGCTGAAGCCGCAGGCGACGTACACCGGCTCCCAAAGAATCAGCAGCAGCGGATAGAGCAAGTTGATCAGGTGTTCGAGCCATAACCAGTCGTGCTCGGCAACGGCGATCAATGTCTGCCAGTCCCATTCCAACTCGACCTGCTGCGGTATGAACAAATAGAACAGCGCCATCAGGCCGAACCACAGCGCCATTTCCAGGTGCACGCCGATGATGGTCAGCCATTGCGCCGCACCGCCGTTGCGTTGAAGTAACACCCGCAAACGCTGCTCCCGCGCTTCGCCGGCAAGCCCTTCGAGTTGCACGACGGGCATCAGGAAGCTGCGGCTCGGGCTCAGCCGGCGCCAGGTCAGGCTGGCCAGCAATTGGGGCTTGAGCAAAGCCGGCCATTGGCGCAAGGCCTGCTTCAAGGTGGGCGTCTCGCCAAACAGCGCCTTGGACAAGATGTACAAGGGCAGCCGGTCGAAGGCTGGTTTCAGCCACCAGAATATAAACATTACCAGGGACGGCGAATCCCACAGCAACAATGCCAGCAGCGCATAGACCGGCAGCGTGACAAGCGCCCAGCTGGTCATCAGTAGTCGCCGATGCCGCTGGCTCATCAGCACACCCAGGTCCATGGCTTCCCAAGTGGTACGTGGACGGATGACGACGGTGGCGTCACTCAGGCGCATGGTGGCCTCGTCCGGCAAACAGCAGGTAACCGAGCACCAGCAGCCACAACAATGCGCCGACGGTGTATTTGGTGGCCGGTGTCACCGCGCTGGAGGACCAGTAGGCCTCGACGAATGCGGCGATCAGCAACAGCAATATCACGCCGCCGATCATCAGCACGCTTTTGCCCGCGGCGAGCCGCAAGGCTTCACCGCGGGTGAGGCGCCCCGGCGCGATCAACGCCCAGCCCAAATGCAGGCCCGCGGCGCCGGCCAGCACGATGGCAGTGAGTTCGAAGGCGCCGTGGCCGATCACGAAGGACCAGAACGTTGCGCCGGAGCCGATCTGGGTGAGGTGCCCGGCCACCGCCCCGATAGTCAGGCCGTTGAAAAACAGGAAAAACGCGCTGCCCAGGCCAAACAGCAAGCCACTGGCAAAGGTCTGAAAGGCAATGCCGATGTTGTGCATGATGTAATAACCGAACATGGCCCAATCCTCGCTGGCGGCTCGCTCGATCGAGCGTCCCAGGTGCCCCGCCGCCGGATCGTACATGGCGCGCATCCCGCTGATTTCCTCGACGCTCAGGAGGCTATAGACCAGTTCGGGAAACAGATAGACCAATACCCCGATGCCGATCAGGCTACCCAGGAACATCAGGCCAGCCGCCAGGACGAACCGCCATTGTGCGCGCACCAGTTGGGGGAAACCGGCCAGGATAAAGGCCGACACGCTGGTCGAGGGGTGGCTGCGATCCCGATAGAGTTGCTGGTGGCCGCGCAGCGCCAGTTGCTGCAACGCATCCACCAGCAGGCTGCTGTAACCGCGCGTCTGTGCCAGCGCCAGATGATGGCAGAGCCGTCGATAGACTTGAGGAAAATCGCTGCTCTGGGCAACGCCACGGCTGCGTTCCAACTGGTCGAGCAGCCGGGACAACTGGTCCCATTGCGCTTGGTGGCGACTTTCGAACAGGCTTTGCTTCATATTGGCCCCAGCAGGCCGCGGGCAATGCCGTTGAGTTCGGCCACGGCGCCTGTCGGATGCACTTTGAGCGGCGTGGCGAGGATCGTTGCCAGTTCGGTGACTCGTGCCTCGGACAGTTCTGCCTGGCGCTCGGCGAAACCCAGTACGGCGCGTTGTTCAGCCAGGCCCAGGGCAAAAGGCGGCCGTATCGAACGGGCGGAAGGCAGTACGGGGCGTTTGACCGGTTGCTCGCGATAGACCACCAAAGTGCCGGCCGCCAAGTCCCCCAGGCGTTTGAAGGTAGGGTTCTGCAGGCAACAGATTGCCCCGAAGGTGTAGCCGAAGGGCAGCATGTCGACGAAGCGCAGCAGGTTGCGAATCAGCGATGCGGACCAGCCGATCGGCCTGCCGTCGTCCTGCACAACGCGCAACCCCATCATCTGCTTGCCGGGAGAACGGCCTTGGTTCAGCACTTCGAAAAGCACCATGTACCACCAGCTGACGACAAACAGCAGGATCGAACCCAGGCCGATCCCCAGTTCACCGAAGAATGCCAGGACGATAAAGAAAAGGCCCAGCACCAGCCCGCGTATGCCCAGGTCGATGGCGAAGGCCAGCGCGCGAGGCATCAGCCCCGCCGGGCGCAGCGGCAGGTCAATGCCTTCGGGCGTTTCTACCTGGTAGCGCGTGTCCAGTGGCGGCGGCAGCGGCGCGTTCCTTTGCAGTGCTGGTGTCTCGGGCATGGGCTACCTGTGATGGACCGGTTCGGACGTTCGATCTCGGCCCAGATGCTAGCAGTCTTCTGGCGGGCACACGATACAGTGTGTGGGTCATTTAACCGCCTGCAACATGATTCAACGACGGCAATGCTGGCGGGCGCCGGGTTCGAACGCCTAGACTTCGCCAGTCCTCAGCTCAGGAACCCCCCGTGACTTCCATCTTCTGGTACGACTACGAAACCACCGGCATCAATCCGCGTTGCGACCGACCCTTGCAGGTGGCGGGGATCCGTACCGATTTCGAACTCAACGAAATCGACGAACCGGTAAACCTCTATTGCCGGCCCAGCGACGATATCCTGCCTCATCCGGCGGCCTGCGCGATTACCGGTATCACCCCGGCATGCCTGTCCGAAAAGGGCTTGAGCGAAGCCGATTTCATGACCCGTGTCCACGCGCAACTGGCCGCTCCCGGAACCTGTGGCGCCGGCTACAACACCTTGCGCTTCGACGATGAGATGACGCGCTACAGCCTGTATCGGAATTTTTTCGACCCGTATGCGCGGGAGTGGCAGGGCGGCAACAGTCGCTGGGATTTGATCGACCTGGTGCGCGCTGCCTACGCGTTGCGACCCGATGGCATTATCTGGCCGCAGGAGGAGGGTCGCGTCACCCTCAAGCTGGAACGCCTGACCGCCGCCAACGGCATCGACCATGGCCAGGCGCATGACGCGCTGTCGGACGTGCGCGCGACGATTGCCCTGGCCCGGTTGATCCGCCAGAAGCAACCACGGCTCTATGACTGGCTGTTCCAGTTGCGCAGTAAACAAAAGGTGCTGGACCAGATCCGCCTGTTGCAGCCGATGGTGCATATATCCGGGCGTTTCTCGGCGGCGCGCAACTACATCGGTGTGGTGCTGCCGCTGGCCTGGCATCCGAAGAACCGCAACGCCCTGATCGTCTGCGACCTGCACCTCGATCCCCAGGGGTTGCTGGACCATGATGCGCAGTTGCTCCGTCAACGCCTGTATACCCGCCGCGAAGAACTGCTCGATGGGGAACTCCCGGTACCGCTCAAGCTGATTCATATCAACAAGTGCCCGGTCATCGCACCGCTGACTGTCTTGCGCGCCGAAGACCAGCATCGGTTGCAGCTGGATATGGACGGTTTTCAGGAGCGGGCGCTGCGGCTAAGTGACGCACAACAGGTCTGGCAAGATAAACTCCAACACATTTATGGGCAGGAAGACTTCGCTGCCAGCGAAGATCCCGAGCAGCAGTTATACACAGGCTTCCTGGGTGATCGTGATCGTCGATTATGTGAACAAGTACGCATGGCCGATCCCGCTCAACTGGCGCAAGAGCATTGGCCGTTCGACGACGAACGCCTGCCGGAATTATTGTTTCGATACCGTGCGCGCAACTTCCCGGACACCTTGGATCCGAACGAACAGCAACGCTGGAAACTATTTTGCCAGCAACGTCTGTCGTCCCCTGAATGGGGGGCGCCTAATACCCTGGAAAGTTTTGATGAAGCAATGGCTGAGTGGATGGGGCTCTCAACGCCGTTGCAGCAAGAGATACTCCTGCAATGGCAGGGTTATAGCCAACAATTGCGTAAACGTTTAAGCCTTTGAGCGGCGATGCGGCGATTGAAGTCAGGACTTGAAATGAGGGCATAAAAAAACGCCAGTAATGACTGGCGTTTTCGGGTCCGTAAGCGTCGCCCGCAAAGAGCAGCGCTGACCGGCGAGGCTTAGCCCAGCAGGGTTGCCCAGCCTTCAACGACGTCACCGCCCCACTTGGCTTTCCACTCTTTCAGAGTCTTGTGGTTGCCACCTTTGGTTTCGATGACTTCGCCGTTGTGCGGGTTTTTGTACTGCTTAACTTTGCGAGCGCGTTTGGTGCCGGTGGTTTTTACCGCGCCACGGGGGGCTTTGCTCGACTTGGCTTCTGGATCCAGCAGGGCAATGATGTCGCGCAGGGACTTGGAGTACTCGCCCATCAGCGTGCGCAGCTTGCCTTCGAATTCCAGTTCTTTTTGCAGTTTGTCGTCTTTAGACAGGTCGGCCAGACGTTGTTGCAGTTCTTCAATTGCTTGTTTTGTGGCGTTGTATTCGGTGATCAGGGACATTTGGACTACCTTATGTAGGACGCTGGTGACAAGGAGACAGTGAAGCAATAGTAATCAGACAGTTTCATCAAGTAAACATTTAACCCGTGTTTATTTAATTAAATAGTGCAATGCCACAAAAACGGGCATTGCGAATTAATATGTGAGGCAGTCTGTGCAGCTGTTCACACAAATAGCCTTCGGTGATGGGGCAGGCTGCACGCGGCGGGCGTCAAGAAGGGCTCGGCGCCTCATGGGTACTGCAGTTTTGCTGCGCAATGGCTAGAATGGCCGCCTTTTGCGAAGTTCTGGAGTTTCCTCATGCGCACTTTTCGGCTGGTGATCGCTTGCCCGGACCGCGTCGGCATCGTTGCTAAAGTCAGTAACTTTCTGGCGTCCCATAACGGCTGGATCACTGAAGCAAGCCACCATTCGGACAATCAAAGTGGCTGGTTCTTCATGCGCCACGAGATCCGCGCCGACTCGCTGCCCTTTGGCATCGAAGCGTTTCGCGAGGCGTTTGCCCCGATTGCCGAAGAGTTTTCGATGGACTGGCGTATCACCGATACCGCGCAGAAAAAACGCGTGGTGCTGATGGCCAGCCGTGAGTCCCATTGCCTGGCTGACCTGTTGCACCGCTGGCACAGCGATGAGCTCGATTGCGACATCGCCTGTGTGATTTCCAACCATGACGACTTGCGCAGCATGGTGGAGTGGCACGGCATTCCTTATTACCACGTACCGGTCAATCCGCAGGATAAGCAGCCGGCGTTCGCCGAAGTCTCGCGGCTGGTCAAGCAGCACGATGCCGAGGTGGTGGTGCTGGCGCGCTACATGCAAATCCTGCCGCCGTCGCTGTGCAGCGAATACGCCCATAAGGTCATCAATATCCACCACAGTTTCCTGCCGTCGTTCGTCGGTGCCAAGCCCTACCACCAGGCTTCGATGCGCGGTGTGAAGCTGATTGGCGCGACGTGCCACTACGTGACCGAAGAGCTCGACGCCGGCCCGATCATCGAGCAGGACGTGGTGCGTGTCAGCCATAGCGACAGCATCGAAGACATGGTTCGATTCGGTCGTGACGTGGAAAAAATGGTGCTGGCGCGTGGCTTGCGTTATCACTTGGAAGACCGCGTGTTGGTGCACGGCAACAAGACCGTGGTGTTCTGACGCCGTGGCGAGGGAGCAAGCTCCCTCGCCACGATGACTGTTGGAAAACTTGAGGGAACACATAACGCCATGACCGATCCCTTGGACAAAGCCACCGCCAAGGCCCCGCCTACGGTGGGCGAGGGTTGCTTGAGTCGCTACGATCCCGAAGCACTGGGGCCGGAGGACGGCACGGAATTTCCCGACGCTGCCCAGCTCTGGGAAACACTGCAAAAGCAGTCGCCGCCAGACGATCCCGAACGCAAGCGTTGAGCGCTCAGGCTTGTCGGGCCCTGATCAGCTTCTTGATCAGAGGGCGTCCGACCATCAAAAAGAACACCGGACCGCCGGCCACCAGATAAAAGTAATAGGTCACTGCTCGCCAGATCAGGATTGCCGCCGCTGCGGTGGATTTGCCCACCATGGGCGCCAGCAACGCCGCTGAGGTCAGCTCTGCCGCCCCGGCGCCGCCTGGTAACAGGCTGAACTGCCCGGCGCTGAGGGAGAGCATCTGGATGAGAAAACTCCAGGCCCACTGCAAGTCCGCTCCCAACCCTCTCAATGCCAGGTACAACACGCTGTAGCGCAAGGCCCAGTGCAGGCACGTCAGGCCGAACACCTGGAAAAGCGTCTGCCGGGGCAATTTCAGAGTGTCGGTAAAGGCTGCGAGGAAGTTCAGGATCTTGCGGCCCCAGCGCCGACGGGTCGTGGATTTCACCCTTAGATGACGCAGCAGCCGCGCACCCAGCAGAATCAGCCGGCGATGATAGCGGGCTACCAGCGCGCAGCAGAGAAGCCCGCCGAACAACGACATCGCGCTCAGGGCGAGCATCCATTCCATGCGTTGGCTGAGATTCTGGAAGAGTGCGTAGAACAGAATGCCCAGCAAGGCGCAGAGGAAGAACAGCAGGTCGCTCAACTGATCCATCGCAAACACCGCGCTGCCGTGGGCCGGGCGCACGCCGTTGCGCGCCAGCAGCGCCATCAGCGTCAACGGGCCGCCACTGCCGCCGGGTGTCGCGCACATGGCGAACTCGGTGGACATCACCACGCCCATGCTTTTGAGCCCGCCAATGCGTCCTCGATGTTCACCCAGCAACAAGCGCAGGCGCACCGAGTTCAGGCCCCAGCAGAGCACGATCATGCCGAGCATGATCAGCAACAACGACAGCGGAAAGCGCTGCACGCGTGACCACATCTCGCCGCCGCCCAACAACATCGGAACCAGCAACGCCGTGAGCAGGGCGGCGCCCAGCCATAACAATCGTTTCATGCGGCGCTGCTGACCCGCAGGCCCTGGGTTGCCAGCCAGCCGGCCTTGGTCATCGGCACCCGGCCATCCTCAAGCAGACGCTCCAGGGTCTGCAGCCAATAGTCTCGGGAAAAGTCGTGGCGCATATCCACCGGGTGCAGGCCCAGCCGAATCACCGGTGCCTGGCGCCAACGCTGTTGACGCTGATCGCTGATGATTTTCGACAGGCCCCGGCGCCAGGCACTCCGGGCACTCCAGACCAGGCCGGGGGCATCGACCTTGGTGAAGTCCGGCAAGTGGTAAAGGTGCTGGGTGTCGCTGGTATAACTCAGGGGCAATTGGCGCAAGGCGCGACGGGTGCCCTCACTCATCAGCCAGGCCGGCGCGACAAAGCCTTCCAGCGGCCATTGATAGCGCTGGAAGAGTTCAACGCCTGCGTGCAGGCGGGTGAGGGCGGCTTCCTCGGACAAGTGGTAGAACTCGCCTTCATGGGTATAGACCCGGCGCATGAACCAGTCCTTGGGATGAACGGCGGGCGGGCCGTCGTCGCAATGGTAGTAACCATGCAGGACCAGTTCATCGCCGCGTTCGACACGGCTGTCGAGCAAGCGCCTGAAGTCCGGATGATCGTCCAGAGCGTTGGCATGGTGGAAATCCGGCACCACCAGCCAGGTCATTGGCACTTGGCCGAGGGCGTCGACGGCTTCGACGAAGGGCTGGTAGTCGGGCCAGGTCTGCGGCGCGACGTCATGAAGCACCACCAGCAGGCTGGGTGAACGGGTCATCGCCATGGGTTTCGCCTCAACCATTGGCCAGCAGCGGCATCTCTGCGCCCAGCACGCTGTAATAGTGGCCCAACAGGCTGTTGACCACCGAATCCCAGGCGTAATGACGTTCTACGTGGCGGCGTGCCCTTGCGCCGCGCTGCTGACAGCCCTCGGCGAACAGTTGGCGCACCGCATTGGCCATGGCCTGCGGGTTGTTGGGCGTGCATAACAGGCCGCACTCTTCCTGGACGATTTCGCTGAACGCGCCCGCCGCGACCGCCACCACCGGAATGCCGCTGGCCATGGCTTCGAGGATGACCAGGCCGAACGTCTCCTGGTCGCCGGCATGCAGCAGCGCGTCGGCGCTGGCCATCAGCCGGGCGACTTGCGGCGCCGGGCAGAACTCGTCGATCACGGTGACATTGTCCGGCACCAGGGCTGGCATCGAAGAGCCCACCAGCAACAGGTGATAGCGCTCGCCCAGGCGTTGCATGCACTTGAGCAGCACCGGCAGGTTTTTTTCCTTGGAGCCGCGACCGGCGAAAATCAACAATCGCGCGTCTTCGGCGATGCCCAGCTCGGCCCTAAGCTCCGGGTCTCGCGCGGCGGGGTTGAAGGTTTGCAGGTCGACACCCAGAGGCTGCACATGGACATTCCTGACGCCCAGCCCGGTCAACTTATCGGCCATGACCTGGCTCGGCGCCAATACCCGGTCGAAGTTGCCGTACAACTTGCTGACATAGGCTTCGATGTTGGGCGTGAACCAGTTGCCCATGCGGTTGCTCACCAGCAGGGGCAGGTCGGAGTGATAGAAACCGATCACCGGGACGTCCAGCTGTCGCCGGGCATCCAGGGCAGCCCAGGCGGTGAGATAGGGGTCGCCGACTTCAATCAGATCCGGTTGCAGATCGCGCAGGACATTACGCCAGGGGGCCAGGCGAAGCGGGAAGCGGTAGCCCTTGCCGAAGGGCAGGGGAGGCGCTGGAACCTTGTAGATGCCGTCCTGCTCGCTCAAATGCGCGCCGGGAATCAAGAGGCTATGGCGTATGCCGGGCCGATTGCCCAGGCGCCGGTGCTTGGCATCCAGATAAGTGCGCACGCCGCCGCTGGCGGGGGCGTAGAACATGGTGATGTCCGCTATATGCACGATGAACGTCCCTCCGGTCTGTGTTCTCCCTTGTTGACCTTTAGTAAGAATAGATGTTCGGTTGGGTTACGGTGACGTAGCGATACGGCACGCGACATGGCGTTGTTTTTGTTTCCAGCGCCAGGGTCTTAATGTCCCAGGCATGCTTTTATATAAGCGTGCAAAATGGCGTCATATCGCAAACATCACGGGTGACCAAATGCCTGACTCATCGCAACTCATCATCGGCGCCGACCTCGCCGGCCAACCAGTGGCCCAGGCCATGCGCCTGGCGAACCGACATGGCTTGGTGGCGGGTGCCACCGGCACGGGCAAGACCGTCACCTTGCAACGCCTGGCCGAGATGTTCAGCGATGCCGGCGTGGCGGTGTTCGCGGCGGACATCAAGGGCGATCTCTGTGGCCTCGGTGCCGCCGGCAATCCCCAAGGCAAGATCGCCGAGCGCATCGCTGGCATGCCCTGGCTTGGCCACACGCCCCAGGCCTATCCGGTTACCTTATGGGATATCCACGGCCAATCCGGTCATCCGCTGCGCACGACCTTGAGTGAAATGGGGCCGTTGCTGCTCGGTAGCCTGCTGGAGCTGACGGACAGCCAGCAATCGGCGTTGTACGCGGCGTTCAAGGTGGCTGACCGCGAGGGGCTGTTGCTGCTGGACCTCAAGGATTTGAAGGCGCTGCTCAACCACCTCAAGGACAATCCCGAGCTGCTGGGGGACGATGCGGCCCTGATGACCACCGGTTCCAGCCAGGCCTTGATGCGACGCTTGTCGACACTGGAGCAGCAAGGCGCGGATGCGCTGTTCGGCGAGCCGGCGTTGCAGCTCGAAGACATCTTGCAACCGGCCAGTGATGGCCGCGGCCGGATTCATCTGCTGGACGCCAGTCGCCTGGTCCATGAGGCACCCAAGGTCTACGCGACGTTCCTGTTGTGGCTGTTGGCCGAGCTGTTCGAGCAACTGCCCGAGCGCGGCGACGCGGACAAACCCCTGCTGGCGCTGTTTTTCGACGAGGCGCATTTGTTATTTGCCGGTACGCCCAAGGCGTTGCAGGAGCGGCTGGAGCAAGTGGTGCGGCTGATTCGCTCCAAGGGCGTCGGGGTGTATTTCGTGACCCAGTCGCCGGGCGACTTGCCGGACGATGTGCTGGCGCAGTTGGGGCTGCGCATCCAGCACGGCTTGCGGGCGTTTACCGCCAAGGAGCAGAAATCCCTGCGGGCGGTGGCGGACGGTTTTCGACCGAACCCACAATTCGATGCCTTGTCGGTGCTGACCGAACTGGGCATCGGCGAGGCCCTGGTGGGCACCTTGCAAGAAAAAGGCACGCCGGAAATGGTCCAGCGCGTGCTGGTGGCGCCGCCGCAGTCGCGCATCGGGCCGCTGACCGAGGCCGAGCGCGCCGCACTGATCGCCGGCTCAGCGTTGCAGGGGCGCTATGACAAACCCATCGACCGCGAGTCTGCCTATGAAGTGCTGATGGGGCGCAAGGGGTTGGAGCCGCAGGCTGAAGCGGCGCCGGAAAAACCGACCGCGCAAGAGCCGAGCTTTACTGAAAAGGCCGGTGAGTTCCTCGGCACCGCGGCCGGCCAGGCATTGAAATCGGCGATGCGCCAGGCGGCCAACCAACTGGGTCGGCAATTGGTACGTGGGTTGATGGGGTCGTTGCTGGGAGGCAGCAAGCGCCGCTAATCACGGCGCAAGCTGAGGGACAGGCGCCCAAGATACTCAGTCCTTGGGTTTGGCGTGCGCCGCCAATCGCTCCAGCGCCGCCCGCAGCTTGGGATCGCTGATGCCTTCGGCCGTGGCCTGGATAGTCGCGGCCGCATCGGTGGACAGGTCCAGCGTATGGCCCCTGACGGCGGCCTGTACGGTGGGCGGCTGAACCTTGAACAGGATCCGCGTCAGGTTGGCGAACTCATCGAAAACCTGCAATTGACGCAGCAGGCGCTTTTGCTGGTAGCGCAAGCGCGTGGCCCAGTGGCCGTCGGTGACGATCAGCAGCAAACTGCCTTCGCGCCATGACGCCACGTGGCAATGCTCGCGTGCGGCCGGCTGCAACTGACTGTCCAGCAGCCGTTGCAGGTGGCCCAGGCGCTTGGCGTGGCCGAAGATCGCTTTCAGCGGTTTGGCTTCGCGCAGAAGCACGGCGGGCGCCTTGGCTGGAAGAGGGCGGAAGGCCATGAATGAATACCGCAAGTGACAGAGGCGCCATGGTAGCAGAAAGCGTCCGATGCGCTCCGGGCGCAGCTGCCGAGCGGCATTTAACCTGCACAATCAATCATTAACTTCTGCGTTTTGTGGGTTGAAGTTCGCGCAAAAGCCCTTATTTTAGGGAAGCCCCGTCACAGCGCTGTGCCAGCATCGTGGAATAACGCCACTTTCCTCACCATCGTTTCCGGGTAGAATGCTCGTTCGCATGCGGCCATGAGGGCTGCACGGGCGACTCATGGGGCCGCCCTCCATCCCTTTAGTGTGGAAGATCCTGCCGATATGTTTGCGCCTTTGTTAAAGAAACTTTTTGGAAGCAAGAACGAGCGTGAAGTCAAACGCATGCTCAAGACGGTACAGATCGTCAATGCCTTCGAAGAGCAAATGGTGGCCCTTTCGGACGATCAGTTACGCGCCAAGACCGCCGAACTCAAGGACCGCTTCGCCAAGGGCGAGACCCTCGACCAACTCCTGCCCGAAGCCTTTGCGGTCTGCCGCGAAGCCGGCAAGCGGGTCATGGGCATGCGCCACTTCGACGTCCAGTTGATCGGCGGCATGACCTTGCACGAAGGCAAGATCGCCGAAATGCGCACCGGTGAAGGCAAGACCCTCGTGGCCACCTTGGCGGTGTACCTCAACGCATTGTCCGGCAAAGGCGTGCACGTGGTGACGGTCAACGACTACCTGGCCCGCCGCGACGCCAACTGGATGCGCCCGCTCTACGAATTCCTCGGCCTGACCGTTGGCGTGGTCACACCGTTCCAGCCGCCAGAAGAGAAGCGTGCCGCCTACGCCTCGGACATCACCTACGGCACCAACAACGAATTCGGTTTCGACTACCTGCGCGACAACATGGCGTTCAGCATGGATGAAAAATTCCAGCGTGAACTCAACTTTGCCGTGATCGATGAAGTCGACTCCATCCTCATCGACGAAGCCCGTACCCCGCTGATCATTTCCGGTCAGGCCGAGGACAGCTCCAAGCTGTACATCGAGATCAACAAGCTGATCCCGCAGCTCACCTTGCACGTCGAGGAAGTCGAAGGCGAAGTGACCCAGGCCGGGCACTACACCGTTGACGAGAAGACCCGTCAGGTCGAGCTCAACGAAGCCGGTCACCAGTTCGTCGAGGAAATGCTGACCCGCGTCGGCCTGCTGGCAGAAGGGGAGAGCCTGTATTCGGCGCACAACCTGGGCCTGCTGACCCACGTATACGCCGGCCTGCGTGCCCACAAGCTGTTCCATCGCAATGTCGAGTACATCGTGCAGGACGGCCAGGTCGTGCTGGTGGATGAACACACCGGTCGCACCATGCCGGGCCGTCGCCTGTCCGAAGGCCTGCACCAGGCCATCGAAGCCAAGGAAGGCCTGAACATCCAGGCCGAGAGCCAGACCCTGGCCTCGACCACCTTCCAGAACTACTTCCGCCTCTACAACAAGCTGTCCGGCATGACCGGTACCGCCGACACCGAAGCGTTCGAATTCCATCAGATCTACGGCCTGCAAGTGATGGTGATCCCGCCTAACAAGCCGCTGGCGCGTAAAGACTACAACGACCTGGTGTTCCTCACCGCCGATGAGAAGTACGCGGCGATCATCGCCGACATCAAGGAATGCATGGCCCAGGGCCGTCCGATCCTGGTAGGTACCGCCACCATCGAGACCTCCGAGCACATGTCCGCGTTGCTCAACAAGGAAGGCATCGAGCACAAGGTCCTCAACGCCAAGTTCCACGAGAAGGAAGCCGAGATCATTGCCCAGGCCGGTCGCCCGGGTGCGTTGACCATCGCTACCAACATGGCCGGCCGTGGTACCGACATCCTGCTGGGCGGCAACTGGGAAGTGGAAGTGGCTTCCCTGGAAAACCCGACCCCCGAGCAAATCGCGCAGATCAAGGCCGACTGGCAGAAGCGCCACCAACAGGTGCTCGAATCCGGCGGTTTGCAGGTGATCGCTTCCGAGCGTCACGAATCGCGCCGTATCGACAACCAGCTGCGTGGCCGTGCCGGTCGCCAGGGTGACGCCGGCTCCAGCCGTTTCTACCTGTCGCTGGAAGACAGCCTGATGCGCATCTTCGCCTCTGACCGGGTGAAGAATTTCATGAAGGCCCTGGGCATGCAGCCGGGCGAGGCGATCGAACACCGCATGGTGACCAACGCCATCGAGAAGGCGCAGCGCAAGGTTGAAGGCCGCAACTTCGATATCCGCAAGCAATTGCTGGAGTTCGACGACGTCAACAACGAGCAGCGCAAAGTGATCTATCACATGCGCAACAGCCTGCTGGCCGCCGACGACATTGGCGAAACCATCGCCGATTTCCGTCGGGAAGTGCTCGACGCTACCGTCAGTGCACACATTCCACCGCAATCGTTGCCGGAACAGTGGGACGTCGCGGGCCTGGAAGCCTCCCTGCGCAGCGATTTTGGCGTGTCGTTGCCGATCCAGCAGTGGCTCGATGAAGACGACAAGCTGTACGAAGAAACCCTGCGCGAGAAGCTGCTTGCCGAGCTGATCGTTGCGTACAACGAAAAAGAAGACCAGGCCGGCGCCGAGGCACTGCGCTCCTTCGAGAAGCAGATTGTGCTGCGCGTCCTCGACGACCTGTGGAAAGACCACCTGTCGACCATGGACCACCTGCGTCACGGTATCCACCTGCGCGGCTACGCCCAGAAGAATCCGAAGCAGGAGTACAAGCGCGAGTCCTTCACGCTGTTCTCCGAGCTGCTGGATTCGATCAAGCGCGACTCGATCCGGGTCCTCTCCCACGTCCAGGTTCGTCGCGAAGACCCGGTCGAAGAAGAAGCCCGCCTGCGCCAGGAAGCCGAAGCCTTGGCCGCGCGCATGCAGTTCGAACACGCCGAAGCCCCAGGCCTGGAAGTCGTCCAGGCGATGGAAGAGGGTGTCGATGTGGATGTCGCCTTGGCAACCACGCCGGTACGCAACGAACAGAAGTTGGGCCGCAACGAACTGTGCTATTGCGGTTCGGGCAAGAAATACAAGCATTGCCACGGGCAGATCCAGTAACCCCGTTCCAACGCTGAACGACCCACGCCGCGACCGGACTCCATCCGTCGCGGCGTTTTGCCATTTTGATTCGCCGTCCTGATAAGGCGGCGTCGATATACATCTAATTTAGGAGCGCATTCATGGCTGTTGGTCTTGGTCCGTTGCCAACGTTGCACCCGGTTGCCGGTTTTGAACTCGGCATTGCCTCGGCGGGCATCAAGCGCCCCGGGCGCAAGGACGTCGTGGTCATGCGTTGTGCCGAAGGCTCGACGGTGGCTGGCGTGTTCACGCTCAATGCCTTTTGCGCCGCGCCGGTCATCCTGGCCAAGCAGCGCGTGCAAGGGTCGGTGCGTTATCTGCTGACCAACACCGGCAACGCCAACGCCGGCACGGGCGCGCCAGGCCTGGCTGCCGCCGAGCGCACCTGCGCCAGGCTGGCGGAACTGACCGGCGTCGACGCCAGCCAGGTACTGCCGTATTCCACCGGCGTGATTGGCGAACCGCTGCCAGTTGAGAAGATCGAAGGCGCGTTGCAGGCCGCCCTCGATGACCTCTCGGAAAACAACTGGGCGGCGGCCGCCACCGGCATCATGACCACCGACACCCTGCCCAAGGGTGCGAGCCGCCAGTTCCAGCACGACGGCGTGACCGTTACCGTGACTGGCATCAGCAAAGGCGCGGGCATGATCCGCCCGAACATGGCGACCATGCTCGGCTACATCGCCACCGACGCCAAGGTCTCGCGCCAGGTGCTGCAAGACCTGATGCTCGACGGCGCGAACAAGTCGTTCAACCGCATCACCATCGACGGCGACACCTCCACCAATGACTGCTGCATGCTGATCGCCACGGGCAAGGCCAACCTGCCGGAAATCACCGAAGCCAGCGGTCCACTGTTCGCCGCCCTGAAGCAGGCCGTGTTCGAGGTGTGCATGGAAGTGGCCCAGGCGATCGTCCGTGACGGCGAAGGCGCGACCAAGTTCGTGACCGTGCAGGTCAACGGCGGTGGCAATCACCAGGAATGCCTGGACGTCGGCTACACCGTCGCGCATTCACCGCTGATCAAGACTGCATTGTTTGCCTCCGACCCGAACTGGGGCCGGATCCTTGCCGCCGTCGGCCGGGCTGGCGTGCCGGAGCTGGACGTGAGCAAGATCGACGTGTTCCTCGGCGACGTCTGCATCGCCAGCAAAGGCGCCCGCGCCTCCACCTATACCGAAGCCCAAGGCGCGGCGGTGATGCAGCAGGAAGAAATCACCATCCGCATCGAATTGGGGCGTGGCGATTGCAGCGAAACGATCTGGACCACCGACCTGTCCCACGAGTACGTGAAGATCAACGCTGAGTATCGGACTTAAACCGCTCGGGACCGAGCTGCTATTTTTCGCCCCGGTTGCCGTGCGCTTGCGCACGTATCAAGTGCAATGGCCGGAAGTCGACGCGGCCTATGTCGAAACCCTTTATCAATGGCCGGCATTCAAGACCTGGCAACAGGCTGGCCTGGAGGAAATTTCGCGGTGAAACGAGTACACGTAGCGGCGGCGGTCATTCGTGACGCCACCGGCAAGATCCTCATCGCCCGACGGGCCGATTCCCAGCATCAAGGTGGCCTGTGGGAATTTCCTGGCGGCAAGGTCGAGGCGGATGAATCCGTTGAAACTGCCCTGGCCCGCGAACTGCATGAAGAGTTGGGCATCGTCGTCGGCGCTGCCCGACCGCTGATCAAGGTGCGTCACGATTATCCGGACAAACAGGTGTTGCTGGATGTCTGGGAAGTCTCGACCTTCACTGGCGAGCCCCATGGTGCCGAAGGACAACCGCTGGCCTGGGTGACCACTCGGGAGCTTGCGAACTACGAGTTTCCGGCGGCCAATCAGCCAATCGTCGCGGCGGCCCGATTGCCGGGCGAGTACCTGATTACCCCTGAAGGCCTGGAAACCCCGGCTCTGCTACGGGGGATGCAGAAAGCTATCGCCGGCGGGATCAAGCTGATCCAGCTGCGCGCCCCTAACGGCTATGATCCGAAATATCGCGATCTGGCGGTGGATGCCGCAGGGCTTTGCGCGGGCAAGGCCCAGTTGATGCTCAAGGGGCCGTTTGAATGGTTGGGCGATTTCCCTTCCGCGGGCTGGCACATCACCGCCGCGCAACTGCACAAGCACGCAGCGGCCGGCCGACCGTTCGGCAAGGATCGCTGGCTGGCGGCTTCTTGTCACAACGCCGAGGAATTATCCCTGGCGCAGCAGATGGACGTGGACTTCGTGACACTGTCGCCCGTACAGCCGACCCAGACCCATCCGGATGCACAGCCGTTGGGGTGGGAAGAAGCGGCGCGGTTGATCGATGGTTTCGATAAGCCAGTTTATTTGCTGGGCGGGGTCGGGCCTGGCGAGCAACAGAAAGCCTGGGCGGCCGGGGCCCAGGGCGTGGCGGGGATTCGGGCGTTCTGGCCTGAGGCTTGAGCGATCAGTCCGCAGGCTTGGCTGCCGCCTGCCAAAGCACTTCTGCAATTGCCTGGCGACGGGCAATGATCCGCGCCGCTACGAACAGCAGGTCCGATAACCGATTGATATAGGCAAGCCCCGGCCCTGCCAACGGCTCCACGGCGTTCAACTGTTGGCAGCGGCGCTCGGCGCCGCGGGCCAGGCTCCGGCACACATGGGCCTGGGCTATCAAGGTCGAGCCACCGGGCAGGATGAAATTCTCCAACGGCCCCAGTTCTTCGTTCCATACGTCGATGGCCGCTTCCAGGCGTTCGACTTCCGCCATGTTCAGTGCCTGATAAGCCGGCATCGCCAGCTCGCCACCCAGGTCGAACAACCGGTGCTGACAGGGCGCCAGCACCTCGACGACTTCCTCCAGTGCCGGATACTGGCCCATTTCATTGGCCAGCCCGGCCAGCAGCAACCCCAGCTGGCTGTTCAACGTATCCACTTCGCCGATGGCCTCGACCCGTGGATGGTCCTTCGCTACGCGGCGGCCATCGCCCAACCCGGTTTCACCTTTGTCACCGGTGCGGGTGTAAATTTTCGACAGGCGAAAACCCATGTTCAGCGCTCCACTTGCTTGTGTTCTTGCGCCACCATCGAAGTGCCCGCCAGGGGCAGGCGCAAGGTGAAGCAAGTGCCTTGGCCCGGCGCTGATTGCACTTCCATCTGGCCCTTGTGGTTGTTGGTAATGATGAAATACGACACCGACAGCCCGAGCCCCGTACCCTGGCCGATTTCCTTGGTGGTGAAGAAAGGTTCGAAGGTGCGTTTGCGCACGTTTTCGCTCATGCCGATGCCATTGTCCTCGACCTGGATTTCCGCCCACGGCGGGTTCAGGCGGGTACGCAAGATGATGCGGCCGGGCTCGCCGTCGTCCTGGCGCTGGTGAATGGCCTGGGCGGCGTTCTTCAATAGGTTCAGCAGCACCTGCTCCAATTCGTTGGCCGTGCCGGGGACCGGGCCCAGGTTCGGGTCGAACTGGCGGATGATCGCCTGGCCCTTGAAGTCGAAACCAATCGCCAGGTCGAAGTCGTTGCCGGCGATCTCCACCGCCTGGTCGATCAGCGCCGGCAGGTCGCAGGGCGCCATCTGCCGGGTACTGCGTCGGCTGAAGCTGAGCATGTGGGTGACGATTTTGGCGGCGCGAGCGCCGGCCTGCTGGATGCCGTCGAGCAACTGCGGGATCTCCCGGCTTTCCAGGTAGCGATTGACCACCGGCAACTCGATCCCCAATTGCTCGGCCTGATCGAGGTTCTTGGGCAGTTCCGCCGACAGGCGCCGGCGAATGTTCTGCACGTTGTGCAGGATCGCCCCCAGCGGGTTGTTGATCTCATGGGCCATGCCCGCTGCGAGGCCACCCACCGAGAGCATTTTTTCCGACTGCACCATCATTTCCTCCAGCGACAGGCGCTGGGTGATGTCGTCGATGCGGATCACCACGCCCCGTCCGGCGCCGCCCATCAACGGATAGAAAGTCAGGGCGTAGTGCTTGGCTTCATCGTCCTTGGTCCAGGTGACGCGTTCGATCTTGGCGACCGTGTGCTGCTCGACCGTCTGCTTGAGCTGTGGCAGATAGGGCTTGAGCGGTTCGAAGGCGAGGAAGATCGGCTGGTTCAACGCCTCATCCAGCCGAGTGCCGGAAAGGGCGCTGGCTTCCTGGTTCCATTGGGTGACATAGAGTTGTTCGTCGAGGGCGATCAGCGCCGACGGCATGGAGTCGATGATGCTGTTGAGGTAGTTCTGGAAGCCCGTGAGCTTTTTCTCGATCTTGCTGCGCACCTGGACTTCCAGCTCCAGCTTGCGGTTGGTGTGGCGGGTTTCTTCCGCCAGGCCCTGGGCCTGGTCGTAGGCCGCCTGGGAATCGTCCCGCGCGCGCTTGAGCTGCTGCTCCCGAGCTTCGATCCGCGACAGCATGGTGTTGAACGCCTCGGCCAGGCTGCCGATCTCGTCATGGTTGCCACGGCCGGCACGCAGGGAATAGTTTTCCTCGCGGGTAACCTGGCGCGACAGTTCTTCGAGTTGGTGAATCGGCTGGGTAATCAGCCGCTTGATCTGCTGGGCAATGATCAACCACAGCAGCACGCTGAAAATCAGTATGCCGAGGCTGGCGGTCAGCGTGCCGGTGTAGAAGGCGGTGGGCAATTCGCTGCTGGCGACCAGCAACAAATGGCCGGGTTGGGTACCGGGACGGGGCAGGGTGATGACTTGGTTACTGCGAAATTCCCCGGCCTGCCAGGTTTGCATATGGCGAAAATGCTCCGGCAACCTGAGCTTTTCGCCCTGTTGCAACTCGGCCAGGCGTTCACCCCGACCGTCATACAGCGCCGCTGCCCGCAGGGGCGCATAGCTGTTGAGTTCATCGAGCAGGCGCTGGGCGCTTTGCGGCGACTGCAGCGCGTCGGAGATCAGGCTCGGGTTGGCCACCAGCCGGCCGATGGTCTGCAAGGCCTGCGGGGCCATGCTTTCCTGGGAAATGTAGTAGGCCGCGCTGATGAAGGTCAGGTTCGCCACCAGCAAAACGGTGGTCAACAATACCAACAGGGCCGCCAGCAGTTTCTGGCCGACCGGGAGGTTTTCAAGGCGCTGGCGCAATGGCATCTGACTCGTCGCTAAAAAGGAACACGTGGGCCAGCGTAGCCGCTGCTCAGTCGCTGGGCAATCCGAGGTTGTCCAAGTGGACAATCAGGCGTTGGCGCATTTGTTCAAGATGCGGCGCGGCCACCCCATGACGTTGTGCGACCGCGCAGGCATGGCCGAGCAGGTAGCTGATTTCGGTGCGGCGCTGGTTGGCGACATCCTGGTACATCGACGAATAGTTGTGAGCGGTGGCCTGGATGACCCGTTCGACTTCGGCCGGTAAGTCTTCGGCCGCCGCGGGCTGGCCGCAGCGCTCAAGCAGGTCGCTGAGTTCCGCGCACAAGGTCGCCACTTCGCAGCGGTGTTCCTGCAAGCCGCCGTTCTTGCAATGGTGCAGCACGGTGAGGGGATTGATCGCACAGTTGAGGGCCAGTTTGCGCCACAGGCGAGTGAGAATATCGGCGCTCCATTCATGTGGGATGCCGGCAGCGCCCAGGTCATCCAGCCAGACTGGCGCCACCGGGTGCGCGGGGTCGCCCAGCCAGGTGTAGCCATGGCCGGCGAACACCACGCGCCAGTCACCGTCGCGGAACGCGCCTTCGGTGCTGGAGGCGCAGATGCAGCGAGCCAGGGGGACGCGGTTCGCCACCGCATCCTGGCTGCCGAGGCCGTTCTGCAGCAGGATCAGCTCTGTCTCGGCACTCAGTCGATGGGCGACCGAAGCCACCGCCGCTTCCGCGTCATAGGCCTTGCAAGCCAGCAGCAAGCGCTTGATGGGTTCGGGGCTTTGCGCGGTTTCGCCGGGCACCGGGTAACATAGCGCCTGCCCCTGTTCCACCAGCGTCAGGCCACCGCTTGCCCGGTAAGCCTGCAACCGCTGCTCATTGCGCAGCACCAGCCGCACCGGCAGGCCGGCCCGGGCCAGGCGCGTCGCCCACAACGTGCCGAGACTGCCGGCTCCCAGGACATGCCAGGTGGTGGACATCAGTTTTTTACTCGCTTTGGCGCTGGCATCTGAGGGGCTCGCGGTAACGACGGGAAAAGACCCGTTATAATGAGCCCGATTTTAACCACAAGCCAAGTGCGCGCCTTTGTCACGGGCGCGCCTTTTTATTTGGAGAACACTACATGCCGTCATTCGACGTGGTATCCGAACTGGACAAACACGAAGTCACCAACGCCGTTGAAAACGCCGTCAAGGAACTCGACCGTCGGTATGACCTTAAGGGCAAGGGCAGTTTCGAGTTCAAGGAAAAGGACTTGACCGTCAACCTGACCGCCGAGGCCGAGTTCCAGCTCGAGGCGATGATCGAGATCCTCAAGCTGGCGCTGGTCAAGCGCAAGATCGATGTGCAATGCCTCGAGGTCAAGGACGCCTACGCCTCGGGCAAGCTGATGAAGCAGGAAGCCGTGCTCAAGGAAGGCATCGACAAGGAATTGGCGAAGAAGATCGTTGCCCACATCAAGGACGCCAAGCTCAAGGTCCAGGCCGCCATCCAGGGTGAGCAGGTGCGCGTGACCGGCAAGAAGCGTGACGACTTGCAGGAAGCCATCGCCGCGCTGCGCGGCAAAGAATTCGGCATGCCGCTACAGTTCAATAACTTCCGCGACTGACACCAGGCTGTTCGCAATTACCGTGGCCGATGTGCTCCCGGTGCGGGGCATCGTCGGCTACACAGTGTTGCACGGGTGTTGCGTGCAACGGGAACAAGGAGAACACGATGGACTTGAACGCTGAAGTGGACCACCTGGTCAAGGCTTCCCAGGCCTGGATACCGATGATCATGGAGTACGGCAGCCGCGTGCTGCTGGCGGTCGTCACCCTGGCTATCGGCTGGTGGCTAATCAACAAGTTGACCCGCAAACTGGGCGCACTGCTGGCCTTGCGTAATGCCGACTTGGCATTGCAAGGGTTTATCAGCACGCTGGCGAACGTCATCCTCAAGATTCTACTGATCGTCAGCGTCGCGTCGATGATCGGCGTGGAAACCACCTCGTTCGTCGCGGCCATCGGTGCGGCAGGCTTGGCGATTGGCCTGGCCTTGCAGGGCAGCCTGGCGAATTTCGCCGGTGGCGTGCTGATCCTGCTGTTCCGTCCATTTCGCATCGGTGACTGGATCGAGGCCCAAGGCGTGGCCGGTACGGTCGACAGCATCCAGATCTTCCACACGATCATTCGTACCGGTGACAACAAGACCGTCATCGTGCCGAACGGCAACCTGTCCAACGGCATCATCACCAACACCAACCGCCAGCCAACCCGCAAAGTAGTATTCGACGTGGGCGTGGATTACCAGGCCGACCTGCAAAAAGCGCGGGAAGTGTTACTGGAGCTGGCCAAGGACGAGCGCGTATTGGCCGATCCTGCACCAGAAGCGGTGATTTCCACCCTGGGCGATAGCTCGATCACGGTGTCGCTGCGTATCTGGGTGAAAACGGCGGACTACTGGAACGTGATGTTCATGCTTAACGAACAGGCGCGGGACCGCTTGAAGGATGCGGGCATTGATATTCCGTTTCCGCAACGGGTTATTCGGGTTGTTCAGGAAGGGCCAGCGCAATAACGATTTGAATGTAACTCGGCGCTGGGGTCGGGTTATGTTTAGCTAGCTTGCTATTTAACAAGTTGTGTTAACGCTGACATTGCACTAGGCATAAAAAAACCGCTCACCTGGATCAGGTGAGCGGTTTTTGTTTGTCGCGAGTGCAGCTATCGAATTAGCACTGAATTACAAGATGCTCAGTGGGTATTCAAAGATGAAGCGCAGGTCGTTGTTGTCGTTGCCGTTGATGGCGTTATAGTCACTGTTGGCACGGTAGAACGCAGCACGTACGCGCATCGACAGGTCCTTGGCTGGACCGTTTTGCACAACGTACTTGGTTTCGACGTCCCATTCGTGCTCTTTACCTTCTGCGCCGCCAGTCTCGATGTTGTCACCGGTAACGTAGCGAGTCATGAAGCTCAGGCCAGGAACGCCATAAGTCTTCATGTTCAGGTCGTAGCGAGCCTGCCACGAGCGCTCGTCCTGACCGTTGAAGTCGGAGTACTGGATGGAGTTGGCGAGGAAGATAGTGCCGTTACCGTCAGTGCCGTAGACGTAGCCGGTATCACCGGTGGAGCGCTGGTGAGCCAGGGTGAATTTGTGGGCACCGATGGCATAGGCTGCTGCGAGGGACCAGATGCGGTTGTCAACGTCGCCGCTGAGCTTCTGGCCTTGGTCCTGGCTGTCATAACCGTTGAAGTCGAAGTTCAGGGACTGATCTTCGTTGATCGGCAAGGTGTAGTTCAGGTTGATGTATTTCTTTTTATAGTGGTCTTCAATATCGGAAGCCGCTACGCCAGCAACGAAATTGTCGGTGAACTGGTAGGTTGCGCCGGCAATGTCGGCAGACGTCAGGCCGAGGCCGTCATCGCCCATGCCAGTTTGCGAGCTGATGGCGTTGAAATGACCTGCGGTCAGCTCCAAGCCTTTGATTTCTTTACTGGTGATCAGCGTACCCGTGGCAACTTCTGGCAGTAGACGGCTGTCGTCAGTGGAGAAAACCGGGCTGGCAACGAACTGGTTACCGTGTTTCAGCACGGTGTCGGACAGACGGAATTTAACCGCGCCACCAACCTTCGATTGGGTGTCTTCCAGGTTGTTATCGCTGTCACGAGCGAACAGACCGTTACCGGCACGACCGGTACCGCCATCGATGCGAACGGTGCCAAATGCGAAGCCGTCAACACCTACACCAACAGTACCTTGAGTGAAGCCCGACTCATAAATGGCACGAGCGGCAACACCAGACTCTTCACGATAACTTTGTGCGGTGCTTGGGTTGTTCTTGAAATCACGGTTCATGTACAGCGCACGGGTCAGAACAGTCAAGCTCTGATCTTCAATAAAACCCTTGGATTCCTCCTGAGAGGACGCCACTGCGAACTGCGAGGTACTGGCCGATACAGCCAGTGCGATCATGCTCCACTTCATCACGCGCATCGTGATTTGCTCCTTTGGTTTTTAGAAGAGTACTGCCGTCCCACCTGTTTTTTTATCTGGGCGGCTCTTTCTTTTTGTGTCGGCGCAAACTTATATCACGCCAACATTCTTTGGCGATACTTGCCCATTCAACCTTTCAGCTTCTTTACGACCATGTCGCCAATGGCTCGATCCATGTCGTATTTCAGCTGATCCGACCCACACGGAATGACAACTTGAAGTTGTTCTTTTTTCCTACCGTCGGTGTAAAGAGTCCGTAAGTACAACCTTGAAGCTCCTGAGGGCAGCCTTGCCACTTTAATTCTCAGGCCTGCAGGTTTCGCTTCCGGCGATACCCTGTAGGCGATACGGGCATGAATGCAACAAGCATGCACAAACCCGGATTTCGTTGACATTTTTTTCACATTTTAGCTGCGGATGCGGTGAAACCTCATGAAACCGGGCTCCAAAGGCCTTGTTTTAAATGGGGTTGACTGCCAGGCAGCTGCCATGTTTGAAACCACTAAACGGCCCACGACAACTAAAAACGTTACCGGTTCACCCCTTCGGTGGGTAAAACACGGATGCTACGAGCACAGAGCGTAGACCCGTTGTGCTGTTTTGGTGCAAAAAATCTTCACGCTGTACGAAAAGCGGACAGTCCTTGTAGCAGCTCTGCGCGTCATGCGCTTTTACGGTTCATGGTGCCCGGTACTGGTGCGCAGTGAACGTTGCGCCGTTCACAGGTATGCTGGCGGCCAGCGTCCGTATGCAGCCCCTGGGCCGTCAAATCGGACGTCGTCGATTAACGAGCGAGGAGTACGCCGGTGTTTGCCTTAGATCCACGATTGCAACAAGACACATTGCCCATCGGCGATTTCCCGCTGTGCCGCTTGCTCTTGTCCAACGACTCGAACTACCCGTGGTTCATCCTCGTGCCGCGACGGGAAAATATCAGCGAATTGTTTCAATTAGATGACGCTGATCAATTGCAGCTGTGGAAGGAAACCACGGCACTGGCCGAAACGCTCAAGGACTCGTTCGATGCCGACAAACTGAACGTTGCAACCTTGGGTAACGTTGTCAGTCAATTGCACATGCATGTGATCGTGCGCAAGCGAGAGGACGCTGCGTGGCCTGCGCCGGTGTGGGGCAAACATCCGGCGCAGCCTTATAATGCCGAGCAGGTGAGCGCCATTCGTGAGCGCTTGCGAGCGGTCCTGACCGATGATTTCAAGTTCCTGGAGGGCTGAAGCCATGAACCTTGAAGACCGTGTAACCGACCTTGAAAGCCGCCTGGCGTTTCAGGATGACACTATCCAGGCGTTGAATGACGTGCTGGTGGCGCAGCAACGAATTGTCGAGCGTCTGCAGCTGCAGATGGCTGCACTTCTCAAGCGCCAAGAGGAAATGGCCGGGCAGTTCGAATCCTTCGAAGAAGACGCGCCACCACCGCACTACTGACCTGGGCCCGAACGACGGGCAATAAAAAACCGCGAGCAGCCAGGCTGCATCGCGGTTTTTTTACGCCTGGATCAGCGGCGCGGGAGCGCGGCGATCACGTCTTCGGCCTGCAGGCCCTTGTCGCGGTGCATGACCGAGAACTCGACACGCTGGCCTTCGACCAGGACGCGGTGGCCTTCGCCACGGATCGCCCGGAAATGCACGAAAATATCATCACCGGAATCGCGGGAAATGAAACCGAACCCCTTGGAGGTGTTGAACCACTTCACGGTGCCGGTATCACGGTTGGACATGTCGTAGTTCTGCGGTGCGGCGGCCGGCGACGACTTCTTGTAGAAGCTGACGGCCAGGTGCAGCAACACAGCGAGCAATGCCGCGGCCAGGCTGGACAGGATGGCGGGTTGGCCGCCTATTTCCGGCATGGGCGCCAGCAGGGTCAGGGTTTGCAACGCAACAGCCAGCACCAGCAGCGCACTGACGAGGTTTTGCAGTTGATGACGTGGACCTTTGTTCCAGTAAGGAATTACGGGTGCCAGGGTCAGGTTGAGCAAGCCGAAAAAGGCCAGGTACAGCGCGTCGGGATGTTGCAGGTAAGGTGTGGCTTCGGAACCCAGGCTAGGGATGAAGGACAGCAGCAGGGCAGCTGCGCCCATTAGCAAGTGGACGATTTTCAACATTTTAATTGGCTCACGGTTAAGACAGATCACAAGGAAGAGCTGGTCGGGGGCGGTTCGCTCCAGAACAATGAGAGGCGTAGGAACACGTACCCGAATCAGCCTATGCGCCGTGCCCGGGAAAAGAGGCGTAGCGACACACTGCCTATTTAACAGCAAAGCCCGGGCCTTCTCAAACTCGTTACGGGCGCGCGGGACGCTGTTCGTCGGTCGGAGGGGTGGCGGGGCTCTTGAGCGTGCCAGGCGATGCGTGTTGAATTTTCCAGGTTTGTCGGAACCCCTCGGCGTCCCGGCTTGTCGGTTCAGGACGGCTGGCGATTTGTCGCAGGCTACAGGGAGAGAGACCCGCTAGAGTGCAATGGCCGCTGTCGAATTCATCACCGTCAGGAGATCAACCCACATGGCAATTGATATCGGTATCAGCGAAGAAGATCGCAAATCCATCGTCGACGGGCTTTCGCGCCTGTTGTCGGACACCTACGTGCTGTACCTCAAGACCCACAACTTCCACTGGAACGTCACCGGGCCGATGTTTCGAACCCTGCACCTGATGTTCGAGGAGCAATACAACGAACTGGCGTTGGCGGTGGACCTGATCGCCGAAAGAATCCGTGCGCTCGGCTTTCCGGCACCCGGTGCTTATTCGGTGTACGCACGCTTGTCTTCTATTAAGGAAGAAGAGGGCGTGCCTGGTGCCGAGGACATGATTCGACAATTGGTCGAGGGCCAGGAGGCGGTGACGCGTACCGCCCGTGGCATCTTTCCTTTGCTGGACAAGGTCAGCGACGAGCCCACCGCCGACCTTTTGACCCAGCGTATGCAGGTCCACGAAAAAACCGCCTGGATGCTGCGTTCGCTGCTGGAAGATCAATAAGTCTGTACAGGTGATGGCGCTGCCGTTGGCGCCATCGCTTGCCGTCGCGTGTAGGAAGACATGATTTGTCGCCAACTCCCCGTTGGCTTGTCCTACGTCGATGGTCAAAAAGTCATCTGGAACTGGCGATCCAGTTGAGCTTCCATAGGGCCACAGATCGGTTGTTCCGACTGAGGCTCGTATGGCAAAGGAGTGTCAACGGTATGATTCAAGGAAAAGAACCCAGGGGAAGTGCGCGCGGACGTTTGCTGTCCGTAAGCACCGACCCGTTCGTCAGTGGGTTTGACATGCAACTGGCCCGGCCCTTGGCCCGCTCTATCCGGCTCAACGGGTTCGCCACCTGTCTGCGGCTGGAACAAATCTATTGGGACATCCTCGGCGACATGGCTCAGCTCAACAGCTGCTCCGTCAGCACCTTGCTGTCCCATGTGGACCGGGAAGTGCATCTGCGTCACGGCGGCGTGCGCAATTTCAGCGGCTTGGTGCGTGTTGTCTGCGTTGTGCACAGCTTGAAGGAAGCTGAAATTGATCAGTGTATGTCTGGTCCCCTCGCCAAGGTGGGGTACGCCTGCCTCGAATGAACGACATTGCCGGCAATGACTGTGCGGTCTTACGGCTGCACAGGCTGCATTTAATGGATATAATCCCGCTCTTTGCCGCAAAGCCGCGCTTTGCGTAATAACCTGATCGCCGAGACAACCCCATGCCGATGTACGACTATCAATGTGCTTCCTGTGGTCATCAGATGGAAGCCATTCAAAAGATCAGCGCGGCACCGCTGGTCGACTGCCCTGCCTGCCAGGCGCCGGAGCTGAAGAAGATGCTGTCCATGCCAGGTTTCCGCCTCGGTGGTACCGGCTGGTATGAAACCGACTTCAAGACCGGCGCCAAGAAAAACCTGGCCGGTGGCGACAAAGCCGATTGAACTGAATACGCGCGAGTTCTTGCACAGGCAGGGCCTCCAACCGAATGTCGAATTACGAGAAGTGAAACCACTACCATGATGCGCAGCCATTATTGCGGCCAACTGAACGAAAGCCTGGAAGGTCAGGAAGTTACTCTTTGCGGATGGGTCCATCGTCGTCGTGACCATGGCGGGGTGATTTTCCTCGATATCCGTGATCGTGAAGGCCTGGCCCAGGTGGTGTTCGATCCGGACCGCGCTGAAACCTTCGCCACCGCCGACCGCGTGCGCAGCGAATACGTCGTCAAGATCACCGGCAAGGTGCGCCTGCGTCCGGCCGGCGCCGGTAACGCCAACATGGCGTCGGGTATGATCGAAGTGCTGGGCTATGAGTTGGAAGTGCTCAACGAGTCGGAAACCCCGCCGTTCCCGCTCAACGAATACTCCGACGTGGGCGAGGAAACCCGTCTGCGCTACCGCTTCATCGACCTGCGTCGTCCGGAAATGGCCGAGAAGCTGCGCCTGCGTTCGCGCATGACCACCAGCATCCGTCGCTACCTGGACGAGAACGGCTTCCTCGACGTCGAGACGCCGATCCTGACCCGCGCCACGCCGGAAGGCGCCCGCGACTACCTGGTCCCGAGCCGTACCCACCCCGGCAGCTTCTTCGCCTTGCCGCAATCGCCACAGCTGTTCAAGCAACTGCTGATGGTGGCCGGGTTCGATCGCTACTACCAGATCGCCAAGTGCTTCCGCGACGAAGACCTGCGTGCCGACCGTCAGCCTGAGTTCACTCAGATCGACATCGAGACCAGCTTCCTCGACGAAAAAGACATCATGGGCCTGACCGAAGGCATGATCCGCAACCTGTTCAAGGAAGTGCTGGGCCTGGAATTCGGCGAGTTCCCGCACATGACCTTCGAAGAGGCCATGCGCCGCTACGGTTCCGACAAGCCAGACCTGCGTAACCCGCTGGAACTGGTGGACGTGGCCGACCAGCTCAAGGACGTCGATTTCAAGGTGTTCAGCGGCCCGGCCAACGACCCTAAATGCCGTATCGCGGCCCTGCGTGTTTCAGGCGGGGCGAGCATGCCGCGCAAGCAGATCGACGATTACACCAAGTTCGTCGGCATCTACGGTGCCAAGGGCCTGGCGTACATCAAGGTCAACGAGCGCGCCGCGGGTGTTGAAGGCCTGCAATCGCCGATCGTGAAGAACATTCCTGAAGCCAACCTCAATGTGATCCTCGATCGCGTGGGCGCGGTTGATGGCGACATCGTGTTCTTCGGCGCCGACAAGGCCAAGATCGTCAGCGAAGCCCTGGGCGCGTTGCGCATCAAGCTGGGCCACGACCTGAAGCTGCTGACCTGCGAATGGGCACCGATGTGGGTCGTCGACTTCCCGATGTTCGAAGAAAACGACGACGGCAGCTTCTCCGCGTTGCACCACCCGTTCACCGCGCCGAAGTGCTCGCCTGAAGAATTGGAGGCCAACCCGGCCACCGCTCTGTCGCGCGCCTACGACATGGTCCTGAACGGCACCGAGCTGGGTGGCGGTTCGATCCGTATCCATCGCAAGGAAATGCAACAGGCGGTGTTCCGCCTGCTGGGCATCAATGAAGCCGAGCAGGAAGAGAAATTCGGCTTCCTGCTGGATGCGCTGAAGTACGGCGCGCCACCCCACGGTGGCCTGGCCTTCGGCCTGGACCGCCTGGTGATGCTGATGACCGGCGCCCAGTCGATCCGTGAAGTGATCGCGTTCCCGAAAACCCAGAGCGCGGCCGATGTCATGACCCAGGCGCCGGGTGTCGTGGATGCCAAGGCACTGCGCGAGTTGCACATTCGTCTGCGTGAACAGCCAAAGGCTGAGTAAGGCTGACACCTGAGAGGGCGCATCTTCGGATGCGCCTTTTCATTGGGGTCGATATTTCTGATTGCCGGCGACTGCGCGAGCGCAGGGCGGGCAATGTTCCAAAGAGAAACGGAGCGAGTTATGGCAGGTCATTCCAAGTGGGCGAACATCAAGCACCGCAAAGAACGTCAGGATGCCAAGAGAGGCAAGATCTTCACCAAGTGGATCCGTGAGCTGACGGTCGCGGCCCGCCAGGGTGGCGGCGATCCGGGTTCCAACCCGCGCCTGCGCCTGGCCCTGGACAAGGCCTTGGGTGCCAACATGAGCCGCGACATCATCGACCGGGCCATCGCCCGTGGCGCCGGTGCGACCGAGGCCGACAACGTTGAAGAGCTGACCTACGAAGGGTATGGCCCGGGCGGCGTGGCGGTGATGGTCGAATGCATGACCGACAACCGCAACCGTACCGCTGCCGCCGTGCGTCATGCGTTCAGCAAATGCGGTGGCAACCTGGGCACCGATGGCTCGGTGGCTTACCTGTTCGAGCGCAAGGGGCAGATCAGCTTCGCGCCGGGTATCGATGAGGATGCGTTGACAGAAGCGGCCTTGGAAGCCGACGCCGATGACGTGGTCAGTCATGAAGACGGTTCGTTCGACGTGTTCACCTCGTTCGCCAGTTTCTATGCCGTGCGCAACGCCTTGGAAGCTGCGGGTTTTGCGCCGGCCGACGCGGAAATCGTCATGCAGCCAACCACCAGTGCCGAATTGGATCTGGAAGGCGCCGAGAAAGTGATCAAGTTGATCGACATGCTGGAAGACCTGGACGATGTGCAGAACGTCTACTCCAACGCTGACATCCCGGAGTCGGTGGCTGAACAGCTGGGCTGACACCCTGCACGGCTGTATCCTTTTGCAACCGCACTACCTTTCGCAGGCGTTATGACTTTAATCCTTGGTATCGACCCCGGTTCGCGCATCACCGGCTACGGTGTGGTTCGCGATACCGGGCGCGGCTGCGTGTACGTTGCGTCTGGCTGCATCCGCACCGGGGCGGGCGAACTGCACGAGCGCTTGCAGATTGTTTATCGCGGCGTGCGCGAAGTCATCCAGACCTACGGCCCGGTGACCATGGGTATCGAACGGGTCTTCATGGCGCGCAACGCCGATTCGGCCCTGAAGCTGGGGCAGGCCCGGGGTGCGGCCATTGTGGCGGGTGCCGAGGAAAACCTGGAGATCGCCGAATACACCGCGACCCAGGTCAAGCAGGCGGTCGTCGGTACCGGGGCGGCGAACAAGGAACAGGTGCAGATGATGGTCATGCATTTGCTGAAACTGGTCAGCAAGCCGCAGATCGACGCCTCCGACGCCCTGGCCATCGCCATTTGCCATGCCCACACCCGTTCCAGCCTGCTGCCCCATGGCCTGGGAACCGCACGCAGTCGTGGCGGGCGCCTGCGTCTCTGATAGCATCAGCGCATTCATTCATGAGCCCGAGCAAATTGCGCCTGTATCGTCGGCCTTGATGCTCGTGTTGTTACTCGCCAGCCAGCGGCTGGCCAACGCCCAAGGATCTGAAACGTGATTGGACGCTTGCGCGGCACCCTGGCTGAAAAACAGCCGCCGCACCTGATTCTGGATGTAAACGGCCTGGGCTATGAGCTGGAAGTGCCCATGACCACGCTGTATCGCTTGCCGTCGGTCGGCGAGCCGCTGACCCTGCACACCCATTTGGTCGTGCGCGAAGATGCCCAGTTACTCTATGGCTTCTTCGGCAAGCGCGAGCGGGATTTCTTTCGCGAGCTGATCCGCCTCAATGGCGTCGGCCCGAAGCTGGCCCTGGCCTTGATGTCGAGCCTGGAAGTCGATGAGCTGATCCGTTGCGTGCAATCCCAGGACACCTCGGCGCTGACCAAGGTGCCGGGAGTGGGCAAGAAAACCGCCGAGCGCTTGTTGGTCGAGCTCAAGGACCGCTTCAAGGCCTGGGAGGCGGTACCGGCGATGTTCGCCCTGGTGCCGAATCAGCCGAACGAGCCGGACGCGCTTACGCCAGCGGTCAGCGCCGAGAGCGATGCGGTCACTGCCCTGATCTCCCTGGGCTACAAGCCGCAGGAAGCCAGCAAGGCGATTTCCGCCATCAAGGAAAAAGGCCTGAGCACTGAAGATATGATTCGCCGTGCCCTGAAGGGAATGATTTAAGTGATTGAAGCTGACCGTCTCATCGCCGCCACGGGCGCGCCCCGTGACCGCGAGGAAATCCAGGACCGCGCGATCCGCCCCGTCAGCCTGGCCGACTACATCGGCCAGCCGACCGTGCGCGAGCAGATGGAGCTGTTCATCCAGGCCGCCCGTGGGCGCAGCGAGTCCCTGGATCACACGTTGATCTTCGGTCCGCCGGGCCTGGGCAAGACCACCCTGGCCAATATCATCGCCCAGGAAATGGGCGTGTCGATCAAAAGCACCTCCGGACCAGTCCTCGAGCGCCCGGGTGACTTGGCGGCGCTGCTGACCAATCTAGAACCCCACGACGTGCTGTTCATCGACGAAATACACAGGCTGTCGCCGATCGTCGAGGAAGTGCTGTATCCGGCCATGGAAGATTTCCAGCTCGACATCATGATCGGCGAGGGGCCGGCGGCGCGTTCCATCAAGCTCGACCTGCCGCCCTTCACCCTGGTGGGTGCCACCACCCGCGCCGGCATGCTGACCAACCCGCTGCGAGACCGCTTCGGTATCGTCCAGCGCCTGGAGTTCTATAACAACGCCGACCTGGCGACCATTGTCAGCCGCTCGGCCAGCATCCTCGGTTTGCCGCTGGACCCGGACGGTGCCTACGAGATCGCCCGTCGGGCCCGGGGCACGCCGCGGATCGCCAACCGACTGTTGCGCCGCGTCCGCGACTTTGCCGAAGTCCGCGCCAAGGGCCACATCACCAAGCCGATTGCCGACCTGGCCTTGAACCTGCTGGACATCGACGAGCGCGGCTTCGATCACCAGGACCGGCGTCTGCTGCTGACCATGATCGAGAAGTTCGACGGTGGCCCGGTGGGCGTCGACAGCCTGGCCGCGGCCATCAGCGAAGAGCGCCATACCATCGAAGATGTGCTGGAGCCGTACCTGATCCAACAGGGCTATATCATGCGCACCCCGCGCGGGCGCGTGGTGACGCGTCACGCCTATCTGCACTTTGGCTTAAACATCCCGACACGAATGGGTGAGATGCCGGTGGTAGACGAATTCCTCGATGCGGTGGACGATTGAACGCGCTCTTTATCCCGACTTTTTTCCGGTTCGTGCTGTCCCAGACCACGCCTGGAGCGTCAATGCATTCGAGAATGAAAAAACAGTTGCCTGGCCGGATTGGCAACCCGAGGAGTAAGCACTAGAGTATGCGCGCGCAAAACGGGCTGGAGTCGTTCGCACATCGCTGTCGCGTTTATTACGAGGACACCGATGCCGGCGGCATCGTTTACTACGTCAATTACCTCAAGTTTATGGAACGGGCTCGAACCGAACGGCTGCGGGAACTGGGTTTCGCCCAATCCGCGCTGGCAGGGGAGGACCTGTTATTCGTCGTGCATTCCAGCGAAGCGCGCTACCACGCGCCGGCGCGACTGGACGACGAGCTGCTGGTAAGTGCCGATGTCATCGAATTGAACCGCGTCAGCCTGCGCTTCAAGCAGCAGGTCAGGCGGGCTGCGGATAATGTGCTGCTCTGCGAAGGGCAGTTTTTGGTGGCCTGTGTGCGCACCCATAGTTTGAAACCCCGGGCCATTCCCGAAGCTCTACGCGCGGCCTTTGCCGGCGTGAGCGGCGCGGGTACACACTCAGAGCAGGAGATAAAGCGTGGAAGCTAACGTCGTCGACCATTCCTCCATGTGGAGCCTGGTCAGCAATGCCAGTGTCGTGGTGCAACTGGTAATGCTGATCCTGGTAGCCGCATCGGTGACCTCATGGATCATGATCTTTCAGCGCAGCAACATGCTGCGCGCCGGTCGCCGTGCCCTGGAGAGCTTCGAGGAGCGCTTCTGGTCCGGCATCGACCTGTCCAAGCTGTATCGCCAGGCGGGCAGCAACCCGGACCCGGATTCGGGTGTCGAGCAGATCTTCCGTGCCGGCTTCAAGGAGTTTTCCCGTCTGCGCCAGCAACCGGGCGTCGATCCTGAAGCGGTGATGGAAGGTGTGGCCCGTGCCATGCGCGTCGCCATCTCCCGCGAAGAAGAAAAACTCGAACAGGGCCTGCCGTTCCTGGCGACCGTCGGTTCGGTCAGCCCGTACATCGGCCTGTTCGGTACCGTGTGGGGGATCATGAACTCCTTCCGTGGCCTGGCATCCGCCCAGCAGGCAACCCTGGCCACCGTGGCCCCAGGCATCGCCGAGGCGCTGATCGCCACGGCCATCGGCCTGTTCGCGGCGATCCCGGCCGTTATTGCCTACAACCGCTTCGCTGCCCGCAGCGAAACGCTGACCAGCCGCTACTACACCTTCGCCGATGAATTCCAGGCGATCCTGCACCGCAAAGTGCACACCAGCGAAGAATAAGCAGGTATTTCCCAATGGCTTTAATCGCTCGAGCCCGAAAAAAGCGCAAGCCGGTCGCCGAGATGAACGTAGTGCCCTACATCGACGTGATGTTGGTGCTGCTGGTCATCTTCATGGTGACCGCGCCGATGCTCAATCAGGGCGTGAAGGTTGATCTGCCCAAGGTTTCCAGCGAAGCCTTGCCGCAGGACAACAACACCCAGGTACTGACCATTTCGATCAAGGCTGACAAGACCTATTACTGGAACCTTGGCAGCGAAGTCGATACCGAGAAGCAGCAGGACCGCGCCATGACCTTGCCGCAGATGACCGATGCGGTGACAAAGATCATCAACGCCGGTAACAGTAACGGCAAACGCACCCAGGTCTTCATTCGCGGCGACAAGACCGTCGACTACGGTGCCGTCATGGGTGCCATGGGCGGTTTGCAGAAAGCCGGGGTCGGTAATGTTGGCTTGATCACCGAGGCCCCCTGATGCAACAACAGCGAGAGCCGTCCGCCTCGGAAAGCTACTTCTGGCCCAGTGTCCTGGCCATCGGCCTGCACGTGCTGGTGTTCGGTATGCTGTTCGTCAGTTTTGCCATGACCCCGGAGCTGCCGCCGGCCAAGCCGATCGTGCAGGCGACCCTGTACCAGCTCAAGTCGAAAAGCCAGGCGACTACGCAGACCAACCAGAAGCTGGCTGGCGAGGCGAAGAAATCCGCCGCGCGCCAGACTGAAGTCGAGCAGATGGAGCAGAAAAAGGTCGAGCAGGAAGCGGTGAGAGCAGCGGAACAAAAGAAAGAGGAAGCTGCTCAAAAGGCCGAAGAAGCCAAGAAGGCCGATGAGGCGAAGAAGGCAGACGAAGCCAAGAAAGCCGACGAAGCGAAGAAAACCGCCGAGGCCAAGAAGGCAGAAGAGAAACAATTGGCTGATATAGCCAAGAAGAAATCCGAAGAAGAAGCCAAGAAAGCCGCTGAAGAAGAGGCCAAGAAAGCGGCCGCTGAAGAAGCGAAGAAAAAGATTGTCGAGGACGCGAAGAAAAAAGCGGCCGAAGACGCCAAGAAGAAAGCTGAAGCTGACGAGGCGAAAAAGAAAGTCGCCGAAGACGCGAAGAAGAAAGCCGCCGCCGACGCCGCCAAGAAAAAGGCCCAGGACGCAGCGCGTAAATCCGCCGAAGAGAAAAAGGCCCAGGCCTTGGCAGATTTGCTTTCCGACACGCCGGAGCGCCAGCAGGCATTGGCCGATGAGCAGGGCGATGAAGTCGCCGGCAGCTTCGACGATCTGATTCGCGCACGAGCGGCGGAAGGCTGGGCTCGTCCACCTTCGGCGCGCAAAGGCATGACGGTAGTATTGCAAATCGGCATGTTGCCCGACGGTACGGTTACCTCGGTCAGCGTGGCCAAGTCCAGTGGCGATGGTCCGTTCGACGCTTCGGCGGTCGCGGCGGTCAAGAACATTGGGCGATTGACGGAAATGCAAGGAATGAAGCCGAGCGATTTTGCTCCCTATCGTTCGTTCAAGATGACATTCACACCTGAGGATCTAGCCTTGTGAGAAACCTTCTTCGATCAATGCTTGTCGTTATCTGCTGCCTGGCAGGGATAGCGGTAGCAGAGGAAAAGAACATCCTGGTCACCAGCGGCAGCGACCGGGCGACCCCTATCGCCGTCGTTCCGTTCGGTTGGCAGGGCGGCAGCGTCCTGCCGGACGACATGGCTGAAATCATCGGCAACGACCTGCGCAACTCGGGTTACTACGCGCCGATTCCGAAGCAGAACATGATCGGCTTGCCGACCCAGGCCAGCGAAGTCATCTACCGTGACTGGAAGGCCCTGGGCGCCCAGTACATCATGGTCGGCAGCATCGTTCCGGCCGGCGGTCGCCTGCAGGTGCAATACGCCCTGTTCAACGTCGCCACCGAGCAGCAAGTGCTGACCGGCAGCGTGTCGGGCAGCGTCGACCAGCTGCGCGACATGGCGCACTACATCTCCGACCAGTCGTTCGAGAAACTCACCGGCATCAAGGGCGCGTTCTCTACTCGCATGCTCTACGTGACAGCCGAACGCTTCTCCGAGAAAAATACCCGCTACACCCTGCAGCGTTCCGACTATGACGGTGCCCGCGCAGTGACCCTGCTGCAGTCGCGCGAGCCGATCCTGTCGCCGCGTTTCGCCCCCGATGGCAAGCGTATCGCCTATGTATCGTTCGAACAGAAGCGTCCACGCATCTTCATGCAGCACATCGACACCGGTCGTCGCGAGCAGATTACCAACTTCGAAGGCCTGAACGGCGCGCCAGCCTGGTCGCCGGACGGTACCCGCCTGGCGTTCGTGCTGTCCAAGGACGGTAACCCGGACATCTATGTGATGAACCTGGCGTCGCGTTCGATTTCCCGCGTCACCAATGGCCCGGGCATCAACACCGAACCGTTCTGGGGCAAGGATGGCTCGACCATCTACTTCACCTCCGACCGTGGCGGCAAACCGCAGATCTACAAGACCAGCGCCGGTGGCGGCGGTGCCGAGCGCGTGACGTTCGTGGGTAACTACAACGCCAACCCTAAACTGTCGGCGGACGAAAAGACCCTGGTGATGATCCATCGCCAGGATGGATTCACCAATTTCAAGGTGGCGGCCCAGGATTTGCAGCGCGGTAGCGTAAAAATCCTCACTGATAGCACTCTGGACGAGTCACCTACTGTTGCGCCCAACGGCACCATGGTAATCTACGCCACCCGCCAGCAGGGCCGGGGAGTCTTGATGCTCGTGTCCATTAATGGACGCGTGAGGCTCCCGCTTCCTACCGCTCAAGGCGAAGTCAGAGAACCGTCCTGGTCCCCTTACCTGAACTGACGCGGCGCAATACGTTTTACTTAACACACTGGGGTTCATTAGGAGTTTCACGATGGAAATGCTGAAGTTTGGTAAATTTGCTGCGCTGGCTCTGGCCATGGCTGTAGCTGTAGGTTGCTCGTCCAAAGGCGGCGACAACGCCGGTGAAGGCGCTGTTGATCCAAACGCTGGTTACGGCGCTAACACTGGTGCAGTTGACGGCTCCCTGAGCGAAGAAGCTGCTCTGCGCGCAATCACCACCTTCTACTTCGAATACGACAGCTCGGACCTGAAGCCAGAAGCCATGCGCGCTCTGGACGTTCACGCCAAAGACCTGAAAGCAAACGGCGCTCGCGTTGTTCTGGAAGGCAACACCGACGAACGTGGTACTCGTGAGTACAACATGGCACTGGGCGAGCGTCGTGCGAAAGCCGTTCAACGCTACCTGGTACTGCAAGGTGTTTCCCCAGCTCAGCTGGAACTGGTTTCCTACGGCGAAGAGCGTCCAGTTGCTACCGGCAACGACGAGCAGTCCTGGGCTCAAAACCGTCGCGTCGAACTGCGTAAGTAATTCGTCATGCGAACGTGCCGTCGTGCTGTAACTGTTCTGGCTCTCAGCCTCGCGCCGCTTGCGGCGTGGGCTGCGGTTCCTGTGGTCGATAACCAGACCGGCTATGATAATAGCGGGAGCAGTTATCCGCCTGCAGGTTACGGTACGAACGGCGCCTATGCCGGGGGAGGGGTTTCGGCCCCTGTCTCGGCACAGGGCCAGCTGTTCAACCAACTGCAGCAAATGCAGGATCAGATCTCGCGCCAACAGGGTGTGATCGAAGAACTGCAAAATGATATTTCGCGCATGAAGCAAGAAAGCCTGGAGCGATACCAGGATCTTGATCGGCGCATAGGAACCGGCGTTGCACCTGCCGCGACTCCTGAGAATTCTCCAGCCGGTGGCGACTTGAACGCTCCCGGTGCAGCCGCAGGCGCCGGGGCAGCAGCACCTGCAGCCGGTGGTGAGCCGGCTGATCCGGCGAAGGAAAAGCTCTATTACGATGCCGCCTTCGACCTGATCAAGGCCAAGGATTTCGATAAGGCCAGCCAGGCCTTCTCCGCTTTCCTGCGCAAATACCCCAACAGCCAGTACTCGGGTAATGCCCAATACTGGTTGGGTGAAGTGAACCTGGCCAAAGGTGACCTGCAAGGTGCCGGCCAGGCGTTCGCCAAGGTCTCGCAGCTGTATCCCAAGCACGCCAAGGTGCCGGATTCGCTGTACAAGCTGGCTGACGTGGAACGCCGCCTTGGTCATACCGACAAGGTCAAGGGCATTTTGCAGCAGGTGGTGGCCCAATACCCGGGTACCTCCGCCGCCCAGCTGGCCCAGCGCGATCTGCAGCGCATGTAAGGCTGTTTGACCCGCTTGGAAGAAACCCGCGCTTGTCGCGGGTTTTTTCGTTAGAATTCACGCCCTTTTTCTGAAACACGCTTCTTGGGATCTACGCGTTGGCGGGGTTGCTTGAAGTGCCTGACGGAGGCGGACAGCCTGTTTAGCTGTTACGCCCGTGGCGACTATGCAAGACACATTGAGAATTACCGAAGTTTTTTACTCGTTGCAGGGTGAAACGCGGACGGCCGGGCTGCCTACTGTATTTGTGCGCCTCACCGGTTGCCCGTTGCGTTGCCAATACTGCGACAGTGCCTATGCCTTCAGCGGCGGCACCTTGCGAACCCTCGACGATCTCCTCGAACAAGTGGCCGGCTTTCGCCCCCGCTATGTTTGCGTCACCGGCGGTGAGCCCTTGGCGCAACCCAACGTCATCCCCTTGCTCAAGCAGTTGTGCGATGCCGGCTATGAGGTCTCGCTGGAAACCAGCGGCGCCCTGGACATTTCGCCGGTCGACCCACGGGTCAGTCGCGTCCTGGACCTGAAAACCCCAGGTTCCAAGGAAGCGCATCGCAACCGTTACGAGAACGTCGAGCTGTTGACCCCCAACGATCAGGTCAAGTTTGTCATCTGCTCAAGGGAAGACTACGACTGGGCCGTGTCCAAACTGATCCAGTATGGTCTCGACCGGCGGGCCGGCGAGGTGTTGTTTTCACCGAGTCATCACGACCTCAATGCCCGGGAACTGGCCGATTGGGTCGTGGCGGACAATTTGCCGGTGCGCCTGCAATTGCAGCTGCATAAATATCTTTGGAACGACGAGCCGGGGCGCTGACATGATTGAGCAAGACACGATTTCTGAAAAGCGCGCGGTCATCCTGCTGTCCGGTGGCCTGGACTCGGCAACCGTCGTGGCCATGGCCCGAGCAGACGGCTATAGCTGCTACACCATGAGTTTCGATTACGGCCAGCGTCACCGCGCCGAGCTTCATGCCGCCGAGCGGGTAGCCCGTGACCTCGGCGTAGTCGAGCACAAGGTGATCGGCCTGAACCTCAACGGCATCGGTGGTTCGGCCCTGACCGACAGCTCCATTGACGTGCCCGAGGCGCCGAGCGAAGGCATTCCGGTGACCTATGTGCCGGCGCGCAACACCGTGTTCCTATCGCTGGCGCTGGGCTGGGCCGAAGTGCTGCAGGCCCGCGACATCTTTATTGGCGTCAACGCCGTGGATTATTCCGGTTACCCGGACTGCCGCCCGGAATTCGTCGAGTCGTTCGAGCGCATGGCCAACCTGGCGACCAAGGCCGGCGTAGAAGGACAGGGCTTTCGCATCCAGGCGCCGCTGCAAAACCTCAGCAAGGCCGACATCATCAAGGCGGGAGTGAAGCTGGGCGTGGACTATGGCCTGACCGTTTCGTGCTACCAAGCCGATGATCAGGGCCGCGCTTGTGGCAAGTGCGACAGCTGCCGACTGCGTGCCGAAGGCTTCGCAGCGGCGGGCGTAAGCGATCCAACCCCTTATTTTTGATTTATTTCAAATTAAGTGTTGAATAGTCCTTAGAAATCAGTATTATACGCGCCACCACACAGAGGGTCGTTAGCTCAGTTGGTAGAGCAGTTGGCTTTTAACCAATTGGTCGTAGGTTCGAATCCCACACGACCCACCATTTTCTGTAGTTTTAAAAGTCTGGAAGGCCCACGCAAGTGAGGATTTCCGGATTTTTTTTTGCCTGCAGAAAAGTTCGCTGGCCTGATCGGAGTCAGCGCAATCCTTCCTCCGAACACACTTGCATGATCTGCTGGCGCAACCAGATATTGGCGCTGTCCTGGCTGGCTTTCTCGTTCCACACCATGTCCAGCGTAAAGTTCGGCAGGCCCGCCGGTGGCTGGCGCTCGGCGAATTTCTCTTTGTCGCAAAGCAATGCCTGGATGCGCTTGGGCAGCGTCAGGATAAAGTCGGTTCCGGCGACCAGGTTCAACGCTGCCACGTAGCTGTTGGCTCGGGCAACGATCTGCCGCCTATGACCCTGTCGATCGAGCCAGCCATCGATCATGTTGGTGTCAGACGTCCAAGGTGTCGGAAAGATATGCTTGCATGCGACGAAGTCCTCCAGGCTTAACGCTTCGTTGGGTCCCGAGAAATGTTTATCGACCACGCACATCAGCTCATCTTCGAGCAGGGTCTGTGAGTGCAAGCCTTGGCTGTCGCCATGGAAATTCGGGCCGAAACACACGACAAGATCGAAGCGATCTTCCTCCAATGCGCCCACCGGGATATCCCGCTGGAATTTGGTGATGTTGATGACCACCGGAAAACTGCCGCCGATGAAGCGTTTAACGAGTTTCGGCAGGATCAGCAGTTCGAAATACTCCGGCGCGCAAACGGTGAAGGTTACTGCTGCCTGACTCGGATCGAACGCCTGCTTGCCCGCGTGGCATTGGTTGATCGTCTTGAGGATCTCAAGTATCTGGCCGTACATGGCGGCGGCTTTGTGGGTGGGGCACATGCCACTGCGAGTGTTGATGAACAGCTCGTCTTCGAAGCTGATGCGCAGTTTCTTCAGGCAGTAGCTCACGGTCGACTGGCTGACACACAGTGCTTCGGAGACCTTGGTGACGTTGCCCTGTTCGTACACCGCGACAAACACCATCAAGTCTTGCATGTCCAGCTTTCTGAGCTGGTTGCTAATGAGCATCGGTTGTTCTCGGCGCCATCCGTACGTACCGTCCCTGTCCCTGAAGAAAGGGACCTTTATACTTGCCGTTACGGTCGATGCCTAGCCAATCCGCCGCGCGTATTGCTTGGGATTGAAGCGCAACACCATCAGCAGCATCAGCGTTGTTACCGCTGTGAGCGACCACCAGGCCCATTCGAAGCTGCCCGACTGATCGCGAATCATCCCGGCAATCAATGGCGAGAGCCCGGCGATCAGGTAGCCGATACCCTGCACGAACGCCGTCAGCGCACCGGCACGGCGTGGACTTTCCAGATGGTCGAGGGACACGATCAGACTCATCGGGAACAGGCCGCCGATACCCAACCCCAGCAGGCATGGCCACAGCAGGCTCAAGCGTTCCGGACTGAGGATCATGCCGCAGAAGCCAGCCATGATCAGGGCCAGCAGCGCGGCCAATACCAAGCGTTTATCCTGACTGCGGTTGGCTATTGCCGGCGTGACGAGGCCGGACAACACTTCCATCGCGGTGAGAAACCCCAGCAGCAGGCCGGCTTGCTGTTCGCTCCAGCCTTTTTCCAGGTAATACGGCGCCAACCAGGCCAGGACACAGGTGTAGGACGCGGTACCCATGCCGAAAAAGAGTGCCAGCAACCAGGCCCGCCCGCTGGTGAAGAACGATGCCTGTGGGCGCGCCGGTGTTTCAGGCAAGGGCGTTACGGCGCGGCGTTGTGCGTACCAGCAGCCGAGTGCGGCCACGGCCAGCAGCGCCCAGATCGCCAGGCCGGTGCGCCAACTGCCGGTCTGCGCCAGGACGAGGGGAGAGAACGACGCGGCAATGGCCGCTCCGCCCATGATCGACGTGACATACAGCCCCATGAACAGCGAGACGTTGCCGGCGAAGCGCGACTTGATCAGTGCCGGCATCACCGCCTGGATCAGGGCGATCCCGATTCCGGCCACGACCGCACTGGCGATCAATCCAGCGGCGCTGTCCAGATACAAGCGCGACGCCGTGGCGATAGCGATGATCAACAGCGACAGGACGACGGTGCGGTGTTCACCGATGCGCAGGGCAACGCGCATGCCCAGGAACATCGCCAGGCCCATCGCCATGACCGGCAACATGGTCAGTAGCGATGCCATGCTGAAACTCAAGGGCACCTCGCCGCGAATGGCCGATAACAACGGCCCGACCGCAGCCATCGAAGGCCGCAGATTCAGTGCCACCAGCACGATGCTGACCATCAGCCAGACGGCGTGGGTGCTTGAGGTTCGAATGTTTTCCATAACAGGGCCTTGGCCAGAACAAAGCGCCATTAAGGCTGCGGCAACCTGCTTTGGGCAAACTGAAAACTGGCGGGGCTTATCGAATAATTAAATGCCGCCCACCCGGCCTTTGTGGCGAGGGAGCAAGCTCCCTCGCCACGGACTCATGGGGGGCGAGACGGTCATTCCATCGCCGGGCTCAGCGTCCCAAGCCACGCCACCAATCCAAGAATCACGACGGCTACGGATAACTCCAAAGCCATGCTGCGCCGCAGCGCACTTACCGCGATGCGGTGCTCGCCGGTCTGTCGGGCCTGTTCCAGCAGCGGAGTCAGGCGAAAACGGTTCAGCGCGGCGAACACCAGCATGACCGAGAACAAGATGAGCTTGAACGTCAGCAACTGACCATAAGTGCTGTCGAACAGCCCTGCGACACTTGGGCCGACGATGAACAGATAATTGGCCACGCCTGTCACGCTGATGACTACCACGATCACCGCCCCGACGGTTTCAAACCCAACCAATGCCCGGACCAGTATCGCCAGCTGAGGTTCGGCCTGGCGAAGCAGGAGGGCAAACGCGGCCAAGGCGCCGATCCAGCCACCTGCCGCCCAAAGGTGCAGGAAGTCGGTGATGAAGTGCCAGTTGCGGCGTGACCCTTCGTTCATGGCGCCGTGACCTGCCCAGGCCAGCGTCGCCAGCGCCACAGCCCCGCCCAGGGTGACCAGGACCAGGCTGGCCGTCGGCCAAGGTTTATTGAGCGCCACCGCAAAACCGGCCAGCAGCAACGCCGCGATGCGCAACGTGCAAGCCAAGCCGACCTCGGTTTCCAGTACCATCATTTCAATGTGCGGCCACAGTTCGGCCCACGCCGAAGCGCCGCTCATGGCCCAGGCCATGCACGCCATCGCAGCCAAGGAGAGCAACCCACCCAGCAGCGCCGTGATCACCAACAGCGGCGCGAAAGGCAACTGCGCGCCGGACACCCGTTCCTGGCCTCGCAGGCTGTAGAGGCCAAACGCGGCCAGGCCGAACAGCAACATCAGGTCCAGGTACAGGGCGAAGCGCAGCGCGATGTTGATCGAGTCGCTCATCGACTCACTTCACCTTGAACGTGACGTTGCCGGTGATCGGGTGAGTGTCGGACGATACCGCGCGCCACTGGACTTGATAGGTGCCGGCGGTGAGTGGGGCATTCGGCGTGATAACCATGGTTTTTGGATCGTCGCTGCCGGAAACCCTGGCCGCCATGGCCATCGGCGCATGGGCCGACATGCCGGGCATCGCGGTCATTACCAGCTTGGCGCCGGAGAACTTGGTAATGAGATTTTCGGAAAAGTGCAGCTCGATCTTCGCCGGTGCCGCACCTTCGGCGCCTTCGGCTGGCGTGGAGGACAGCAGTTTCGGATGGGCCTGGGCCAAGCCACTGAACAACAGGCCGGCGGACAAGGCGACAGCGGTTTTGATGAATGACATGCAAGGACTCCTACAGCTCGTTTTTAGTTTTAAGTGAAGCAGGTCAGCGGATCAGAACCACAGGCGCACGCCTAGCACCAGGCGTGCTTCGCTGCGGTCTTCGCCTTCATCCCGGGCGTAATCGGCGGTATTGCCGTAGACACGGTTCCAGGTGACGCCGATATAGGGGGCGAACTCGCGGCGGATTTCGTAGCGCAGCCGCAGGCCGACTTCGGTGTCTGACAGTCCCGAGCCGACGCCATGGGCGGGGTCGTTCTTGCCGTAGAAGTTGGCTTCGGCGGTGGGCTGCAGGATCAGACGGTTGGTCAGCAAGATGTCGTAGTCGCCTTCCAGGCGTGCCGCGCTCTGGCCGCCTTCGCCGATGAACGCGGTGGCCTCGGCTTCGAAGTTGTACAGCGCCATGCCTTGCACACCGAACGCGGCCCAGGTTTGCGGATCGCCTGGCTTGAAGTCCTGGCGCACGCCGGCCACCACGTCCCACCACGGGCTGATGGCATGTCCCCAGAGGGCCTGGAGCTCGGCTTCTTCAGTCTTGCCGTTGAGGCGCTCGCCTTCGGAGCGCAGCCATAGACGATCGATGTCGCCGCCAATCCAGCCGGAGGCATCCCAGCTCAGGGCGCTGCCGTCATTGGCGTCTTGCCATTCGAGTTGGTCGATGAGAAAAAACCAATGGATGGCGCTGTCATGCACCGCATGCCCGCCATGATCCTCATAGACGGCGGCGCGGTCGGCAGCGGTCAGCTCCGGGATTGGCGTGCGGCTGGTGACGGGGGCCGACTGCATCGGCTCCATGCCCTGCATCGAGTCCATGCCTTGCATTTGGCCATGGTCCATCCCCTGCATCTGGCTGTGATCCATGCCTTGCATCGTGTCGCTCGCCGCCCAGGCCGAAACGCTGGTGCCGAGGGCAAGGGCGGCCACGGGCAGGCTGGGGTATTTCAACAGGCTGATCATGGTCGGCTCCTCATTCCTGCACCCGGACTTCACGGAACATGCCCATTTCCATATGGAACAGCAGGTGGCAGTGATAGGCCCAGCGTCCAAGCGCATCAGCGGTCACGCGGTAGCTGCGCCTGGAACCCGGTGGCACGTCGATGGTGTGTTTGCGGACCAGGAACTGGCCGTTCTCATCTTCCAGGTCGCTCCACATGCCGTGCAAGTGGATAGGGTGGGTCATCATGGTGTCGTTGATCAGCACGATGCGCAGGCGTTCGCCATACTTGAGCAGCAGTGGCGCGGCGTCGGAGAACTTCACGCCGTTGAACGACCAGGCGAATTTTTCCATGTGCCCGGTCAGGTGCAGCTCGATCGTTCGGCCGGGGTCGCGGCCGTCGGGGTCGGGGAATGTGCTGCGCAAGTCCGAATAAGTCAGCACCTTGCGACCGTTGTTGCGCAGGCCGATGCCCGGGTCGTCGAGCTTGGGCTTGGCGCTCATGGCCTGCATGTCTACCAAGGGGTTGTCTTTCTCGGTATCGGGATGCGAGAGCATGCTGTCCATGCCCTGCATCTGGCTGTGATCCATGCCCTGCATCGAGCCGTGATCCATACCGCCCATGCCCATGTCGTCCATGGTGACCAAGGGTCGGGGATCCAGTGGCGGTACTGGCGCTGACAACCCGGCCTTGGTAGCGAGCGTACCGCGAGCATAGCCGGTGCGGTCCATCGACTGGGCGAACAGCGTGTAGGCCTCTTGGGTCGGTTCGACGATGACGTCATAGGTTTCGGCCACGGCGATCCGGAACTCGTCGACGCTCACCGGTTTGACGTATTGGCCGTCGGACGCCACCACTGTCATCTTCAAACCGGGAATGCGCACGTCGAAATAGCTCATGGCCGAGCCGTTGATAAAGCGCAGGCGGATGCGCTCGCCCGGCTTGAACAGGCCGGTCCAGTTCATGTCCGGCGCCTGGCCGTTCATGAGGTAGGTGTAGGTGGCGCCACTGACGTCGGCGAGGTCAGTGGGGTTCATCTTCATCTCGGCCCACATCTTGCGATCGGCCACGGTGGCGCCCCAACCGTTCTTGCCCACGTCATCGATAAAGTCGCCGACGGTGCGTTTGTTGTAGTTGTAGTAGTCCGATTGTTTCTTGAGCTTGCTCAGGATGTCGCCGGGGTCTTCATCGGTCCAGTCGGTGAGCATCACCACGTAGTCCCGTTCGTACTGGAAGGGCTCGGGTTCCTTGGCGTCGATCACCAGCGGGCCGTAGACGCCGGACTGTTCCTGGAAACCGGAGTGACTGTGGTACCAGTAGGTGCCGTTTTGCCGGACCTTGAATTGATACACGTACACGCCACCGGGCTCGATGCCCTTGAAGCTCAGTCCCGGCACGCCGTCCATGTTGGCCGGCAGCAGGATGCCGTGCCAGTGAATGGACGTGGTGTCCTCCAAGCGATTGCGCACTCGCAGGGTCACGGTATCGCCTTCGCGCCAGCGCAGCAGCGGGCCGGGAATACCGCCGTTGATGGTTTGTGCGGTGCGTGGGCTGCCGGTGAAATTGACCGGGCTCTCGCCGATGAACAGGTCGAATTCGCTGCCGGTGAGTACGTTGGGCTGGCCGGGGCTGGTGACGGCCCAGACAGGCGGGCGCCAAAGGCCGAGGCCGCTCAGGAGGCCTCCCGCGGCCAGGCCCTTTACGAAAGTTCGCCTGGAAGTGTTCGATTGCATGCCGTTCAATCCATCGCTCGATTTTGAAGCAGGCACAGAAGCGCTGCCCTGTGCCGGTTGGAAAAGAAGATGACACAGCCGGACGCGGCGGGTGATTACATTTCAGTCAGCTTGCTGGACGCGTCCGTTTCGGTGGTCGGGCGCAGGTCAGAATGATCTTTTGCAACGGCGGGATATTCTGTAGCCTTGCCGGCTTCACGCTGTCCCGTGCCTGATAGATACTCACTTTCCCGGCGGTACCCGAGTGGTCCGGAGCCGGGTGTATACTCGACTTTCGCGCAAATGCGCCCATAGGTCTTGCGAACATGACGCAAATTTCCGAACGCCTTCTGGTCCAGGCCCATCTCGATGCCAAGCAGCCCAAGCCGCTGACCGCCGAGCAAGAGGCCTGGTACCGCGCCGCCATTGCCGCCGAGCTCAAGGCTCAGGACGCGGTGCTGGTCGCGCACTTCTATTGTGATCCGATCATCCAGGCCCTGGCCGAAGAGACCGGCGGCTGCGTGTCCGACTCCCTGGAAATGGCCCGCTTCGGCAACGCCCATCCGGCCAAGACCGTGGTGGTGGCCGGGGTCAAGTTCATGGGCGAGACCGCCAAGATTCTCAACCCTGAAAAACGCGTATTGATGCCGACCCTGGAAGCCACCTGCTCCCTGGACCTGGGTTGCCCGGTGGACGAGTTCTCGGCGTTCTGCGACCAGCATCCGGAGCGCACCGTGGTGGTCTACGCCAACACTTCGGCGGCGGTCAAGGCCCGGGCCGACTGGGTTGTGACGTCCAGCTGCGCGCTGGAAATCGTCGAGAGCCTGATGGACAACGGCGAGACGATCATTTGGGGACCGGACAAACACCTGGGCACCTACATCCAGCGCAAGACCGGCGCCGACATGCTGCTCTGGGACGGTGCCTGCATCGTCCACGAAGAGTTCAAGTCCAAGCAGCTGGAAGACATGAAGGCGCTGTACCCGGACGCCGCCATCCTGGTGCACCCGGAATCGCCGACGTCGGTGATCGAGCTGGCGGACGCCGTGGGTTCCACCAGCCAGTTGATTGCCGCAGCGCAGAGCTTGCCGAACAAGACGCTGATCGTCGCCACCGACCGCGGCATTTTCTACAAGATGCAGCAGTTGTGCCCCGACAAAGTCTTTATTGAAGCGCCAACGGCCGGCAACGGCGCGGCCTGCCGCAGTTGTGCACATTGTCCGTGGATGGCGATGAACACCCTGGAGCGCACGCTCCAGGCGCTGAAAGACGGCAGCAACGAGATCTTCGTCGACCCGGCCTTGATCCCCCACGCGATTCGCCCGCTCAAGCGTATGCTGGACTTCACCCAGGCAGCGCGGATGAAGTTGGCGGGGAATGCCTGATTGTTGGAAGATTCGAGGCTTCAAGAAGTCTTGAGGCCTATGATCGTTCCCACGCTCCGCGTGGGAATGTAGCCAGGGACGCTCTGCGTCCCAAAAAGCCGAACGCGGAGCGTCCGTAGAGGCGTTCCCACGCGGAGCGTGGGAACGATCAAACATGGGGTGTTCTTACTTGGTCTTCTTCGGAACCCGCACCAGCTGCGTATCCGAATAGATGTCATGCCAGCTGCGCTGGCGCTTGTCGAACAGCGCCCAGATGAAGCCTGCGCCCACCAGCAGCAACGACGCAATCGACACCACGAATCGCAACAGCGCCTGCCACAGGCTGATGGCGGTGCCGTCGGCATTCTGTACGCGGATGCACCAGACCTGCATGCCCAGGGTCTGGCCGTTGTGGGTCCAGAACTTGGCAAAAAAACCGAACAGCACGAATAACAGCACGGTGGACAGCAGCGGGTCTCCGTCCAGCGCGCCGGCGTCGGTGAGGGCACGCATCTTTTCTTCGCCGATGATTGCCATCTGGATCATCTTGTACACGCCGCCGGTCACGATCAGCAGCGCCGTGCACAGCAGAAAGTCATAGAACATCGCCGCCAGGCGACGACCCAAGCCGGCGGGAGGAAAGTCGCCCTGGGGGGTGAGCAGGTGTTTCGGCATGAGGGCCTCGGCGGAAAAAAGAAGCCATTTTACGGATTTGCGGCCATAAAAAAGCCCCTGATATCAATCAGGGGCTTTTTAGTTCGCGAAAGCCTCAGGCTTCGGCTTGAACCTCGTCAGCCTGCATGCCTTTCTGGCCTTGCACGGCAACGAAAGTGACTTTCTGGCCTTCTTTCAGGCTCTTGAAGCCGTTGCCCTGGATAGCACGGAAGTGTACGAACAGATCCGGACCGCTTTCAGGGGTGATGAAACCAAAACCTTTTTCGTCGTTGAACCACTTGACGGTACCGCTCTGACGTTGGGACATTTTCTTATTTCCTTGACGCTAAATTAATGACAGCCTCTTTCCAGGCGAAAGAGTACTGGGGCTGGGTTGCAGGAAAGTAAGATGACGTCGAACGGGATGTAGCTAACTTCGTAGGCTACTGCCCAGGTCACGATCCAAGCGACCCATGCAAACACAGTGACGAAACTCTACGCCAACTTCCAGCGAAAATACAACCCCCCCTCAAGGGCCCGGAATTGCTCATCTTGGTGACAGTTTAGATGTTTCGCTGGGGAAGGCTTATTCGAAAGGCAAGTCCAGTTGTTCCGTGGCGTTATAAGCGCGCGTGAATATCTAAACATGCACCCTTTTATGGCGGTTGCGTTACACATTAGTGCACGTACAACGCAACCGCGTTACTTATAGAAACAACTAATCAACCGCGATAGTAGCGCTGTGGAACAAATGGCGTTTTGCTTACAAGCAAAGGCACCTTTTTCCCACGAACAATGGCCCAGACTTGCGTATCCAGTGCAACGTAAGCGCTGTTCAGGTAACCCATCGCCAACGGCCCGCCCAAGGTCGGGCCGAAACCGCCGCTGCACACGGTGCCGATGGTCTCGCCCGCTTCGTTGACGATCTCGGCACCTTCGCGCACCGGTGTACGTTCCTGGGGCAGCAGGCCGACGCGTTTGCGGGCCACACCGCCCTGTTGTTGGGCGAAAACGGTTTCAGCCCCAGGAAAACCACCGGCGCGGGCGCCATCGGCGCGTCGGACCTTGGAAATGGCCCACAGCAGGCTGGCTTCGATTGGCGTGGTCTCGGTGTTCATGTCGTGGCCGTAGAGACACAGGCCGGCTTCCAGGCGCAGCGAATCACGGGCGCCAAGGCCAATGGCCGCGACTTCCGGTTCGGCCAGCAGGGCACGGGCGAGTTTCTCCGCATCGGCAGCCGGCACGGAGATCTCGAAGCCGTCTTCACCGGTGTAGCCCGAACGGCTGACAAAACAATCCACGCCCAACAACGTAACGCGCTGGAACTGCATGAAGGTCATCTTTGCCACGTCCGGCGCCAGGCGTGCGAGCACGGTGACGGCGGCCGGGCCTTGCAGGGCGAGCAGGGCGCGGGCTTCGAACAGCGGCTCGATGCTGCACTGGTCGCCGATGTGGGCGCGCAGGTGGGCCAGGTCCTGATCCTTGCAGGCCGCGTTGACCACCAGGAACAGTTCGTCATTGCCCAGGTTGGCGACCATCAGGTCATCGAGGATGCCGCCGTTCTCGTTGGTAAACATGGCATAGCGCTGCATGCCCACCGGCAGATCGATGATGTCCACCGGCACCAGGCTTTCCAAGGCCTTGGCGGCACCCGCGCCGGTCAGGCGGATCTGGCCCATGTGGGACACGTCGAAGAGGCCGGCCTGATCGCGGGTGTGCTGGTGTTCCTTCATTACGCCCAGTGGGTATTGCACCGGCATGTCGTAGCCGGCGAATGGCACCATGCGCGCGCCGAGTTCAAGGTGCAGCGAATGCAGCGGGGTTTTCAACAGTTGTTCGGTGGACATATCAGCTCCTGGAATTTGTGGATGGCACGCATCAGCATTCGATGATGTTGACCGCCAGACCGCCGCGGGCGGTCTCCTTGTATTTGCTTTTCATGTCGGCGCCGGTCTGGCGCATGGTGCGGATGACTTTATCGAGGGAGACGAAGTGATGCCCGTCGCCGCGCATGGCCATGCGCACCGCATTGATGGCCTTCACCGAGCCCATGGCGTTGCGCTCGATGCACGGCACTTGCACCAGGCCACCAATGGGGTCGCAGGTCAGGCCGAGGTTGTGTTCCATGCCGATTTCGGCGGCGTTTTCCACTTGCTGCACCGTACCGCCCAAGACTTCGCACAAGGCGCCGGCAGCCATGGAGCAAGCCACGCCGACTTCGCCCTGGCAGCCGACTTCGGCGCCGGAGATGGAGGCGTTTTCCTTGTACAAGATGCCGATGGCGGCGGCGGTCAGCAGGAACCGCACCACGCCATCTTCATTGGCGCCCGGAATGAAGCGCATGTAGTAATGCAGCACCGCCGGCACGATTCCGGCCGCACCGTTGGTGGGCGCGGTCACGACGCGCCCGCCATAGGCGTTTTCTTCGTTGACCGCCAGGGCGTACAGGTTGACCCAGTCCAGCACCGACAACGGGTCGCGCAGGGCGGCTTCCGGGTTCTTGCACAGCTGTCGATGCAGCGCCGCGGCACGGCGCTTGACCTTCAGCCCGCCTGGCAAAATCCCTTCGTTGCGACAGCCAGCGGCCACGCAATCCTGCATCACCTGCCAGATTTTCAGCAGGCCGGAGCGGGTTTCGGCTTCGGGGCGCCAGGCACTTTCGTTGGTCAGCATCACTTGGCTGATGGACAGGCCGTAGGTAGTGCAATGGGCGAGCAGGTCCTTGGCGCTCTTGAACGGGAAAGTCAGGGGCGTGGCGTCCTCGACGATCCGGTCAGCGCCGGCCGCGCCTTCATCGACCACAAAACCTCCACCCACCGAGTAGTACTCGCGGCTGCGCACTTGCAGGCCCGCCGCGTCGAAGGCGCGGAAGATCATGCCGTTGGGGTGAAAGGCCAACGGTTTGCGGATCATCGCCAGGTGCAGTTTTTCATTGAATTCGATGGAGTGTTCACCCAACAGGTTCAGGCGACCGCTGCTGCGAATCTGCTGCAGGCGGGCGTCGACTGTTTCGGTGTCCACGGTGTCCGGGTGCTCGCCTTCCAGGCCCAGCAGCACGGCCTTGTCACTGCCGTGTCCTTTGCCCGTGGCACCGAGCGAGCCGTAGAGCTCGACCTTGACGCTGGCAGTGGCATTGAGCAGGTCATCACGACGCAGCCCTTCGGCGAAACGGGCGGCGGCACGCATCGGGCCGACCGTATGGGAGCTGGAAGGGCCGATGCCGATCTTGAACAGGTCGAACACGCTTAACGACATGGTGTTTCTCCGGTTTCTTTTTATGAGGATCGACGTGAGAGGTATGACCTATATCCCTTGCGCAGGCGAGCGTTCACTTGCGCAAGGAGCGAAGGGCAGATGGACTGCCCTCCATTCAGGTCAAGCGTAGCTTTCGATCGATGGGCAGGCGCACACGAGGTTGCGGTCGCCGAACACGTTGTCGACCCGGCCCACTGGCGGCCAGTACTTGCCTTCGATCAACGACGCCACCGGGTAGACTGCTTGTTCGCGGCTGTACGGGTGAGTCCAGTCGCCGACGAGTTCCGCCGCAGTGTGCGGGGCGTTCTTCAGCGGGTTGTCATCTTTGTCCAGGCTGCCGTTTTCCACCGCGCGGATTTCTTTGCGAATGCAGATCATGGCGTCGCAGAAGCGGTCCAGTTCTTCCTTGGATTCGCTTTCGGTCGGCTCGATCATCAACGTGCCGGCCACCGGGAACGACATGGTCGGGGCGTGGAAACCGAAGTCGATCAGGCGCTTGGCGACGTCATCGACGCTGATGCCGCTGCTGTCCTTGAGCGGACGCAGGTCGAGGATGCATTCGTGGGCCACCAAGCCGTTGCTGCCGGAGTAGAGCACTGGGTAATGCTCTTCCAGGCGACGGGCGATGTAGTTGGCGTTGAGGATCGCCAGTTGCGAGGCGCGCTTGAGGCCGGCGCCGCCCATCATGCGAATGTACATCCAGGTGATCGGCAGGATGCTCGCGCTGCCGAACGGTGCCGCGCACACCGCGCCTTCCTTGCGCGCCATGTTGCCGTGGCCCGGCAGGAACGGCGCCAGGTGCGACTTGACGCCGATCGGGCCGACGCCCGGGCCGCCACCGCCGTGAGGGATGCAGAAAGTCTTGTGCAGGTTCAGGTGCGACACGTCGCCGCCGAATTTGCCCGGTGCGCAGAGGCCGACCATCGCATTCATGTTGGCGCCGTCGATGTACACCTGGCCGCCGTTGTCATGAATGATGCCGCAGATCTCGCGGATGCCTTCCTCGAACACGCCGTGGGTGGACGGGTAGGTGATCATCAGCGCGGCGAGGTGTTCGCGGTGCTCGATGGCTTTGGCGCGCAGGTCTTCGATGTCGACGTTGCCACGGGCATCGCAGGCGGTCACGACCACGCGCATGCCGGCCATGTTGGCGGTGGCGGGGTTGGTGCCGTGGGCCGAAGACGGGATCAGGCAAATGTCGCGGCGGTCTTCGCCACGGCTCTGGTGATAGGCACGGATCGCCAGCAGGCCGGCGTATTCGCCCTGGGAACCAGCGTTGGGTTGCAGCGACACCGCGTCATAGCCGGTGGCGGCGCAGAGCATGGCTTCCAGCTCGTCGGTCAGTTGCTGGTAGCCGGCGCTCTGCTCGGCAGGGGCGAACGGGTGCAGGGCGCCGAACTCGGCCCAGGTCACCGGGATCATTTCGCTGGCGGCGTTGAGTTTCATGGTGCAGGAGCCCAGCGGGATCATGGTGCGATCCAGCGCCAGGTCCTTGTCGGCGAGCTTGCGCAGGTAGCGCATCAGCTCGGTTTCGGAGTGGTAGCGGTTGAACACCGGGTGGCTGAGGATCGCCGACTGGCGCACCAGCGCCGCCGGGATACGGCTTTGGACATTGGCGGCCAGGGCCGCGAAGTCTGGCAGCGCCTTGCCGTCGGCGAACAGGCTCCAGAGATTTTCCACGTCAGCCTGGCTGGTGGTTTCGTCCAGGGACAGGCCCAGGCGCTCAGCATCCACCACGCGCAGGTTGATGCGCTGGGCACGGGCCTTGTCGAGCAGGGCGGCGGTTTGTGCGCCGGTGTGCAGGGTCAGGGTGTCGAAGAAACTCTCTTGCTCGACGTCCAGGCCCAGCGCGCCCAGGCCCTTGGCGAGGATCGCGGTGAGGTGATGGATGCGATTGGCGATCTGGGTCAGGCCTTTAGGGCCGTGGTACACCGCGTACATGCTGGCGATGTTGGCCAGCAGCACTTGGGCGGTGCAGATGTTGCTCGTGGCTTTCTCGCGGCGGATGTGTTGCTCGCGGGTCTGCATCGCCAGGCGCAGGGCCGGCTTGCCGAAACGGTCCACGGAAACACCGACCAGACGGCCCGGCATGTCGCGCTTGAACGCGTCCTTGGTGGAGAAATACGCCGCGTGCGGGCCGCCGAAGCCCAGTGGTACGCCGAAGCGCTGGGCGCTGCCGATGGCAACGTCGGCGCCGAATTCACCCGGTGGGGTCAGCAACGTCAGGGCCAACAAGTCAGCCGCGACCGCCACCAGTGCATTGGCCGCGTGGAAGCGTTCGGTCAGTTCGCGATAGTCGAACAGGTCGCCGTTGCTGGCCGGGTATTGCAGCAACGCGCCGAAGAACGTGCTCACATCGGTCAGTTCGCGCTCATCGCCCACCACCACGTCGATGCCCAGGGGTTCGGCACGGGTGCGCAGCACGTCAAGGGTTTGCGGGTGGCTGTGGACGGAGGCGAAGAACGCGTTGCTGCCTTTGTTCTTGCTCAGGCGCTTGCAGAAGGTCATGGCTTCGGCGGCGGCGGTGGCTTCGTCCAGCAACGAGGCGTTGGCGATCGGCAGGCCGGTGAGGTCGCTGATCAGTGTCTGGAAATTCAACAACGCTTCGAGACGGCCCTGGGAAATTTCAGGCTGGTACGGGGTGTAGGCGGTGTACCAGGCCGGGTTTTCCAACAGGTTGCGCAGGATCGGCGACGGGGTGTGGCAGTTGTAGTAGCCCTGGCCGATGTAGGTCTTGAACAGTTGGTTCTTGCCAGCGATGGCCTTGATCGAGGCCAGCGCATCGGCTTCGCTCTGGCCATCGCCCATGTCCAGCACGCTGGTGCCCTTGATGCTTTCCGGGATGACGCTGGCGCTCAGGGCTTGCAGGGAGTCGAAGCCCAGGCGCTCGAGCATGGCTTGCTCGTCGTCTGCACGCGGGCCGATGTGGCGGGCGATGAATTCGTTGGCGGTGCCGAGATTAACGGTCATGTCGTGGCTCCTCAGGCTTGGGCGTTGGCTTTGATCAGGCGATCGTAGGCGTCTTGATCCAACAGCTTAGCCACTGCGTCGGCGTCGGTCGGTTTAAAGCGGAAGAACCAGCCTTCGCCCAGCGGGTCTTCGTTGACCAATTCCGGATTGCTTTCCAAGGCAGGGTTCACTTCGAGCACTTCACCGTCCAAAGGCATGTACACGCCGCTGGCGGCTTTCACCGATTCCACGGTAGAGGCTTCGGCGCCTTTGTCGTAGGCCTGCAGTTCCGGTAACTGAACATAGACCACGTCACCCAAGGCGTTCTGGGCGAATGCGGTGATGCCAACGGTAACGCTGCCGTCGGCTTCGGTGCGAAGCCATTCGTGATCTTCAGTGAAACGCAACTCGCTCATGGAAACTCCTGGGGCCAGATTTCGTCTGGTGGACGCGAAGAAAGGCGCGGGGCTTGGCCCGGCCGAATGGCTATAGCCATAGCAAGAACGTGGCCAATGTTTTAAATCCCTTATTTTTCAGTCTCTTAAGTAGGTTTTTAAAAGCGAGATGCTTTTGAACTGTAGCGAAATCGCTACAGTATCCAGGCAGGAAAAAATCACCATGGGATCAAAGCCTTACCCAGCGCAGCTCAGCGCCGAGTGTAGCGATATCGTTCCGCTGTAGCGCTTTCAGTACGGTCGAGGTCGTTTTTGACGTGCTTCCGAGCGCAACCCGGCTAAGGCTTGCCGGAGATCCCATACTTGCGCAGCCGATGGGCGATCGCGGTGTGCGAGGTTTGCAGGCGGCTGGCGAGTTGGCGGGTGGAGGGATAATTGGTGTACAGCGATTCGAGCAATTGCTTTTCGAACGCTTCGACGGCCTGCTCCAGGCTTTCGACTTCCACATCGCCCTGACGCGCCACGCTGGTGCCGGCGATGTCCAGGTCGCCGATGTCCACCAGGCTGCTTTCGCAGATAGCGGCGGCGCGGAAGATCACGTTCTGCAGTTGCCGCACGTTGCCCGGCCAGCGATTGCCCAGCAGCGCCGGATAGGTACCAGGGGCCAGGCGGCAGACCGGACGCTGGATCTGCGCACAGGCCTGCTGCATGAAATACCGCGCCAGCAGCAGGATGTCCTGGCCGCGCTCGCGCAGTGGCGGGACTTCGACGTTGAGCACGTTCAGGCGGTAGAACAGGTCTTCGCGAAACGAGCCTTCGCTGACCATTTTCTCCAGGTTGCGGTGGGTGGCGCTGAGGATCCGCACGTTGACCTTGATCTCCCGGTCGCCGCCCACCCGGCGGAAGCTGCCGTCGTTCAGGAACCGCAGGAGCTTGGCTTGCAGGTAGGGCGACATCTCGCCGATTTCATCGAGGAATACCGTGCCCTGGTTCGCCAGCTCCATCAGCCCCGGCTTGCCGCCGCGTTGTGCGCCGGTGAAGGCGCCGGGGGCATAGCCGAACAGTTCGCTCTCGGCCAGGTTTTCCGGTAGTGCCGCACAGTTGAGGGCCAGGAATGGCGCGCCGTGACGGGCGCTGATGGCGTGACAGGCGCGGGCTACCAGCTCCTTGCCGGTGCCGGTTTCACCTTGGATCAGCAGCGGCGCATCGAGGGCCGCGACCCGCTGGGCCCGGGCCTTGAGGGTGCGGATCGCCGGGGATTCGCCTAACAGCGCGTCGAAGCCTTCGGCGTGGTCATGATGCAAGGCCGACAGGCGTTCACCGATGCGATTGGGCTGATACAACGTCAGCAGCGCGCCAGCGTCGGTGATGGGCGTGGCGTCCAGCAGCAGCGTCTGGCCGTTGAGGGTGATTTCCCGCAGCGGCAGGCGAAAACCGTTCTCCAACAGGGCATCCAGCAACGCCGCATCGCCGAACAGCTCGGCCACGCTTTCCCCGGCCGGCTCACGGCCGTAGAGGGCGATCAGCGCCGGGTTGGCGAGTAACACCTTGCCAGCGCTGTCCAGCGCCAGGACAGGGTCGGTCATCGCCGCGAGCAACGCATCGAGTTGCAAGTGCCGGCGTTGGCCCGGCAGGATGTCCACCACGGTTACCGCCTGCACGCCACGCACGCTGAACAATGCCTCGCGCAATTCATCCAGCACTTGCGGGCTGAGGGTCGGGGCGTCGATGTAGACGTTGGGTGGCACCATCTCCACGGCATCCAGATTGAGATTGCGACCGCCGAGCAAGGCCAGGACTTCCTGGGTGATGCCGACGCGGTCGATGAAACTGACGTGGATACGCATGGGGCGGCTTTGGGTTCTGGAATACGATGGGTGGCAAGTATGCCTTGGGGCGGGCTATTGGTGAAATCCCGGGGACACCGTTGCGAGCGCAGCAAATCCTTATGCCCGAGGGACGTTAGAGCCCCGCATCCCATTCAGGCGTTTCGGGAAATCTCTGCACCAGGAAATCCAGCAAGCTGCGCAGCGCCGATGGCATGTGCTTGCGCGACGCGTATACCGCGTACATGTTCATCCGGCGAGGTTCAGCGTGGGCCAGCAGGCGTTCCAGTTCACCGTTCTGGATGTGGGGACCGGCCTGATAGCTGGGCAGCATCGCCACGCCGGCGCCCGCGATCGTCGCCTGTAGCAGGGTGCTGGCTTCGTTGGCGCTGATGTTGCCTTGGACCGGCACCGACACGGGCTCGCCGTCCTGTTCGAAATGCCAGAGGCTTTTGCCGACGTAGGAGTGGGTCAGGCAATTGTGCCGGCTCAAATCCTCCACGCGTTGCGGCGTCGGATGCTCGCGCAGGTAGCGGGGCGAAGCGCAGATTACCGAACGGCACACCGTGAGGCGGCGGGCGATCAGGTTCGGGTCGAGGTCGTTGCTCATGCGGATCGCCAGGTCGATGCGTTCATCCACCAGGTTCACCGTGCGGTCGAGCATCTGCAGGTCGACGCTCACGCCTGGGTAGCGCCGGACAAAGTCGGCCATGGCGGATGCCAACTGGGCCTGGCCGAACGAGGGGCTGGCGGTGATGCGCAGCAGGCCCCGTGGCGCGTCTTGCGGCGTGCTCACGGCGGCGTGCATGTCGCTGGACAGCTCGAGCATCTGCCGGCAACGCGGCAGGATCTCGCTGCCGGCGGCCGTCAGGCTCAGCTTGCGGGTGGTGCGGTGCATCAGCCGCGCGCCAACCCAATCCTCCAGCTCCGCCAGATACCGCGACACCACTGGCCGTGAAAGGTCCAGGTGCTCGGCCGCCGCGGACTGGCTACCCAGGTCCACCACGGTGACAAACACCCGCATTGCTTGTAGACGATCCATGATTTGCCCGCTTTCAGAAACAAACTGTGTCCCAGCATGGCATTTTTTGTAACGACTCTGGCAACTAAGCTCTGTTTCATTCCCTTGCGGGCCTTTGGACGATGGAGCACTTCATGACCGGATTCACCCCTATCAAGCGCTGGCTGCTGGCAACCGCCGCCCTGGCTTTCACGGCCCAGGCCTGGGCCGCCGACTTGACGCTCGACGTCTACAACCCCGGCGCGGCGGCGATTTTTCCGGTGACGTCAGTGTTGGTCAGTGGTGAAAAAGAAGCCATTCTCGTCGACGCCCAGTTCGGCAAATCCCAGGCTGAGCAAGTCGTCGAGAAGATTCGCGCCAGTGGCAAGCAACTGACCACGATCTACATCAGCCATGGCGATCCAGACTACTATTTTGGCTTGGAAACCCTCACCGCCGCGTTCCCTGAGGCCAAGGTGCTGGCGTCGGCGCCGACCGTCGATCACATCAAGCACACCATGGACGGCAAGCTGAAATATTGGGCACCGATCCTGAAGACCGATGCCCCAACCAAAGCCATCGTGCCTCAGGTGCTCCAGGGCGACAGCCTGACGTTGGAAGGCAAGCGCTTGCAGATTATCGGCCTGAAGGGCCCACAGCCGGAGCGTAGTTTTGTGTGGATTCCCTCGATCAAGGCTGTGGTGGGCGGCGTCGTGGTAGCCGAGAACATTCATGTGTGGATGGCCGATACCCAGACGCCGCAGTCTCACAAGGATTGGCTGGCCACGCTGGGTAACATCGAAAAGCTGCAACCGGCCACCGTGGTTCCCGGCCATTACCTGGGTGAAAGCGCCCGCTCCCTGGCGCCGGTGACGTTCACCGCTGGCTACATCAAGGCCTTCGACGAAGAGACCGCCAAGGCCAAGGATTCCGCCGCACTGATCCGCGCCATGAAACTACGCTATCCGGACCTGGGTGAAGACAGCTCCCTGGAGCTCAGTGCCAAGGTGGCGAAGGGCGAGATGAAGTGGTGACCACCGATCTGTAACTCGAGCGCTGTTGTGGCGAGGGGATAAATCCCCTCGCCACAAGAGCATGTATTTCTGACATTGCTAATTCATTGGAGAATCACATGAGCAAAATCGCAATCATCGGCGCCACCGGGCGTGCGGGTAGCCAACTGTTGGAAGAGGCTCTGCGCCGTGGTCACAGCGTGACGGCCATTGCCCGCAACACCGCGAAAATCGGTGATCGGGCCGGGGTGGTCAGCAAGCAGCTGGATGTACTGGACAGCGAGGCGTTGACTGCGGCCATCGCCGGCCACGACGTGGTAATCAGTGCCGTGCACTTTGCCACCGTGCCGGCCGACAAGGTCATCGCGCCAGTGAAGGCCGCCGGGGTCAAGCGCTTGCTGGTGGTCGGCGGGGCCGGTTCGTTGCTGCTGCCGGATAACAGCCGGGTGATCGACAGTAAGGAATTTCCAGAGGAGTACCTGCCTGAGGCCACGGCCGGCGCCTTGTTCCTGGACGTGCTGCGCAATGAGCAGGACTTGGACTGGACCTTTTTGTCGCCTTCGGCGGAGTTCGTCGAAACCGAGCGCACCGGCCAGTTCCGAGTGGGCAAGGACCACCTGCTGTTCGATAACACCGGACGCAGTTGGATCAGCTTTGCCGACTACGCCATTGCGATGATCGATGAAGTGGAAACACCGCAGTTTTCGCGGACGCGGTTCACCGTCGGTTATTGATCACAGCGTTCAACCGTGAAGCCGTACCCAGACGCTGACCAGCACCGTCGCCGTCATTAGCCAGGCGACGGTGGCTACGGCCAATGAGGCTTCGAGGCGCATGCGGTCGACCATCACGTACAGGGTTACGAGATAGACGAAGTACGGAATGATTGACCACATGCCAAACACGATGGTGGTCTTCAGGTCCTCCGCCGAGCGGCCCTTGCCGACGATGTAGTGGGCGATCAGGGCAAAGGTCGGAAACAGCGGCACCAACCCGGCGATGTAATAGTTCTTGGTCTTGGCGAGCATCGCCAGGATCACCACCACGGCTGCGCCGAGCGCCGCCTTGAAAATCAGGTCCACAGGTCTACGTCCCCGTCAGTGGCTCAAGCCATATTTTTTGACTTTGTCGAACAGCGTGGTCTTGGCCATGCCCAGTTCCTGGCTGGCCTGGGTCAGGTTGCCGCCGCTGCGTTGCAACGCGTCCATCAGCAGATTGCGCTCGAAGGCTTCCACTGCTTCGGCGAAGGCCAGGCCATGGCTGCCACTGCTGGCGCCGGACTTCTTGAACGCCGGCAGGCCCAAGGCGTAACGTTCGGCGACGTTGCGCAGTTCACGCACGTTGCCCGGCCAGTCGTGGCTCATCAGGTTCGACAGGGTCTGGTTGTCCAGCTCCGGCACGGTGCGGTCAAAGCGCAGGGACGACTGCTGGAGGAAATGCTCGAACAGTTGCAGGATGTCTTCGCGCCGCTCGCGCAGCGGCGGCAGTTCCAGGGTCACCACGTTGAGGCGGTAATACAGGTCGCTGCGGAACTGTCCGGACCGGCCCATTTCGTCGAGGTCGGACTTGGTGGCGGCGATCACCCGGCAATCCACCGCCACGCTTTGATTCGAACCCAGACGTTCCAGGGTGCGTTCCTGCAACACGCGCAGCAGCTTGATCTGCAAGGGCAGGGGCATGCTTTCCACTTCATCGAGAAACAGCGTGCCGCCGTCGGCGTGCTCGATCTTGCCGATCCGGCGTTTGCCAGCTCCGGTGAAGGCATTGGCCTCGTGGCCGAAAATTTCGCTTTCGAACAGGTTCTCCGGCAGCCCCCCGCAGTTCAGCGCGACGAACTGCTTGTCGTGGCGCCGACTGAAGTCATGCAGGCAGCGGGCGACCAGTTCCTTGCCGGTGCCGGTTTCGCCTTCGATCAGCACATTGGCCGAAGTGTCGGCGACGTTGGCGATCAGTGCGCGCAGATGCTGCATGGCCGGCGAACGACCGATGATCCGGCCTTCCAGCGAATCGCGTTCGGCCAGTTGCCGACGCAGCGATGACACCTCCCGGGCCAGGCTGCGCTGCTCCAGGGCGCGGCGGGCGACATCGACCAGGCGCTCGGGAGAGAACGGTTTTTCCATGAAGTCATAGGCGCCTTTCTGCATGGCGCCGACGGCCATGGAAATGTCGCCGTGACCGGTGATCAACACCACCGGCAGGCTGCGGTCGCGCGCCTTGAGGCGAGTGAGCAGCTCCAGGCCATCGATGCCCGGCAGGCGGATGTCGCTGATGACGATGCCGGCGAAGTTATCGTCGACCCGCTCCAGGGCTTCCTCGGCGCTGCCCACGCCGATGCAGGGAATGTCTTCCAGGGTCAAGGCTTGCTGGCAGCCCAACAGGACATGGGGGTCGTCTTCGACGATCAATACGCTCAGGTCGTTGTTCATAGCGGCTCGGCAGGTGAAAGGCTTACCAACGGTAAACTGAGGACAAACGTGGTGCCACCGTCCTCCGGATGCTCGACGCCCAGGTGCCCGCCAGCGGCGGCGCTCAGGCTCGCCGACAGCGTCAGGCCAAGGCCCAGGCCCTGTTCGCCGGGTTTGGTGGTGAAGAACGGTTCGAACAGGTGCTTGCGCGCTTGCGGGTCGATGCCATGACCGTTATCGCGCACCCGCAGGCGGTATTTGCCATCGCTGGTTTCGCCGACAAGCCACAGTTTCGGCTCGGGTTGGACCTGCATCGCGTCCAGTGCATTGCCGATCAGGTTGACCAGGATCTGCTCCAGGCGAGTCTGGTCGATTTGTACTTGGACGTCTTCGAAAGCCGAGTGAACCTGGATGCCGAGTTTCTCCAGGCGCCCGCCGAGCAATTGCAGCGCCGCCTCGACGGCCTTGCCCAGGCTGGCCCGGCCCTTGTCGTCGCCGCGCCGGGCAAAGGCGCGCAGGCTGGCGGTGATCCGGCCCATGCGGTCGATCAGTTCATTGATGGTCTTGAGGTTGGTGCTGGCGATGTCCAGCTGGCCGCGCTCCAGGAAGCGCACGGTATTGCCCGACAGGGTACGCAGGGCGGCCAGCGGCTGGTTGAGTTCATGGGCGATGCTGGTGGACATCTGGCCGATGGCCGCCAGTTTACCGGCCTGTACCAGTTCATCCTGGGCGCGGCGCAAGGTCTCTTCGGCCTGCCGTCGCTCGCGTATCTGGCCCTTGAGCCGTTCGTTGCTGGCGCGAAGGTCAGTGGTGCGTTCGGTAATCCGACGTTCGAGTTGGTTGTTGGCCTCTTGCAACGCTTCGCGGGCCGCGAGGCGAGTGGCGATCACCTTGCGCCGCTCGTTCCAGGCGATCAACAGGAAGGCCACCAGGGCAAACGCCACGGCCACCAGGATGCCTTGGTTGATCGCTTGGCGACGCAAGTCTTCAAGCGGCGTGAGCAGGGTGAAATTCCACGGTGTGTCGCTCAACGGGCGGGTCTGTGACAGGTAGCTGATGGCCTGCTGTTCGGCGGCGATTTCGGTATTGGCGGGGAAGGTCAGTTTTTCCATGCCTTCGCCCAGCCGCTCCCGCGCCAAGGGGATCAGCTCATTCAACGGGAACCAGTAATATTGCAGGCTGCGGGCCAGGCGCTCCTTGGTTTCATCGCTCAGCGGGCGTACGGACTTGAGCCGTCGCGCCGGGTCGCTGGAGAGGATGATGATGCCGTTCTCGTCGCTGACGAAGGCCTCCAGGCGTGCCCGCTGCCAGCGCTCCTCCATGGCTTCGAGGCGTACCTTGACCACGGCCACACCGATGATCTTGCCTTGTTGTTCCAAGCCATGGGCGAGGTAATAACCGGGTTCGCCGTTGGTGCTGCCGATGCCGTAGAACCGCCCCGGCTGGCCGCGTACGGCATTCTGGAAGTAGGCGCGGAAGGACAGGTCTTCACCCAGGTAACTGTCGACATCGCGCCAGTTGCTGGTGGCCATCACCCGGCCGGTGGTATCCATGACGTAGATGGCCCGGCTGCGGCTACGCCGGTTCAGGCCTTCAAGATAATCGTTGACGGTCTTGCGGTGTTCGGGTGTCGGGTCGTCGAGCAGTTGCGCGACGCTCGATTCAAGCTCCAGCAGGCTGGGCAAGTAGGTGTATTTGCTGATTTCGCTTTCCACCGCACGGGCATGCAGTTCCAGCTGGCGCTCGCCGTTCTCGGCCAGGCCGCGAATGCCATAGTGCTCGCTGATCCAGAAGCCGAGGTAACCCAGGCCGATCATCAGGGCAATGATCAGCGGCGGCAGGAACAGATGGCGGATCAGGCGGGGTTTCACGGCGAGTGATGGCGGCGCGGCGCGATAGAAGGTGGGGTCGCATTTCATCACAGAAGCCTTGGGTCAACCAGTGTGGCGGCGGTCGTCCTTCAAACGCGCCCTTGTGGTGAGGGATCCAGCTCCCTCACCACAAGGGCAAGCGTGTCTAAGGAAGGCGACGCTTAGTGTTGCAGGATTTTCTCAAGGAAATGCTGGGCGCGTTCGGAGCGGGCGCTGATGTCGCCGAAAAACTCTTCTTTCGGGCAGTCTTCGATGATCTGGCCTTGGTCCATGAAGATCACCCGGTTCGCCACTTTGCGGGCGAAGCCCATTTCATGGGTCACGCACATCATGGTCATGCCTTCGTGGGCCAGTTGCACCATCACGTCGAGCACTTCGTTGACCATTTCCGGGTCAAGGGCCGAGGTGGGTTCGTCGAACAGCATGACCACCGGGTCCATCGCCAGGGCACGGGCGATCGCCACGCGCTGCTGCTGGCCACCGGAGAGTTGGCCAGGGTGCTTGTGGGCGTGGGCCGAGAGACCGACGCGCTCAAGCAATTGCAGGCCTTTCTTGGTGGCTTCTTCCTTGCTGCGGCCCAGCACCTTGATCTGCGCGATGGTCAGGTTCTCGGTGATGGTCAGGTGCGGGAACAGTTCGAAATGCTGGAACACCATGCCCACGCGCGAACGCAGTTTCGGCAGGTTGGTCTTCGGGTCGGCGATGGATGTGCCATCGACCACGACGTCGCCTTTCTGGAACGGCTCCAGCGCGTTCACGCACTTGATCAGCGTGGACTTGCCCGAACCCGACGGCCCGCACACCACCACCACTTCACCTTTGCTGACCTCGGTGCTGCAATTGGTCAGTACCTGGAAGTCCCCATACCACTTGTTGATATTTTTGATAGAGATCATACGGCGAACCTTTTTTGCAGACGCTTGACCAGCAGCGAGGCGGCAAAGCTGATTGTGAAGTACACGAGACCTGCGATGATCAGGAACTCATTGGAGCGGCCGATGATGTCGCCATTGGCCCGCGAAGCATTGAGGAAGTCCACCAGGCCGACCGTGTAGACCAACGAGGTGTCCTGAAACAGGATGATGCTCTGTTGCAGCAGCAGCGGGGTCATCTTGCGAAACGCCTGGGGCAGGATGATCAAACGCATGACCTGGCCATAGTTCATGCCCAGCGCCTGTGCCGCACCCATCTGGCCCTTGGGGATCGACTGTACGCCGGCCCGGACGATTTCGCAGAAGTACGCCGCCTCGAACATCATGAACGCCACGACGCAGGAGCCGAACGCACCGATCGGCGTGTCCTCGCCGGTGATCCAGCGCAGCACGAACGGCACCGCCAGGTAGAACCAGGTGATGACCAGCAGCAACGGGATCGAGCGGAAATAATTGACGTAGGCGCCGGCGATATTGGAAATCAGCTTGTTGTGGGACAGGCGCATCAGCGCCAGGATCGTCCCCAGGATGATCCCGCCGACGACGCCCAGGACCATCAGCTTGAGGGTCATCACCATGCCGTTCCACAAGCCGGGAATGGCCGGGATGATGCCTGTGAAGTCGAATTCCATTATTTACCCCCCACGGAGATCAGGCCGGGCACCGCGACTTTCTTCTCGACCATGCGCATGAGCAGCATCAGGCTCATGTTCAAGGTGAAGTAGATCAGCGTCGCCAGGGTAAAGGCTTCGAACAGGTTGGCGGAAAACTCAGCGGTCTGCTTGGTCTGCGCGAGCAGCTCCATCAGGCCGATCAGCGAGGCCACGGAGGAGTTCTTGAAGACGTTGAGGAATTCCGAGGTAAGCGGCGGAATGATGATCCGGTAGGCCTGGGGCAGCAGCACGTTCCAGTAGATCTGCGGCAGCTTGAAGCCCATGGCGCGTGCGGCGGATTCCTGGCCGCGTGGCAGCGCCTGGATACCGGTGCGCACCTGTTCGCAAACCCGCGCGGCGGTGAACAGGCCCAGGCAGACGACAACGCTCAGGTAGGCCGAGGTGGTCGGGTTCAGGTCCTGTTTGTACCATTCCTGCATGTCCGCGGGCAGCAGGTCCGGCACCAGGAAGTACCAGATGAACAGCTGAACCAGCAGCGGCACGTTACGAAAGAGCTCCACGTAGCAAGTCGCGATGCCCGACACCAGCCGGTTCGGCACGGTGCGCATCACGCCCAGGATCGAGCCCAGCAGCAGGGCAATGATCCAGGCGACGACGGCGATGGCGATGGTCCAGCCCAGGCCGGCCACGTACCAGTCGAGATAGATCTCGCTGCCCACGCCGGTGGACTTGAAGAACACACCCCAGTCCCAGTTGTAATTCATTAGGGTCTCCCCTCAGATCGATCGATGTACAAATATCTGCAGGGGGAAGTCCTTTCCCGCCTAATCTTGACGATCAGGCACACACCGACGGCTCGACCTCACCGTTCGAGTGTTTCCATTATTGCCAGCAGGGAATGACACTCTCCTGGAAGAGCCGGGCCCTTCCAGGAGATAAGGTTAGTCAGAAATCAGGATTTCTTTTCGTCAGCCGCTTTGTCGGTCGGGGTGGCGATCAGTTTCTTGAGTTCTTCGCTCATCGGGAAGTTCAGGTTCAGGCCTTTTGGCGGGATGGGCTGCATGAACCATTTTTCGTAGATCTTGTTGATCTCACCCGAAGCGTAGGTGGCCTTGATGGCATCATCCACGGCCTTTTTGAACGGCTCATCGCCCTTGCGCATCATGCAGCCATAGATTTCATAGGACTGTGGCGTACCGGTCACGGCCCAATCATCGGCTTTCTTGGCTTTGGCGGCTTCACCGGCCAGCAGGGCGTCGTCCATCATGAACGCGACGGCGCGGCCCGATTCCAGCATCTGGAAGGATTCGCCGTGGTCCTTGGCGGAGATGACGTTCATGCCCATCTGTTTGTCGGCGTTCATGGCCTTGAGCAGTCGCTCGGAGGTGGTGCCGGCGGTGGTCACGACGTTCTTGCCCTTGAGGTCGTCGAAATCCTTGTATTTGGAATCTTTCTTGGACAACAGCTTGGTGCCGATCTCGAAGATACCAACGGAGAAAGCGACTTGTTGCTGGCGCTCAACGTTGTTGGTGGTGGAGCCACATTCCAGGTCCACGGTGCCGTTCTGCACCAGGGGAATACGGGTTTGCGAGGTGACCAGGTTGTACTTGACCTGCAGGTTCGGCACGTCCAGCTCTTTTTTCAGCGCTTCGACGACTTTCAGTTGGATGTCGTGGGAATAGCCGACCGGCTTGCCGGAAGCGTCCGCAATATAGGAGAACGGGATGGAGGCGTCGCGGTGGCCGAGCGTAACGACGCCGGACTCTTTGATCTTTTTCAGCGTGCCGGTCAGTTCGGCTGCGAAAACCGGAGTGCTGATCAGAGCGGCAGCAACGGCTGCGCCCAGGAGATGGGGAACGATGCGCATCGATGTTTCCTCGACATTGTTTTTTTTATTCGGCCGGTTCAACCGGCCCTGAGTGCTTCGAATGCCTGGCAGCTCCTGTTGTGTTGGCGTACAGGCGTTCGTCTCCACGAGTGTAGAGCATGACTCGTGCCAGGCCAGCGCTATATGATTAACTGATTGTTTTATAAGGAAATTAATGTTTTGTGTCAGCTTTTCGGTTGGTTATTTATCCGGTTTGCCGAATTGACCGTCGGGTTGCGTTCGGAAAACCGAATGCGCCGCCTAGGCCGTGTGCTCGGGGAAAGGGCGTCAGGCAGCAAAAAGCCCCCGAATCTTTCGATCCGGAGGCTTTCATTTAGCCGGCGGTGATTTCAGGCCGCTTCGATCTTGCGTCGGTTGTGCTCGACCTTGTCCAGGTACTGTTGCAGTTTCTCTTGCTCCGAGGCGCTGGTGAACAGGCCCAGCTTGCTGCGACGCCAGAGAATGTCCTGGGCATCGACGGCCCATTCGTCGCTGCACAGATAGTCGACTTCCCGGGTGTAGAGTCCTGCGCCGATGTGCTCGCCCAGGTCGCCGAGGCTGTGCACCCCTTCAAGCATCCGCCAGGTACGGCTGCCATAAGTGGTGGCCCAGCGGCGGGCGATATCGGTCGGCAGCCAGTCGAATTTGTCTCGAATGGCCGAGCACAACGCCTGCGGCGTGGTCATGTTTTCGCCGCCGGGCAAGGTTTCCAGGGCGGTCCAGCTTGGGCGCATCTGTGTGAAATAGGGAGCCAGCTGCGCCATGGCCGATTCGGCCAGCTTGCGATAGGTGGTCAGCTTGCCGCCGAACACTGACAGCAATGGAGCTTCTTCGCCGCCGCCGGAGAGCGCGAGGGTGTAGTCCCGGGTCACGGCGGATGGGTTATCGGATTCGTCGTTGCATAGCGGGCGAACGCCCGAATAGCTGTGCAGGATCTCGTCACGGCTGATCTGCTTCTTGAAGTGCGCGTTGACCACCTTCAGCAGGTAATCGGTTTCGCCCTCGGTAATCGCCACTGAAGCTGGGTCGCCGGTGTATTCGCGATCGGTGGTGCCGATCAGGGTGAACTGGTTCAGGTACGGAATGGTGAACACGATGCGCTGGTCTTCGTTTTGAAGAATGTGCGCATGCTCGCCTTCGTAGAGCTTCGGAACAATCAGGTGGCTGCCCTGGATCAGGCGGATGCCGTAGGGCGATTCCAGCTTCAGGTCATCGCGAATGAACTTGGCGACCCACGGCCCGGCGGCGTTGACCAGCGCCTTGGCATGGATGGAAAACAGACTGCCATCGGTGCGTTCCAGGTTCAGTTGCCACAGGCCCTTGCTGCGGCGAGCACTCACGCAGCGGGTGCGGGTGTGGATATGCGCGCCTTTTTCACGGGCCGCCATGGCGTTGAGCACCACCAGTCGTGCGTCATCTACCCAGCAATCGGAGTACTCGAAGCCTTTGGTGATTTCGCTTTTCAATGCGCTGTCGGCGCCGAACTTCAGGCTCTTGGAACCGGCCAGTTGCTCGCGTTTGCCCAAGTGATCGTAAAGAAACAGGCCGGCGCGAATCATCCAGGCAGGACGCAGGTGCGGCCGATGGGGCAGCACGAAACGCATTTGCTTGACGATGTGCGGGGCTTTGGTCAGCAGCACTTCGCGCTCGGCCAGCGCTTCACGCACCAGGCGGAATTCGTAATGTTCGAGATAGCGCAGACCGCCGTGGATCAACTTGCTGCTGGCCGAAGAGGTATGGCTGGCGAGGTCGTCCTTTTCACAAAGGAACACCGAAAGGCCGCGCCCGGCAGCGTCCGCGGCAATCCCCACGCCGTTGATACCGCCACCGATGACGGCGACATCATAGATCTCTGCGAGAGGGGGCGTAGGCAAGGTAGAAGTGGGCATCGGCTGGCCTCGGACTCTTTTCGTAATATTTGAATTCGAACATAAATGTTCATTTGCGAAAATACTAGCCCATAAGCGCAGCAACAGCCAGTCGAATTCGATTGAAAATACTGATCGAACGACGCTGAAGGAAAATTTTCGAACATGGAGGCAGGCGCAATTGCCTGGGCAAATTTAGTGAGGAGGGAATAAATCTCTCCTCACAAGGGGAGGGCAGTCAGACCACTTCCAACCGAATCTTGTGCTGGCTCAGCAATTGCGCCAGGGCCGGCACTGGCTGTTGGTCGGTCACCAGGCAGTCGATCAGGCTGATCGGGCCCAGGCGGACCATGGCGTTGCGCCCGAACTTGCTGGAATCGGCCGCCAGCAAGACCTGTCGCGCATTAGCGATGATGGCTTGGGAAACCCGCACTTCCTGATAATCGAAATCCAGCAGGCTGCCGTCTTCGTCGATCCCGCTGATACCCACCAGGGCGAAGTCCACCTTGAACTGGTTGATGAAGTCGACGCTGGCCTGGCCTACCACGCCGCCATCACGGCGTACGTTGCCCCCGGCAATCAGGACTTCGAAGTCATCCTTGGCGCTGAGGATCGACGCCACGTGCAGGTTGTTGGTGATGACTTTCAGATGGTTGTGATTGAGCAGTGCCCGCGCAATCGACTCGGTGGTGGTGCCGATATTGATGAACAGCGAGGCGTGATCGGGAATCTGGGCGGCGATGGCTTCGGCAATGCGTTGCTTTTCGTCGCGCATCTGGTCGGCGCGCATGGCGTAGGCAGTGTTTTCCACGCTCGAATCATAGGCGGCGCCGCCGTGGTAGCGGCGCAGCAGGTTCACTTCCGCCAATTGATTGATGTCGCGGCGGATGGTTTGCGGGGTGACGACGAAGAGCTGCGCCATTTCCTCGATGCTGACATAGCCGCGTTCGCGGACCAGTTCGAGGATTTGCTGCTGGCGGGGAGGCAGATTCATGGGGCTTCCTTTGGGCTGCCGTACAAAATTTGCCCATGATGCCGCAGGAATCCATTCCCGACCAGTTTCAGATCCTCATCGTTCCCGGCTTCGGCTTACTCGGCGTCTTCGTGTGGCTCCCAATCGCGGGTGCGGCTGACGGCTTTTTTCCAGCCGGCGTAGAGTTTTTCCTTGGCCTGTTCATCCAACTGCGGCTCGAACTCGCGCTCGATGACTGCTTTGCCGCGCAACTCTTCCAGGCTGCCCCAGAAGCCGCATGCCAAACCGGCCAGGTACGCTGCGCCCAGTGCGGTGGTCTCGCGCATTTTCGGGCGTTCGACCAAGGTGCCGAGAATGTCCGCCTGAAACTGCATGAGGAAGTTGTTGGCCACCGCGCCGCCGTCCACACGAAGGGACTTGAGGCGTTCGCCGGCATCCTGCTGCATGGCATCGAGCACGTCGCGGGTCTGATAGGCGATTGATTCCAACGTCGCGCGGATGATGTGATCGACCCGTACGCCACGGGTCAGGCCGAACAGTGCGCCGCGGGCGTAAGGGTCCCAGTACGGCGCGCCCAGGCCCGTGAACGCCGGCACCAGGTACACACCGTTGCTGTCCTTGACCTTGTTGGCGAAGTATTCGGTATCGAGGGCGTCGTTGACGATCTTGAGTTCATCGCGCAACCACTGGACCGTGGAGCCGCCATTGAACACCGCGCCCTCCAGGGCGTATGCCACTTCGCCGCGTGGGCCGCAGGCGATGGTGGTGAGCATGCCATGGTTGGACTTGACGGCTTTGTCGCCGGTATTCATCAACAGGAAGCAGCCGGTGCCGTAGGTATTCTTCGCCTGGCCCGGTTCCACGCACATCTGGCCGAAGAGGGCGGCTTGCTGGTCGCCGGCGATACCGCCGATGGCAATGCCGCTTTTGGTGCGGCCGTAGATTTCCGAGGAAGATTTCACTTCCGGCAACATCTCGCGAGGGATGTCGAGGATGTCGAGCATCTTCGCGTCCCATTCCAGCGAGTGAATGTTGAACAGCATGGTGCGCGAGGCGTTGGTGTAGTCGGTGACGTGGACCTTGCCGCCAGTGAATTTCCAGATAAGCCAGCTGTCCACGGTGCCAAATAGCAATTCACCGTTGCGCGCGCGTTCGCGGCTGCCTTCGACGTGGTCGAGGATCCACTTGAGCTTGGTCCCGGAGAAATACGGATCGGTGACCAGGCCAGTGGCTTCGCTGATGTACTGCTCGTGGCCGTCGCGCTTGAGTTGCTGGCAGATCTCGGTGCTGCGTCGGCATTGCCAGACGACGGCGTTGTAGATCGGACGCCCGGTGGACTTGTCCCAGACCACGGTGGTCTCGCGCTGGTTGGTAATGCCGATGGCGGCAACCTGGTCGTGGTGCAGCCCGGCATGGGCCAAGGCCTCTACCATGACCGCGCTCTGGGTGGCGAAGATTTCCATCGGATCATGTTCGACCCAGCCTGGCTGCGGATAATGCTGGACGAATTCGCGTTGGGCTGTGCAGACCACGTTGGCGTCACGGTCGAAAATAATCGCCCGCGAGCTGGTCGTGCCTTGGTCTAGGGCAATGATGTAGTTTTTATTCTCAATATCGGTCATGTCGATTGCCTCGGGTCTTTCATAAAGGGAGACGTAGATAAGGAAAGAAGCCACGGCGCAGGCCGGAATGGCAGGAGCCTGCGCCGACTGTTTCAGGATGTTCTGGGCTTGCCGTCAATGGTCGGCTCTGCATCCTTTGTAGCAGCCACGGCGCCGGGCAGGTGACGGGCAATCAGCCCGCGGTAGGCGGCAGCACCCAGGCAAGCTCCCGCAATCGGTGCGAAAATAGGCACCAGAAAGTACGGGATGTCGCGTCCCCCGGTAAGGGAAATTTCACCCCAGCCAGCGAAAAATGTCATCAGTTTTGGACCGAAGTCCCGCGCCGGGTTCATCGCGAAGCCTGTCAGTGGCCCCATCGAACTGCCAATCACGGCGATCAGCAGGCCGATCAGCAGTGGAGCCAGTGGGCCGCGAGGCAGGCCATTATTGTCATCGGTAAGGGACATGATCACACCCATCAGGATGGCGGTGATGATCGTTTCCACCAGGAAGGCCTGGCCGGTAGACAGTGCTGGGTGCGGGTAGGTGGAGAATACCGACGCCAGTTCGAGGCTGGCTTCGGTGCCGCGAATCATCTGGCGAGACTGTTCGAAATCGAAGAACAGATTGCTGTACAGCGTATAGACCAAGAGCGCACCGCAGAAGGCGCCGCCGACTTGGCAGATGATGTAGAAGGGCAGTTTGCGTTTTTCGAAGTCAGTAAAAATGCACAGCGCGATGCTGACGGCGGGGTTCAAGTGGGCGCCGGAAATACCTGCGCTGAGATAGATCGCCATGCTGACGCCGACGCCCCAGATGATGCTGATTTCCCATAAGCCGAAACTCGCACCCGCGACCTTGAGCGCTGCAACGCAACCAGTACCGAAAAAAATCAACAGGGCCGTACCGAGAAACTCGGCCAGGCATTGGCTGGAAAGGGAGGGTTGTTGTAAAGCAGTCGTCATTCAAACCTCGGTTCTTTTTGTTGTCCTGCGCGTCGGATACAACTCGTCAGCGCGTTTTCACCGAGGGCTGGATCCCCATCCTGCGCTCGGGCTGTTGCTTGAGACACGTGTTTCTGCTTTCAGTTTCGAAAAAATATAGACAAGAAACGCCACTGTCAAAGGTCGAAAGTGAACCGTCAGTCACTTTACGATTATTCGTGGCGTGAATGACCGCCGCAAAGCCTTTTAGCCGCTGATCGCATAGAATTCCTGACAGTCCTTTTTTTGTTTTCTGTCAGGAGTGGCCATGACCCCCGCGTTGGATCTGCTTAAGAAAGTGCGCGCCGAACATCGCATCCACAGCTACGAACATGATCCCAAGGCGGCGTCCTATGGGCTGGAGGCTGCTGAAAAGCTCGGATTGGAGCCGGCGCGGGTGTTCAAGACCTTGTTGGCTGCCAGCGAGAAGGGCGAGTTGCTGGTGGCGGTGGTGCCCGTGGCTGGAAGCCTGGACCTGAAAGCGCTGGCCCACGCGGCGGGGGTGAAAAAAGTCGAGATGGCCGATCCAGCCGCCGCTCAACGCTCGACGGGTTATCTGCTTGGCGGTATCAGTCCGCTGGGGCAGAAGAAGCGTCTTCGCACGTTTATCGACAATTCTGCGCAGCCTCTCGCCAGTATGTTTGTCAGTGCGGGTAGGCGTGGTTTGGAAGTTGAATTGGCGCCTTCGGTATTGAAGGAACATACCGGGGCGGCATTCGCCGACATAGGGCGTCCCTGAATCCCTTGCCACGATAATCTGAGGCTTCAAGCTTTATCGGGTGTCAAAACTTCATCCTGCGCTGTAGGGCAAAAATTGTGCTCATCTGTCACTGGATAAGTGGTGTCGGTGCGGCTCATGCTCGCGCATCTATAAAAAAAGGAGAAGTGCCATGCAGCTCGCGTTTCATCAGGTCGATGCGTTCAGTGACCGACCGTTTGGCGGTAACCCGGCGATGGTCTATCGGCTCGATGCCTGGCTCGCCGACGATTTGATGCAGAAGATCGCGGCCGAACATAACTTGGCTGAAACCGCTTTCCTGGTGCGTGAAAACCAGCAATGGCACATTCGATGGTTTACTCCCACCACGGAAGTCCCGCTCTGTGGACATGCGACATTGGCCAGCGCTTTCGTATTGTTCGAGGTCTATCACGAAACCGCGCAGCAGCTGGATTTTATCTGCAAGTCTGGAGCGCTGAGCGTCAGCCGCGAAGGTGACCGGCTGTGGTTGGATTTCCCTGCGATAGTGCCGGCTGAATTGGGCGCTTCCCTGGCCGTCCAGAATGCCTTGGGGGTCGAGGCGGTGGACGTGCTGAGCTCCAACGAGCTGTTCGTGGTGTTGGAGTCGGAGCAAGCCGTGCTCGACTGCAAGCCTGATATGGCCGCTTTGGCAAAGCTGCCGTGGCCGGGCGCTATCGTGACGGCGCCGGGAAGCAAGCACGATTTCGTCTCGCGCTATTTTGCCCCGGCGATCGGCATTAATGAGGATCCGGTCACCGGGTCAACCCATTGCAGCTTGATTCCATACTGGTCCAAACGCCTGAACAAGCACGGTCTTACGGCGTATCAGTGTTCAGCCAGGGGTGGGGCATTGTTTTGTCGGTTGGAGGGAGAGCGGGTGAAGATCGGCGGGCATGCGACGCTGGTGGCGAGCGGGACGCTGTCCCTGGGTTGACCTGTGGCGAGGGAGCTTGCTCCTTCGCCACAAAGCCTCCCGAAGCATTAGCTGGCCGCGCTGTGTCGTCGCACGCCACTTTCCACCGGCGGCAGATGTGCCGCTGTGCTGCCCGAGGCCTGGAACAATACCAAGTGCTCGGCCGCCACTCGGATACCCACGGTCGCCCCGACCTGATGATCGGCATGGCTCGGGAAAATCGATTCCAGTTGCGCGCCTGTCGGCAATTGCAGGCGATACAAGGTAGAAGCACCGAGGAACGTCTTGCCGACGATAGTGGCTGTCAGCTGGCTGTCTGGCGCATAGACGATATCGTCCGGGCGCAGCAGCACATCCACGGCGCCGCCGATCGGCCAGGTGTAGGCTCGGTTGCCGCGCAGCACGCCCAGTTCGGTTTGCACCGATTCCGGGCTGTCGAGTCGGCCGCGAATGAAATAACCCTGGCCAATGAAACTGGCGACGTAAGGCGTCAGCGGTTCGTGATACAGGTTGTAAGGTGTATCCCACTGCTCCAGTCGACCTTCCCGGAACACACCGACATGATCGCTCACCGCAAAGGCCTCTTCCTGGTCATGGGTCACCAGGATCGCGCTGGTGCCGCGAGCCTTGAGAATGTCGCGCACCTCATGGCTGAGCTTGCGCCGCAGCTCGCCATCGAGGTTGGAAAACGGCTCGTCGAGCAACAACAGTTGCGGCTCGGGCGCCAACGCCCGGGCAAGCGCCACGCGTTGTTGCTGGCCCCCAGAAAGCTCATGGGGAAAGCGCTGGCCCAGGTTCTTCAAGTTGACCAATTCCAGCAGCTCTTCGACCACGCGATCCTTTTGAGGATGTTTGCGAATGCCGAAGGCGATGTTCTCGGCGACGCTCAAGTGCGGGAACAGCGCATAGTCCTGGAACACCATGCCGATACGGCGCTTCTCCGGGGCGAGGGTAAAGCCCGCGCGGGAAATGGTTTCCCCGGCCAGCTGGATCTCACCTTCATGCACGGGCTCGAAACCGGCGATGGCCCGCAAGGTCGTGGTCTTGCCGCACCCGGACGAGCCGAGCAGGCAGCCGATATCGCCGGCATTGAGGTGCAGGTTGAGGTTCTGCACGACCCGTTGGTCCTGATAGCCGCAAGCCAAGTTGTGCAAATTCAGTAACAAGGAATGGCTCATGCGTGGTGGTACGCCGGCTCGACGAGAAATTCGAGCAGGGCCTTCTGTGCGTGGAGACGATTCTCGGCCTGGTCCCAGGCCACGGAGCGTGGATCATCCAGCAGGTCGAGGCTGATCTCTTCGCCACGATGGGCCGGCAGGCAATGCATGAACAGCACGTCGTCGTCCGCCAGGTCGAGCAGGGCGCGATTGACTTGGAAAGGCGCGAACAGCTTCAGGCGCTTGGCGGTTTCTTCTTCCTGGCCCATGGACGTCCAGACGTCGGTGCTTACCAGGTGCGCGCCGGTGACCGCTTGTTTCGGGTCGCGAACGAGGGTCACGCGGTCACCGGCCCGGGCGACGAATTGCGGATTGGGTTCGTAGCCTTCAGGGCAGGCGATGCGCAGCTGGAAATCGAATTGGATCGCCGCTTCTATATAGCTGTTGCACATGTTATTGCCGTCACCGATCCATGCCACGGTCTTGCCCTGGATCGAGCCCCGGTGTTCAAGGAACGTCTGCATGTCGGCCAGGAGCTGGCAGGGATGCAGGTCATCGGACAGGCCATTGATCACCGGCACGCGGGAATGGGCTGCGAATTGGGTCAGGGTGCTGTGGGCAAAGGTCCGGATCATCACCGCATCGAGCATGCTCGACATGACGATGGCGCAATCGCTGATGGGCTCGCCGCGGCCGAGCTGGGTGTCGCGGGGCGACAGGAAAATCGCCTGGCCGCCGAGCTGGATCATGCCGGCTTCGAACGAAATGCGCGTGCGCGTGGAGGCTTTCTCGAAGATCATCCCCAGTACACGGTTGTTCAAGGGCTCGAACAGTACGCCGCGCTTACGCAGGTCCTTGAGCTCCACGCCTCGACGGATGACGCCGAGCAACTCATCGGGCGTGAAATCCATCAAGGAGAGAAAGTGCCTTGCGCTCATGATTGACTACCTTTTGTTACTGACCGCAGATGCTCAAAGCCTTGTTTAATGGAAAAACGGGCGAGACCTGCGGCAAAAGCCGCACGGGGCGACGAAATTAGGGGGAAGGCGCGATATTGACATTAAATGTCGCGTCTTACCAATAGGGCTACGGTTAAAGGGGATTTCAGCGAGGTCATGGCAGGACTGCAATGACGTATTTAAAGCCGGTTTCCTGACAGCAGCAGCCCATTTGTACACTGGCGCCGCGGCGCTTGGCAAACAAGCCGGACGGGCGTGGGACGATAAACGCTCGGTTTTCGGCTGGCGTGCCTGGATTTCCAGTGTCCATTGTCGGATGTGAGATTTCCTAAACCAAGGGCCTGGGTTATAAATGAACCCCTATATGCAGGAGCCCCGAAATGGATTCGAAAGAGCGACAACTGATGGAATTGCTGGGGCTGACGGCGCGCTCCCTGACGCACCTGACCGCTTCGGTGACGTCCATGTCATTCGAGTTGTTGCGCAGCGACGACGAAGTGACCAAGGCCGCGGGTCGTCGGATGATTGATCGCATGGCCACTATCAGCAGCGGACTTGACGAGCATTGGCGCTTGATTGGCGAATTGACGGGCGTACCCATTTCCCATGAGGAAGTGGAGACCATCGAGGAAATCCAGTTGCTGGCGCCGCCTCCCGAGCAGCCCTGAAATCGGCTGGCCTGATGCCCGCCGATTCACAGGACGAACGTCGCTGGCGCGGTAGGGGATCACGGGCCATAGTTTTGTTCCCGCGGCCGAAAGCGGCCGCTACGAATAAAACAGAGACTGGCCATGACCAAGACTCTTCATCACCGTGCGTGCCATCTGTGTGAGGCCATCTGTGGCCTGACGCTCGAAACCACCGAAACTGAAGGCCAGGGCCTGGCGATAACCTCGATCAAAGGTGATCCGCTGGACAGTTTCAGCCGTGGGCACATCTGCCCAAAGGCAGTCGCGCTGCAGGATATCCAGAACGATCCGGACCGGTTGCGCCAGCCCATGCGGCGGATGGGCAGCGAATGGCAACCCATCGCCTGGGAGGATGCGTTCGCGTTGGTGGCCGAACGCCTGGCAAGCATCCAGGAACGCCACGGTCAGAACGCGGTGGGCGTTTATCAGGGCAACCCCAGCGTGCATAACTATGGGCTGATGACCCACAGCAACTATTTCCTCGGTCTGCTGAAAACCCGTAGCCGCTTCTCGGCGACCTCGGTGGATCAACTGCCCCATCACCTGACCAGCCACTTGATGTACGGCCACGGCCTCTTATTGCCAATTCCGGACATTGACCACACCGACTTCATGCTGATCCTGGGGGGCAATCCCCTGGCCTCCAATGGCAGCATCATGACCGTGCCGGACGTGGAGAAGCGCCTCAAGGCGATCCAGGCCCGGGGCGGCAAGGTGGTGGTCGTTGATCCACGGCGCAGCGAGACCGCGGCCATTGCCGACCAGCATGTCTTCGTACGCCCCGGTGGTGATGCTGCGTTGCTGTTTGGCTTGCTCAACACGCTCTTCAGCGAAGGCCTGGCTCGTGACGGTCATTTGCCGGTGGATGGCCTCGAAGAGGTGCGCCAGGTCGTTGCAAGCTTTACCGCGGAGGCAATGAGCCCGCTTTGTGCGATTCCGGCGGCGCAGATCCGTCAACTGGCCCGTGATTTCGCTGCCGCGCCGTCAGCGGTGTGCTACGGGCGGATGGGCGTGTCGACCCAGGCTTTCGGCACGCTGTGCCACTGGCTGATCCAGCTGATCAATCTGGTGACCGGCAATCTGGACCGAGTGGGCGGGGCGCTGTGCACCGAGCCGGCGGTGGATCTGGTGGCGACCACCTCGGGCGGGCACTTCAATCGCTGGCAAAGTCGGGTTTCCGGGCGTCCCGAATACGCAGGCGAGCTGCCGGTGTCGGCCCTCGCCGAAGAAATGCTCACCGAGGGCGAAGGGCAGATCCGTGCGCTGGTCACCGTGGCGGGTAATCCGGTGCTGTCCACGCCCAACGGACGGCAGCTGGAGCAGGCGCTGGATGGCCTTGAGTTCATGGTCAGTATCGATCTGTACATCAACGAGACCACTCGCTATGCCGACCTGATCCTGCCGTCGACCTCAGCCCTGGAAAACGATCACTACGACACCACATTCAATCTGTTCGCGGTGCGCAACGTCAGCCGTTTCAACCGGGCGATCCTGCCCAAGCCTGAGGGGGCGCTGCATGACTGGGAAATCTTCGTCGGCCTGGCCAAAGCCTTTGCGGCCCGGACCGGCAAGGAACTCAAGCCGACCATGCCGCCGGCACAGATGATCGATTTCGGCCTGCGGGCAGGTGCGTATGGGGATGCATCGCCGCACAAGCTGTCTCTGGCGACCCTGTTTGATCATCCTCACGGCATTGACCTCGGTGCGCTCAAACCCAATCTCAGCGCAAGGCTGAAAACTGAAAATGGTCGGGTGCAGGCCGCGCCCGCGGTGATCCTCGCCGACCTGGCGCGCTTCGCCGCGTTGCGAGCGCCGGCGGTGGATGAGCTGCTGATGATTGGCCGTCGCCATGTGCGCAGCAACAATTCGTGGATGCATAACTTTCATCGGCTGGTGAAAGGCAAGCCGCGGCATCAGTTGCTGATGCATCCCGATGACCTGGCGAGCCGGGGTCTTGTCGATGGGCAGCGGGTCAAGGTCAGTTCGCGAGTAGGGTTGATCGAAGTGGAGGTGCAGGGCAGCCTGGACATGATGAAAGGCGTGGTCAGTCTTCCTCATGGCTGGGGCCATGCCCGTCCGGGTGTGCAGATGACCATTGCTAGCGCGCAGCCGGGTTCCAGTGCCAATGACTTGACCGATGAATGCCAACTCGATGAATTGTCCGGCAACGCGGCGCTTAACGGGGTTCCGGTGAAGGTGGCGGCTGCGTAGAATTGTCTCTGGGGCGGACCGAGCAGGGAGCTCGGCTTTCCGTTACAATGCGCCACCGTGTCGACATCTGAAGTCGCAAAGTTTAAGCCGAGGTGCTCCGTGGATATCATCGAAACGATCAAAGACCAGATTGCCAACAACACCATCCTGCTCTACATGAAAGGCTCGCCGAATGCGCCTCAGTGCGGCTTCTCGGCCAAGGCTGCCCAGGCGGTGATGGCGTGTGGCGAGAAGTTTGCCTACGTGGACATCCTGCAGAACCCGGAAATCCGCGCCAACCTGCCCAAGTACGCCAACTGGCCAACCTTCCCACAATTGTGGGTTGGCGGTGAACTGGTCGGCGGCAGCGACATCATGACCGAGATGGCGGCTGACGGTTCGTTGCAGTCCACGATCAAGGCTGCTGTAGAAGCGGCAGCGGCGAACAAGACCGAAGCTTGATCCACAGGATTTAAGTGAGCCTGGAAATCCAGGCAACAAAAAGCCCCGCTCCTCGAAAGAGGGCGGGGCTTTTTTGTGGCGTGCTTTCGGCGAAGCTTATTCTTCGCCCATCTGCGATTGCAGGTAGTTCTCAAGACCGATCTTGTCGATCAGGCCCAACTGGGTTTCCAGCCAGTCGATGTGTTCTTCTTCGGATTCGAGAATGTCCTCGAGCAGTTCGCGGCTGCCGAAGTCGCCGACGGTTTCGCAATGGGCGATGGCGGCTTTCAGGTCGGCGTGGCCGGTGCGTTCGATGCGCAGGTCGCACTCAAGCATTTCGCGGGTGTGTTCACCGATGTGCAGCTTGCCCAAGTCCTGGACGTTCGGCAGGCCTTCGAGGAACAGGATGCGCTTGATCAGCTTGTCCGCGTGTTTCATCTCGTCGATGGATTCGTGGTACTCGTGCTTGCCCAGCTTGTTCAGGCCCCAATCTTCATACATGCGTGCGTGCAGGAAGTATTGATTGATCGCGACCAGCTCATTGGCGAGGATCTTGTTGAGATGCTGGATGACTGTGATGTCGCCTTTCATGGTGAGGGCCTGCCCTGTAATAGCTGTGTATAAGGCAGAGTTTGAGCCGCGCATTTGCGAGTGTCAAACCTAAGTTATTGAATAATAAATGAAAATTAATCGGAATAAGAATGTTTGTGTTCCGCGTCTGGAAGCTAAGCAATTGATTTACAGGCATAAAAAAACCGGACATTGAGTCCGGTTCTTCAAAAAGCTGGATTTATGCGGCAGTAAATTCTACCGGATAAGGGATCGAGGCCTGGGCGGTCTGCACTTTGGCGAGGGTTTCACGCACCACTTCCTTGGCAAGGCAGGCGCATTTACCGCATTGGCTGGCTACGCCGGTGGCCTGGCGGACTTCGCGGTAGCTGCAGCAACCTTCATAGATCGCTTCGCGGATTTGTCCGTCGGTGACGCCGGTGCAGAGGCATACATACATAAGTGAGAACCGTCGCTGGTTGTGACTCAATTGAGACGGATCTTAATGTTAACGAGAATGATTGTCAAAGTGGTTTCTAAACCTCTTTGGTCACAATGGCCCCAGGCTGACGAACGGTTTGGTGTTGACACGCCGTTAAGTGCCACGGATTTTCGAGGTGACTGAAAAACCGTTGAGGACAGTCCAAATGCGCGGTGTATGATGGTCGGTCCTTGCAAAGCGGGTTCGTGTCACAGGGCTGTCGCCTGAGGGTGGCAGGCTGGCACGAACTCTGTTTTCACGTTACTACACCAGGAGATATCCAATGAGCGTACTCGTAGGCAAACAAGCCCCGGACTTCACCGTTCCTGCCGTCCTCGGCAACGGCGAAATCGTCGACAGCTTCACCCTGTCCTCGGCCATCAAAGGCAAATACGGCCTGGTGTTTTTCTACCCGCTGGACTTCACCTTCGTCTGCCCATCCGAGCTGATCGCACTGGATCACCGCATGGACGATTTCAAGGCGCGCAACGTTGAAGTGGTCGCTGTTTCGATTGACTCGCACTTCACCCACAACGCCTGGCGCAACACCCCGATCAACAATGGCGGGATCGGCCAAGTGAAGTACACCATGGCTGCCGACATGAAGCACGAAATCGCCAAGGCCTACGACGTTGAGTCGGAAGGCGGCGTGGCCTTCCGTGGCGCGTTCCTGATCGATGACAAAGGCGTGGTTCGTTCGCAGATCATCAACGATCTGCCGCTGGGCCGTAACATGGAAGAGCTGATCCGTCTGGTCGACGCCCTGCAATTCCACGAAGAACACGGCGAAGTCTGCCCAGCCAACTGGAAAAAAGGCGACAAGGGCATGACCGCGTCCCCTGAAGGCGTAGCCGCCTATCTGGGCGAGCACAGCGACAAGCTGTAAGCGCACGCGGCATAAAAAAACCGGCCCTTGATGGGCCGGTTTTTTTATGGGCGGCTGAATACGTACTGTGGCGAGGGGATTTATCCCCGTTGGACTGCGCAGCAGTCCTCCCGGTTGGCAGGTTTGGGGCCGCTTCGCGACCCAGCGGGGCGGTGCGACGTTTCGCTAAATCCCCTCGCCACAAAGAGCTAAACCTAGCTCTACGTCAGTCGTCGAAGTCCTGCCAGCCACCCATCTCTTTCCAGCGGTTGACGATGCCGCAGAACAGCTCGGCGGTCTTCTCGGTGTCGTAGCGGGCCGAGTGGGCCTCACGGCCATCGAAATCGATGTCGGCTGCCTGACAGGCCTTGGCCAAGACAGTCTGGCCGTACGCCAGGCCGGCCAGGGTCGCCGTGTCGAAGCTGGAAAACGGGTGGAATGGGTTGCGCTTCATGTCCAGCCGCGCAACGGCGGCATTGAGAAAGCCCAAGTCAAAGCTGCTGTTGTGCCCCACCAGGATCGCACGCTTGCAACCGTTGGCTTTCAGCGCCTTGCGCACGCCACGGAAGATGTCGGTCAGCGCGGTTTCCTCGCTGACCGCCATGCGCAGCGGGTGGTCGAGCTTGATCCCAGTGAACTCCAGCGCGGCGGCTTCGACGTTGGCGCCTTCGAACGGTTCGACGCGGAAGAAATAGGTGTGGTCAGGGAACACAAAGCCTTTTTCGTCCATGCCAATGGTCGTCGCGGCGATTTCCAGCAGCGCATCGGTGGCGGAGTTGAAGCCGCCGGTTTCTACGTCGACCACCACCGGCAGATAGCCCCGGAAACGAGCGGCCATGGGATGGCGAGCGCCTCCGGAACCAGCATTGCCGTCCAGTTCGTCGTCGAAATGATCTTCACTCACGCGTTTTCCTCCAGCAGGCGCCAGCGCAGTTTTTCACCGGCGCGCAGCGGGATGACAGTCAGCTCGCCAAAGGGCAGGCTGGCGGGGGCGGTCCACTCGTCGCGGACCAGGGTAATACGATCGGTGTTCACCGGTAGGCCGTAGAAACGCGGGCCGTGCAAGCTGGCGAAACCTTCGAGCTTGTCCAGCGCGTTGCGCTGCTCGAACGCCTCGGCGTACATCTCGATGGCGGCGTAGGCGGTATAGCACCCGGCGCAACCGCAAGCGGCTTCCTTGGCGTGGCGGGCGTGGGGCGCCGAGTCCGTGCCGAGGAAAAACTTGGCGCTGCCGCTGGTGGCGGCGTCGAGCAAGGCTTCCTGATGGGTGTTGCGCTTGAGGATCGGCAGGCAATAGAAGTGCGGCCGGATCCCGCCCACCAGCATGTGGTTGCGGTTGTATAGCAGGTGATGCGCAGTGATCGTGGCGCCGACATTGGCCGGGGCTTCGTTGACGAACTGCACGGCATCGCCGGTGGTGATGTGCTCGAAGACCACCTTGAGCGTCGGGAAACGCTCCACGACGCGACGCATATGCTCGTCGATGAAGATTTTCTCGCGGTCGAACACATCGACATCGCTGCGAGTGACTTCACCGTGGATCAGAAGGGGCATCCCGACTTCGGCCATGGCTTCCAGCGCCGGGAAAATCTTGTCGATGCCAGTGACGCCGGAATCCGAGTTGGTGGTGGCGCCGGCCGGGTACAACTTGGCCGCGTGGACGAAACCACTGGCCTTGGCCTCGCGTATTTCCTCGGGCTGGGTGCGGTCGGTGAGGTAAAGCACCATCAGTGGCTCGAAGCGGCTGCCAGCCGGGCGCGCGGCGAGGATGCGCTGGCGATAGCCATCAGCCTCGACAGCGTTACGCACGGGCGGAACCAGGTTAGGCATGATGATTGCGCGCCCGAAGGTGCGCGCGACATCGGCGACGGTATGGGTCAACACAGCACCATCGCGAAGATGAATATGCCAGTCGTCGGGACGCAGCAGGGTCAGGCGGTCGGACATTGGGGGGCTTCCAGGCGGGTCAAACTCTGGGGAATGCTACCGGAAAAGACCGATCCGGGCACCCGCTATCAAGTTTTGCCGCAAGTGACCGATAGCCCCTTCAGGTGTGCCACGATTCCGTGCGGTGTCTCGGATAGGCGTCATGCCACGTGTTTTTCGATTTCCGTATAAATGCCAGTGGAGCCTCCCGTGCGCCAGCGTTATCTAGCCTTGCTCAGTGTGTTTGCCAGCCTTCCCGCGATGGCGCTCACTTTCCAGACCCGTCTGGAGAGCATCGAGTGGACGGTCGAAGGCGACAAGTTCGAGTGCCGGCTGAGCCAGCCGATCACCGATTTCGGTAGCGGCGAGTTCGTGCGCCGGGCAGGCGAGCAGGCCACGTTCCGGCTCAAGGCCTATAACCCGATGATGGGTGGCGGCTCCGCGACGTTGCTGGCGGCTGCGGCGCCTTGGCAGCCCGGGCGAGGTGACATCAATCTGGGCTCGGTCAGGATCGGCAGCGGCGATGTGCTGTTCGACAGCTCCCAGGTACAGGCGGGCCGTCTGATCAGCGGGCTAATGGAGGGTCGTAGCCCTGTGGTCCGACGCAATACCGAGGACGGCCGGGTATCGGAGGTCCGCTTGTTGCCTGTGCGTTTCAACAAGGCTTTCAGCGATTATCAAGGCTGTGTAGCGAAACTGTTACCGAAGAATTTCGAGCAGATCAAGCAAACCCAGATCGGCTTTCCCGGCGAGGGGATCGAGCTCGACGCCCAAGCCAAGGCGCAGTTGCAGGTCATGCTCGACTTCATCAAGGCTGATCCGAGCGTCAATCATGTCGAACTCGACGGCCATTCCGACAACAGTGGCAACCGTTTGACCAATCGTGAATTGTCGCGCCGCCGTGCACTGGCCGTCATGGATTTCTTCAAGGCCAACGGTTTCCAGGAATCCCAATTCACCGTACGTTTCCACGGTGAGCGTTATCCCCTCGTGCCTAATACCAACGCCGCCAATCGAGCCAAGAACCGGCGCGTGGTTGTGCAGCTGGCGCGTGTGGCGGCGACTCAAGCTCCGACGCCACAGCCGACGACACCGCCAGCGACGCCGCCTGCCGCACCGGTAGTGACGCCTGGCAAGGTTCCGGCGCCGGTCGCTCCCACCAAAATTGCAGCCCCCGCTGGGGCAACGGCGCGAACCTCCTGATCCTGCCC